>NZ_JBXUND010000002.1:0-986762 GCF_057196865.1 Bacillus sp. SYZHCR11
TTTCAAAGATCATGACCGCTTGTTGAAGCAGCTTTATTATCTTACCACTCAGCTTCTTTTATGTCAACAACTTTTTTCAAGTTGTTTCCGAAGCTTTTCGTTGTTGTCTGCTGTTCATCAGCGACGTTTAATAATATAACACCCTTTTGAAAATATGACAATAGTTTTTTTAAAAAAATCATTAGTTATTTTCTTTCATACTTATTTCAGTTTCTCTTCTATAGAAAGATAAGCTGTCTTGTGGTTTGGCCTATTTTCTTGTATAGTAAGATTGAACTAAATACTTGATGACCACAAGGGGAGCATTAAAGCTGAGAGTGAACGTTTTGTTCTGACCCTTTGAACCTGTTAGTTAACGCTGGCGTAGGGATGTGGCAAAGCCAAATGATTTGCAGTTTATGTAAGCAGCGCGCGGACCTTTTCCCATCCTTCCCCGCGCTGCTTTTTTGTTTATCCTTGATACGGTTGTCTGACCAGGGGGAAAACTATGAATCATTCAACACAGCTTGTGCGCTTAATTGAAATAGCGATTATGACCGGGGCGGCTGTCATTCTGGACATTGTCTCAGGCATGTTTCTCCGGATGCCCCAAGGCGGTTCGGTCTCTATTATGATGATTCCGATTTTTTTGATTTCATTCCGCTGGGGAGTGAAGGCCGGGCTTACGACAGGCTTTTTAACAGGGATTGTCCAGATCGCCATCGGCAATTTGTTTTTGCAGCACCCGGTGCAGCTATTTCTTGATTACATCGCGGCATTTGCAGTTCTCGGTTTCAGCGGCTTGTTCGCTTCCGGTGTACGAGCATCGGCATTGAATAAAAAAAGAGGCGCTTTAACGATGTATGTTATAGGCGGTGTTTTCATCGGCAGTGTGCTGCGGTATGCGGCGCATGTGGTCTCCGGAGCGGTCTTTTTCGGAAGCTATGCTCCGAAGGGTACGCCGGTCTGGATTTATTCATCCGTCTATAACGCGACTTACATGATTCCTTCTTTTATCCTTTCGGCCATTGTCCTTATCTTATTATTCATAACTGCGCCGCGGCTTCTTGAAGCTAAGCGGACGAACTGAAACAGCAGGCGGTTTACGCCTGCTGTTTTTTTATTCCGGGCTGTGCCGTTCGTTAGAATCACTCAGTTCTTTTGTAAGTTCATTTATGCTTTGTTTTATGTTTCCTTTGCCTGAAAAATTCTCAATCAGCTCTTTTACATTGATTCCGGAAGATGCTTTTAAGCTTTCCTGGAGACCGGCCATTAAATTGGTTGCGTAGCCTGTGACTTTATTGGCCCCGCCGTTTTCACCGCTTCCTCCCGTATCCACGACGGTAATTTTATCAATGTTTGAAAGAGGCGCTGAGACTTGTTTTGCGTATTCAGGCAGCATTTTCACAATCATATCAAGGATTGCAGCCTGCCCGTATTTTTCGAATGCGTCGGCGATTTTTTCTTTAGCTTCCGCTTCTGCGAGACCTTTCAGGCGGATGACTTCCGCTTCGGTTTCTCCTCTCGCCTTTTCAGCCTCCGCTTTAGCAAGACCGTCAATTCTCACGCGTTCCGCTTCCGCCTTGGCCATTGCTTCGATGCTGTACTGCTCGGCATCGGCTTCGGCGAGCTGCTTCGCTTTTGCGGCCGCGGCCGCTTGTTCCACCGAGTAACGGTCAGCATCGGCTTTTTTCTTCACTTCAGAGTCATATTGGCGCTCACGGCGCAGAATTTCTTTTTCCTCCAATTCAATCTGCTTTTGCCGCTCAATAATTTTAATTTGCATTTCCTGCTCTGTCACCTGCTGGCGCGCTTTTGCGGTTTCAAGATCATATGCCTGGTCGGCATTGGCTTTTGCTGTATCCTGCTCTCTTCTGTATTCCGCCATTTTCAGCTGATTGATTTTTTCCGCTTCAGCTATTTCCGTCGCCCGCTCCAGCTCTGATTTTTTTGCGTCTTTATCAGCGGCCGCGCGTTTAATCCTCGTCTCTTTATCCGCTTCTGCCGTGGCAATGTCCGCATCCCGCTTGACTTGGGCGATTCTCGGCTTGCCTAATGATTCAAGATAGCCGTTTTTATCCCGGACGTCTTTAATCGTAAAAGAAACGATCATCAGCCCCATTTTAGCAAGATCCTGAGACGCGACCCGCTGGACTTCCTGAGAAAACTTTTCCCTGTTTTTATAAATCTCTTCAACGGTCATGGAGCCGAGGATGGAGCGCAGATGGCCTTCCAGCACTTCCCGCGCCTCCTGCTCACGGTCGTCCTTGGATTTCCCCAAAAATTGTTCAGCTGCTGTGGCGATTTCACCGATGGAGCCTCCGATTTTAATAATGGCGGTTCCGTCGGCCATCACCGGCACCCCTTGCTCTGTATAGACTTCAGGTGTAGAGACATCAAGTTTGCTTGACAGTAAACTGAGAGGTTCTGCCTGCTGGAATACCGGGAGCACGAACGTTCCCCCGCCCCGGACGATTTTCAGACGATTTCCGCCTTCATCAATGTGGACGTTCTTATTTCCCAAATAACTTCCGGTCACGATAAGGGCTTCGTCCGGCCCCGCTGTCCGGTACTTCGTAATAAATACAGCAATAAGTGCGATGAGTAAAAAGAATACGATTCCGATAACAATGATAATCGGCATAGTCATAACAGTTCCCCCTTAGATATCAGATTGGTTCATGCGGCGTCACAAAAAGCACTCCGTCTTTCACGTCAATCACTAATACGGCCGTTCCGTACCTGATCTGTTCTTGATCAAAGCTGACGGCTGATTTAGAAATGGCGCCCCCTATTCCCTCTATGATCACTTCCCCATAGCCGTCTTTCGGGACAGAAGTAATGACCCTGCCGACCCTGCCCTTTAAATCCGTCTCCCGATATGCGAGCGATTCTTCCGCTGATGAAAGCGGGGCAAGGACGAAGAAGTGAAGCAGGCTGACCAAAAGAACCGAAAGAACAAATGAAAGCAACGCAATGACAGGACTTGATAGCGGAGCGGCGATTTCGCCGATATAACCTGAGGCTGAAAAGATTGTTAAAAAAGATAGAATCAATGCAGGGTTTAAAAATGAAACAGGAATGGCTTCTGAGAGGCCGTGAAACACATCTTGAAAAAACAGAATCAAAAGCGTGAGACTTCCCGAAATAATCAATGTGTAAAGATAGACCGTTTCAAACGGCAGATGAAATATGTCCACATTCTATCCTCCTTTCGGCTGAGGTGTCGGAGTGTTACTTTATATACGGATGTAAAGGTAAATGGTTTCAATTTTCTGATAAGGAAGGCTGATTACATGATTATCCAATCCGGATATGATATGTTTACTCTAAAGGAGGAGATAGGATGAGCATTTTTAATGAAGCCAGACAGCAGACCTGGGAAGTACTGAAAGGGCTCTCTGATGAGGAATTCAACCGAAAGCCCGCGGCTGATGAGTGGAGCGTGCGGGAAGTCCTTGACCATTTAAAGAAAATTGACGAAACAGCGCAGACCCTTTTATCAAAGCAGGCAAAAGACGCACCGTTTAAAAAAATCGAAGACAAACCGATGGAGTTTATAGAGGACAGATCAAATAAACGGCCGGCGCCGTCACACCTCGAACCTGAGCAAAACCGAATCTCAGTCATTGAAGCAAAACAAGAATTAGATACGGCAAGACAGCAGCTGACCGCAGTTATTTCATCATTAAACGAGGAAGATTTTGAACGTGTGCTTCCGCATCCCGTTTTTCAAGAACTGACGATCCGCCAGTGGATTGATTTTATCGGCCATCATGAAAAGCGTCACATCGATCAAATAGAAGAAATCAAACAAAAAATCGAGAAGGTCTGAGTCAGACCTTCTCAATTTTTTTCTTGGCGCGTTTCGGTTCATAGGAATGGATGGTGACCGCATCGCCCGTGCATATATCACCCGGGCGTTCAACAATACAGACAATTCCTCTTCTGCCCATCGCGTGCCTCACAAACGCCGCGGCGAGTTTTGGCTGATCCGGATAAAAGGATTGAATGACTTCTCCCGGCTGAATGCACGGATCATTTTCTCCCTCGCACAACAGAGACGCACCGCTTGGAAAAATCATTCTGCTTCCTTCTTTAAGCGGCGTCAGCGCAGAAAAACCGCTGATTGCGATGTTAGCGCCGAGCCATTCGGGAAAGATATGAGAAATCCCCATCTTCTCCGCAATGTCATCACATTCCTCTATGGACACGATTGAAATTTGTCTCCGGTTAAAAATTTCTGTTCCTCTTTCATACATCGGCTCACGCGCGCCGGCCTTTTTTGTCAGTCCGAAATGCAGGTCACCGGGAAACCCGCCGTATTCCGCGCGAAGCTTGTCCATCTTTTTGGTAACAAATTGTTCGGTATCCGCTATATATACGCCTTCCGTCTTTGCTGTTATGCGTTTCCACATCAGCCACCACCGCCTTTTTCTTGACATTATCCTTAAAAAACCCCACTCTGTAAAGGAGCGGGGTTCATTTATTATACCGTTTTCGGCGTTAAGTCAAAGCAGCGTTTGTAAATCCAGTTGTATGCTTTCTCATTCAAATCTCTTGGATTTCCGAATGTTTGCGGATCTTTCATGGCTTCTTTTGATAAACGTTCAATCATGTCCGGAGACACACCTTGTTCTTCTAAACTCGGCACCTCTAAATCTTTTACAAGATCATACATCCAGTTGACGGACGCTTTGGCCGCTTCTTCGGTTGTCATGTTGCTTGTATCGATTCCGAATGCTTTGGCGATGCGGGCGAATTTTTCCGGATAGCCTTTCCAGTTGTATTCCATTACCGGTCCCATCATAGCTGCGACGCATTGTCCGTGAGCGACAGGGATGATGCCGCCGAGCGTCTGGCTCATCGCATGCGCCGCGCCTGCTGATTCACTGCCGTATGAAAGGCCGGCAAGCATCGCCGCCTGCGCCATGCCGTATCTTGCTTCCAAATCCTCTCCGTCCGCAAACGCGCGCTTAATATAATGCGCCGCATATTCAATGGCCATTAAAGCGACGGCATCAGTGATCGGCTGCGCGAATTTCATCGTATAGCACTCGATGGCGTGCGCAAGTGCGTCAATACCTGTCATGGCCGTCACATGCGGAGGCATGGACGTGTGCAGCTCAGGGTCAATAACCGTTAAATGCGCGGCGATTAGCGGTCCGCCCGTATTGAATTTAAATTCTCTTTCCTCATCTGTAATGACCGCCCATTGTGTGACCTCTGAACCTGTTCCCGCAGTCGTCGGGATCGTTGTCAGCGGAGGAATGCGGTTTTCCAGCGGCTTTTTGCCTTCCGCGGCTTCATAATCAAGCACGCTTCCTTCGTGTGTCGCTTCTACCCCGATCGCTTTCGCCGTATCCATGGAGCTTCCGCCGCCGACAGCCACTAGACCGTTGCAGTTTTCTTTTTTATACAGTTCTGATCCTTCGTTTACAAGACGTACAGGCGGGTTCGGCTCCACTTTGTTAAACAGGACGACTTCGATGCCCGCTTCCTGCAAAGATTCAATGACCGGGTTTGCCACTCCCGCGTTATAAATTCCCGGGTCTGTTACGAGCAGCGCTTTTGTGACGCCAAGCGCTCTGACTTCACTTCCCGCGTGCTGAATCGCGCCGATTCCGTGTTTAATGACTGTCGGGATTTCGAATGTATGGAATTTATGCATGCTTTCTACTTTCATATTTAATGTCATATTGTATCTCCTCCTAATTATGCTTGAAACCAGTTCACAGCCGCAGGTTTCGTATTGCGGTAAATATGTTTGATTTCCGTGTATTCTTCCAGGCCGATTTTGCCGAGTTCGCGGCCGAAGCCCGATTGTTTGTACCCGCCCCATGGCGCTTGCGCGAAATACGGGTGGAAATCATTGATCCATACCGTTCCCATCCGCAGTTTGGCGGCTACGCGTTCGCATTTTTCAATATCCTTTGACCATACCGCTCCGGCCAGCCCGTAAATGGTATCGTTGGCAAGTCTGATCACTTCTTCTTCTGAAGAGAATGACTCGACTGTTAAAACGGGGCCGAAGATTTCCTCTTGGACTATTCGCATATCAGACTTGCAGTTTGAGAAAATAGTAGGTTCATAGAAGAAACCGTTTTGAAGGGCGGGATCATCAGGACGTTTGCCGCCTGTTTCCAGTTTTGCCCCTTCTTCGATACCGATTTCTACGTATTTTTCGACTTTGGCCCGATGCTCGGCGGAAATCAGCGGACCGCTTTCCGTATCTTCATGAAAACCGTTTCCTAATTTGATGCGTTTCGTGCGCTTGATCAGCTCGGCTAAAAATTCATCATGAATGGCTTCGTCCACCAAAAGACGTGACCCGGCCGAACAAACTTGACCGGCATGGAAAAACACGGCGTTCAGCGCTTGATCTGCAGCTGTTTCGAGATCTGCATCTTGAAATACGATATTCGGATTTTTGCCGCCAAGCTCCAGGGCAATCTTTTTCACGTTGCCGCTTGCCGCCTGCATGATTTTTTTGCCTGTTTCAATTCCGCCCGTAAAAGAGACCAAATCGACGTCGAGGTTTCTCGCCAGCTCATCGCCGACAGAGGCGCCCGGCCCCAGCACGAGATTGGCGGCCCCTTTCGGAATACCGGCTTCTTCTATTAATTGAAAGACTTTAATGGTTGTAAGCGGAGTAATCTCGCTCGGCTTTAAAACGATCGTGTTTCCGGCCGCAAGAGCGGGAGCGATTTTCCAGCTCGCCTGAAGGAGCGGATAGTTCCACGGCGTAATTTGTCCGCATACGCCAATTGGCTCTCTGACGATTTTACTTACGGAATCGGGAATCGGAGATGAAATGACTTCGCCTCCGTCTTTATCCGCCAAACCGGCATAATATTGAAATACATTTGCGATATCATCCATATCGGCTTTACTTTCTTCAATCGTTTTTCCTGTATCAAGCGATTCCAGCTCAGCTAATTCGTTCAGATCGCGTCTGATTAATTCCGCAATTTTCAGAACAAATTGTCCGCGCTCGAGCCCGGAAAGCACCGGCCATTCCCCTTCATCAAATGCTTTTCTGGCTGCGGCGATGGCTTTCACCGCATCATTCCGGTCTCCTTCGCATACCGTTGCAATTTCTTCTTGATTAAATGGATTAATGATGCGGCGGGTCTGTTTTTTTTCTGCACTGATCCATTCGCCGCCGATATAAAGCGTTTTGCTCATAAGAGTCCTCCTTACCGAGAAGTAAGTTTGTTAAATAAAAATTTAATGTTTTTAACAATGTTAATTTAACACATGTTTTTTTGCCTGTCAAAACCCGGTCAGTCCGTTTAGATTTTGACATTTTGTCATGATTCGTTAAGATTAAGAACATAAAGAAATGACTTAACAAATTTAAACTTCAAGAGGAAAAGAGGGACAGTATGGATGAGAATCCAGAATTCGCAGCTATAGAACAAGCCAGGGATCTTGTCATTGATTCCATTGCAGAGACGATGGATCTTTACGGAATCACACGGAGTGTCGGGATTTTATACGGAACAATGTATATGAGGGATGAAATGACGCTTGACGAAATGCGTGAGGAGCTGCAGATGAGCAAACCGAGTATGAGCACGGGCGTTAAAAAGCTGCAGGATTTAAATGTGGTCAAAAAAACCTTTCACCGCGGCACACGGAAGCATACATTTGTAGCGGAAAAGGATTTCTTTACGTTTTTCACGAATTTCTTTCCGCCGAAATGGGACCGTGAAGTTCAGGTGAATTTGTCCGCCATCGTACAGGCTCAGGCGGATTTGCAGTCCGTTTTGCTGGCCGAGGAAGGCAGCGCGGAATTACAGGAAGAAGCGCGGCAGTTATATGATCAGCTTGAAAGCTCGAAAGCTTATTATCATTGGCTGAAGCGGCTCGCCGACTCGGTTCAGAGCGGGGAGATTTTTAAATTTATTCCGATAGAAACGGACGAAAAAAACGCCTGATTTTGATTCAGGCGTTTTTTGTCGTGATTTGATTATTTTTGAGAAAATATAGGAACATAACCCCATTTACTTCCATTAAAATTGATGGTAAATTTTTATAGGTATGGTCGTTCTTTTTTAAGAACAACCAGCAAATTTTTTTTAGGGGGATTTATAAAAATGAAACACAAGTTTTTCTCAACTGTCATGGCAAGTTTATTCGGCCTGGTTTTGCTTCTTTCTCTGCCGACAGCGTCATTCGCCGCTGAGTCAGGCTCAACCGTTCACGAGCCGGAAATGTCCACGAAAGCAACAGCTACCTTATTTGCAAAATATACAGGTGCCAGCCAGCAGGAATGGTCATTTTCTGATATCGAATTGACGTACCGTCCGAACACGATCCTGAGCTTAGGCGTTATGGAATTTACCCTTCCTAGCGGATTTGCGGCTACAACAAAAGATACAGTCAACGGACACGCTTTGCGCGAAAGACAGATTCTGAATAACGGCAAAACAGTCAGACTTCCGTTAAACATTGATTTGCTCGGCGCAGCGGAATTTAAGCTTTCTCTTAATAATAAAACATTGCCTGCTGCAGGTACATATAAGTTCCGTGCAGAAAATAAATCATTAAGCATCGGCTCTAAATTCTATGCTGAGGACACAATTGTTGTTCAAAAACGCAGCACACCGCCGACACAGCCATGCAACTGCAAATAATTGCGAAAAACGGACCGGCACAAGCTCATCGCTTGTCAGCCGGTCTTTTTTTGTGGTGTTTTCTTTCTTCCGGCCCTCGCATTGACAAACCCCTGAAACAGGAGTACATTCTTGTTTGTTGTATTTGGAGTGACGAAAACAGTTTCTTAAGGAGTTATGAGGATTGGGAAAAATCAAAAATAAACAATTTGCCGTCATCGGACTCGGCCGTTTCGGCGGAAGTATCTGTAAAGAGCTTTTTAAAATGGGGCATGAGGTGCTTGCGATCGATATCAGCGAAGAGCGGGTCAACGCATACTCCTCTTATGCCACGCATGCCGTGCGGGCAAATTCAACGGAAGAAAGCGAGCTTCAGTCGCTCGGCATCAGAAATTTTGAATATGTCATCGTAGCAATCGGAGCCAATATACAGGCAAGCACGCTGACGACGCTGTTATTGAAGGAGCTGAACATCCCTAATATTTGGGTGAAAGCGCAAAACTATTATCATCACAAAGTGCTTGAAAAGATCGGTGCTGATCGTATTATCCATCCTGAAAAAGATATGGGCGTGCGGATTGCGCAAAGCCTTTCAGATGAAAACGTCTTAAATTACATCGATTTGTCAGATGAATACAGCATTGTGGAGCTTTCAGCCACTAAAAAGCTGCATTTAAAATCCATTCTTGATCTCGGCGCCCGCGCCAGATTCGGCTGCACCATTCTCGCCGTGAAACATAATGGAGACATTCAGCTGTCCCCTTCTCCGGAGACTGTCATTCATGAATGTGACTGCCTTGTGCTGATGGGGCATAAACGTGATATTAAAAGGTTTGAAACTGAAGGAATGTAAAAAAAGCCGGCAAGCTGCCGGCTTTTTTTGATGCTTATGTTTCTTCACTTAACTGGACGGCGGTTTGGTCAACCCAGCCGATCAGCTTATCTTTCACTTGAATTTGGTACCAGACGGATTCTCCGTTTTGTTTTTCAGATACGACTTTAATATGCTGGCCGGTAAACTTTTGCGCCGATGCCAGTTTAATAGAATGCCGCTCTTTCGACGGCTTGGACCACACGTCTTCAATGGCATGGTCTTTGATGGCGCCTTTCTTATCAACTGCTTTAAGAGAGGCATTGATTTTGTCATATTCATTCAGGTTATAGGTTTCTATGACATCTTTAATTTTTTCAGCATAGCCGGGGTCTGTGGCGTAGCCGGATTTTTGAAGGGCAGCCGCCGCTGTTTTATAATTGTCCGCTTCAATGACGGGCTTGTACTTCTTTTTATTCCAAGACGTTCCGTTGACAAATAATTTGGCATGGTCATCCATTGATTCAAAAAACGTGCTGTATTTACGGAATTTTGCCCGAATCGTTTTTCGTTTTCCTTTTTCAAATTCATCCGTTTTCATCGTGACGTGTTTTCCTTTATAATCACCTTTTACACCGAACAGGTTGCGCGCTTTCCCCGCAAGCTCACTGTTCCCCCAGTCCGATTCAAGAATGGCCTGTGCGAGGGTGATGCTCGGAAGGACATGATATTTCTCATATAAAATTTGAGCATGCCCGGAAAGGCTGTCAATAAAGACCTGCTGCTCGTCCACCTCTTCAGGCGGTTTTTCTTCCGTCACTATGAATTTCGAAAATACCATTGATACCAGAAATAATCCGAATATAAGAGATACAGCAAAAAGGCACCCAAGCACCCTTTTGGTCTTTGCTTTCTTTTTCATATCAACCTTCCTTTAATTCCGGAATCACTAGATTTATAATTTTACTGGTCATTGATGAAAATTTCAATAAAATAGGGAAAAAGACGGAGAAAGAACACATCGTGCAAATAAAAAAGACTCCTCAATGAGGAGTCTTTTTTTGTTATGCCATGCTCAGCTGAGGGCCGAACAATTCATATTGAACGGAATCAGAGTCAAACCCGAGTGGAAGAATCATATCTTTCATTTTCGTCATAAACTGTGCTGATCCGCACAAGTAACATTCAGCATCTTGATTCAGATGAAGCTGCTCCAAGAAGGTTTGATCAATCCGGCCGCTGTAAAAAGGCTTGTCTCCTGAGCGGTCTTGTTCTGCCGGTTCACTGTATACATAAATGACGTTAATATTCGGATGATTCTCCGCAGCTTGTTCAGCCTCTTTGCGGAACGCGGCGTACTCTCCGTTTTTCGCGGCATGAATAAAAGTAACGGAACGCTCGGGCTGTTTTTCGGCGGCTGTTTTCAGCATGCTCATCATCGGCGTGATTCCGGAACCGGCACTGATAAGAACAACCGGTTTTTCGGAAGAAGACAGCTTGAAATCCCCGGCGGGTGCACTGACTTCAAGTTTATCTCCCTCTTGAACTTCATTGTGGAGATGAGAAGAAACCGCTCCGTCCTTTTTCACAGATATCCGATATGCGCCTTTTCGAGAAGCATCAGACAGGCTGTACTGGCGAATGTGCGTATAAGGAGAATCCGCAATCCTCACTTTAATGCTGATATATTGTCCCGCTTCAAATCCAGGAAGCGAAGAGCCGTCACTCGGTTTGATATAAAATGATGTGATATCTTTGCTTTCTTTTGTTTTCTGTATAACCGTAAATTCTTTATACCCCTGCCATCCGGCTTCATTGTACATGTCTTTTTCAATGCCGATAAAAGCCTCCGCAATAACACCGTAAGCTTTTTCCCATGCCTGCATAATTTCAGGAGTTGCGGCATCCTGCAGCACATCCTTAATCGCCAGAAGCAGATACTTTCCGACAATCGGATAATGTTCCGGTTTTACACCGATGCTTGTGTGTTTATGGCCGATCTGTCTGACCGCCGGAATGATTTGTTCTAATTGATCAATATTCGCCGCAGCCGCAATGACTGCATTTGCCAATGCTGCGCGCTGAGTCTGTTTCTTTTGGTTCGTTTGGTTAAACATATTTAACAGTTCGGGATGATCTTGAAACATCAGGTTATAAAAGCGTCCGGTGATGTTTTCTCCATGTGTTTTTAATACGGGTACTGTGCTTTTGATGATGTCTACTGTTCTCTCATCCAGCATGTTCATCCTCAACCCTTCTAAAGATGTATTTTTAATATATCTTTATAGTAAGAGATATTTCGAATAAAAGATATATCTATAATGAATCTTTAAAAAAGTCGTCACAATATTGTGTTGGATTTGGAATTTATGGATTTCACCTCCTTTTTTATCACCCGGTGAAACAGGGACACATATATTTGGGAATATACGTTTAAAGATGAAAGCGGGGGATTGCATGGTTTCCGATATCGATTACACGTCTCCGAATACACAGTTCACTTATGATGTAAATGAGAGCCGTTTTTTTACGAAAGATGCTCGGAACTTTATCAATGTATTGGGGATTAAACAGTTAAACACGCTTGAAAATATTTCATTATTAGATATCTTTCTGAGTAAAACAAATGTGATTGAACCGCATACCCATCAAAACGCCGCTGAATTGGTGTACTGTATTTCGGGTTCCGCGGTGGTGTCGATGCTGAATCCGTTCACCCAGAAAATACGGAATTATCCGATCTCTCCAGGACAAGTGGCGAATGTTCCGCAGGGGTGGTGGCATTATGAAGTCGCCACTTCAGACAAAACCCACCTTTTGGCCATATTTGACGCCCCTTCGCCTGAAGTGATATACGGCTCGGATATTCTCCGTCTGACGCCGCCTGAGATCATGGCGCATACGTACTGTCTGAATGAGCACGAGTGGGAAAAAGCCGTTTCACCGATCCGGCAATCAACTGTGATAGGTCCCGATAAATACTGCGGACAGTCTGAAAACACGGGTATTCATGATATGAATAAGCCTTATCAGCCAAATACGCATTATCCGAATGATCCGTATCGGCATTATGTTCAGCCGTTCTATAGGGGGTATTAAGCGGATCCGCATCGACAGAAAGAGCCCCTCATTGCAGAGGGGCTCTTGATCATTACGGTCCGGTTCCGCAGCTTACTTTGTACTCGCCTTCGGACGATTTTTTTGAATAACATACGTGCGGCGTCTGTCCGGTTTCATCTTTCCAATTGAACCAATTTACATAATAAAGGTTCCCGGCCTCTCCGCCTCCTTCTTCTTTTTGAAGAATCGCAAAGTAGCTTTGATACGGATATCCTTTTTTATAAATGTCATGCCTGATGGCTCCTTTTTCTGAAGCAGACGTGAAGATGACAGGAGAAAGAGCCGGGAGCGCTGTTAAAAGAAGTGCCAGTGCAGCTGACAGAGATAATATAAGATAGATTTTCTTTTTCATTTTCTCTCTTTCCTTTTTTTTGAGTTGTTAGAAATGAAGCGGAACACAGAGGCTGCTGCAGAAGATGAAAAAACAAAAAAACCCTTATTTATAGAATAAGGGTTTAAAGGTATGGAGCCAAGGGGGCTCGAACCCCTGACCTCTACGCTGCCGGTGTGGAGATGCTTTTCTGATAGGAACAGACGTTTTGTTTCAAACCCTAATCTTTTATTTGGCTAAAAATGAATAAGCTGGTCCCCAAATAGGATAATAAATTAAAGGTTAATTTTCCACTAGACCTGCCATCAAAACGCCCATCACAATCAATAATAATAGTAAAAGTAAACAAAGTGCTAGGATAACAAAAGAAATATTCTTTGCAATTCCTTTAGGCGATTTGATTGCTAGAATACTCCCCACGACAATTCCTAGGATTCCAAGCGCCCAATGAATATGAGGCAGGAAACACAATGCGAATAAAAGGATGATAAGCGACACGAGCCCAAAATACTTTCTCATTTCTCTCCTTTCTATTTTCCCTCCATTAAATTGATAAATTGAAAAGAAAATTGAACTTATAAATATTGAGTGCCATATTTTTTAAATATTAGCATAGAATTATCGTTCGAGCTTTATGACGGCGGATACATACGCGAGGTTATCTGCGCAGTTCATTACGGGACTACCTACGGAAGGAATTTCGTGTAAAGGACTTAAAGGGGGATACATTATTGTATTTGATTCTCTTTTATCCGTTGAGACTTATGAAGTTAAGAGATGATCAAATGACTGATTTTGAACGAAAAGTGTACCGGATTATCTTTAGATCCAATTCAGGAAAAACCCCTCCTTGGATGAATTGAAGAGAAAAACCGGCAAGGATAAACGCGCTATCCGGGAAGCAGTGAAGAACCTCATGAGGCAGTGTGTGCTGAAGTGGGATAAGCATAAAAACAAGTGGATGTTTTGAAACAATATAATGAAGAAAGGAAAAAAGCCTTTTCCGAAGAAAAGGCTTAAGCTGTTCAAGTTTGAAGGCGATCTGAAGCAGTTTGAAAGGTATCATGTGTTTTTTCCACTGAGTTCATACCCAATCCACATACTAAAGATAACGACAGACCCAAAATAATGAAGATGCTTTTTTTCATACTGGCACTCTCCTTCTTAGGTTTGATTACGATCAGATGAAACTTGATAAGATCCATCAAATGAAACAGACGATGCCGTTAGACCGGCCCCTGACATTAAAACAACAGCCGATACAATGATAAATACGCCTTTTCTAAAATTCATACAGGCATTCTCCCCTCTGAATTTGTTTTTGCGTTTGAATCATTTTTTGATGATAAAAATAAGATTTGTCATATTGCTTTGATTCTGCATAAACAGCAGCCGTATCAAGAGCAATATCTTCTACATACGAATAGTTTTTATTTTTCTCAAGGTAATCAATTGTTTTTTTGATTCCCAATTGGTCTATTGCATTAATATATAAAGCCTCCAAATATTTTTGCAGAGATTCAAACAGCTTATCCCCTTGATATATCGCTGATGAAAGTCCCTTTTTACTGATTTGAATCGCCTCGCTTGTTTTCCCTTGTTTAAATAGAAGCTTTGCGTATGTAAACAAGGAATGCGGAAGGTTACCCAATTTATACTTTTCAGATATCTCCGCTGCTTTTTTTAAGTAGATTTCAGCTTTACTGTATTCTTCTAGGTCTCCGTAATTCTTTCCTATGTTGTAATAAGCAGAACTGAGCAGCCTTTCATTATTGTTTACTTGTTTCGACAACTCTAAAGCTTTTTCTAAATGAGGCAAACTTTTTTCAAAGCGTTTAAAGTCAACATAATTCCCAGAGATGACGAATAGACATTGAATTTTCCGGACTTTATACAACTCATACTGATCGTAAATATCGAGTGCTTGCTTTGCGTGATGCATAGAGACGTGACTTTGTTTCATACCGTAATATGCTTCAGCCAGTTTAAAATGAAATTCCGCTCTCTCAATTTCATTATGCACATGAACGAGTTGTTTTTCAGCCTCTCTATAAAAGCCGATCGCCTTTACATACTGCTTTTGATCAAATTCATACATGCCGCGGAAAAATAAAGAGTAATAGCACAGCAGGCCGGAAATTCCTTTATTTGATGCTTCGATTTTTTCCAGCAGCTCGTCAATTGTCGGTCTCACACGGGTAGTCACCGGTTCTAAATAATCCAGCATGAGCTGATGGCGGAATTTCATGAGGGTGTAGTAAATCAGTAGATACTCGTCTTCTTCCATCTCATTTATTTCTTATTCCACTTCCGCTTTCAAAATCTCCGCATCCGGAACACTGAACTGACGTATCATTTTGTACCATTCATTAATCTTAACGCCAACCTCCGATGATGGTAAAACAGAACTCACAAGGCCACTCCTCCTTTTATATAATATTCTAACATTTCCATAATATGTTTGGACGAAAAAAACCGCAATTTGTTTGCAGTTGCCAGATTGCTTATTTTCACATAACTGTTGGAAACATCCATTCTATTTGCGATAATAAAACTAATGTATGGGGAATATAAATGGGAGGGATTAAGGATGTGTCATTTAAAATGAGCCTTACTTATCACTCAAATGTTTTAAGTTGTATGAAAATGTGTACTTTGGGATAGCGTTTATAAGTAGACTCTCTACAAGTCTACTTTATTTTTTTCTCATAAATAAACGAGGTGAAAATCAATGGATGGTATAGAATTTTTAGAAAATATGACACGACTCGGAGTACTCATTTTGGTGTTCTCAGGATATGCTATTTATTGGAAATTAGGTAAAACAAAAAGAGAGCGAGGGCTTACAAAATTTGAAGCTTGTCTTAGGTTCTCTGTGATGTTCGGTATATTAGCTTGGGGTCTTTCGTTTCTTGCTTTGAATTTGTGGTCATAATCTTTTTTGTCGATATTTGACTTATCCTGTCTAAACAGATTAAAACTAGATAAATGCACCCTTATTTGGAAAAAAGTAAGTTATTGTTTAGTTGCTTGTACAATTTTCCAAAAGGGGGAGTTATAATGTTGAAAAGATTGCTTTTTCTGGCGTCGGTTTTCTTTCTGGCTATCGCGACAATAGCACCAGCACCAGCAGCTTCAGCAGCACAATTGAATCCTAAGGACGGTTTAGACGGCTTAACTGAAGAACAAATTGAAAAATCTGTTGCAGAAGTTGAGCACATCTTTACTAAAATTCTAGTTTTTGACAAAGAGACCGGCTATACAGTCAAAGAAGATGAGCTTGAAAAATCTCCTTATCCTCCTGCTCAAAAGGAGGGCATGATCGCTTTCGCTAATTATATGAATAAGGAATATAATTATACGGATGCCCAAATCAGTAGTGTTCAAGGATGTTTAGAGGATGCACTTAACTTAAGTAAAGGTGCTTTGAATCAAGTTCAAAAAGCCATTGAAAAGGGCGAGTGGCTGACTGTTGTAGGATTTCTAGGAACTATAGGTTTAGCAATTTCCCCACCAGCAGTATTTGCATTCTTCCTGCTATGTGGTGCTCCAGTAGCAAAGATTGCTCCGAAAGAAAATTGATAAACAACAAAGCCGCCTTTAAAGGCGGCTTCTTCGAGCCTAATTGAAGGCGAAAAGCAACTAAACTTCCTCAAAATAAATTTTTCGTCCCCAAATTGTCCCCAATTGCTTTTTGGGGCTGTTGGCTCTGTTCCTGACAAACAAAAAAACCCTTATAGAATAAGGGTTTAAAGGTATGGAGCCAAGGGGGCTCGAACCCCTGACCTCTACGCTGCCAGCGTAGCGCTCTCCCAGCTGAGCTATGGCCCCGTGCTGTAACGTCATGTTTTATTATAGACGACTCTTCTATGAATTTCAAGCAGAAAATTCAGTTTGCTCATATTTTCCTGAGACGTTTTTCGAACATAAAAAGAAGACCCTCCGGGGGGCCTCTTCGTTTATCGCACGAGCATGATTAAAATGATGCCGAGGATGACACGGTAAATGGCGAACGGGACAAGCTTAATCCGGTTAATGAGCCGAAGAAAAAACTTGACGACTAAGAGGGCGACGACAAAGGCGCAGATAAAGCCGACAAGAAAAAACGGAATCATGTCATAAGAAAGACTGCTCCAGTATTTCACCAGCTTCAGAAGGCTTGCGCCCGCCATAATCGGAATCGCCATAATAAATGTGAAGTCTGCGGCTGCCCGGTGATTCAAGCCGACAATAACACCTCCGGCAATCGTTGAGCCTGATCGGGAAAATCCGGGCCATAAGGCGAGACACTGGAATAATCCGACACAGAAAGCCTGTTTGTAGGTGATTCTGTCCACCGTATCGATCGTTTCTTTCCTTTTATTGATCCAGTCCGCTATAAGCATAAGCACGGCTCCGGCAATTAATCCGTAAGCGACCGTTCTGACGGAGAATAAATAGCGGTCAATGAAATCCTCAAATAAAAAGCCGAGCACCGCCGCCGGGACAAGACCGACGGCGATTTGCGCGATGGTCAGCCTGTATCCCTTCTGCTGATCGCGCGTGACGTTTTTTTTGAGGCCGAGTAAATGTAATATCCGATCCTTAAACACAATGGCCACCGCCAGAATCGAACCGAGCTGAATCACCACTTTGAAGGAATTGGCGGCTTCCGGATTCATCAGGCTTCCGGATTTCAGCCAGATGTCATCCGCTATGATCATATGTCCCGTGGAAGAAACCGGCGCGTACTCCGTCAGCCCTTCCACGATTCCCAAAACGGCTGCTGTGAACATCTCCCATAGTGTCATCCCATTCTTCCCTTCATTCATCATTTACAAAAGAGAAGCTCTCCTTTGAAGGAAAGCCTGTCTTATAATAAATATCATGTCCGTTCCGATTTTATGACTTCGATACAGCATCATTTTTTTCTTCTTCATATAAATGCGAGCGCATTTTGAACCAATCAAACAGATGGGTCGTGACCACTTTGATGACCGCATACCCCGGGATGGCTAAAATAATGCCGACAACCCCGAACAGCTTTCCGGCGGTTAAAAGAACAAAGATGATGGTAATCGGGTGAATGTGAAGATTTTTCCCCATGATCTGCGGCGAAATTAATTTCCCTTCCACGAGCTGGACAACGGTCCAGACAATCGCAAGCTTCAGCAGCATAAAGGGCGAAGTGACCAACGCGATAATAATCGCCGGCGTGATAGCAATGGTCGGCCCTAAATACGGAACAACGCTCGTACAAGCGGCAATGACCGCAAGCAGTGACGCATAATCAAGTCCGATAATCAGATAGCCGATAAATAATAAAAACCCGATGCAGAAGCTGACGATGACCTGTCCTCTGATATAGGAGCTTAATCTGTGGTTCATTTCACTCAGCATCGTATACGTTTGTTCTTTCAGACGGGTGGGCACAAACTTTAAGATATAGATCGGCAGTTTTTTGCCGTCTTTCAGCAAATAGAACAGAATAAACGGCACGGTCACAATTGAAATAATCACTTCAGTCAGCGCGCCGATAAAATTCCCGACTCCGGTAAATGTGCTGTTTGCAATTGTCGCCGCCTGCGCCGATACTTTATTGGCAAGATCGGAAATGTTGATATTCATCGTCTTTTGCGCCTGATTTACAAAATCGCTTCCGATCAGGCTTTTCGTCTGATCTTCAACGATGTCCACATATTTCGGCAGGTTGTCGATCAGGCTCATGATCTGTTCCTTTAAAAACGGAATAATTGAAACGACCGTAATCGAAATCAGCCCTATAATAATGAGGTAAAGGAGCAGGATGGAATAGACTCTTTTCACTCTTATTTTTTCCAATATATCTACGATCGGATTAAGCAGATAATAAACAATTCCTGTCAAAATGACGGGGAGCGCAATCGTTTTGAGCAGGACGATAATGGGTGTGAAAATAAATGATGTCTTCATAAAGACAAGGATATTGAGACCGATGAGCAGCAATACAAGCAAAAACAAGACAAATTTATTGTCTAAGAAAAACTGTTTAAATCTGCCGCCCCATGTTTGCAATGTTTCCACTATTGTTCCTCCATCATATGTATTTTACTTAAATTGTACACTATCGTTCCTGTAATGAAAAATAATAACCGGTCTCTATGGGAATTTTTCCTATCCGTTTAGCTGGCAGCCTTTTTTCCATTTATGTTTCTCAGAAAAAAAGCTATAATGTAAGCCAATACATAGAAGGAGCGATAGCAATGATTCGATTTGCAACAGTCGGAACGAATTGGATTACAGAACGATTTCTGGAGGCGGCTTCTGCTATTGATGATTTTCAATTAACGGCGGTTTATTCCAGAACTGAGGAACGTGGGGCGGAATTCGCCGGCAAACACGGCGCTGCTCATTATTTCACCAGCCTGAAAGAAATGGCGGAAAGCAAAGCCTATGACGCGGTGTATCTCGCCAGCCCGAATGCATTTCACAAAGAGCAGGCGGTCCTTTTTATGGAACACGGCAAGCATGTACTATGCGAAAAACCGTTTGCGTCTAACGCAAGGGAAACGGATGAAATGATTCACGCAGCCAAAACGAACGGCGTTCTCTTGATGGAAGCCATGAAAACGACGTTCCTGCCGAACTTCAGCATGCTTCAAAACCACTTACATAAAATCGGATCCGTCAGGAGATTCACGGCAAGCTACTGCCAATATTCATCACGATATGATGCATATAAAAACGGTACGGTGCTTAACGCGTTTAAGCCTGAATTATCGAACGGTTCGTTAATGGACATAGGCGTGTACTGCATTTATCCGGCCGTCGTCCTGTTCGGCAAACCGAAAAACGTCATTGCGACCGGTCATAAACTAGCATCCGGCGTTGACGGCGAAGGCACGGTCATTCTGTCATACGACGGATTTGAAGCGGTGCTGATGCATTCGAAAATCTCAAATTCGTTTGCCCCCGCGGAAATTCAGGGGGAAGACGGCACGATCGTTCTGGACAGCATTCACGGACCGGAACGGGCGGAAATCCGCTATCGTGACGGACGGACGGAAGACATTTCAGTCCCTGATCTGAAACCGTCGATGTACTACGAAACGGCTGAATTCATCAATCTTCTTCGAAACGGACAGCGGGAGTCTTCCGAAAATACATTTGAACGCTCTTTCCTTACGGCAAGCATTATGGAAGAAGCGAGAAAACAAATCGGAATCGTCTTTCCCGCCGATCAAAACTAAAAACATCCGCCCGGATTCGGGCGGATGTTTTTTATTTGGACGCTAACAGGTCAGCAAACGCTTTTGCATACTGCGGAAGGTCGGGCGGGCGGCGGCTTGATACAATGTGGCCGTCAGTTACGACAGCTTCATCCAGCCACTGTGCCCCTGCATTTGTCATGTCGTCTTTGATGCCGGGCGTGCTCGTTACTTTTTTTCCTGCAAGAATTCCGGCAGATATAAGCACCCAGCCCGCATGGCAGATCTGGCCGATCGGCTTTTTCTGCTCGTTCATCGTACGGATGATGTCCAAAACTTCGGGATATCTTCGCAGTTTGTCAGGAGCCCAGCCGCCAGGCACGAGCACGGCATCATACTCCTGAATAATCAGGCTCTTAAAATCGTAATCCGCCGTCGCGGGCACGCCGTATTTTCCTTTGTATGAACGGCCCGCTTCTTCTCCTATTAAATGAACGATCGCGCCTTCCTCTCTCAGCCGGTAGACGGGATACCAAAGCTCTAAGTCTTCAAAATCGTCACTGACAAGCGCTATGACTTTTTTGCCTTCTAATCTCATCACTGCCACTCCCTTCTTTTATATTAGTGTATCGCTTTTTTCAGATGAGGAAAAGAAACAGCTCGTTACAGCTGTTCTTCGTCTTCAGACTGAATCGTAAATTTCCGTGTGACCTGCTGCAGTTCTTCAGCCATATGCGCAAGCGTTTCGGCGGATGAACTGATTTCTTCCATGGAGGCCAGCTGCTCTTCAGCTGAGGCGGCGATGTCTTGAATGCCGGCGGACCCTTCTTTGGCGACTGAGGTAATGTCCTCCACTGCGTTTGTCACATTTTGCGACCCGGCTGCAAGCTGCTCAAGCGTTCCGTTCATATGCTGCAAGGCGCCTGAAATCTGAGTCGTCATTTCTGAGATTTTTTTGAAGCTTTCGGCCGTTTGATCCGTAATATCGAGGCCTTCCTTCACATCTTGATTCACCGCTTGGAATACGGAAAGCGATGTGGCGATTTCTTTGACGATTTCCTGAATCAGCGTTTCGATTTCCTTTGCGGATCCGGCTGATTGTACGGCAAGCTTCCTCACTTCTTCCGCAACGACGGAGAAGCCCCGCCCGTATTCGCCTGCTCTTGCCGCTTCAATGGCCGCGTTTAAGGCAAGCAGATTTGTTTGATCGGCAATGCCGTTAATAACGTTCAGAATGCTCTTAATGTCGTGCGACTTCGTTTCCAGCCCTTTTACGACGGCTTCCGCCTGCTGTACGGAACGATCAATTGTTTTCATCTGGCCGACCGTTTTCGCCACTAATTCTTCTCCGCTTCCGGCCGTTTCAGAGGTTTGGATGGCGGATTCAGTGATTTCCGCCGATACATTCGCCGTCTCGGCAATGCCGGCATTCATTTGGGAAAGGTGATCGGCACTTTCTTCCAATTTCTCGCTTTGTGATTCGTTTCCGTTTGAGAATTGTTCAATCGCCAGAGTAATATGCTCTGTCGCCTTGCTTGTCTGTCCGGCGGATGCCGTCAGCTCTTCGGATGAAGAAGCGACATGTTCGACGGATGATTGGATGACGCCGATGACAGACCGGAGTGATGCCGACATCTCATTGAAGCTTTGGCTGAGCTGCCCGAATTCATTTTTTGACTTGATGTCAATGACTTCCGTTAAATCGCCGTCACTGATTTTAGCTGATGTCGAGACAAGTTTTTTGAGCGGTTTTGCAATCGAGCGAATGATAAAGAAGATTAAAATACCGCCGACGATAAGAGAAACCGCCAGGATGATCAGCGCCATTTTCATGACAGGCGAGGCTGCGTCATGGATCTCACTGACAAAAAATGTGCCGGCGATTTTCCAGCCCGTCAGTTTGTTTGTCGTGAAGGCCATTTTCTTCTGCTGTCCTTCAAACATGTATTCAAACGATCCGCTTGATTTGGAAAATACTTCTTTCGTCCACTCTCCGGAGCCTTCCGTTCCCGCTTTTATAGTCGGATGGGCGATGTATTTTTTATCCCCCGTTGTAATGAAGGCAAATCCTTTATGACCGATCTGGACGCGTTCGGAAGCGTTCAGCAGGTCGCCCAGATTAATATCAAGCGCCACAACGCCTGATCCGTCTTTTGTCTGCTGGGCAATCGTAACGACCGTCTGTCCGGTTGCAGCGTCTTTATAAGGCTCGGTAAACACCGGCTGTCCGCTTTTTTCAACCGCCTTTGTATACCACTCGCGCGTGAGCGGATTATAATCGGACGGCATGTCAGCGGACGGATATTTCACGAACGCTTTGTCGCGAGACGCGGCGTAAATTGACGCGACATCGCCATTTACGGTGACATACTGCTTCATATTGTCGAGCAGTACCGATTTATTTTTCGTGTTCAGTTTTTCCTTTGTGATTGATTCGCTGTAGTAGTCAATCGCTTTCAGCTTACCCTCAAGCATGTTTTCCAGCACGCTGTTCAGTTCACTGACATTTCCCTGGGCGCTGTGGGTCAGTTCGCTTTCTAATGTACTCCCCGCCGTTTGGTAGCTGAAGTAGGCGAGTATGCCGACCGGAAGCACCAATACGGCTAAAAATGCCGCGATCAGCGGCTTGCTGATGGATGGCTGTTTGATCCAATGTATCAGTTGTTTCATTTTTTCAGTCTCCTTCTTTGAAAAGCTAAATCTAATATCGTCAGATAGGACAAAAGATTTATTAAAAAAACTAAAAAAAACACCCAAACAGCACATTTGGGTGTTCTATGATCTATTAATCTATTTTAAATCGTTTCGTCATATCACGTAATTCTTCCGCCATTTGGGATAACGTTTCCGAAGACGAACTGATTTCTTCCATTGAAGCCAGCTGTTCTTCGGCAGAGGCCGCGATATCCTGAATGCTGGCGGAGCTTTCTTTTGCGATGGACGCGATTTGCTCAGAAGCTCCTGAAATCTGCTGTGATCCTGCTGTCAGCTGTTCTACCGTCGCATTCATATTTTGAATTTCTCCGGCGATCTGGTTCGTCATTTCAGAAATCCGTTTGAAGCTCGTTTCGGTCTGATTCGTAATATCCAGTCCGCTCTCCACCTCTTTGTTGACGGATTGGAACATGCCGAGAGATGTATTGATTTCGTTGACGATTTCTATAATTAAGCTTTCGATTTCTTTCGCTGAATCGGCAGACTGGACCGCAAGTTTTCTGACCTCTTCGGCGACGACTGAGAAGCCCCGGCCGTATTCACCCGCACGCGCGGCTTCAATTGCCGCGTTCAGCGCAAGAAGGTTTGTCTGATCAGCGATTCCGTTAATGACACCGAGAATGTTTGTAATGTCTTTTGATTTTGTTTCAAGTCCGCGCACCACTTGTTCAGCTTCTTTCACTGACCGGTCAATGACGTTCATTTGGCCGACCGTCTGGTGGACGAGCTTTCCGCCTGAATTGGCGACTTCCGCTGATGTGGCGGAGGATTCGGTAATGACGGCAGATGCTTTCGCCATATCTTTAAGCCCGCTGTTCATTTGATAAATATGTTCCGCCGCGCTTTCGATATTTTCACTTTGGCTTTCATTTCCGTTAGAAAATTGTTCGATCGCCAGTGTGATATGTTCCGTTGCCTTGCTTGTCTGCTCCGCTGAAGCCGTCAGCTCTTCTGAGGAAGATGCGACGTTATTCACGGAATCCTGAATGGCATGGATGAGAGACCTGAGTGAAGCGGCCATATTGTTAAAGCTTTTGCCCAGCTCGCCTAATTCATCTTTTGACTGAATTTCGATCGTTTCTGTTAAGTCGCCTTCACTGATCTGTTTCGATGATGTCACAAGCTGCTTGAGCGGTTTTGTGATTGAACGGATAATCAGCACCATGACGATGGTTCCGATGACAATCGCTAATACGAGAACGAGCAGGGACAGATGAAGGATCGGCAGGGCCGCTTCATGAATTTCGTCCAGATACATTGTTCCGGTAATCTTCCAGCCTGTCAGCCCGTTCGTATCATAAGCCATTTTCTTTTCCTGGCCGTCGTATTTGTATTGAAAATCACCTTTTTTGCTGGTGAACAGCTGTTCAGCCCACTCCCCGTTTAATACTGTGCCTGACGCACGGTTCGGGTGGGCGACCACTTTTTTGTCTTTCGTCAGGATAAAAGCGTAGCCTGATTTTCCGATGTTCACTTTCTTTGTCGTTTTCAGAAGCTCATCGATTTTCATATTGATGGCGACGACCCCTGAGCCGTCTTTCGTCTGCTGAACGACCGTCACGACCATCGTATTGGTGGAAGCCGTGCGGTAAGGATCTGTTACAACAACTTTCCCCTTATTTTCCACGGCCTTTTTATACCAGTCTCTTTCAAGCGGATTATATCCTTTAGGCATCTGCAGATCCGGATACCGTGTGAAATGTCCTTCCGTGTCACTCGTATAGATGGATTCCACGTCTTTATTAATCTTCATGTACTCTGTGAATTTATCGGTAATTTGCGATTGGTTTTTCGGCTTGTACCGATCCTTTGTGAGCCAGTCGCTGAAATATGCCGTTCCGTCTTCCTTTTGGCTGATGCTTGTGTTGATCATATCATTAATCTGCTGCACATTATCTAATGCGCTTCCCATCATCTGCCTGTCAAGCGTACTTACCGCCGATTGATAGGCGATAAAAGCCAGCGTTGAAATAGGAAGAATGAGAATGGCCAAAAAAGAAATGAGCAGTTTTCTTGTAAGCGATCTCTGCTTGATGATTTGCACAATTTTTTTCATCTGCTATATCTCCTCTTGCGTGTTTACCCTTCATATCGGCAATTATGGGTAAATATACACATCCAAAAAGAAGAAATATAACGAAACATACTTTTTACCTATTGCAAAATTAGTCTTTTAGACTTAATTAAGAGTTTATCTTAAAACGCTTTGTCAGTTCGCGTAATTCTTCCGCCATTTTTTCCAGCGTGACGGCTGAGGAACTGATCTCCTCCATGGACGCAAGCTGCTCTTCAGCTGAAGCCGCGATGTCCTGAATGCCGGCCGCGCTTTGTCTGGAGACTGCCGCGATATCCTCTGAAGCGTTTGATACTTCCTGAGATCCGGCAGAAAGCTGTTCCACGGTTGCATTCATATTTTGCAGTTCACCGGCAATCTGACTTGTTTTGGCGGAAATGTCCCGGAAGCTTTTTTCCGTTTCGTCCGTTAACTGAAGTCCGCTTTTCACCTCGTGATTGACGGATTCCAGCATTCCGAGCGAAGTATGAATTTCTTTGACGATTTCATGAATTAAGGATTCGATTTCTTTCGCTGAATCGGCGGATTGGACGGCAAGCTTTCTCACTTCTTCGGCAACAACTGAAAAACCGCGTCCGTATTCTCCCGCTCTTGCCGCTTCAATGGCTGCATTTAAAGCAAGGAGATTCGTTTGATCGGCAATGCCGTTAATGACGCGCAAAATGCTGGTGATGTCCTGCGATTTGAGTTCAAGCCCTTGTACGACTTGCTCCGCTTTACTTACGGATTGGTCAATGGCGCCCATCTGGCCGGCTGTTTTCTTGACAAGCCGCTCACCGGCGCCGGATATCTCCGCCGATTCAATTGAAGTTTCCGTCACAACGGCTGCCGCTTCCGCCAGATCGCTGAGCCCGTCTTTCATCTCATTCACTTGTGCTGTCGCTTTATCAATACTCTCACTTTGGTCTTCCGTTCCATTAGAAAACTGTTCAATCGCAAGGGTGATATGTTCCGTTGCTTTGCTCGTCTGCTCAGCCGAAGCCGTCAGCTCCTCTGAGGAAGAAGCGACATGTTCAACAGAGTCCTGAATTCCCTGAATAAGCGAACGGAGTGAATCTGTCATATGATTAAAACTTTTACCGAGCACGCCGAGCTCATCTTGAGAGCTGACATCAATGGTTTCCGTCAGATCTCCGCTGCTGATTTTTTCCGCTGAAGCTACGAGACGTTTTAACGGTTTGGTAATTGAGCGGATGACAAAATAAATGAAAATCATCCCTGCGGCAACGGCTATCGCCAATATGATAACGGCCAGAGTCAGAACCGGTCTTGCCGCATCCTTGATTTCATCCACGGACATGGTTCCGCTGATCTTCCAGCCCGTCGCTTCATTGGTCACGTACGCCATTTTTTTCGCTTTCCCGTTCAGCGTATATTCATAGTCGCCTTTTTGCCCGCTGTATAATGTATCAACCCATTTTCCCGATACCGCCGCGCCGGCTTTTTCATCACTGTAGGCAACGGCTTTTTTATTTTTGCTGAGGATAAAGGCGTATCCTTCTTTTCCGATGTTCACTTCTTTTGTCATCGTGATGAGATCGTCGATTTTTATATCAATGGCCACGACGCCTGATCCGTCTTGCGCCGCGCGGGCCATGGTGACGACCATCTTTTTGTTTGAGATGGACTCATAAGGGTCCGTGATGATGGTTTGGCCTTTATTCTCCATGGCTTCCTGATACCAGCTTCTTTCAAGCGGATTGAAATCGGCCGGCATATCGGCATGCGGATAACGGGTAAACGTTCCTTCCTTGCTGCTTGAAAATATGGCGGACGCTTTATCATTGCTTTCAATAAACTGTTTGAACCTTTCTTGCATTTCCGTTTGGTTTTTTTCTTTAAATTTAGCGCTTGTCGCCCATTCGCTGAAATATGCAGAGCTTTTTGTAAACATTCCGATCCGGTCATCAATCATATTGTTTAAGATTTGCACATTTCCTTCGGCGCTTTCCATCATTTGCTTTTCAACGGATGAAGCCGCCGAACGGTAGGCGCCGGCGGCCAATACTGCTACCGGAATAATTAAGATCAGTAAAAATGAAATGATAAGTTTTTTGGCTATTGATTTTCTGGCGGTTTTTTTTGCTGTTTTTTTCAATTTTGTAAACCTCTTTCAATCATTTACTGTTTATATCGGCCGACTCCCTTTTTATTACATTGAAAATTAAGTCATAAATGAAAAATAGTTCTATGTACTCCCTTTGTATGCAAGACTTTTTATTTAATTATCCGGCTGTCACTATAAAAAAGGACGCCTTCCACCTGGAAAGCGTCCTTTTTTACTAGTTGATTTTAAATTGTTTCGTTAATTCCCGCAGTTCTTCGGCCATTTGCGCCAAAGTATCGGCGGATGTGCTGATTTCTTCCATTGATGCAAGCTGTTCTTCTGCGGATGCGGCAATATCCTGAATGCTTGCTGCGCTTTCCCGTGATACGTCCGCAATATCGGTCACTGCGGCTGAAACGTGCTGAGAGCTGTCTGACAGCTGTTCAACCGTGCCGTTCATTGATTGCAGTTTTTCGGCGATGTCGTTCGTCATGCCGAAGATATTCTGGAAGCTTTCTTTCGTGCGGTCCGTTACGGCAAGTCCTGATTGCACTTCTTCATTAACGGAGGTGAACATGTGAAGCGAAGTATTAATTTCAGCCGTGATTTCCTGAATGAGTTTTTCAATCTCTTTGGCAGAACCGGCGGATTGGACGGCAAGCTTTCTCACTTCTTCGGCTACTACTGAGAAGCCCCGCCCGTATTCACCGGCTCTTGCCGCTTCAATGGCTGCATTTAATGCAAGCAGGTTTGTCTGATCGGCAATACCGTTGATGACTCTTAAAATATGAGTAATGTCTTTTGATTTGGCCTCAAGGCCTTTTACAACCGCTTCCGCCTGCTGGACCGATTGATTGATGAGATTCATCTGCCCGACGGTTTGCTGCACATATTCTTCCCCGGTGCCGGCAGCTTCCTTCGATTGTTTAGATGCCTCCGTAATGGATGATGATGTGCGGGAAACGGCGGCGAGTCCGTCATTTATATGATTCAGCTTGGCTGAGCTTGAATCGACTTTTTCGCTTTGCTCTTCGTTCCCGTTTGAAAACTGCTCAATCGCCATTGTAATATGTTCCGTCGCTTTGCTTGTCTGAGAAGCTGAAGCGGTCAGCTCTTCCGATGACGCGGCCACGTTATCGACAGAGTTTTGGATCGCGCTGATCAGTCCGCGCAGAGATTCTCCCATTTCATTAAAGCTCGCGCCGAGTTCGCCCAATTCATCTTTCGAGCGGATATCAATGGTTTCAGTCAAGTCTCCGCCGCTGATTTGTTTAGAAGAGCGGACAAGCCGTTTCAGCGGTGACGTAATGGATCTGACAATCAACAGAATTAAAATTCCCCCGATGATAATAGATGCTGCAAGGACAATCATCCCCATCGTCAGCACCGGTTGTGAGGCGTCTTTAATTTCGTTGAGCTCCATGCTCCCCTCTATTTTCCACCCGGTCAGTTTATTTGTCGTAAATGCCATTTTTTTATTTTGATCATCGAGCTTGTATGAAATAATGCCGCTGTCTTTGCTGTATACCTCATTCAGCCACGGGGTTGAAACTTTATCGCCCGGTTTGTGGTCTTTATGCGCGACATAGGTTTTATTTTTGGACGTGATAAACACGAATCCTTTTTGCCCGATTTTGATTCCCTGCATCTGCTTCAGCAGCTGGTCAATCGTAATATCCATGGCCACTACGCCTGTTCCGTCCTGCATCTGCTTTGCCACGGTAATGACCATGCTGCCGTCGCTTGCCGCGGTGTAAGGGTCGGTGACAACGAGCGTGCCGCCGGCCTTCACAGCGTCTTTATACCAAGTGCGTGTTCTCGGATCGTAATCGGCCGGAGTATTTTCTTTCGGCGCCTGTGCGTAGCTGCCGTCTTCCGTACCTCCGTAAATGCGGGCTACGTCCTTATGAATAGACGTGTATTGCCCGAACTTTTCTTCAAGAGCAGACATGTTTTTCTTTGAGAAGGATGATCCTTTTAACGTTTCACTGAAAAATTCAATCGCCTTTGCTTTTGCGCCGATATCATTTGTAATCGTTGTGTTAAAAGATTCGATGTTATTTTTCGCGTTGCCTGAAATCTGATCATCCAGCGAATTGCTCGCCGTATGGTATGAACTGAATTCTAACACGAGAATCGGTATGATTAAGATCACGATAAATGAAATGATTAATTTCCGTGAAATCGATGCCTTTGTGCACCAATTAATGAATTTTTTCATATTAAGCTGCTCCCTCAAGTGTGATACCTTATATATCGGCTCAGTCTTCACATTTTGTTAACATTTCCTCCTTTTTTATCACTTGATTTTCATTGCCCAAGCTTCCTGCATACCTTATAAAAAAAGATAGGGGGCGCGCAGATGATTATCATATCCGGCCAAGTGCTTCGGCCTCAGGACATCGCGAACTGGCAGACGGAAGAAAGCCTTGTTCCGTATATAAATGAACTGCTCAATTCTCCCGTACAATTCGATTACGGGTCGATTGCTGAACTGATGTTCGAGGTGCGGCTGCGCCGCCATATTGTGGAAGCCGCAAGAGAACTGCACGGATCAGGTGTGAAATTTGCAACTTTCGCCAAAACATACGGAAATACGGCTTATTGGAGACTGACGCCGGAAGGAGCCCTGGAGCTGAAGTACAGGATTCCCGCTTCAAAAGCGATTCGGGATATTATTGAAAACGGGGCGTTTTACGCATTTGAATGCGCTACCGCCATTGTTGTGATTTATTATCTGGCCGTCTTAAAGACAATCGGTGAAGAACGGTTTAACCGGCGTTTCCGGGATATCACTTTGTATGACTGGCACTATGAGCATCTGCCGATCTACACGGAAACCGGCAGCCACTTTTTACGGGGAGACTGTTTATATTTTAAAAATCCTGATTTTAACCCTGCAAAGGCTCAGTGGCGGGGAGAAAATGTCATTGTGATTGGGAATGATCAATATTTCGCCCACGGTCTCGGGATTCTGACCGCTGAACAAATCATCCAGAGATTGAATTCTTTAAGAAAAAAAAATGCCGTGCAGCCGGCTTATCTGCTTAACCAGGCAACAAGGCTTGATGCACCCGCGCTTTATCAGATCATGCATTAAAACAATCCCATCGTCTGTCATTGTGACGATGGGATGTGAAATGCTTTTCTTTTCCGGTAAAAAGCCGTCGTGCCGAGCGCTTGGTTTGCAGCCCATTCAAACTTCTCTAAATCATGGCGGGTGACGGCTCTGTCCCGTCTGCTCCATTTAATGGCGCGGACAAAGTAATATCCTTTAATCGGCGCCATGGTGACTTTGGAATGCGGAAAATCTTCAAAGACAAACTCAATAGTCCCTCTTTTTTTATAGGACATTTGAAGAATCTTCATCATCCATCACCTCACGATTTCTGGATTATGATTCGCACAATCTGTCCAAAACGGTTTTCACGTCTGTCGGCCCCTCAAGTTTCGCGGCGGACTGGCCTGCCCATAAAGACATATGCTCCGCGTCTCCTGATTGAGCCGCGTGCCCGCGCATCGGCTTTGTCAGCGTATTATGCAGCGGATAAGGCAGCGTTTTTCCCTCGTCAGCTTCATATGTTTTCATGAACTGATTCACGATTCCCCGCGCCTGTTTTCCTGAAAACAGGGTGGTCAGCCGCGTATCGGCTCCTTTTGATTCGGCAATGACTTTTTGATATGCCGGTGAGGCGCTGCTTTCTTCACAAAGGAGAAACGGTGTTCCTACTTGAACGCCGTCCGCACCCAAACATCGGGCCGCCTGCACCCCGCGGCGGTCAAAAATGCCGCCTGCCGCAATCACCGGGATATTCAGCGTGTCTTTAGCCTGCGGAATCAGCGCCATAAGGCCGAGAGCCGGTTCTCCTTTAACCGGCAGAAACGACCCGCGATGCCCGCCGGCTTCTATTCCCTGAAGGATAACGGCGTCCATTCCCCGTTCTTCAAAAGCCTTCGCTTCCTCCGGCGTTGTCGCCGTGCCGAAAAGGAAACAACCGCTTTCCTTCAGCTTTTCCGCCGTTTTTTCCGGCGGCAGGCCGAAGGTGAATGAACACGCTTTGACTCCGTAACGGATCAGAAGCTCCGCTTTTTCCTCGAAATCATTCCATTCTTCTTTCAGATCAGAGAACGGCTTGGCGTCTTTTGCCCTCGGAATACGGGCTTTCCATTTTTCAACAAGTTCCGCCTCAGGCATCTGTCTTTCTTCCGGGACGAAAAGATTTACTTGAAAGGAGCGGTCCGTCAGCTCTTTCATCTCGATAAGCTGTTTTTCAAGCGCTTGCGGGCTGACGTATCCTGAAGCGAGGCTTCCGAGCGCCCCTTCATTTGATACCGCCGAAGCCAGACGCGGCGTGACCAGCCCGCCGGCCATCGGGGCCTGAATGACGGGCTTTGTTAATGATAACGGACTCATCCACTCACTCATTTGTTTTCCTCCGTTTCAGCCAGTATTTTGATATAACATGTTCTGTTTCGCGGACCGTCAAATTCGCAAAAATAAACGCCCTGCCATGTTCCGAGTATCAGGCGCCCGTCTTCTATGATGACATGCTGAGAGGCGCCGGTTGTACTCGCTTTCATATGTGCCGCCGTATTTCCCTCCATATGCCGGTCCAGTTCGTGCTCCCACGGATATATTTCATCAAACCTTCTGAGCATATCCCTCTTCACATCCGGGTCGGCATTTTCATTGATGGTAATGCCGGCGGTGGTATGGGGACAGTATATGAGCGCCAAACCGTTTTTTACGCCTGTTTCGCGGAGAAACGATTCGGCTTCATGTGTGATGTCGATCATTTCATCCCTTTTGTTTGTTTGAATCTGCAATTTTTTCAGCATATGAATGGCTCCTTTCTTTTTCTCTTCCTTTCCCATATTCGTTTCTGTATTTGTCTTTTCCTGTCGGATCGCGATGATAAACGCAGATCACAAAAAACTTCAGCCTCGGGACTGAAGTTTTTCACCATATATATACGCGTGCCTCATAAGGCTTTAAGAGGAAGGATGTCACATGGCGGTGCGATTCTGTTTCCGCGTTTGCAAGCACGAGAGAATCGGAGTCAAGCGGATATCCGGGATGCCTGTATAAAGCGGGGGTTCGGGACAGATTGGTGATGATCAGGGCGGTTTTTGTTCCGTTTTTTCTTAGATAGGCATAAATCTGCCGGTCATTCGGAAGCAGCAATTCATATGTGCCGCTGATCAATACGCCGTGTTCTTTTCTGAGGGCGAGCAGCCGTTTGTAGAAATGGTATACGGATGTTTCATCCTGCAATTGTGATGCAGCGTTCAGCCATGTGTGGTTCGGATTCACTCCGAGCCACGGAGAAGCATCAGAAAACCCGCCGTTCGCCTCACCGCTCCATTGCATCGGTGTCCGTGAATTATCCCGGCCCTTCTTCCAGATGATCTTCATCACTTGTTCATGCGGAACGCCGCGGGACGTCTCTTTTTCATACAGATATTTAATTGCGGCGTCATCATAATCTTCAATGGATGGGAACGAAACATTGGTCATGCCGAGCTCCTGTCCCTGGTAAATAAACGGCGTGCCTTTCATCAGCATATACATCACGGCGAGTGCCTTGGCGCTTTCTGTCAAAAACCGTTCGTCACCCCATACCGAAACGGAACGGGGCTGGTCGTGATTTTCCATAAATAACGCATTCCAGCCCTTTCCTTCAAGGCTGTACTGCCAGCCGGACAAGACGCGCTTAAGCGCCGGAATGGAGATGCTTTGATCATCTTCCGTATCCCAGAGGCCGAGATGTTCAAATTGAAAAATCATTTGAAAGACGCCGTTTTCTTCACCGGCCCAATCAGCCGCCTCCCAAGCCGCCACTCCGTTCGCCTCGCCGACCGTCATGATCGGATAGCGCGAAAATGTTTCCCGCTTCAGCTCTTTTAAGAGATCCATTATGCCTTCCCCATTCATATGATACGGGAAAGACGGGACGTACGGGAGACCGTCCGGGTTCGGCATGTCAGGGAGCCCTTCTTTTTTCTTAATGTGAGAAATGGCATCCACCCGGAAGCCGTCTATGCCTTTATCAAGCCACCAGCGAACCATCTCATAAACGGACTGCCTCATCGCTTCGTTTTCCCAATTTAAATCAGGCTGTTTTTTGTCAAACAGGTGCAGGTAATACTGGCCGGTCTCTTGATCATATTCCCACGCCGATCCGCCGAAAATGCTTTCCCAATTATTCGGCTCTTTGCCGTTTTTTCCGTCTCTCCAGATGTACCAGTCCCGTTTTTCGGAATCTTTCGCTGAGCGTGATTCGATAAACCAAGGGTGTTCATCGCTTGTATGGTTAATGACGAGGTCTATAATCAGCTTCATGCCGAGCGCATGGACATCCGCAAGGAGCCGGTCAAAATCCTTCATCGTCCCGAATTCGCCGGCAATTTGTTTATAATTCCGAATATCGTAGCCGTTGTCCGCGCCCGGCGAGTCAAAAACGGGACAAAGCCAGATCACATCCGCCCCCAACTCTTTTATGTAATGAAGCTTTGCTCTGATGCCGTTAATATCGCCGATTCCGTCCCCGTTCGAATCCATAAAGCTTCGGGGATAAATTTGATAGACGGCCGCCGTTTTCCACCAATCCGTTTTCATACCGACACTCCTTTCTTTACAGCATATGAAGGAGCGGGACGAAGAAGCATTTTTTCCATAAAAAAAGCCTCATTGCAAAAGCAGGAGGCTCAGAAATCAGTTTTTTTAATCTCAACGAAGCGGATATGATGGTCTTCCGCTTCCAGCACCTTAAATTCACACCCTTCGGCATGAAACACATCACCATTTTTCAGCTCCATTTTTTGTGTTAAGAGCCAGCCGGCAATCGTGTCAATGTCTTCATTTTCGATGGCGATATCAAGGAGATCATTCACCTCTTCTATGAGCGCCTTGCCGTCCATCACATAATGGTGTTCGCCTTTTTTGACGATGTGGGGCATTTCATCCTGGTCATATTCATCACGGATTTCCCCGACGATTTCCTCCAATATGTCTTCGACGGTCACAAGTCCCGCCGTGCCGCCGTATTCGTCAACGAGAATCGCCATATGAATCCGCTCCTTCTGCATGCGGATCAAAAGCTCCTGAACGGGGATGCTTTCAATGACTCTGATGACCGGACGCATCATTTCTTTTAATTCAATGGAGCGGCCGAGAAAATACGCTTTAAATAAATCCTTATTGTTAATAATGCCGAGAATGTGATCTTTGTCTTCCTTAATAACCGGATATCGCGTATACCGTTCGTTGATGATCAAATGTATGGCTTCATCAACTGACTGTTCAAGCGAGATGACGGCGATTTCGGTGCGCGGCACCATGATTTCTCTGGCGACCCGGTTATCGAATTCAAATATTTTATTGACGTAACGGAATTCAGATTGATTGATTTGACCTTTTTTATAGCTTTCGGACAAAATCAGCCGCAATTCTTCTTCACTGACCACGACCTCATGTTCTTTCACCGAATGAAAACCGAACAGCTTGACCAAAAATCCGGCTGAGCCGTTTAACAGCTTAATAAACGGATACATCACTTTATAAAACAGAATGAGCGGTTTCGCCGTCCACAGACTGACAGCTTCGGCTTTTTGAATGGATATCGTTTTCGGCGCAAGCTCTCCGATGACGACGTGCAGATACGTGACGGCGATAAACGCCGCAATAAACGTGACGACGTGCGTAATAGATGACGGCATTCCGATCAGGCTGAAAACAGGATGAAGAAGCCGCTGAATCGTCGGTTCACCGAGCCAGCCGAGTCCGAGCGCCGTAATCGTAATGCCGAGCTGGCACGCTGATAAATATTCATCGAGATTTGAAATCACCCTGTGCGCCGCGAGCGCCCGGCTGTCTCCGGTTTCAACCAGCTCCGCAATTTTTGAACCGCGGATTTTGACAATCGCAAATTCCGCAGCGACAAAGATGGCCGTTAATCCGATTAACAGCATAATGAGAATCAGTTTTAATATAAGCAAAAAAACCCCTACCGCAAACGGTAAGGGGCCACCTCCTTCGTGTTAATTCTCATCACGACCATTTAAGAAAATCATCACAAAACGAAGCAGCTCGAATAATGAAACGAGCGCCGCAGCCACATACGTCAGCGCGGCGGCGTTCAGCACTTTATTCACGCCGTGTTCTTCACTGTTGCGAATGAATCCTTCCGACACGATAATCCGCTTCGCCCTCGCGCTGGCATTAAACTCGACAGGCAGTGTGACAAGCTGGAAAAAAACAGCGGCCGAAAACAAAATAATGCCGAGTCCGATTAAGTTCAAGCTGCCCAGGAGCATCCCGCCCAAGAAAAGCAGAGGGGCGACCCCGGAGGCAAAATTGACGACCGGAAAAATTTTGTGCCTCAGCACAAGCGCGCCGTATGATTCCTGATGCTGCAAAGCGTGTCCGACTTCATGGGAAGCGACGGAAATGGCGGAAATGGAGCGGCCGTAATATACCGGCTCAGATAAACGCACCACCCGCTCCGTCGGGTCGTAATGGTCTGTTAAAGTGCCTCTTACCGGTTCTACCGGCACATCATATAAACCGTTAATATCAAGAATCCGTCTTGCCGTTTCCGCCCCCGTCCGCTGACTGGAGGCTTCCACGTCTGAGTATTTCTGAAAATTGCTTTTCACTTTAAATTGTGCCCAAAACGACAAACCCAATGCAGCAATTGTTAAAAAGATAAACAGCATATTATCCTCTTCCTTTTTCTCTTATATCGTACGATCTGCTTATATATTATTTTAATGATTGCCCGCTTTCCTGTACAGAAATCCGCTTCTTTTTTCTGACAGGAATCAACCCTCCGAGCATGATGAGGATACACCCGGCCATTCCGATGTAAAACGGAAACGTGCCTGCGGTCTCTTTTGCAAAAACAAGCCATGAAAATCCGCCGGACATGTGATTGTATCCATTCAAATCGAAAATAAGCAATACGGCCGCCGAAGCGAGCAGCTGCGCTCCGGCCAGCGCCGCCAGCAGTTTTTGAATGACTGTCATTTGACTCACCCTTTTTCGGTCCGCTTTCTTTATCATATGAAAAAATAAGGGTGAATATGTTTTCGGCGATTTTTGAAAGACATCAAATGAACTGGGACATACTGTATAAAAAAAGATACAGGTGTGATCGACATGAAAGTGACAAATGGCGAGAAAGAACAGCTGAGCAATGCGATAGACAGAATGAACGAAGGGCTTGACGCCTTCATCCAGCTCTATAATGAATCGGAAAACGACGAACCTCTCATTCAGTTTGAAGATGAGACGGCCGATTTAATCAGACATGCGCGTGACTCATACGGCCAGGAACAGCTGGACGAAAAACTAAACACCATTATTAAGCAGATTTTATCCATCTCTCTGTCGAAAGAAGAGCCGGACGAATGAAATCAAACCGTATTTTTATTTCCTGGCTGAGATGGCCGTTATATGTTCGGATCGGGCTGATCATTATCGCCTTGATTTTATTGTTCGGCCAACTCATTTACATGCTCGAACCGAAGCAATTCACGTCTGTGTTTGAAGGGGTTTGGTGGGCGGTCATTACGGTGGCCACAGTCGGCTACGGCGATTACGTTCCGCAGACGCCGCTCGGGCAGATTGCCGGCATGGTGCTTGTATTAAGCGGAGCGAGTTTTGTGACCGCCTATTTCGCCACGCTTTCTTCAGCCGTGTTCAGCAAACAGCACCGCTATGTCGAAGGGAAGGTCGCCTTTAAAGGCAAGGGGCACGTCATTCTTATCGGATGGAACGAAAAATCGCATATGCTGCTGAAAGAGCTGCAGCACATCGCACCGTCAAAAACTGTCGTCCTGATTGATGATTCATTAAGGGAAGGGCCGCTTATTGAAAACGTCCATTTCATCCGCGGACATGCCGCTGATGACAGCACGCTCAATAAGGCGAATATTACGGAAGCTGATACCGTCATTCTGACAGCGGACCAGCAGAAAAATGAATCCGAAGCTGATATGCTGTCGGTATTAACGCTTCTCGCCATCAAAGGGCTGCATCCGTCTGTTTATTGTATCGTAGAAATTTTAACGGAACGGTATGTCAAAAACGCCGAGCGCGCAGGAGCCAATAAGATTCTGTGCACATCACGCCTGTCGAGCCGGGTGATGTTTGAGCATTACCGGGTCAAGCTGCAGCTTGCCAAACCGCAAACGCTGTCAGATCTGACGCTGGAGAAAAAGGTGCGCATCATTCCCGTCCCCGAGGAACTAAAGGGCTCATCTTATCATGACTGCGCGCTCTATTATCTCAGACGGAATACCACGATCATCGGCATACAAAAAGAAGAGGGGCCGATGCTGACCCCTCCCCTGTCATACCAGGTGCTCGATACTGATCTGTTTTTGGCTCTTTAATGCAGCAGGACGTCTTCCAGCTCTTTTACAAGCGAGATGCCGATATCTGTATATGAGCGGTCAATTGCCGCATCCCGCCGTTTCGGCTCGGAGAATTGGTTGAATAATGACTCAAAAACACCGCCGCCTGCTGCATCATCCGTTTCCTGCTGATAAACGTGCCTCAGCAAAAAGGGTGTGCCGATTGTAACGGCGGCCCCCCGTTCATCCAGGTGTCCCTTATTTGCTTCAACAGGGATACGGAGAAATAAATAGCCGTCCTGATCGGAAATTTTGTAATCAAAGAACCCGCGGTCATACTCCCAGCCGCCTCCGATGGTATAACCGATCGGTTTCATCACCTGTTCCAGTTCGCGGAGTAAAAACGATTGCCCTTCAAGTGAAGATGGTATGCTGATCATGTGCATATGCTCCTTTTTGTCTTTAGCGTCCCCGCTCTGCGGCATCTTCATACGGCGTCCGGGAAGAACCGGGAGCGGCAGACAGACGCTGAAAAGAGGTGACGGCGCATTCAATCAGAACATACGTCACAATTGCGGAGAGAGCGGCTTCCGTTGAAATATAGAAAACGGCGGCATAGAGACAGCACTTCGTGATCAGCGTATGCATCCGGCCAATCTTCAGTTTCAGCCGGACCATGTCCGTAAACAAGCCGAGAGGGAAAGCGAAAAACAGGATGGTTTGCAAGAGGGATTCGGGAGACAGTTTTAGTGCCGAATAGACGATAGCGGCGGAACAGACGGAAATGAAGACATGCTTACATAAAAGCCGCATCAATTCATCATCACACCTTTCACGGTTTAAAAAAGGCTGACCCGTCATGCTGAGGGCCAGCCCTTCTTTTTATTTTTCAAGGCGTTTTTCAAGCTCTGCTTTTTTCTCTTCAAAGCCCGGTTTGCCGAGAAGCGCGAACATATTCACCTTATAGGCTTCAACACCCGGCTGATCAAACGGGTTGACTCCGAGCAGATAACCGCTCATCGCCACCGCTTTTTCAAAGAAATAAACGAGATATCCAAATGTATATGCGTTAAGCTCCGGAATATTGACAATTAAGTTAGGCACTTTTCCGTCTGTATGGGCAAGCATCGTGCCTTCGAACGCTTTTTTGTTGACGAAATCGACCGTTTTGCCGGCTAAATAATTTAAGCCGTCGAGATCATTTTCCGCTTCTTCAATTGTCAGCTCATGCTTCGGTTTTTCAACGTTTAATACGGTTTCAAACAGATCACGTCTGCCTTCCTGCACGTATTGACCGAGAGAGTGAAGGTCTGTTGAGAAGTTAGCGGAAGAAGGATAGATGCCTTTTTCATCTTTTCCTTCACTTTCGCCGAAGAGCTGCTTCCACCATTCAGCAAAGTATTGCAGCGCAGGCTCATAGTTGATGAGCATTTCAATGGTTCTGCCTTTATTATACAGAACGTTGCGGACGACGGCGTATTGGTAAGCCGCGTTCTCTTCTAATTCCGAGCTGGAAAAGTCTTTGCTTGCATCAAGAGCGCCTTTCATCATTTCATCGATATCAGCCCCGCTTACCGCAATCGGCAGAAGGCCTACCGCAGTCAGAACGGAGAAACGTCCGCCGACATCATCAGGAATAACGAATGATTCGAAGCCTTCTTCATTAGAAAGCGTTTTTAAAGCGCCGCGTTCTTTATCTGTTGTCGCGTAAATCCGCGCTTTCGCTTCTTCTTTTCCGTATTTTTCTTCAAGAAGTTTGCGGAAAATCCGGAAAGCGATTGCAGGTTCCGTCGTCGTGCCTGACTTAGAAATGACATTGATAGAGAAATCAGCGTCTTCCAAAAGGTCCATAACATCTTTCATATAAGTTGAGCTGATATTGTTGCCGATAAAGATAACTTGAGGGTTTTTGCGCTTATCTTTCGGCAGAACATTATAGAAAGAATGATTGAGCGCTTCAATCGCCGCGCGGGCGCCTAAGTATGAACCGCCGATACCCACGACGAGAAGCACGTCTGAATCTGATTTGATTTTTTCAGCGCTTTTTTTAATGCGCGCGAATTCTTCTTTATCATAGTTTTCAGGGAGGTCCACCCAGCCTAAAAAGTCGCTTCCGGCGCCTGTTTTTTCATGGATATTATGGTGTGCCGTTTTTACGAAATCACGTGCGTATGTAAGTTCATGTTCATTGAAAAAAGGTAACGCTCTTGAGTAATCAAAGCGTACATGCGTCATTTGCTTGTCCCTCCATCACGGTGAATTGTTTTCTCTTTCACTTTATATGAACTCACCCGCTAAATCAAGTCATGAAGAAGGCATGATGAATACGGGATTTGCGCTGAAGATGCGTTCATTTTTTATACAATATCCCGGATTCGAAATAGTTATATTTGTAATAATCGTGAAAGAGGTAACGAATCGAATGTTGGTGATCCAGGAACGTATCACTTTTACTTTGGAGCAGGATGACATCCATCGCCAATACCCATGGGACGGTTCTTTTTATATAGTACTCCTCTTGAGAGGCTGCTAAGCAGGCATATTAAGGTATAAATGTCCATTTTTAAAAATAGTGTCTATATTTGGGTTATCATGTTAAGATGAAACTAATTTTAAACCGGGAGGTGATTTTATGACTAAAACCATTGGTCTTATTTGTGGAAGTTTACGAAAAAACTCGTATAATCGAGTGATTGCTCAATCATTGATTGACTTCGATAATTCGGCTCAATTTCGCTGGGTTGAAATAGACAGTCTTCCTTTTTTTAACGAAGATTTAGAAATCGCCGGAGCACCAGACTCCGTAACATCCTTTAGAGCTGATATACGAGACGTTGACGGCGTCATCATTGTAAGTCCAGAGTACAATTCCGGAATCCCGGGGGTATTAAAAAATGCATTGGACTGGGCATCGAGACCGCGGACCTCTTCCGTTTTAAACAGAAAACCGGTTGGCTTAATCGGCGCAACCCCCGGAGGGTTCGGCACCTCTTTTGGTCAAATGCAAATGAGAGAAGTACTCGAAGCTATGCAAGTCAATGTTCTGCCCTTTCAAAAAATGCTGATTTCGCAAGTCCATGAGAAAATTGATTCCGCTCAACACATACTTACGGATGAACAAACAAAACGTTATCTTCAACGCTATTTACAACAGTTCATCCATTGGATTGATCATGCTCCGGTTCCCGTTCCGGATTAATTGAAAGATCATCACCCTCACGAAAAGTCACTTCAGAAATAACTTTCTACCTATACAGTATATGAATAGATTTACCGTTTTCCATTGACAAACTGACTTGCCTTAATTCAAGGAGGATGATAAAATGTCTGATCTTTATTCCCGTCTTTCAAAAGATGATGCTGCCGTGCTTTTAGTTGACCATCAAACCGGCCTTATTTCCGGTCTCGTGCGTGACTATGGCGTTGATGAATTTAAAAACAATGTATTGGCTCTCGGTGATACGGCTAAATTCTTTGATTTACCGGTTATTTTAACAACCAGCTTTGAAAATGGACCCAACGGACCGCTCATGCAAGAACTCGTTGATCTCTTTCCTGATGCGCCAAAAATAGCCCGTCCCGGACAAATTAATGCATGGGACAATGAAGACTTTGTTAAAGCCATTGAAGCGACCGGCAAAAAACAGCTGATTATCGCGGGGGTGGTAACAGACGTCTGCGTTGCTTTTCCTGCGCTTTCTGCCATTAAAGCAGGCTACGAAGTGTTTGTTGTGACAGATGCTTCGGGGACGTTTAATAAGCAAGTAGCAGATGCATCATTAACCCGTATGGCTCATGGCGGCGCGCAGCTTATGAACTGGTTCAGCACAGCATGCGAGCTTCAGCGTGATTGGCGCAACGATGTTGAAGGTTTTGGTGCATTAATCTCCAGTCATCTTCCCGGTTATCAAAACTTAATGGGAAGCTATATGGGGGCGCAGCGGGACCTTAGTACACAAAATGCATAAAAGGAGCGCTGATTGAATCAGCGCCCCTTTTTTAAATTCGCGGCTCTTCATCTTCGTGATTTAGATTTCGTGTAAATAGATGACAGGCAATCGCAAAGTTAATTGGTCCTTTACGGATGAAACGATTTCCATAGTTGTCTCATGGCAAAGGGTGTTTCACTTGCTCCTAATGAACTAATAGAGAATCCGGAAAGAGGGATTCCCAAAACGGTTACATCTGCAGCTTGAAAATCACTCCGGCCGGGAATGTATCTTACAGTGACGCCTTTAAGATGGCAAGTACGTCATCTTTGTTCAGTTTTTGGAAATTGCCGAATCCGCCGTATTCCATTTCTTTTGCGGCGATGTCTGCGATCAGCTCAAGCTTGTCTTCGCCGATGTCATAATCCGCAAGGCGGGACGGTGCGCCGAGGCTTGTCCAGAACGCGGACAATTTATCGATCCCTTCAAGCGCAATTTCTTTATCCGTTTTGCCTTCAGTATCAATGTCAAACATATTAAGCATGAGGTTTTTAAAACGGTCTACATTTGTATCAAGCGTGTATCTCATCCAGTTCGGGAACAGAATCGCAAGTCCTCCTGCGTGAGGGATGTCATAAACCGCTGATACGGCGTGCTCCATCGTATGGGAAGCCCAATCGCCGAAATAGCCCATTTGCAGCGTGCCGTTTAATGCGATCGTACCCGCGTATAAAATCGTTTCGCGGTGCTTATAGTTCTCAAGGTCTTCCAAAAGTTTCGGCGCTGTTTCAATTACCGTCTGAAGGACCGCAAAACACATTCTGTCCTGAAGCGGCGTGTTTTCAACATTGTGGAAGTATTGTTCAAATACGTGGCTCATCATATCCACCATGCCGTATACGGTTTGGTTTTCCGGAACGCTGAAAGTATTCTCAGGATCTAAAATGGAGAAACGCGGATGAGTGACATTGCTGCCCCATACGAATTTTTCGTTTGTTTCCCAATTTGTGATAACGGAATCAGGGTTCATTTCAGAGCCTGTCGCCGCAAGCGTCAGCACCGTGCCGAACGGGAGCGCGTCCTGCGCCGTTACTTTTTTGCTGTAAATGTCCCATGCGTCGCCGTCATATTTCGCACCGGCCGCAATCGCTTTTGTACAGTCGATGACACTTCCGCCGCCGACTGCGAGAAGGAAATCAATCTCATGCTGTCTGCACAGCTCAATTCCTTTATTTACCGTTTCCAGACGCGGGTTCGGTTCAACGCCCGCAAGTTCATGAACGGCTGCGCCTTCTTCTTTTAAAATGCCTGTTACTTGGTCATACAGGCCGTTTCGCTTAATGCTGCCGCCTCCGTAAACAAGCAGCACGTTTTTCCCGTATTGCTTCAGCTCTTTTTTCAATTGGTCGATTTGACCTTTTCCGAAAATCAGTTTCGTCGGATTGCAGTACGTAAAGTTCTCCATTTATCATGACCTCCAAAAAAATCGTAAGGGAATTACTATAACACAGAAAAAAAGGAGCTGCCAATCCGGCCGCCCCCCTTTATGTTATTACAATGATGCTTTCAGTATCGCAAGCACATCTTCTTTCTGCAGTGACTTGAACTGTCCGAATGCTCCGTTTGCCATCGCTTTATCTGCAATCGTATCCAGCTTCTCATCAGAAATATCGTAATCAGCGAGTCTGTTCGGAGCGCCGAGGCTCGTCCAGAATTCAGACAGCCTGCTGATTCCTTCAAGTGCGATCTCTTCATCTGATTTGCCTGTCTCGTCAATATCGAAAACACGGACGGCAAGCTGTTTAAAGCGGGCCGGATTTTCTTTGAGCACATGTCTCATCCAGTTCGGGAACAGAATCGCTAAACCTCCGGCGTGCGGTATATCGTATACCGCTGATACCGCATGCTCGATGTTGTGTGTGGCCCAATCCCCTCTTGCGCCCATTGACAGCATTCCGTTTAATGCGATCGTGCCTGTATATAAAATCGTCTCACGAAGCTCATAGTTCTCCAGATCGTTGATCAGCTTCGGCGCTGTTTCAATCACCGTGCGCAGAAGCGATTCACACATCCGGTCCTGATACGGCGTGTTTGACGTGTGGTGGAAATATTGTTCAAACACATGGCTCATCATATCGACCATGCCGTAAATGGTGTGGTCTTTCGGAACGGTAAATGTGTTTACCGGATCGAGAATAGAGAATTTAGGGTAAACGAGCGGGCTCCCCCATCCGTATTTCTCTTGTGTCTCCCAGTTTGTGATGACTGATCCGGAGTTCATCTCTGAACCGGTCGCCGCAAGTGTCAGCACTGTTCCGAACGGCAGCGCTTCTTTCGGCTGGTGTTTTTTCGTGACGATATCCCACGCGTCGCCGTCATATTTAGCGCCCGCCGCGATGGCTTTCGTGCAGTCAATGACACTTCCGCCGCCGACGGCCAATAAGAAATCGATGCTGTTTTCTTTACAGATCGCAACACCTTTGTTCACCGTTGAGACACGCGGATTCGGCTCTACGCCTGCCAATTCATGTACGGTAACTCCTGCTTTTTTCAGCAGGTCGGTTACTTGATCATAAAGACCGCTGCGCTTAATGCTGCCGCCTCCGTATACGAGCAGTACGTTCTTTCCGTACGGCTTGATTTCTTCAGGAAGTTTTTCGACCTCTCCCTTTCCGAAAATCAATTTGGTCGGATTCCAATATGTAAAGTTTTGCATGACATCTCCTCCTTTGGATTTATATTATGCAGAAAGTTGACGTTCAATGTAAAGCAATCCGCTTTTTTGACGGCACATCACACGGTTTACAGACAGCGGTTTCCCGGGAAAGGCACTTGTACAGCTTGAGACAGTGTGTGATTTACACGGCGGAGAATGTAGTATGCATAGATTCTTTGCTTTGTCACAATCTATAACTGTTTCACGAATTTATAGAGGAGGTTGTTTACATGAGTGTTATTCAGCGTATCTGTCTCGTATTAACGATTATCGGCGCTATTAACTGGGGACTGATCGGATTTTTCCAATTTGATTTAGTAGCAGCCATCTTCGGCGGCCAAGGATCAGCTCTGTCGCGGATTATTTACGGTCTTGTCGGCATCGCCGGTCTGATCAATCTCGGCCTGCTGTTTAAGCCGAACGAAGAAACATCCCGCGAGGAAGCGGCAAATCCGGAAGTCAGATAAACATAAAAAAAGCACCGAACATACATATCCGGTGCTTTTTTTGATGGTTATTTTTTGATAAGGTCTTTGCGGTTGGACTGTTCGATCCACTCTTCAAGCTTATCTTTCAATGTGTTGAAACCTTGCGGAGCAGATGTTTCTTCAGAAACTTGTGCCGCTTTCGGTTTTCTTGGTTTGCTTTCTTTTCTTTCAGGCGCCGCTTGAGTCGCACGGATAGAAAGGCTGATTTTGCCTTTTTCTTCGTCAACTGCAAGTACTTTTACTTGTACTTCGTCACCGATAGAAAGGTGTTCATTAATGTCTTTTACGAAACCGTGAGTGACTTCAGAAATGTGAACAAGTCCTTGAGTTTCTTCATCTAATGCAACAAACGCACCATACGCTTGTAATCCTGTTACTTTACCAGTGTAAACACTGCCCACTTCAAATTTTGCTGCCATTCATAACAACTCCTAAGTTAAATTAAATACAGATTATACGCAATTTAAAATTATATCATACAAGTTTGTTTTTCGCAAAGAGAACTTTTTTACATCATCATGTTTAAGCGCAGATAAAGGGGGGTATACTATCATTACGAAGGCTTTCTAGTATTCCCCCCCTTTTATTTGGATGCGAACCGGGTTCGTATCTTTTTTTATGCCCTTTTTTCAACAAACCGTTTGATTCTGACGAGCGCTTCCTGAATCTGCTCAATGGATGTCGCATAGGAACATCTGATGTAGCCTTCGCCGCTCGGGCCGAATACATTCCCCGGAACGACGGCTACTTTTTCTTCAATGAGCAGCTGTTCCGCGAATTCTTCTGAACTCATGCCGGTCGACTGAATGGAAGGAAAGGCGTAAAACGCTCCGCCGGGGTGGTGGCAGCCGAGTCCGATTTCGTTCAATGTTTCCACAATCAGGTTTCGGCGTCTCCGGTAGCTTTTTTTCATTCTTTCGACGTCTTCCTGACCGTTTTTCAGCCCTTCAAGTGCCGCGTACTGAGCCATGGAAGGCGCGCACATCATCGCGTGCTGATGAATTTTGAGCATGGCATCCCTGATCACGGGAGGCGCCGCCGTAAACCCGAGTCTCCACCCCGTCATGGCAAACGCTTTGGAGAAACCTGAAATCAAAATCGTGCGTTCCTTCATGCCGCGGATGGCTCCCATGCTCGTGAATGGCTCATCATACGTCAGCTCGGCATAAATTTCATCGGCAAGCACGATCAAGTCATGTTTTTCAGCGAAGGAAGCGATGGATTCAAGCTCTTCTTTCGAATAGACGGAACCAGTCGGATTTGACGGCGAGCATAGAAGCAGCGCTTTTGTTTTGTCCGTCAGGGCCGCTTCAAAATCGGCTGCTGATGCTTTGAAACCTTTTGCAGCTACAGTCTGAATCGGCACCGGCTTCGCCCCCGTCAGGGTCACGAGTGATTCATATGCGACAAAACACGGTTCGGGAATTAACATTTCCTCTCCGGGATTCATAATGGCGCGGACAGCGAGATCAAGCGCCTGGCTTGCCCCTACCGTAACGATCAGTTCACTGTCAGGCGAATAACTCAGGCCGAACCGCTGATCTAAATAGCGGCTGATTTCTTCTCTCAGTTCATAAAGACCCGCATTTGCCGTATAAGCCGTATAACCCTGTTCTAAAGAAAGAATACTCGCTTCCCTCACGTTCCAGGCCGTCACAAAGTCAGGCTCTCCCACTCCCAGTGAAATGACGCCTTCCATCGTAGCAGCCAGATCAAAGAATTTGCGGATGCCTGACGGTTTAATCTGCTGCACGTAGTCAGATAAATAAGAAGTCTTCGTTTCCATTTACGGAGACACCACGATTCTTTTGTCATCGTCTCCGCTTTCAAAGACTTTGCCGTCATGCTTATATTTTTTCAGGATAAAGTGCGTCGTCGTGGAAACGACGGACTCAAGGGTGGACAATTTTTCAGACACGAAGCTTGCCACGTCTGACATCGTGTTGCCGCGAATAACGACAGATAAGTCATACACCCCTGACATCAGGTACACTGATTCAACTTCCTGGAATCTGTATATCCGTTCAGCGACTTCATCAAAGCCGACATTTCGTTTCGGAGTGACTTTTACGTCAATCATCGCCGTGACGCCTTCCAAACCGTCGACTTTGCGCCAGTCGATCATCGCCGCATAATCAATGATGACTTTTTCCTTTTCAAGCTTTTCAATGATGCTTTTGACTTCTTCGGCGGGAATGTTCGCCATTTTCGCGATCGTTTCCGCATCAACGCGGCTGTTTTCGTCTAAAATTTCTAATATTTCTGTTTCTTTTTCCGTCAGCTTCATACGTTTCACACCTTTGCATTATCAAAAATCTTCATGACATTATATCACGATTTTCGACAAATGCTAAGAAAAACCCGAAAGAAACCAGAACTAAAATCTGACAATCAAAAAAGCCTTTACATTACAACAAAGAAAGGACGGCGAAGGCTCTCATGGAAGCTGTTTCACCGATTAAACGGGCCGCGATAGACGGAGTTGAACTGTATTACGAGCATTATGAAAATCCCGGCAGACAGACACTCGTCTGCGTACACGGTTTTTTATCTTCGGCATTCAGCTTCAGAAAACTGATCCCGCTGCTCAGAAACCATTATGATATTATCGCCGTTGACCTGCCTCCTTTCGGGCAATCGGAAAAGTCACGGACTTTCGTATATACTTACGCAAACCTCGCCAAGCTTCTGATCGGACTTCTGGAAAAGCTCGGTATCAGCCGGGCCGCACTCATCGGCCATTCGATGGGCGGCCAGATTTCCTTATCCGCGTCTCTTCTCAGACCCGAGCTTTTTTCTAAAATCGTCCTGCTGTGCAGCTCGGGGTATTTAAAGCGCTCGCACCCGTCGATTATATTCGGGACGCACCTCCCTTGTTTTGACCTGTATCTTAAGTATTGGCTTTCAAAAGACGGTGTGCTGAAAAACCTGTTAAATGTCGTTCACGACCGGACGCTTATCGATCAGGAAATGATTGACGGTTACGAAAAACCATTTACAGACCGCCAGATTTTCAAAGCGATGACAAGGTTCATCAGACACAGGGAGGGCGATTTAGAGCCCGAGGATTTGAAGAAAGTGCAAAACCCCGCTCTTTTAATATGGGGAGAAGAAGACCGGGTCGTTCCGGTCTCAGTCGGAAAACGGCTTCATGACGACCTGCCGGATTCCATTCTGTATTCACTCAAGGATACGGGACACCTCGTACCCGAAGAGCGCCCGGAGTTTGTTTCGGAACGGATTTTTGAATTTATTCAATAAAAAAAACCGGCGGAACCGCCGGTTTTTAAGGGGTGCAGGAGCTGCTTTCTTTTATGAACAGAAGCTGCTCGGCGGCCTTTTGGCAGCCTTCGATCGGTAGCTTTTGCTCAAATGAAGCTTCAAAGATATCCTGAATGGCTGCTGCCAGCTTGTCGGCACGGTCTTCACTGTAGACGGCCTGAACGATATCGACGGCTTCTGTCTCATAAAAATCTTCTCCATATTTAAACGGGTCCCACTTGGCAATGATTTTCATCATTTCCATGACCGCTTGGCTTTCTTCCATTTTCATCACCGCTTATAATAAAGTTTGCAAATCTATTTTATCATAGATACGCTGTGCAAAATAATGATACTACAGGAGTGACATACATGAACTTTGATCTTCGAGAAAACCGTCTTGGCACACAATCGGTGAAATGGGACAAGGCGGAAGCGTTATTCGGCGTATCGGATGCACTTCCGATGTGGGTTGCCGATATGGATTTCCGCGCTCCCGAAGCGGTCACTGACGCCTTAAAAGCCCGCCTTGACCACGGCATATTCGGTTATACGTCTCCTGACGAAAACACAAGAGAAGCCGTCGCTTCATGGCTTGACACACGGCACGGCTACCGGCCCGATCCCGCAAGCATCACGTTCAGTCCCGGGGTTGTCACGGCAATCAGCATGGCAGTACAAGCCTTTACCGAACCGGGCGATCCGGTGTTGATTCAATCACCGGTGTATACGCCTTTTTATCAGATGATCAAGGAAAACAAACGGCAGGTTTTACATAACCCATTACGGGAAGAAAACGGCGTCTACTGCATGGATTTTGAGGATCTTGAGAAAAAGCTGAGCGATTCTGAGGTCAAGCTGATGATTCTTTGTAATCCCCACAATCCGTCCGGCAGAGCGTGGAGCCGGGATGAGCTTATGAAGCTCGGATCCCTGTGCGCCGCTCATAACGTCACCGTCGTTTCTGACGAGATACATTCCGACTTGATGCTGTACGGAAAGCCGCATACGCCTTTTGCTTCTCTGTCTGAGGAGTTTGCGCGGATTTCCATTACTTGTGTCGCGCCGAGCAAGACGTTTAATATTGCCGGCATTCAGGCATCCGCCATTATCATTCCCGACCGTTATAAGCGGGCGAAATTCTCTGCCGCATTGCATCAGAACGGGATTTCCAGCCTCAACACATTTGCGGTTGCAGCAATCGAAGCGGCTTATACAAAGGGAGGCCCTTGGCTTGACGCACTGATTCCTTACATTGAAGGGAATATGAAATTGGCTGAGGCCTTTTTAAGAAAAGAATTGCCGAAAGTCCGCATGATGAAACCTGACGCTTCCTATTTGATCTGGATGGATTTCAGCGGATACGGATTTTCGGATGCCGAGCTCAAAGAAAGAATGCTCAAAAAAGGAAAAATCATATTAGAGCCGGGAACGAAATACGGACCGGGCGGCGAAGGATTTATGAGACTTAATGTCGGCTGTTCAGCCGCCGCCGTAAAAGAAGGGCTTAAGAGAATGAAAGCAGCGCTCTCTTAGCAGCGGAAAGAACGCCTTTATCAGATGAGATAAGGGCGTTCGCTTTAGAGAAATAAATACTTTTTTTGCCGGTAAAGATGTTATAATAGATTCATATTTACATAGGAAAGGATTTCGCATAAATGGAGATTGTAAAGGATTACCTGCTTCACTTCTCTTTTATTTTATTCCCTATTTTTCTCTATCAAGTCTTCTGGCTCAGCAAGCCCGATTTGCTTGTGCCGAGAGCGAACCGCCTGCTGGTCGCCGTATTTGCAGCGTCATCTTCCTTATTATGTACGGCTTTTCCCATCCAGGAGCTTCATTCCGTCCGTTACGGTTTGCAGCTGATTCCCATTATCGTCTGCCTGCTTTATTCCGGTACCGCAGCAGGACTTGCCGCAGGGGCGGCATCCGTTTTTTTTCAGCTCATATGGTTTGAACCTACCGCTCTTTTTTTCTTATCCTTAATTCCTTTTTTAATCATCATCCCTATCCAGCTCCAAACGAAATGGCCTTTTTTCTCAAAGCGGAAGAAACTGCTTTTCGCTCTTCTCATCGGCTGCACTGAAACCGCCTTATTAACCGCATCTGTCTTCATCTATTCCGCGACCAATATTTTCAATTTTCAAAATCTATCTTCCGTTTATTATGAGGCGGCAGTATCCGTTTTTTTTCAAGTCAGCGCCCTTTTGCTGTGCATTTATTTGATTGAGATCATTGATGAGAATGCGTCCATGCGGGCAAGGCTGATTCACTCAGAAAAAATGGCCGTCGTCAGCGAGCTTGCGGCAAGCGTCGCCCATGAAGTCCGCAATCCGCTTACGGTCGTCAGAGGTTTTGTGCAGCTGCTGTTCAGCGGCGAGCAGCTTCAGGACAAATCCCACTCCGGATATCAGAAACTTGTGCTGTCCGAACTCGACCGGGCTCAGACGATTATTACGAATTATCTCGATATGGCGAAGCAGGATGACTATGAAAAAGAAAAGTTTGATATTTCACTGCTCGTAAAGGAAACAGGTTCCTTAATGGAGTCTTATGCCAATTTTAAATCGGTGACCGTGACTGTTCAAAGCGAGCCTGATTTATATGTGTTCGGCGATGTAAAAAAACTGAAACAGGCCTTCATTAATCTGATTAAAAACAGTATTGAAGCCGTGCCCTCTGAAAACGGCCGAATCGAGGTCTCCGTCCAAAAACAGGAAGAGATGATTCTCATTCAGATTACGGATAACGGAATCGGCATGTCCGATGAAGAACTGCAGAAACTCGGCAAACCGTATTATACGCTGAAAACGAATGGCACCGGGCTCGGGCTTACCGTGACATTCTCGATTATTCAGCATCATGAAGGCTCCGTCTATTTCACCAGCGGCGAGCACTCGGGCACAACGGCTTCAGTCAGGCTTCCGGCAGCTGTTCACTAGCCAATCGCGTTGATCTTTTATAGAATAACTAGAGAGAGGTGAACGCTATGAATTCGTTTGAAATCGGCACAATCGTAAAAGGGTTTTATAAAACAGGAGCATACATAGGGGAAGTGACAGACGTCAGGCCCAATCACTATTTAGTGAAAATTAAAGCCGTTCTGACGCATCCCGCTCAAGGAGATCTTCATCATCCGAAGCAGGCGGATGTTCCGTTCTTTCATGAAAGAAGAGCGCTTGCATTCGGGGAACAGACAAACATACCGCATCAGATGGTCAAACCGTTTGATGGCGAAGTTCCTGATTATACGGCTTCCTTACAAGCGGCGTCTGCCCGGCTGAAAGATCAGCTTACAGCGGACGGCTCAGAATGGGCGGAACGTTCGCTCGCCAACTTGGCCGCGTTAGAGTGTGACTATTTTAAAAGAACTTGACCCAGTCGGCATGATTGGGTTTTTTTATGTGGCCCGGCGAAACAGTTCAGTCAGATCGACGCGATCACCGATCGTCGGAGGTTTCGGTTTTTCAAGATATTGTTTATCCCGCTCGACAAGCTTGAATAATTTGTATGTCGTCCGCGCATCATCCAGCGCTTTATGATGCGTGCCCGTCCCTTTATCGCCATACTCCTCCGCCGCTTTCCAAAGGCCGGTCAATGTTCTGTCGCCAAAGAAGTTTTTATATTCTAGGGACAGATCCCGAAGTTCTCCTTTGAACGGAAAAGGGATGTGGTTAAACATGCAATTTTGCTTTAACACTTTCATATCCATATTGCCCCAGGTGACGATCGTGCAATTTTTATCAGGATCAAGCTCATTTAATTTGCGGATGAATTCATTAAACGTGATTCCGCCGTCCACGTCTTTTTGGGTGATGTTCAGAAAGGTTTTGCATCGTTTCGTCAGCTTTGGAAATTTTTTCGGTTTGATATAACTCGAAAACGTTTCAGTCACTTCATCATTCACCGTCTTGACAATCCCCGCTTCAATAATCTCGGGAAAGAAATTTTGCGGGCTGTATTTTCCGTCAGGCATCGTAAATTCAAAATCAATAATGAGCAGACTGCGCTGATCCACTTTTTTACACCTGCCTTTCCTCCGATCAAAAATGATATTTTATGATAGTATATCAGTTTCCCCTCTGAAACTTTCTTCATTTTCTAAAAATAATGAATTTTCCTATATCCGCATCGAAAATACAAATACCGGATTCATTCCTATATACTAATGATTAGACACACGAAAATTAAAGAAGGTGATGTTATTTCTGTCCGTAAGAAGAACTTCGTCGTCATTTGGATTACAAATTTCTTTATTTCCGCCAGCATGACCATGATTGTTCCGTTTCTTTCGTTATATATCGAAACGATCAGCCCCCATTCGGGCGGGTATGTGCAGAGATGGAGCGGGTATGTGTTCGGCGTCACGTTTTTAATGGCGTTTGTGATTTCCCCGTTTTGGGGCAGATTCGGCGATAAGCGCGGCTACAAAAAAATTCTCTTGATCACAGGCACCGGCATTGCCGTCAGCATTTTATTGATGGGGTTTGTGACATCCGTTTATCAGCTGTTTGTCCTCCGGCTGCTTATGGGCCTTGTAACGGGCTTTGTTCCGACTTCGCTTGCCATGATTTCGGCGCAGACGCCGAAAGAGACTGCCGGGAAAACGCTCGGCACGCTGCAGATGGGTCAGGTGTCAGGCACTTTATTCGGACCGATGCTGGGCGGGCTGCTCGCTGACAGCTTCGGATTTACGTACACATTTTTTATTACGTCTTTTGTCATTTTCGCATCTGTGCTTCTCGTTTTATTTCAGGTGAATGAGCAGCCGCTCGGCGAGAAACAAAACAAGCGGAAAACCTATTCCAGAAAACAGGTGCTCTCCTATATTTTTCACCAGCCCGCGCTTTGGGCGATGATGGTGCTTACCATGATCGTGCAGACCGGCAATTTCAGCATCCAGCCGCTGCTCGCTTTATATGTCAATGAGCTGCACGGACCTGTTAATTTAGCCTTTTTCTCCGGAATGGCGTTTTCAGCGACCGGACTCGGAAGCTTATTGCTTGCCCGGAAATGGGGGGACTTCGGCGACCGCTTCGGCCACAGCCGGATCTTAATCGTGCTTTTGATTGCATCAGCGGTGTTTTTTATTCCGCAGGCGCTCGCCTCCTCCCTCTCCATTCTGTTAGTCTTCAGATTTCTGTTCGGCATGGTCATGGGCGGCACGCTCCCCTGCATTACGGCCGCGATCCGCGTCAGGGCTCCGGGCAGCATCCAGGGAGAGGTGCTCGGCTATAACGTCAGCTTTCGTTTTCTCGGAAACGTGCTCGGCCCTCTGCTCGGAGGTGCGGTCTCAAGCGGTTTTTCTATTTCGGCTGCTTTCTACGTCACCGCCTTTCTCTTTTTAATAGGCGCGGGGCTTTTATGGATGGCGGGACATCTGCAAAAGGATACAGCGTCAAATGCGGGCTGACCGGCAGCGATCACGATTTCTTCTAAATTTAACCTTCTCGTATTCTTAAAAGAATGATACGATATGGCTAGAAATCAGGAGAAAAGAGAGTGACCATGGTACGTAAAATAATCGGATGGATTTTGCTGCTCGGCATTATCCCGTTGTGTGCATTTACAGTTATTGCTTCCGGCAAAGAGGTAAAACAAATCAAGCCTTTTGATCAGGTGCTCGATAAACATATTGATTTAAAAGCGATCAACCTGGTTCAAAACAGTTACATGTATGACAGGGACGGAAGCCTTGTTTCTGAGATTGTCAGCGATCATGAGAACCGCGTGATCGTGCCCTTTAATAAAATACCGAATGAGGTAAAACAGCTGTTTTTAACCTCTGAAGACCGCCATTTTTATGAGCATAAAGGGTTTGACTTTATGGGGATGGTCAGGGCGGCCGCCTCCAATTTCAAAGATCATAAAATTGACCAGGGCGCCAGCACCATCACCCAGCAGCTGGCAAGGAATGTGTATTTAAGCCATGAACGCACCTTCAGCCGAAAACTGACGGAGCTGGCCTATTCCTATCAGCTTGAGAAAAAATACAGCAAAGATGAGATTTTAGAAGGCTACTTAAATACGATTTATTTTAATAACGGTGTATACGGTGTCGGTTCGGCGGCACAATTTTATTTCAGCAAGCCGCTGAAATCTCTCACTTTGGGAGAGATGGCCTTTATCTGCGCCATCCCTAATAACCCTACATTATATGATCCTCTCAAGCATTTTGATTATACGAAAAAACGACAAGTCAGATTGCTTAACGGATTGAAAAAAGCAGGCGTTATATCCGGGAAACAGCTGAAAAAAGCCGAAAAGGAAAAGATCAAGCTTGATATAAACGAAAAAACAAATAAATATCCTGACTATGTTTCCTATGTAAATGATGAATTCACACAGCTTGTTTCCTCATCCGAAGGCTATGACAAACGTCTTGAAAAAGCTTCCGGAAAGGCGAAACAAAAAATACAGAGTGAGCTTTCCGACAGAGTCAGCACATTGTTAAAAGACGGCGTGAAGATTTATACGGCGCTGAATCCGTATATGCAAAACCAGGTCGTCGCCCAAGTGAATCAAAATCTGCCGTATGCAGGCGTCCAGGGCGGAGCGGCCGTGATTAATCATCAGACACATCAGATTATCGCGCTTTCAGGCGGGAAAGATTATCATAAATATGATTTCAACCGCGCCTATCAAGCATACAGACAGCCCGGTTCATCCATTAAGCCGCTGCTTGATTACGGACCTTACATTGAAAAGACCGGCGCAACGCCACACAGCAAAATTGACGCAAGCAAATTCTGCAGTGCGGATTACTGCCCGCAGAACTATAATAACCGCACATACGGCACGGTTACGCTGGAAACGGCGTTTAAATACTCGTACAACACACCGGCCATCAGAATCATGGACCGCGTCGGCGTCAATAAGGCGTTCAGCTACCTTGAACCGTTTCATTTCGCGAAGCTGGTCAGCGCGGATTACCGCCTGCCTGCGGCGCTGGGCGGTTTTACAAACGGCATGACGCCGCTTGAAATGACCAATGCGTACACCACGTTCGGCAACAACGGCGTTTATACGCCGAGTCACGCGATTACAAAAGTGACTGATTTAAAAGGAAAAACGATATTAAAATGGAAAGATGAGCCGGCGCAGGTATTCAGCGTGCGGACCAACATGCAGATCAAAGAAATGATGAAAGCCGTCGTCAAAAGCGGAACAGGAAAAAAAGCGAACTTTAAAGCTCCGTACGTCGGCGGAAAATCAGGAACGTCAAATGACTATCACGATATGTGGTTTGTCGGCCTGACGGACGCTTATACGATGGGGGTATGGGTCGGCAAGGATACACCGTCAAGCGTCGAATACCTTCATGACGCAAGCCCTCAGCTTTCGATCTGGAAAAACACGCTGCAGGCAGCTTATTAAAGATAACGGAGGGGATCCGCTTTGAAACCAGCTCAGCTTCCGGACCGCGTGCTTTTGTTTGACGGCGTCTGCAACTTATGCAGCGGCGCCGTTCAATTCATCATTAAACGCGATCCGGCCGGCAAAATCTCATTTGCTTCATTGCAATCAGATACCGCCCGGGAGCTTTTGGCATCAGAAGGACTTCCGACAGAACAATTTGACAGCATGATTTTTATCGAAAACGGGCGGATATACAAAAAATCCGCAGCCGTGTTAAAGGTTTCGCGTCATCTCCGCGGAGCCTGGCGGCTGTCAGCGGTTTTTTTCGCAGTGCCCCGCCCCCTCAGGGACAGAGCCTATTCTTTCATCGCCCGGCGCCGTTACAAATGGTTCGGAAAAAGGGAAGCATGCATGCTCCCCTCCCCTGAGATCAAAAACAGATTTCTGTCTTAACAAAAATGGCTAGCTTACACAGGTAAGCTAGCCATTATGCTATTATAAAGCTTGATAAAGATGTACAAAATACCGATAACAAAAGTAAACCAAAACAGAATCTCAAGCAATATAAAACCGATCAGCGAAACGATCGAGAGTGTCGAATAGATTCTGTACACCATGAAAATCAAATAAATGAGCGTAACAACGGCAAATAACGCCGCAATCCAAAAACCATTCTGCACGAGCGCAAAGGAAAGAATTCCTCCGCCTACATAAATTAAAGAGCCTAATCTGATTTTTTTCAGATTGTCCCCCTCAGGGTCATTTGTGAAAAACAAAAGAGACAGCTCTGTCACTGTGTTTGCAATCAGCTTCAAAGCCGAAAAAAGCATAAAATACACAAGGGCGAACGCTGCAAAAAGCGCCAGTCTGATCCCTTTCTCAGAGAAATAATCCAGCATCCCCTGATACATGCCGAGCGTCTGAAGTATCTTCATGACATAAAGCGAGGTAGAAATGGATAATGACGAACTAAAAAGCAGAATCGCAACGAGCGGAAAATAACCCGTCCAATAAGTATTTTTCATATAAAAAGTCCCTTTCTGTAATCTACCTCACTTATTATGGAGGACTTAAAACACATTGACAAGATAAAAAATTCCATTTTTCCTCACTTTTACGAAATAAGGGCCTGATCTTCACAAACCGGCTTTTTCGGAGTAAAGTAGAACGCGGGAATGATAAACGTAAGGAAGGCTGTTATGAAAAAAACATTAAAATTGCAAACCCGGTTAACGATATTCGTCTGTATTGTCGTCCTTATCGCACTTTGTATCACCTTTTTCACGATCAGCGTCCAGACCGCGGACCGCGTGAAAGAAGAAGAACGGACAACCGCGCTGCGCACCGCAAAGCTGGTCGCGGAAACACCGAGTGTCGCGCAGGCATTGCAAACAAGAAAAGGGCTGAAAGAGCTCCGGAATTATACACTGGATGTCCAGCATACGACAGGAACCGAATTTGTCGTGGTGATGGATATGAACAGCATCCGCCTCACCCACCCCGACGCAAATAAAATCGGGAAGAAATTCACCGGCGGAGACGAACAGCCGGCGTTGCACGGCCATATCAAAACGAGCACATCAGCGGGAACTCTCGGAAAATCCATGAGAGCCTTCGTACCGATCTATGGAAAAGATAAAAAACAAGTGGGCGTCGTTTCGGTCGGAATTTCGCTTAACAAAATACAGGATGTCGTCAGCCACAGTTTGAGACCGCTTTATTTCATCATCTGCGTAAGTATTTTTGTCGGCGTCATCGGAGCCGTCATTGTCGCCCGCACCGTCAAAAACATTATGTACGGTCTTGAGCCTTATGAAATCGCCACCCTCCTGGAAGAGCGGAGCGCCATGCTCGAATCAACGAAGGAAGGCATCCTTGCGGTTGACGCGCGGGGAAAAATAAAGCTTGCCAATGCGGAAGCGAAACGGCTTTTTATTAAAATGGGTATTCCGACTAATCCGGTCGATCAAGATGTGAACGATATTCTCCCGAAAAGCCGGCTGAAACAGGTGATTGAAACGAAAAAACCGCTTCAGGACAGGGATATCCGCATTAATGGACTTGAGCTGGTCTTTAATGAAGTTCCGATTCATCTGAAAGGACAAACCGTCGGAGCGATCGCCACGTTCAGAGACAAAACGGAGGTCAAACATTTAGCAGAACAGCTGTCCGGTGTTAAAATGTATGCAAACGCATTAAGAGCCCAGTCTCACGAATTCATGAATAAGCTTCATGTCATTTTAGGGCTTGTCCAGTTAAAAGAATACGATGATCTCGGCACTTACATTAAAGACATTGCCATTCAGCAGAAGACGGAAACAAGCGAGATTATAAGTGATGTCAAAAGTCCGGTTCTCGCAGGGTTTCTTCTGGGAAAACAAAGCTACATACGCGAGCAGGGCGCTGATCTGGACATTCAGCTCGGCAGCCTGATTCCGAATGCGGCGGATCCGGCCGTCATCCATGAGCTCATTACGATTATCGGAAACCTGTTAAACAACGCGCTCGACGCGGTGGCGCAGATGCCGAAAAAAAACATTACGTGCTCGATGCGGTTTCAGGATCGCCAGCTTGACATAGAGATTACGGACACGGGAGCCGGAATGTCTGCGGCAGACCAAGCCCGTATTTTTGAACAAGGTTATTCCACGAAAGGGACAAACCGGGGGTTCGGCCTCTATTTCACCCAGCAGGCAACAGAAAATTTAAAAGGCCATATGATTGTGACAAGTGAAAAGAATGAAGGAACGACTTTCAGTCTTCGCATTCCGTATGAACCGAAGGAGGAAAATGATGATTAATGTACTCATAGTTGAAGACGACCCCATGGTGGGTGAATTAAATAAGCGCTACCTCAGCCAGATTGAAGGATTTCAGCTGAAAGGGATCGCATCATCCTTTCAAAGCGCGCTGCACGTGCTGAGCGAGCATCATATCGATCTCATCCTTCTTGACATTTACATGCCGGGAAAAAACGGGCTTGAGCTTTTAACGGAAATCCGCAAGCAGAATGAATCGGTTGATGTCATCGTCATTTCGGCCGCAAGCGAGCTGGACGTCATTAAAAAAACGCTTCGGTACGGCGCCGTCGATTATTTAATCAAACCATTTGAATTTGACCGCTTTCAAACCGCTCTTTCCGACTACAGACGCAAGCAGAAAGTTTATCAATCACACAGAAGCATGACACAGAAAGAATTGGATGCCGAGCTTTTTCAAAAGAAAGAAGCGGCAGAAAAGGTTCACCTTCCGAAGGGATTGACAAAGAGCACGCTTAAACTCATCTGGGCGAGCATTGAGTCTTTCGGCGACGGCTCTTTTACCACGGAAGATCTCGCCAAGCATACTGAAATCTCGCAAGTCTCCATCCGGAAATACCTTAAATTTCTGGAAGACATACAAGTGCTGAATGTAGAGATGGCGTACGGCACGATCGGCAGACCCGTCTTTCAATATCATATCAACACCGGCAATGTCAGCAGCATCAAACAATATTTATAATGTCAAAAAGCGCCGTTTCGCTGTGAACGGTGCTTTTTTACTGTCATATCCCGTGACAAAAGGCTTGAGATTCCTTTTTGATATGCTATATAAGGATAATGACCCGGCTGATCCTCCTCTGTTTTAACCAGATGAGGAAGCCGATTCATAAAATTGATATTTTTTAAAAAATAAGCAAATTTCTATTTATTTATGGCGGGTAAAATGATAAATTATGATTGGTTAGCAGATCTTTTCAGATAAGTCATAAGTCCCGAACCCGGAAGAGACAGCCGCTCAAGGCGGGAAAAAGAGAGACGTCTCATCATTATTATCAGAAAGTTTTTTCGATTCTGCATCCGGCACGGGGACTCAAGTCTGAATTGAACGGCACAGCCATATTTTACAGGGGGGTTATATCTTTGAAAAAACGCAAAATCGGAATGGCGATGGCGCTCATCGCAGCGGCCGGAACCATATTAAGCGCATGCGGTTCAAGTGACAAAGCAAACGGCTCCGGCAGCAAAAACTTTACCGTCGGCATGGTAACGGATATCGGCGGTGTTGATGACAAATCATTTAACCAGTCCGCCTGGGAAGGCATCCAGGCATTCGGAAAAGACAACGGGCTTACAAAAGGCAAAAGCGGTTTTGACTATCTTCAATCAAAATCAGATGCAGATTATACAACGAACTTAAATAAATTAGCGCGGGAACACTTTGACCTGATTTACGGCGTCGGGTATCTGATGCAGGATTCCATCAGCGAAATCGCCGATCAGCGCAAAGACACACATTTTGCGATCATTGACGCCGTTGTCAAAAAAGACAACGTGGCGAGCCTTACATTTAAGGAACAGGAAGGTTCATTCCTCGTGGGAGCGGCCGCTGCGCTATCGAGCAAAACGGGAAAAGTCGGATTCGTGGGCGGAATGGAATCTGAATTGATCAAAAAATTTGAAATCGGCTTCCGCGCGGGTGTACAAGCCGCAAATCCGAAAGCGACCGTCGAAGTGAAATATGCGGGCGGGTTTGACAAAGCCGATGTCGGCAAGGCGACGGCTGAAAGCATGTACAAATCAGGCGTTGACGTCATTTATCACGCGGCCGGCGCAACGGGAACGGGTGTCTTCACAGAAGCGAAAAATCTGAAAAAAGAAGATCCGAAGCGGAATGTATGGGTTATCGGTGTCGATAAAGACCAGTACGCGGAAGGCCAAGTCAAAGGAACAAAAGACAATGTCACTCTCACATCAATGGTCAAAAAAGTGGATACTGCCGTGGAGGACTTAACGAAAAAAGCGAGTGACGGTAAATTCCCGGGCGGCAAAACATTAACATACGGTTTGGCGCAAGATGCAGTCGGCATCTCGGATCACAAGGAGAACCTTTCTGACGATGTCATCAAAGCAACAGACGATTGGAAGAAGAAAATCGCGGACGGACTCGTGATCCCTTCAACTGAAAAAGAATTGAAATCCTTCAAGGCTGAGTAAGAACCAGGGGATAAGGAGACTTTCGTGCTTATCCCCTCTCTTTTTTGAAAAGAGCGGTGAAGGAAAAGCTGCATCTCTTGCAGCTTTTCTTTTGCCAAGCTCTTTCTCATCAAAGTATCTCTGAAAAGGAGCGACAAATCGGTGGATTATATCATTGAAATGCTTAATATACGCAAGGAATTTCCCGGAATCGTCGCCAATGATGACGTCACGCTTCAAGTGAAAAAAGGCGAAATACACGCCCTTCTCGGTGAAAACGGCGCCGGAAAATCGACACTCATGAACGTTTTATTCGGCCTGTATCAGCCGGAAAAAGGCGAGATCCGGGTGCGTGGCGAACGCGTTCACATCAACAGTCCGAACAAAGCCAACGATCTCGGCATCGGGATGGTGCACCAGCATTTTATGCTTGTGGATACCTTCACCGTCTCAGAAAATATCATTCTCGGAAAAGAGCCGAAAACTTTCGGCCGAATTGACAGACAGCGCGCCGCCCGGGACGTGCGTGATATTTCCGACCGTTACGGCCTGCACATTGATCCTGAAGCCAAAGTTGCCGATATCTCCGTCGGTATGCAGCAGCGGGCGGAAATATTAAAGACCCTCTACCGGGGCGCCGACATTCTCATTTTTGACGAGCCGACCGCGGTGCTGACTCCGCACGAAATTCAAGAACTGATTCAGATTATGAAAAATCTTGTCAATGAAGGAAAATCAATTATCCTCATCACCCACAAATTAAAAGAGATTATGGAAGTCTGCGACCGTGTCACCATCATCCGGAAAGGAAAAGGCATTACAACACTTGATGTCGCACATACGGATCAAGATGAACTGGCAAGCCTTATGGTCGGACGCGAAGTGTCATTCAAGACGGATAAACAGCCGGCTGAACCGAAACAAGAAGTGCTTTCGCTTTCTGATGTAACGGTGAAAGACGCGCGCGGCGTTGAGGCGGTCAAACAGCTCTCCCTCTCTGTCAGAGCCGGTGAAATCGTCGGCATTGCGGGCGTTGACGGAAACGGCCAGTCTGAATTAATTGAAGCCATTACAGGTCTCAGAAAAACAAATGCCGGCACGATCATGTTAAACGGCAAACAGCTGCAAAATATGCCGCCCAGGAAAGTCACTGAAGCCGGAATCGGGCATATTCCGCAGGACAGACATAAACACGGGCTCGTCCTTGATTTTCCGATCGGAGAAAATATCGTGCTGCAAAGTTATTACCAAAAGCCCTACTCTTCTTTCGGCATATTAAATAAACACACGATTTATGACAAAGCGCGAAGCCTGATTGAAGAATACGATGTCAGGACACCTGATGAATATACGCCTGCGCGCGCTCTCTCCGGGGGGAATCAGCAAAAGGCCATTATCGGCCGGGAAGTGGACAGAAATCCGGATCTTTTAATTGCGGCCCAGCCGACGCGGGGACTCGATGTCGGCGCGATTGAATTCGTCCATAAAAAGCTCATTGAGCAGCGTGACGCCGGTAAAGCGGTGCTTCTGTTATCTTTTGAACTTGATGAAATAATGAATCTCAGCGATCGCATCGCCGTCATCTTTGAAGGCAGCATCATCGCAAACGTCAATCCGCTTGAAACAAACGAGCAGGAGCTCGGACTTTTAATGGCGGGAAGTAAGCAAATGGAGGCGGGGAAAACACATGATTAATCGACTTTCTCATCTGGCTGTGCCGCTGATTGCGATCATCCTTGGATTAGCTGCGGGTGCGGTCATCATGCTCGCCAGCGGCTACAATGTCGTAAGCGGGTATTCGGCTCTTTGGAGCGGCATTTTCGGTGAAGTGTATTACATCGGGGAATCGATCCGGCAGATTACGCCATATATTCTGTCCGGATTGGCCGTGGCATTCGCATTTCGGACCGGCCTGTTTAATATCGGGGTTGAAGGACAGCTCCTTGTCGGCTGGACCGCCGCGGTGTGGGTCGGCGTTTCCTTTGACGCCCCCGCTTACATCCACCTTCCGCTTTCGTTATTGGCGGCTGCGGCTGCGGGCGGCATTTGGGGCCTGATTCCCGGATTTTTAAAAGCCCGTTTTTTTGTCCACGAAGTGATTGTCACGATCATGATGAATTATATCGCTCTTCATTTAACCAATTATCTCATTTCCGATGTCATGACGGACCACCGGGACAAAACAGACAAAATTCATGAAAGCGCGTCGCTCCGCTCGCCGTTTTTAGAGCAGCTGACAGATTACTCCCGCCTTCATTGGGGCATTCTGATCGCTCTGTTTGCGGCAGTCCTCATGTGGTTTATCATTCATAAAACAAAAAGCGGATTTGAATTCCGGGCTGTCGGCTTTAACCAGCACGCCGCACAATACGCCGGAATGAGCGTCAGAAAAAATATGATGTACGCCATGATGATTTCCGGGGCCTTCGCAGGGCTTGCCGGCGCGATGGAAGGACTCGGAACCTTTCAATATGCGGCGGTTAAGGGCGCCTTTACCGGCGTCGGCTTCGACGGCATTGCGGTTGCGCTTCTCGGCGGCAGCACGGCAATCGGCGTTGTTCTGGCGGCATGTCTTCTCGGCGGCCTTAAAGTCGGGGCATTAAATATGCCGATTGAATCCGGGGTGCCTTCTGAAGTCGTTGACATCGTCATCGCCATTATTATTTTGTTTGTGGCATCAAGCTACGCCATCCGTCTCATCCTTGATAAATTGAAGAAAAAGGGGGCGAAGTAAGTGGACTTCCTGCAGATTTTATCCATTATTGTTCCGGCAACACTCGTATATGCGGCTCCGCTTATTTTAACCGCTCTCGGCGGCGTGTTTTCTGAAAGATCGGGGGTTGTCAACATCGGTCTTGAAGGACTGATGATTATCGGCGCCTTTACAAGCGTCATGTTCAACTTATTTTTCGGACGCGAGCTTGGCGCCGCCGCTCCGTGGCTCGCTCTGGCTGCGGCTATGATTGCCGGCGGACTGTTCTCACTGATCCACGCGGCTGCCGCGGTTTCTTTCCGCGCCGATCAGACGGTAACCGGTGTGGCGATCAATATGCTCGCATTAGGAGCGACACTGTTTATCGTCAAACTGATTTACGGAAAGGCGCAGACTGATAAAATCCCGGAGCCCTTTTACAAAACGAACATTCCCGGGTTAAGCGATATTCCGGTTTTAGGAAAGATTTTCTTTTCAGACGTATATTATACGTCGATTTTAGCCATCGTCCTGGCCTTTGTTTCCTGGTTTATTTTATTCAAAACGCCGTTCGGCCTTCGCATCCGTTCTGTCGGGGAACATCCGATGGCGGCCGATACGATGGGAATCAACGTGTTCGGCGTGCGCTATATCGGCGTCATGATCAGCGGGCTGTTCGGCGGGCTCGGCGGCGGTGTGTATGCTTCCACGATCGCGCTTGATTTCACGCACTCCACCATTTCCGGACAAGGCTTTATCGCTCTCGCCGCGCTGGTTTTCGGCAAATGGCATCCGATCGGCGCGCTCGGGGCTGCGCTGTTCTTCGGGTTTGCGCAGAGTTTGAGCATTATCGGCTCGCTTTTGCCCCTGTTCAAAGACATTCCGAATGTATACATGCTGATGGCTCCTTACATTCTGACCATTCTCGCGCTTGCCGGCTTCATCGGCCGCGCGGATGCGCCTAAAGCCAACGGCATCCCTTATATTAAAGGAAAACGCTGATTGCCACACAAAAAGAGTTCCGCACCCTGGTGCCGGAACTCTTTTCATCTATATACGATTCTGATATACTCACGCGGCTGAAACGGCGTTTGCATTGATTCAGCCGCACTCAGCTTGTCTTCTGCGTATTCCGCACCGAGAAAAAAATGCTCCCAATCATCTGTTTCCGTCTGCTGCCGCGTTTTGCAGAAATCATCAACTATGAATGTTCCTGCAATAATAGAACAAAATATTCCAATACAGGCCGCCGCCTTTCTCTTCATCTGACCAGCTCCTTTTGTAAAGCTTGATCTGAAAAAGAAATGTATATACAAAGATCCGGATATTTGATAAATTTATTTTGGGTTCAAAAGACCACAAAAATACAAAGAGGAATACATTATGCCGTAGCAGGGTAAAAAAAAGTGCGATATAATTTGTACTGGGTCCTATGACCGTGAATTGATTGATTCATTCTTACATAAAGCAGTTGCTTGATGAAAAAACAAGCAAAGGAGGTCTTCTGTTGCAACTGTTACATTTCGCGATTTTGGCGCCTTTTTTATTTGCATTTATCGTTCCCTTTCTTTATAAACGGGTAAAACAAGTCCATACAGGCTGGTTTGTGCTGATAGTGCCCGTTGTGCTGTTTGTTTACTTTATCAGCAAGCTCCCTGTCACAATGGCTGGAGAAACCGTCCGGTATGCGGCCGAATGGATTCCGTCCCTCGGTATTAACTATACCGTTTATATTGACGGACTCGGGCTGTTATTCGCTTTATTGATTACGGGCATCGGCTCTTTGGTGACGCTTTACAGTATTTTTTACTTATCGAAGGACAAAGAAAAGCTCGGCCCTTTTTATGTGTACCTGCTGATGTTTATGGGCGCGATGCTCGGCGTTGTGCTCGTCGATAACGTCATCGTGCTTTATATGTTCTGGGAGCTGACAAGCCTGTCATCCTTCTTATTAATCGGGTATTGGCATAAGCGGAAGAAATCACGCTACGGGGCGGAAAAATCACTGCTGATTACCGTCGGCGGCGGGCTGTGCATGCTCGGCGGCTTTATCCTGCTGTATCTGATGACGGATTCTTTCAGTATCAGGGAAATGGTCAACCAGGTGCATATTATCGCAGGCCACCCGTTCTTTATTCCGGCGATGGTTCTCCTGTTATTGGGGGCCTTTACGAAATCAGCGCAGTTTCCGTTTTATATCTGGCTTCCTGATGCCATGGAGGCGCCGACTCCTGTCAGCGCCTATCTGCACTCGGCTACAATGGTGAAAGCGGGTATTTATCTGATTGCCAGATTCAGTCCGGTTTTTGCTTTTTCACCCGTCTGGTTTTGGACGGTTGCCTCAGTCGGTCTGATCACGATGGTATGGGCTTCCTTTAATGCGATTAAACAAACCGATTTAAAAGCGATTCTGGCATTTTCCACAGTCAGCCAGCTCGGTATGATTGTATCGATGCTCGGCGCAGGAGCCGCCGCGCTTCATTATGAGCATTCAGAGTATTTTACGGCGGCTGTCACCGCGGCTGTGTTTCACTTAATTAACCATGCTACTTTTAAAGGAAGTTTATTCATGGCGGCCGGCATTATCGACCATGAAACGGGAACGCGGGATATCCGCAGGCTCGGCGGCCTGATGGCGCTCATGCCGGTAACGTTCACCGTTTCACTGATCGGAACGTTTTCCATGGCCGGTCTCCCTCCGTTTAACGGCTTTTTAAGTAAAGAAATGTTCTTTACAAGTATGCTGCGGATTGCTCATGCAGATATTTTCAGCCTGGATACGTGGGGCGTGCTGTTCCCCGTTCTCGCATGGATCGGGAGCGTCTTCACTTTCATCTACAGCATGAAGCTGTTTTTCAGAACGTTCCGAGGCGCGCGCAAAACGGATCAGCTTGAAAAGACGCCGCATGAAGCTCCGCTCGGCATGCTGATTTCGCCGGTGATTCTTGCCGCTTGCGCCGTCAGTCTGTTTTTTGCCCCGAACGTTTTGTCTTACAGCCTGATTGAACCGGCGATGAACTCCATTTATCCCGCTCTGTTAACCGGCGGAGATACATTCCATGTCCATATTTCCCAGTGGCACGGGGTGACGGCTGAGGTAATGATGACCCTCGGCATCATCATTGTCGGCACGATCGGTTACGTAACGCTGTCTAAATGGGAGCGTCTGTACGGTCTGTTTCCGAAAAAACTGACGCTGAACAAGCTTTACGATGCGGTGACGGGCAGTATGGAAAAAAGATCTTACCAGCTGACGTCATCTTATATGACCGGATTTTTGCGGGATTATCTGCTGTATATCTTTGCGTCGTTTATCATTCTCATCGGAGCGGCGTTCGTCATGAAAGGCGGCTTTTCCATGACAGCGAAAGGAATGGCTGAGATCGGCCTGTATGAAATCGTGCTGTCCCTCGTTATGGTGAGCGCAACGATTGCGACTGTGTTCGCCAAATCACGGCTGACGGCCATTATCTCACTCGGTGTTGTCGGGTACACACTCGCGCTGTTTTTCGTGATTTTCAGAGCGCCCGATCTGGCGCTCACGCAGCTCGTCATTGAGACGATATCCGTCGCCTTGTTTCTTCTTTGTTTTTACCATCTGCCGAAAATGCGGCGGAAAAAGAAGACAAGAACATTCCGGATGACGAATTTTATCATTTCTCTCGGTGTCGGCGTCATCGTGACAATGCTCGGAATCGCGTCTTCCAGCGAAAAAACAAAAGACAGCATCTCCTCCTTTTTCACCGCTTACAGCCATAAGCTTGGGGGAGGAAACAATATCGTCAACGTCATCCTCGTTGATTTCAGGGGATTTGACACGATGTTTGAAATCACGGTGCTGTCGATTGCCGCACTCGGGATTTACGGCATGATCAGAACAAAAGTAACAGAGGAGGGAGAAAAGCGTTGAGACAGCCAAAAACAAACGACATCATCCTTCAGACGGCAACGAAGCTTGTATCTTTTATCATTCTGCTTTTCTCTTTCTATTTATTTTTATCGGGGCATAACGCCCCCGGCGGAGGATTTGTCGGCGGACTGATTACGTCTTCGGCCATCGTGCTGCTGCTTTTGGCCTTTGATTTAAAAACCGTCAAATCGATTTTGCCCGTCAATTTTATTTATGTGGCGGGCGCGGGTCTGCTTATCGCGATTGCAACGGGTGCAGGTTCGTTCTTATTCGGAGCGCCCTTCCTCACCCATACATTCGGCCATTTTCATCTCCCGGTGCTCGGGAATACGGAGCTTGCGACGGCCACTTTGTTTGATTTAGGTGTGTATCTCGTTGTTGTCGGCGTGACGATGACCATTATTCAAACGATTGGAGAGGAAGAATAGTGGAAATCTTAATGTCTGTCATTGCCGGTATTTTGTTTATGGCGGCAACCTACCTGCTGCTTTCTAAAAGTCTGCTGCGCGTGATTATCGGCACCGCGCTTTTGAGCCACGGCGTCCATTTGCTGCTCCTGACCATGGGCGGACTGAAAAAAGGCGCTCCCCCCATACTGGGCGGAAAAAGCACGTCCTTTGTCGATCCGCTGCCGCAGGCACTCATACTGACGGCGATCGTTATTTCGTTCGGCGTCACGTCCTTCCTGCTTGTGATGGCGTTTCGCGCTTATCAGGAACTGAAAACGGACGATATGGATCGAATGAGGGGAAATGATCAACATGAATAACTTTGTGATATTGCCTATTCTGGTGCCGCTGCTTGCCGCAGTGCTGCTGATTTTTATGAACAGGCACGTGTTGCTGATGCGGATATTCAGCACTGCCGCTTCCTGTGTCTCCATCGTCATCAGCGCCGCTCTCGTTCAGACGGTTTTCACACACGGGATTCAGACGCTGACACTCGGCGGCTGGAAAGCGCCGTACGGCATTGTGCTCGCCGCGGATCAGCTTGCCGCACTGCTTGTTTTGACAACCGCCATAATCGGGCTGCTCGTCACCCTGTACTCCTTCCGCTCCATCGGAGAAAAAAGGGAGCGCGCTTTCTATTATTCAGGGGTGCAGTTTCTTCTGGCCGGCGTAAGCGGAGCGTTTTTGACGGGTGACCTGTTCAACATGTACGTCTTTTTTGAGCTTCTGCTTATCGCGTCCTACATGCTGATCGTGCTTGGCGGAACGAAAATTCAATTAAGAGAATCATTGAAGTATATCGTGTTTAACATTGTGTCATCCGCGTTTTTTGTCATCGGCGTCGGTTACTTATATGCGGTGACGGGCACGCTGAATATGGCTGATCTAAGCGTAAAAATAAGCGAATCGGGCCAGACCGGGCTGATAACCGTGATCGGCGTCCTTCTTCTCGTCGTTTTCGGTTTAAAGGGCGGGATATTCCCGCTGTATTTCTGGATGCCGGGCTCTTATTACGCCCCGCCGGCTGCAATTTCGGCTTTATTCGGGTCTCTTTTGACGAAAGTCGGCCTGTATGCCATTTTAAGAGTATTCACCCTGATCTTTATTCACGATACGGGCTTTACCCACCAATTGATGATGTGGCTTGCGATGCTGACGGTGCTATTCGGCGTAATCGGATCTATCGCCTTTTCGGATGTCATGAAAATCGTCATCTACAATATTATTACAGCCGTCGGCGTGATTTTGTTCGGCATTGCCATGAACACGCCGGCCTCCATTCAAGGAGCGGTTTATTACTTGATTCACGATATGCTGATTAAAGGAGCGCTGTTTATGCTTGCCGGCACGCTTATCGCATTGACAGGCACTGCCAGCCTGCATAAAATGGGCGGACTGATCACCCGTTATCCCGTTTTAGGATGGATGTTCTTTATTTCAGCCATATCTTTGGCCGGCATCCCGCCGTTCAGCGGATTTGTGGGCAAGCTGAAGATCGCGGAAGGCGGGTTCGATAAGGGGGAAACATTGTTTTCCGTATTGATTCTTGTATCAAGCCTGCTTGTGCTCTATTCGGTGCTGAAGGTTTTTACGACGGCTTTTTGGGGCGAAGAAAAAGAAATCCCCGGCGCAGGCGGACGGTCCGCAAAAGGACTTCTTTATCCGGCAGCCGCTTTTCTCCTTTTGTCGCTTCTGTTCGGGCTCGGAACCGAATGGGTTTCACCGTATGTCAATCAGACGGCTGAGAATCTGCTGAATCCGGAAAAATACATTGAAGCTGTTTTGAAGGAGTAGATGGCATGGCTTTTCAACTATTATTAAACGTTCTTCTCGCTGTTTGCTGGATGTTTCTCACAAACAGCCTCAGCACGGCGGGTTTTATAACCGGATTTATCGCAGGCTTGGCGGCGCTGTTTTTTTTCCGGCGCTTCTTCTCGCGGCCGTTTTACATTTGGAAAATATGGTCAGTCATCAGACTGGTGCTGATCTTTATAAAGGAACTATATTTGGCCAATGTCAGCGTGCTGAAAACCGTTATAGCGCCGAAACTGAACATCCGCCCGGGCATTTTCGCGTTTAAGACGGAATTGACGGAGGATTGGGAGATCACGCTGCTCTCGCTGTTAATCACTTTAACACCGGGTACGCTCGTGATGGATATCTCCGATGACCGGTCGATTCTCTATATACACGCCATGGATATTGAAGATGCGGAGAAAGCGATCCACGACATCCGCGTCTCTTTTGAGAAAGCCATTCAGGAGGTGAGCCGCTGATGTTTACGTTTATTCTGCAATTATCACTCGGCATTATGGCGGTTTCGACTCTTCTGTACGTCATTCGCGTCATGAAAGGGCCAACGATACCGGACCGGGTCGTCGCGCTTGATGGAATCGGCATTAATCTGATTGCCATGACCGCGCTTGTATCCATTCTCTTAAACACATCGGCCTTTTTGGACATCATTCTGCTGCTCGGCATTTTATCGTTTATCGGCACGATTGCCTTTGCTAAGTTTTTGGAGAAAGGAGAGATTATCGAAAATGATCGAAATCGTTAAATGGGCCGTCGCCGTTTGTATTCTGATGGGATCGCTGATCTGCCTGGTCGCGTCTTTCGGCACACTCAGGCTTCCTGATGTGTATACGCGCGCCCACGCCTCTTCAAAAGGCTCGACACTCGGCGTTAATTTGGTATTGCTCGGGGTGTTAGGCTACTTGTGGATGCTGACCGGAGAAATTTCTGTAAAAATACTGCTCGGCATCATTTTTATCCTGCTGACGGCGCCGGTCGGAGCGCACCTCATATGCAGGGCCGCGTACAATTCGGGAGCGGCGCTTGATAAAAGAAGCGTTCAGGATGATTACAAAGGGATCAGAAACTTTGTGATCAAACGAAAAGAAGATTCATATTTGTAAAAACAAACAGCCGGACGATTCAGGGTTCCGGCTGTTTGTTTATTTTGTTATAACAGCCAGCGTACAGCGGGAAACACAGATCAGCCTTTCTCGTTCATCGAAAATGTTAATCCCGTACACAATGGTTGCCCTGCCTGTGTGAACGGGTTCCGCTATCGCCGTGACCGTTCCGCCCTCTTTCACGGACTTTAAATGATTGGCATTAATCTCAAGCCCGACACACGCCTGTTTCGACCGGTCGATAAAATGCTGGGCCCCGACACTTGCAGCAGTCTCCGCCAGCGCTGCTGATGCACCCCCATGCAGATATCCGAAAGGCTGCACCGTCCTCTTATCCACCGGCATCACCGCCACGCATCTCTCCGGCGTGTTTTCAGTGATTTCAATACCGAGTGCGCCGAGCAATGTATTGTTCAGATTCATAGGTCATTCTCCCTTCAAGATTTATAGTACGTTATCTGACTTGGCGATCAGCACCGCTTCAGTTCGGGAGCCGACATTCAGCTTATTAAAAATGGATGTCAGGCTGTATTCAATCGACCGCTTGCTTAAGTGAAGCGCATCTGCGATTTCCTGATTGGTCAAACCTTTTTCGACCTCTTGGAGAATATGGCGCTCTCTCGGGGTTAACCGATCCTGCTCACTTTGAGGGGAAGAAGACGTTTTTGTTTTTTGCTGGGTCATCAGCTGTTTGAAATAGGAGAAATCAACTAAAATCTGTCCGTTGAGCACGTGATATATGTATTGCATGATTTTCTCTTTAGATTCGGTTTTGCTGATGGCGCCATGCAGGCCCGCGCGGATGATTCTTCAAAATAATCTTCAACCTCATAGCCTGTGTAGACAATGATTTTACAGAGAGGATTCTCTTTTAAGATTTTCTTGGAAAGCTCGATGCCGCTGATGTCATCACCCAGATTTAAATCCATTAATATGAGATCGTAAGCTGAAAAATCATGCCGGAGAACGAATTGTTCACTGGCATCAGGACTGAGGCAATCGACAGAAAGATTCGTGTCCGTTTCCAGAATCGTCTTGGTGCCCTCCATGACAGCCGGATGATCATCAATCACTAGTATCTTTTTCATGGTTTCCTCCCTTTTACTCACTCATTTCCATTTTATTAAAAAGACTTGGCTTCTGCCAAGTCGATTTGGTGATAAAATGGTTACAATTCCATTTCAATATCCGCTTTAAAACCGTTTCCTTCACTTGTGTCGATTTTCATCCGTCCGTCAAGCGCACGGACGCGCTCCTTAATACCCGAAAGACCCATGCTCATCGACTGTCCGCCGCCTTCTTCCTGATTGCAGCCGACACCGTCGTCTTCATAATGCAGAATCACTTTATTTTGAATGCTGATCAGCATAATCAGCACCTCATTCGCCTGTGAATGCTTCATGGCGTTCGAAAGAAATTCCTGAATAATGCGGTACAAATTCAGCTGCGTATCCAAATCCAGCGCCGCCGTAAACCGGCCCGTATTCAGACGGATATGAAACGGCGCACGCTCCTGCTGCTGCGCGGCAAGCTTGGATACCGCCTTGACCAGACCCAAATCATACAGCAGCTGAGGCCGAAGCTCATGGCACGTCTCCCGGGTCATCAAAATGACATCCGACATCTGCTCATTCATCTGATGAAGCTTGTCCTGCACCTCTAACTGGCAAGGCTCCTCTTTCTTAAAATCGGCCAGAAACAGCTCACACTGGCGCTTCAAAGAAATCAAATCCTGCAGCACTGAATCATGCAGATCACGGGCCAAATCCGAACGCTGCTTTTCCTCGATCGTAAACATCAGCTTTTTGAGCCAGACCGGGTTTGTCTCCTGTTTCTTTAAATCTTCAAGGTGATTCATAAGTTCTTCAATTTTCATCACGTTTTCTATTGAAACATTAACGTAAAAAGATAATGTTTTTAACCAAGAAATTTCTTCACGTGATAAACGGGGCGTATTCATCTTAGACAAACAGAGAACAACGAATGATCTATCTCCCCGTTCTCCTACTTTCATTGCGAAACCTTGATTAAACTCCGTTATTTTTCCTATTTCAACAGTAACACTATTTAAAAGCACTTGATAATCATCTATCAAACTTGAATCTCTTTCGTCAAATGCCTTTACATTCCCATCATACGTAACTTCAAATATATACACTTTACTTGTAAGAGTGACTTCGAGAATGGTGGTTTTTAATTCTCCAAAAACCTGATTTAAAGAAGACGAGTTTCTGATTAATTGGGTAAACTTATAAATACTGTCTTGGTAATTGAATCTTTCAGAGACCCTTTTTAATTTAAACCGGAAATCGAGTATTTCTTTATAATAAAAAACAGCTAACATTAAAATATAAATTAAAAATGTCAGTTTAAGATTGTAAAAATTTTCTTCCGGCTCACGTAATAACTCAATTGTCGTAACCAGAATTATAGTTGGGGTTAACGCTAAAAAGCCGTAATATTTTAACTTACTTAAGATAAAATCAACGTTATATATTTTATTCGACATGAATTGATATACAAGTGAAAAAGGTATCAGCAGCATAAATGATGCTGTTAAGAAAGAAGAGACATAATAATCATTAAAAAATACATACGGTATAAGATACAGACATAAAAAAGGCGAAAATGCCAATATATTTATAACCACAAGCACCTTTATAATATGTGCCTGGTCAGTATCTTTGTTTCTTCTCAAAATAACAATAAAGTAATATGCTACAACCAAAAAAAGAAGAAAAAACGAAATCAAATTAAATTTTGGAATAAAATCACCAAAAGATAATCGCGACCGAAATAATTCAAATAATATATTTATAGTTGGAAATAAATACAAAGCGAAAACTTTTTTGCTGAAAAGCACAGTACCTAATTCTTTAAAGTAATGATAAAGAAACAGAAGATAATTTAAAGGTACAGTTATTAATGTTAACAACATGATGCATCTGCTAAGCAAATCGCCTTTTGCCGATCCTCCAGCACTGATATATGCGATTGAAGCAGACAAAAGAAATACAATTAGCACCAAAGCAGATTTCAAGTTTTTTTCTTCATTTATCTTGATGATGAAGAAGCAGCAAAATAAACATACTACATAAAAAATTATCGGTATTAAGTAAGTACTGAAGTTCCTATCATTAAATAAATTGAGCTTAATCTCAATATCATGACCGTTTCTATCAACGACCATCGAGTTTACATTTTTCAGCTTATTCATTTGAATATTAATTGACTTTACATTTTGGCCGTTAATATTCTTTACTATATCTCCCTTTTGCACTCCGGCGTAATATGCCATTGTAAAATCTTCTACATCTTTTATTTTAATTTCGCCCTGTTTATTTTCAGAAATGGTGGCGCCGACTAAAAGATTATTTGTGCTTATATAAGTCAGATAAATGACATATACCAATGTAAGCAGAATTAAGACAACTGAAATCTTATTGTACTTGGACTTCATTTATATCATCCTCAATATTTCCAATCACCGCCGAAAGAAATAACATCTATACCCTTAAACGCATTTATAACACAATCTGTTTGATCCTGGCTAACTCCGATCAGACTAGCATTTCCTTCAATCACTTTATTTAAAACTTCTGGATTTTTGGTTAAGTATCCTACAATTTCCTGCATTATTTTTCATCCTCCTCTAAATTAACAATCGCATTTAATAAAGCTTCCGTTTTATTTCTTTCTATCTCCAATTCAAATATCTTACTTTTTAATTTTTTTAACGACAAATGTTTCAAAACCAATAAGTATTGGGTTACACCTGCTTCAATTAATTTCTTTTTTATGTCTCGAGTCTTTAAGGTTTTGAATAACTCCGGGTTTTCATACCATTGTAAGATTTCTTCAGAAGCTTTATTGAATCTCTTTTTTAAGTATAAATAAGCAAGTGTATTTTTGCGTTGAACAAAATCATTATTTAAGTAAAACAAACCTTGATAATCATTATCAATCTGGGATATTATACCGAGTTCATATGAATATGATTGAACGATTGGGTTTAACTTTCCTGTCGCCAGCATCGCTCCCATAACGCAAGGCATTGCAGTTAAAGAGCCCGATTTATTCTTAATCATTTTCAAGCACTCTTCTTCAGTTTGCGGTGCATTCAAAATATCATCTTGCTGGCCCTCAATTGAACTCAAAGCAAAGTTTAATATTTGCTTAAGAAAATCCGGATTTTCACTAACCTGATTCATAACCTGTATACTTAATGTATAGAGGGCCGTTACAGTATTCAGCGTAATGGGGAGACCTGTTTTCATCCATTCCATTTTCAGATTATCATTATCTTCTAAATCATCATAAATGTCATATGACAGGACTAATAATTCTATACCTGCGGCTAACTTTAAAATCGCCTCTGTGTCTCTGCCATTGAACGCCTTGTAATGTTGATATGCCAATTCAGCAAATCCAAATGAATCTTTTGATGCAATAAATTTTAGAAGGTACATTTTCAAGTTAGTATTGCATATATTGTGCGCCACAATTTCCTTCATCTTCTCTTTAATCGTTTCGGCATCTAAACACATTTGCTCAATAATTGTCTTCACCCTCCCATTCTATTTTACTAAATGCAGGTGATGAAAGACAGCAGGTTTTTCGTTTTTTAACAATCGTATAATACTTTATCCATGAAATGGATAAAAAATGCACAAAAAAAAGACTTGTTTCCAAGTCTTTTTAAGAAATTTTCATTGCATATGAGAATTTATCGAGCTGATCAATGCTTTTGTTAATGTTTCGTAATGAGTCGGTTGTTTCTCTGATATCATTTTCAAGTCGGAATAATAATTGCTTTACTTCTTCTAATTTGTTTTCCACCGTTTCCACACTCCTTTTTTTGAAAGATCAATGAATTGTGTATGGTGAACGAGTCCTAGGTATTTGATCTGTTACTAATAGTGTAAACGTTTTTGCGGGATTTTTCACCGAAAAGTATGTGTAAAAGTATCTGCGTGACACCGCAAACCATGGTAATTCCATAGTCCCGAACAGGGCATTTAGCGAACAGGACTATATGACTACCACAAAGGCAGACGTTTAGGATAAAGCAGACCAATCTGACGGTTCTGCTGTTTTTTCAACGGTTTTCCGACAAACCGGCAGGGACTATAGTCCCTGCCGTCACAATTTCAAAACAGAATGGGCGAACAGCGTCGCATAACCACCGACAAACACCGAAAAGACCGCAACCCCCGCATTGTGGTCTTTTTGCATGTCATAACTCATTATCACGCCGCCTATACTCATGTATAACGAATGTTTTCTCAGGAAGGAGGCCGCCGTATGCATTATGTGTATCCATGCTGCCCTGTTTTCGCCGCGCCATACCGGCATCCAGCGCCCAGTGCCCCGGTTCACGCAGATATTTTGACAGCGTCCGCAAAAGAAGCTGCGGGCATGCTGGAGGATGCGCGCCTGCTCCTTGCGCGGCTGTCGGCGTCAAAAGAGCTTGCGCGCAGCATCCTCACCGCAGCGCAATCATCTGACACCGCAGCGGTCAAGCGGCTCATTAAGCAGACCGGCATCAAAAATGACTTTGACGTGACGTATAATCCCGACGGCATCCGTGTCAGTCTGATCAGAGAGCAAAGCCGGTTTATCATCGCCCTCAGATGGTCGGCTTAAAGCGGCTCAATCGATCAGCTGCCGGCACCATTCGATCGCCTGTAAGTAACATTCATACGCTTCTTCTTTGTTCAGTTCTTTTCCCCACTCGTCACAGTCCCAGTTGTTGCATTCAATGGCTTTGACGAGCGCGAGCATCTTATAATAATCGTTTTCATAACCGAGCAGCGCCTGTCCGACTTCATCGATTAAAGGCAGTTCTTTGATGATATCCTCCAGTTCCCTGTGGAGAAGCGTATCGATGAGCGAAAACATGCCGATCAGCATGTAAGAAGAGGGCTGGGGCCTTCCGGTTCTTTTCGCCAGCAGTTCGCACAGTTTGGCCCTGATTAAGGAAATCTTAATGATTTCTTTTTGGCTTGAGTGGCTTTTCGCCGTTAAATCTCTGAATGAAAGAATGTAAATCAAGCGCTTAATCTCATTCAGCCCGAGCATCATGATGGCCTGCTGGATGCTGTCTATCTTTTTTTTCAGCCTTGTTTGCGATCCGTTTAAAAAACGCAGAATCTGATACGATAAGCTGACGTCACGCTCTATGTATTCCGTCACGCGCTGTATATTAGGCTGGTCATTGTTTAATTCGCTTAAAAGCTGGTAGTAAGAATGAAAATGAAACGTCAGATCATTTCCGCTGATGACACGCGGTTCACTGAAAAAATATCCTTGAAACAGGTGAAAGCCGTCTATGGCCGCCTGTTTATAATCTTTTCTCGTCTCCACTTTCTCCGCTAAATAAATCAGACTTTTACAGCTGTACGTCTGAATGATTTTTTTGCGCTCCAGACGCGAGGATTGCAAAAAGTCGATTTTTAAAATATCAATATATTTCATCAGCTGTTCCACTAACTCTTCATTTTCCGGATTGATGGCGTAAAAATCATCAAGTGCTAATGTATATCCTAATTTCTTCAGCTGTCTGCATCTTGAGATGAGCGCCGGAGTGATCGGTATGTCCTCAAGAATTTCGATAATAAGCTGGTCAGGATCAAAGGAGGTAGGGAGATCTGAAAACATCAGGCTTTCTGTAAAATTCACAAAGCAGCGTTTCCCCTCAGTCAGCTTTTCGATTCCGATGTTGATAAAGCTGTTAATAATGAGATCCGTCGTAGCTTTATCTCCGTCCGCGGCCGAATAACGGTTCTCTTCGCTCTCCCGGTAAAGAAGTTCATAAGCAACAACCTGTTCGTTTCTGTTGAAGATAGGCTGTCTCGCAACAAACACCTTCATTCATTTACCCCCTTAGATGCGGCCTTCGAACATAAGTATATCAAATAACTTGACGAAATTTGTCTAAATGTGAAAAATATTATCACAACAAAAAAGCCTTTCCAGAGATAGGAAAGGCCGCTTTGTTTTCTATTCAAGTTCCCGTTTCAGCTTGCTTTTGATTTCATGAATCCGCTGCATCTTGTTGCTCCAGCAGTCTTCGCTTAAATCGACCGGATATTCTTCCGGCTTGCTGATCCGTTTGTATTCCTCCCACAGAAGTTTGAGGTTATCCTGCACGTATTGCTGGATGTCGGTAATTTCGGGATTATCATAGCATAAAACGCCGTTTTCAAAGATCGGCTCATGCAAGTCTTTCGCATAGAAATCAGTGACGAATTTGCTGACGAACGTGTGGACGGGATGGAACATTTTTAAGCGTTTCTGATCATTTACCCGCTCGTCATAAAGCGCGATATAATCACCTTCCGAGTGGTGATTCAGCTTGTTGATAATCCGGTATACTCTCTTTCTTCCCGGCGTTGTCACTTTTTCAGGGTTTGACGAAATTTTAATGGTGTCGGTCAGTTTGCCGTCCTCTTCAATGGCGACAAGCTTATAAACCGCGCCGAGAGCCGGCTGATCGTATGCGGTAATCAGCTTCGTGCCGATGCCCCACGTATCGATTTTCGCTCCTTGGGATTTCAGGTTTAATATCGTGTGCTCATCAAGATCGCTTGAAGCAATGACCTTTGCGTCTGTGAAACCCGCTTCATCAAGCATTTCACGCGCTTTTTTTGACAGGTACGCCAAGTCCCCGCTGTCCAGGCGGATGCCGATGAAGTTGATCCGGTCGCCGAATTCCTTTGCGACTTTAATCGCATTCGGCATGCCTGAACGGATCGTATCGTACGTATCTACGAGAAATACGCAGTCTTTGTGGGTCTCCGCATATTTCTTAAATGCCGTATATTCATCGCGGTACGCTTGTACGAGCGCATGAGCGTGCGTGCCGGATACCGGTATATTAAAACGCTTTCCGGCTCTTACATTACTCGTCGCGCTGAAGCCGCCGATCAAAGCCGCTCTCGCTCCCCACATGGCCGCATCCATTTCATGGGCGCGCCGCGTTCCGAATTCGAGGGCGTCTTCGTCACCGACAACGCCTTTAATGCGGGCCGCTTTCGTGGCGATTAATGTTTGGTAATTCACAATGTTAAGCAGAGCCGTCTCAATCAGCTGCGCTTCAATCAGGGGCGCTTCGACCCGCATAATCGGTTCGTTGTTAAAAACGAGCTCGCCTTCTTTCATGCTGTAAAGAGATCCGGTAAAAGAAAGATCCCGTAAATAATCAATGAAATCATCAGCATAGTGCAATTCCGTTTTTAAATAATTCAGATCGCTGTCGGTAAATTTGAAGTTCTCCAAGTATTCGATTGCTTTTTCTAAGCCCGCAAATACCGCATAGCCGTTTTCAAAGGGAAGCTTTCTGAAAAAAAGCTCAAAAATCGCTTTTTTCTCATGAATGCCGTCTCTCCAGTACGTTTCGGCCATATTAATTTGATAAAGATCTGTATGTAAAGACAAACTGTCGTCTTTAAAACCATGCTCCACCAAAATTGTTTTCCCCTTCCTTACTCTGCCACTTGCGCTCCGATGCTGTTCTTAAAATGGGACAGGGCCCATTCATGCCCTTCCGGATTAAAGCTGGCCACAGCGTTTTGATGAATGACGATCTGAAAGCCCTTGTTGTAGGCGTCAACCGCCGTGTGAAGAACGCAGATGTCGGTGCACAGGCCCGCAAGATGCAGCTCAGTGATCTGCCGTTCCCGCAGTTTCAGCTCTAAATCCGTTCCCGCAAAAGCAGAATATCTCGTTTTTTCCATATAATTTACGTTTTTTGCGTGTTTATGTTTCTCATAAAGAGGCGATAGCCTTCCGTACAGCTCTTTGCCCTCCGTGCCGTTGATATTATGCGGAGGAAACAGGCGTGTCTCGGGATGAAAGTCATCGTCTGCATCATGCGAATCTACCGCAAAGACAACGTAATCACCGTTTTCTATAAATGCTTGCGTCAAACTGACAATCGTATCTTCAATCTGTCTCGCGGGTTCTCCGCAGGTTAATGCCCCGTTCTCAGCTGCAAAATCATTCGTATAATCAATGCATATAAATGCTTTTTTCATAGCCGGCCTCCCCGCCATTCATATGAAAACCATTATATCCTATCTCCACTTGTAAGTGAATTGGCATTGTAAAATGACAAACGGTGTTTTGCCCTTTTAAGATTTCAGGAGTGAGCACTGAAAAATGTCATCCTGCACGTAAATGCCGTCAAGGTTCACGGCATAATCGGCGGCAAAAACCAGGCCGAGCGGCGTTTCGAATTGAAGGTCCGAGATGACGGAGCTTCGGACACCGGCAAGTGCGGCAAGCTTCATATATGGTGAATAAGCATGATACGGGAGCCTTCCGTTTATATAGAGCACCGCGTCTTTTCGGCTTTTCAGCGCCTGTTTCACTTCTTCATACGGCTGCTTTTGCAGCACCTGTCCCTTCGTCAGGGCAATGATGACTCTTTCACGCAGCGAGCCTAAAAATAAATGGCGTTCATCCGGTTTCGTCTGCAAAGGGCCGTACATCCCCTGCTGTAAATAAAGGTCAACCGTTTTGTCGCTCATCGGCCTGTCCCTCCCAGCTTGTTTTACAATTATCGCCCCGGACGGGACGCGGTAAACCGTTTTCGTTACATTTCAGCCACCCAATGGGAGATCTTGCCGGCGAGCTCTCCGGCGGGTTCTTCTTCAATCAGCTTGCTGAATGATTGTAAAAGCCGCAGCGCCAGCGCCTTTTTCTCTTCCTCATAGGAAATGATCGTGCTCCACTCAAGTTCCGGAACGGCTACAAGGGTATGCTGTTCTTTTTTATTTTCATGCAGATATACATCACCGATCATTCCGGACTGCACGGTAATATTCGCTTTTCTGATTTTCATAAAACATTCCCCTTTTATAAAGACTGATTCTATTATACTACAAAAAAGCGACAGCCTCCTAAAAGGAGGCTGTCACGCGTTAAACCAATCAGGTTCGTCAAACACATCAATGTCTTCAAAGCGCGTTTTGCTGAATTTATTAGTAATTTTGACAAAATCTCCGGAATGAAACGCCCCTGCCCCCGCGCCTGAGTGGTCAACGGCTTTGGGAGAAATGGCAAACACGTCACCGAAGCTCGCCGCAGCGTCTCCGGCTAAACTCATAATATAAATCGGTCCCACAATTGCAGGCATACCCACACCTCCGCTTTTCTTTACAGCATTTTATGCGCTGCACCGGGAGTTGTGCCCGTTTTTATTTCGGCTTGCGGCTGTCTTCGAGCTTTGACCGCTGACGAAGTTTGATAAGCCGGACGATATTTAAGACGAAAGCTTTTAAAACCGCGTAAACCGGCACGGCCAGGATCATTGCGAGAATGCCGCCGAAACTGCCCGCTCCGATAAGCAGAAGAATAATGGTGAGCGGGTGGGTATTAAGCCGTTTTCCAATCACAAGCGGAGAAAGCAGGTTCCCGTCAAGCTGCTGGACGACAACGACAACAATAACGGCAAACAGCGCCTTAGCCGGCGAATCCATAAACGCGATAATCACCGCGGGCGCCGCCCCGAGAAACGGCCCCAGGTACGGAATGATATTGGTGACGGCGATCACCATCCCGAGAATTAACGCATACGGCAGGCCGATGATCCAATATCCGATAAAACATGCCGTTCCGACAAAGAGACAAATCAGCAGTTGGCCTTGGAAATAGGCGGCCAATGTGACATATAAGTCGTTAAATATTTTCCGACCTTCCGCCCGGTAGGAAGAAGGCAGAATTTTGACCGCCAAGAGCGGAAACCGCCGGCCGTCCTTCAGCATATAAAACAAAATGAACGGAACGGTGATCACGACAAGCGTGATATTCGTAACGACGCCGAACACGGCCGACAGGCTTGCCGTAATATTTTGCGGAAGGCTTTGTAAAAATCCCGTCAGAGACTGCTGGATTTTTTCTATCGACACATAATCCTGCGTCATCATCCACGTAAACCATTTGGAATGGGATAATTGCGCCGTCAAGACTTGAATCTGATGAATGTAATCAGGGAAATTGTTAATCAGCCCCGTGACCTGGGAAGCCACAATCGGCCCGATGGCAGTGAACATAAAGGCAATCAGACCGATGAAAACGAGATAAATGAGCAGGATCGCCAATGTCCGGGGGATTTTTTTCTCAAGCAGGCGCACGATCGGATTAAAAATGAAAAACAAAATGCCCGAGATCAAAATCGGAAAAAACAGAGTGGTGATAAAACCGAAAAACGGCTGAAATATAAACGAGACTTTCGTTGATACGTAAATAATGAGCAAAACGAGCAAAATTTGCAGCGTCCAAAAATGGACCTTTGATTTCAACAAGCGGTTTCCTCCTATTATCGTGTGAACTTGTACTGTGATTGTACCAAAAAAAGCCGCCGTGCATCTATGTATCTCAAAAAAGAAGACGCACCGGGGTTCTATAGTGCCGCCTCCGGTTTGCGCCTTTTCGGGCTGTTACACGCGTTCGGTATAATCAGGCATGACGGAAACCACATGGCGGTTTCTGATATAAAATACACGGTCATGCGTCTCTTCAATGGCGATGTGATCCGGAGTGGCATCAATCAGCCGTCCTCTGACAATGCGTCTGACGGTTTGAATGATAAACCTTGAGCCGATAAGCTTATGGATGGTCTGATAAACGTAAGGATCCACTAACGAGACGATTTGCGGGCTTCCTTGATGGGCCATTTTCGCTGATCCCCTTTACTATGTTTTCCTTCAGCATATGCAGCGGACAAAGGCTTTGACACAGTACGTCTATCGGAGCGGAAAAGGTGTTAGTGAGCATGCGGAGTTATGTAAGCGGAAAAGGCCGCATGAGTGGCCTAGACTGAGCTTCTTATGGGATATTGGGCTCGGTCAATTAACTGATCAAGCTTTTGGATTTGTTTGAGTGCGGCCGTGTGATCCATTTGGCGGTAATGGTGATGTCCGCCGGGTTCTTCATCGAGTTCATCCGCTTGTTTCACGATTTGCTGGAGCGTATTCTTGTCCAGTTCGCCTTCAGGCAGATAGGAATCGGTGTGAAGCAGAATCGCCAGCGCAATGTCCTTCGCCGCTTTCGGTTCTTCACCGAGCCGGATGAGCAGCTTATGCGCCCGTTCCGCGCCTTTAATGGCATGGATATCGTTTCTTCTGTACTTTTCATAATCCCATTTGCCGTCTGTGTACCATTCATAATGGCCGACGTCATGCAGTAACGCCGCTTTCGCCGCCAGATCCGGGCTGACACCTGCTTTTACGGCAAGACGGTATGCATGAAACGCGCAGGCGATCGCATGGGCGACACCGGAACGCTGTAAATACTTTTGTGCGATTGGATGGGTGAAGACATCCATTAACGTTACATTTCTCATGGAAACCCCTCCTTCATATATTTTTAGAATCCTAACATAAATCGAGAAGAAACTCAATTCATCTGATACATTTCTTATACCCCTTATATGTTGTTTCATTCATCATATGCCGCCGGACCCCTAAGTGATTGTACAAACAAAAAAGAGCAGCGTGAAAGCTGCTCTACAAAAATTCTTTGATATCGTATATCCGTCCGTTTTCCGGCTCGCCCGCGATCAGTGAGTGAATGACGCCGGCGATGTATTCAGGACTTCTGAGGTTTTTCGTTTCTTTCAGATTGCGGAACCGTTCGATGTCATGGAAATCTTCTTTTGACGAAGAACGGATGACCGACTGCATGTCTGTATCCATCACTCCCGGCGAGAATGATATCATGCGGACCGGCAGCTCTTCATCTTCCTGTTCAAACCCGAATGTTCTCGTAAACATATCAAGCCCCGCTTTTGAGCTGCAATACGCGCTCCAGCCTTTATAAGGATTTTTCGCCGCGCCCGATGTGATGTTGACAATTGTTTTGCTGCCGCTGAACGCTTCGAAGCGCTTTGTGAACATTTGGCTGAGCAAAACGGGCGCCGTCAGGTTAAGGGTGTAATGGCGGTTCAATTCTTCGGCGGAAGCCTCTTTCGCCCGCTTGATCGGTTCCACCATTCCGGCATTGTTGATCAGTGTGACGGCGGAGTACCCCTTCTCCTCTGCTTGATCAAGAATCGCCTTCATCTGCCGCCCGGTATCTGCGAGATCGGTTAAATCAACACTGTATTCTGTCAGCCCCTCGCGCTTTTCCCCGCTTATCGTTCTTGAAAGCGCGGCGACTTCGGCTCCTTCTTGAAGCGCCTGTTCCGTAAGCGCCCGGCCCAAGCCTTTTGACGCGCCTGTTATAAGAAAAAACTGCATGAAACTCCTCCTTTTTTTCTTATTTTACGGGCTGTCTTCCCGCAAACACAAGCGATCCGTTTTACCGCTTTGCCTTTTCCTGCGCCGTGACTTTCGGGATCAGATAGATCATTGCCGCAATCCCGAGGAGGATCAAGACGGCATAAATAGCAGGAAGCAGATAAGAAGTCTTTTTCTCTTCCGTTTCCATATCTGCCGAGGTATGCCGCACCGCCGGCTCGGCAAATGTGATACCCAGTTGTTTCGATTGCGCTTTGATCGTATTCGGCTCCGTGTCTGACGATGTAAACAAATTTGATATCAGTTTGTCATCCGGGTTTTCGGCCGGCTGATCAAACGTGATATCCTTCTGTTCTTTCGGAAGCGCCGTTTTTTCCTCGGAGTAGGCATCGTCGTGCAGGTAGTCCGTACGAATTTCAATGTCTTTCTTTTCATATTCATTCGGCTTGACATCAGTATTTTCCTCATTCGCGGCTGCGGCTTGGGGAAGGAAAAGGAAAAAGGAGAGAGCAAACAGCAGCAATCCTTTTTCCATGAACGTGTTACGCCTCATAAGACTGATCACTTTCCTCCGTTTTTTCCGCAAACAGCCGAATGACGAGGGGAAGCGCCGCCGCAATCAGCGTAATGATCGCAAGAACCGTTACCCCCAACGCAAACAGATGGCCCGTTCCGTATTGAATATCGATATAGACTTTCGAAACCGGACTGTCAAAGGTGAAGTTCGGCATAATCAGGTCGATCAAAGGCGCCACATAAAAGAGAATGAGCGCTGATGATGCGATCCATCCGGTAATTGAGCTGAAGACAAAGGCTGCCCGGATAAAAGCTGAACTCGCCGCAAGCAGGAGAATCGTAAAGACTGACCATTTAATCGTCTGATCATCCGGAAGCGAATAGATATTCAGACCGAACAGACTGATCATCAATCCGACCATAATGTTTAAAATCCCAAAGAGCGCGCCTTTGACAAGAAGCGGCGCCTGCTGATAATACGAGCTGAAATAGCCGATCAGAAGACTGCTGATCAGGACGATCACCAAAATGACGACCGGCGGAACATTCTGAACCCGGTCTTCCGGCACCTCTCCGCTGATTTTAAGCGGATTGGCGAGATAATCGTAAACATAGCCGTTTTCCTGTCCGTCAACGAGCGCGTTCCCTAAAATGCCGTACACGTCATTTCTGATCAATTTCGTGGAATCGACGTTTTTGCCCCAGTTGCTGTTCAGGGTGTCCGCTTTTTGCTGGACGTCATTTACGCTTTGCTGCATATTGTCGGTATAGCTGATGATGCCGGACTGGCGTTCTGACAGATGGCCCATCGTGTCAGACATTTGCAGGACTTCGCGGCCGACGGTATCCTGAGCGCCGAGCGCCATTGTTCCGGTTAATCCGTCTCCGCTGAACGCGGCCGCTTCCTGCACAGCACCTTCAGCCAGCTGATCGGATGCTCTCGCCGCGCTGTCTGAAATGCTGGCAAGCTCATTGAGCACCCCGGCTTGTTCATCTCTGATATACGAGCTGTAGTTATCCGAGAATTCGGTCATGCCTTTAATGAAATTGCTGATGTCTTCATCAGTCTGCATTTTGTTGTTTTTCAGATTTTCCCAGCTTGCCGTTTCTTCCGGTTTGATGGCGAGAACGGTTTGGACTTCACCTTGCTGGGCTTTCAGCACCCGGTTTTTCACATCAGGCAGCGAGCCCGCGTCAAGAGAGTGATAGAGTGTCGCCTCATACAGGGATAAATCATTATAGTAACTCATTAAATCGGATATCTTTTTTGTATTGATGTCAGCGGCAAACATCTGTTCAAGAGCAGATTTGCGGCCGCTATCCAATGACGGGTAGTTCAGAATGTTCTGTTCTGTTCTTACAATCATTCTGTAAACGGTATCGAAGTCTTGTTTTCTCGTTTCTTCCAGCTTTTTCTTTAATTTTTCTGCGCGTTTTTTGACGTCATCAATCTGGTCTTTAAGGCCTTGGATTTCTTCATCAAGAGCATCGAGACGTTTTTTTAGTTCTTCATTATGAGTCTGCTGTTTCTCTTCCAGCTCTTTTTCAATTTGCTGAATGCGCTCTGCGGCTTGGTTCAGCCTTTCTTTTGCCTCAGATATGTCCGTGCCGCCGTCCCCTTCAGAATCGTTCGGATCGTCCGCCGGCTCATCAGCAGGCGGAGTGACGTTTTCAGCGGCTGTAGCGGTCTGGACGGTTTTTGGCTCCTGATCGCCTGTGTTATCGGAGGCAGGCTGCTCTTCTTTTGTGCCGTCTTCCGTTTTTCCGTCTTCTCCGGGAGCCGTTCCGTTATTCGGATCGGTATCGCCGGAGTTTTCACCGTCATCGCCTTGGCCCGTTTTTTCCGGTTCCGGTTTTTCTTTTTCCGGTTCTTTTAATCCGTCAGAAATGTGATTGATTTCAGCGGAGATACGTTTTAATTCGTCACGCTGATCGTCAAGGTCAATTTTCAGATCGCCGGGCTTTTCTTCTTCCGGTTTTTCTTCTTCTTTCGGTTCATCCGAGCCGTCATCGCCCGGGTCCTTTTCCGGAACGGTTAATGCCGGCCGATCCCTTTTCATAAGGGTTTGAATGCTGTTCAATGTTTCAAATCTTGCTTGCGCTTTATATTGAGTCAAATAATTGTCCAGTAAATTGGATTGAATATTCGCCATCCCGCGTTCCTGATCAGGAACCTGCGCTTCTCTCACCTGTTGGGCGGCAAAAAGAGCCGATCCCGTCTGGTCAAGCTGTGTCTGCGCCCGGTTTATGCCTGAAGAGAGCCCGCTCATCATCGTGCTGAACTGGTTGGCGGCCTGCTGTGCTTTAATGGCGTTCAGTCCGGTTGTGATTTGCTTTTGATTTTGTTCCTGCGCGGCCATCAGCAGTTTTTTCTGATTTTCTTGATATTGTTTGTAGCGCTCGACCGTGTCGGCAAAGTCTTTGAGCGTGGTTTTGGCTTCATCTGCCGAAGTCAGTTTTTCTTTTGCCGCGCCCTGCGCTTCATTCATTGATTTTTTCAGTTCGTCAATCAGGTCTTTTTGCCGTTTGATTTCACCTGCCAAGTCATTGGAGCTCGGCTTGTAAAAGTTGTACATGACATTTTGAAACTCTGATTCTTTATTGACGATCTTGTCAAAATCGCCTCGGACATTGTTCACTTTTTGTGAGACGAAATTCCAATATAATGCCGACATTTTTTTATTCATTGATTTTTGGGCGTCTTCAAGCTCACGCTGCACTTTTTCTTTGTTGACGGCGTTCAGGTTGCTTTGAATATTGAATGTCAGCGTGGCTTTTTGCGGACGCTCCTTGTCATAGCTTAAGATGTCTTTTGAAAAATCGGATGGAATGTAAACGACGGCGTCATACTTCTTAGCCGCCAGACCGTTTTCTGCCGCGCTCCTGTTGACAACCGTCCATGAATAATCCGGACGGCCGCCGAGAGCGGCCGCTACTTCTTTGCCGAAATGGACGGATTCCTCTTCCTCATTTTCATCTGTTTGTAAACCCATATCTTCATTCACGACTGCGATTTGGCGGGTGGCGTTGATTTTTTGTTTTCCCGGGTCATCGCCGATAAACCGGAAAAACAGCACCGGCAGCAGCAGAATGATGACGACCGCGGCTATTAATTTGATCAGGCTTTTTCGTTGTTCGGTCATCTGACGGCCTCCCTTTCCGCTGAACATAAAGGTATTTGAATTTTTTGCTCCTTCCCGTTTTCAACCAAATAGCCGAAGCCCGGCTGAATGTCCGGTTCCTGCCTTTGGTAAGGCAGCGGAATGACATTTTGTTCGGATTTTTTCACAAGCAGCATCGCGTGGCGGATCTGTTTCATTTCCGTCGTTAAGGAATCATAGCCTTTTGAGAATTCGCTGTGATTACCCGCCGGGATAAAACTGAAGCCCACATGCGCGTAAGATTTCATAAACATCGCCAGCTTGTCCTGTAAGGCGGTGTCGATCGTCTGCTGGAATCTTGTAATGCCGTCGGCCATTAACACGACCGGAGAGAAACTGAGTTTGTGCACATTGCCATTTTTGACGGCCTGCGTATACTGAGCTTCGCGCTCCGTGAAAATGGCTTCTGCCGTTTCGATCCACTGCCGGACGTCTTCTTTTGTGTCCAGATAGCTGACCTTTGTTTCCTGCGCATACTGCGACAGTCCGCGGTCAATCGAGTCAAACAGCCCGACCCGTTCCGCACCTTCACGCAGCAGGTGATTCAGCATCACTTTCAGGATATTTGTTTTTCCATGCTGTGTCTGGCCCAAAATAAGACAATGCTTATTTTTACCCAGATCAAAGTACACAGGGCTGACCTTTTCCTCATGAAGCCCGACAGGAATGCGGAACGGGTCTTGTTCCGGGCCGAGACGGAGTGAAAATTCGCCGGCCGTCAGCATATCCGGAAGCATCGGAATCGGGTCTGGTCCGGCTGTTCCGGCGTGGCGCTCAGCTAAAGCTTTGACATCAGCTTTCAGCGCCTGGAACATCTCGAGGTCATTTTTCGCTTCAGCCGGAAGAAACATTTGCGCGAAATACAGTTCTTCTTTTTGGATCATGACGCGGCCAGGGATCGGTTCGAGACTGAACGGCGGACGCCCGTAAATGGAGTATCCTTCTGACTGATCCATTAAATAATGGACGACTTTCGTTTTTATGTTGTTTAACAGCGACTGGCGGACGGCGTTTACCCTCGTTGCGGTCAGCAGGAAGTAAATGCCTAAGCTTTGCCCGTCGCGTGAAATCTGGATAAATTCCGTTTCTAATTCATGCATTTCGTCTTTGACGATGTCGAAATTGTCAATTGTGATAAATATAAACGGCAGCTCTTCTTCACTGAGCGAATTGTACATTTTGATATGGCTGACTTCTTTTTCCCTGAACAGCCGTTTCCGCCGCTCGATTTCTTCCTTGATGCGGATCATGAATTTTTCGATCTTTCTCATTTGATCCATTAAGAAATAGTCTGCGGTGTGCGGAAGCTTTGCCAATGGCAGAAGCGTGCCGTTTCCGAAGTCAAAGATGTACATATGAAGCTCTTCCGGCGTGTATCCTTCCGCGAAGTTCATCAGGAAGGTGATGGCAGCCACTGACTTGCCGTAGCCGGATGAGCCGAAAATGCCGATGTTGCCGTCATCCATCATCGTGTAAGCGAGAGGCGCCTGTCTTTGCTGATCAGGCTCATCAACGCAGGCGATGAAGAAGCGGTCTTTTTCCTGCGCGGGGTAAAGCGTGCGCGGGATACGTTCGGCAAGCGGCGGAAGCCACGGGCTCGGCAGCTTTTCAATTCCCATTTCATTTTGAATCCGCTCGATTTCTTCGACTACGGCTTCTATTTCTGCCGGGGCGTCTTTTTTCGCCGCATCATCCGCATCCACCTCAGACAGCGGAATTAAGCCGGTATCGGTAACGATGGCAATGTCATCCTCGGTGCCGTATACATCTTCCATGTAAGGGGCGCCGCTCCAGGCAGACTGGAACTGCTCATACACTTCGTTATTTCCGACTTGCAAGTAGCCGCGTCCGGTGACCGTAATATTCGCCGCATCACTGTTTTTCAGGATTTCTTTACTGTCACTTGCATCCTGCACTTTCAGCGCGACCTTAAAGCGTGAGTTGCTCCATATTTGGTCGTCAATGATGCCGCCCGGCTTTTGCGTGGCGAGAATTAAATGCACACCAAGGCTCCGTCCGATGCGGGCCGCGCTGACAAGCTCCCTGATAAAGTCAGGCTCTTCGCTTTTCAGCTCGGCGAATTCATCTGAAATCAAAAACAGGTGCGGCATGGGAATATCCGTTTCTCCCTGTTTATACAGTTTTGTATAGTCATTGATGTGATTGACGCGATATTGATCAAACAGCCGCTGCCGTTTTTTCAGCTCGCTCTTAATGGATGCAAGCGCCCTGATACTGAAGTTTCTGCTTCCTTCAATATTCGTGATGGTCCCGAGAAGGTGCGGCATTTTGCGGAACGGCTGCGCCATTCCTCCGCCCTTATAGTCAATCAGCAAAAACGCCGCTTCATGCGGGTGAAAGTGAACGGCCAATGACAGGATATATGTTTGCAGAAATTCACTTTTCCCGGATCCGGTCGTTCCCGCCAGCAATCCGTGCGGCCCGTGCGCTTTTTCATGCAGGTTTAAATAAACGATGTCGTCTTTTCCTTTATAGCCGATCGGAACAGCCAGCGATTTTGCAGACTCACTTGTCTCCCACTTCTGCCTGATGCCGATTTCTTTTACTTCCTTCGCATGAAACAGCTCGAGAAATGAGACCGTTTCAGGAATGGAATTCGTCATTCCGACCTGATGGTGCAATGTCCGAAGCGTCCGGGAAAACCGCTCGTTGTTTGTCCGTTCATGCCTGTCCAGCTTAAACGGGATCTGCACCGCTTTTTTCTGTTGAATGAGAATGTCTCCCTCATCTTCATTAATGTAGCGGACGAGGGTGTGAATGTTTTCTGCCAGGCTTTCCTTCGTTTCCGCGGCGATGATGGCCGAGATGCCGAGATGCTCATGCCGGCCTTCGATGTATTCTAAAATGACGTGCTCTGCGATCAGCTGCTGATTTGTGATGACAAAGACAAAATGCGGCTGAAAGATCCTTTTTTCTTTATCCTCTTCCAAATCCCGCTCCCGCAGCAGCTCGTAAATGGACGATAACAATTGATCGCGGGTCTGTTCATTGTAAATAAATCCTTTCGCATACATATGAGGCAGCTGAAATTGCGGCAGCCACTTCATCCATTCCCATTCCTTATATTCGTCCTCATGAAAGATAAAGACAAATCGCAGGTCATGGTAGCTGTTGAAGAACGCGAGCTGGCCGATCAGCTGGTGAATTTCATTTTTGACGATCTGAGGTTTCCCGACAAGCCCCATCGGCCCTTCTTGTAAATCAACGGTCACGGGCGCATGGCGGATGTCTTTATACACACGCTGCATGTGCTGCGACTGCTCCATCAAGTCATCCACATCACGATTCGCCAGGTCTCCGCCGCTCATTGAAATCTCGTAGCTTGACGGGACCGTGCCCGTTCCGAGCCGAAGCATCAGAAAATCCCTGCTTTCCAGCGATTTCTCCCAAATGCGGCCGCTGATTTCAGAAGTTAAATATTTCATTTTTTCAAACGGGGGAAAATGATGCGTCAGCACGTGCAGCTGTTTTTCCGACAGCGTCTGAAGCTCTTTCCGTTTGCTTTCTAAATACTGCTTGTACACACGCTCCCGTTTTTCCTCCCGTTTTTTCCGCTGGTTTTTTTCACGGAAATACTGCACGGTGGACGTAATGAGAGTCATCATAAACATCGCCAAAGAGACAAGGATGAATATGCCCCTCGGCTGTATAATAGCGACAACCCCCATTACAATCAGCATGACCACAGGAGGCAGAATGACGAGCCACAGCCCCCGGTTATTCTGTTCGCTTTCCTGCGAGGGAAAGCTGAATGAAACGCGGTCTTCGGGAAGATCGTAGACCATGCGCGGCGTTCTTCGATATTGCGGGTATTTCTTTTTCATTTCGGTGCTTGGTTTTACCGTTTTGGTTAAACCGGTTTGAAGCTTTTCGTGATGAACGATTTCTAAAAGGTCGTCCTCCGTCAGCCTCACACGCAGAAAATTCCACAGCAGCTCATCTCCCGTCCGGAGCCTTTCGGGAGCTTCTGCAAGCTTTCCGTTCACATAAACTTCCTGACCATCAGGGACGACAGACCAGCATCCTCCCGACTTACGCAGATAAAAAGCCCCTGTTTGAGCGGAGGACGGCTCTTTGTATATATCCGCTTCCTCTGTTTCTGATGAGAAAACGATCTCATCCTTCCCTCCTATAAAATACACGGAGGATTCTTCCTGGTCAGGGGTGAGCAGAAGCCGCATCGTCTCTTCTTCAATCCGGCAGGGCATTTCATTTCCTATTGTCAATTCGCCGGCACAGTTATTTCCCAGGAAAACATCATAACGATCTGTTTCTTTCCGATAAAGGGTTGCGGCGCTTTGCCGTAACGGAAGTGTGCCGACCGTTATTGTATCTTTCATATCCGGACCGATCGTAATCGGCTGAGAGGGCGGGAGTTCAGACAGCTGAACCTTTTGTACGTGCTCTCGGTAAAAGACCCATAACAGACTCATATGGCGAACCTCCTGACGACAGCCTGATCGTTACATGCGGCCATTTGATGTGTGCTGTTATTTTTTTTCATCTTTTTTCTCATCTTTCTTGTCGTTCTCTTTGTTATCTTTCGCTTTGTCTTGTTTGCTTTCATCTTGTCCGGCGGAAGCTTCGGCGGTGTCACTGTTTTCCTCCGCTTCTTTATGCTGTTCCTCCGCCTCTTTTTTCGCCTTCGCAAGCTCGCTTTCCACGGCGTCCAGTTCTTTCTGCTTTTCGTCGTCTTTCATACTGTCATCCGCTAATAATTGCTGTTTATATTTTGTAAGTCCGAGCCAGATGTACGGGTTGTACTCAAGATTGCGGCCGATTTTGATGGCTTCTTCATTTTCCCCTCTGCCGATATCAATCCAATAAAGGAAGTGCTTCGGGTCTGATTGCAGCGTGACCAGATTCCCGATGTTTTTCCGCTGTTCTTCCCTCAGATTTTCAACTGCCACATAAGAGGAAGCAAGCTCGTACTGCACAGATTCCGGGAGGCTTTCCGCATCGTATTTAGCGAGTGTGTCAATGACTTTGCTGTACTGCTGATTTAAAAAATAGCGGTTGCTTTCCGTAATTGCCTCTTGCTTCGGCTGGACGAAAAACAGAACGTATAAGGAGTAAAGAAGTGCCGGCACAAGGAGGACGGCAAGCGCCAGACCGGCGTATCTTTGGATTTTCCATTTCTTTTTCGGCAGTTTTATGTATGTCTTGTCCCTTTCTTCGAGGGAATCGATTGCGGTTTGAATGGCTTCTTCCAGTTCTTCAATCGTCTCCGCCTCTAACACGCTTTTCACCTCAGGAGAGAAATGAAGCGTCTCCTTGTACTTCAAATATTCATCGAAGGTGTACGCCCCGTCAGCTGCAAGCGCCGCACAGGCTTTGAGCTCTTTTAACACCCTTTCTCTATCTTCCTCATAAGGCGGAAGGCTCTCCTTTACGCCGTAATGAAGAAAGTAAGGCGTCAGCGCTTTATCAAACACGATATTTTCAGGGGCGGCAATCAGATTGAGACGTTTCAGCTTATGCTGTTTCACGGCTTGGACGAGACGGTAGGCAAATTGCCACCTGCTTTTTTTATCTCTTCCTTTTATATAGCGGAAAGCCTGATAAGAAGAAGGAGGTTTGATTGTGATGGTTACTTCGTCTTCTGAAACTGAGACCTCTTTTTGAAAAAAAGGATCGGCATCTTTAATCACATTCGCTTCCAGCCCGTCAAGAAGCTTGATTTTTTCCCGCTGGAAGGTGAACGTGAAGCCTGTTTCGGTTTCTTCCCGGACGGCGTCTAATTCTGTTTCTAAATAAGATCTGTTATGACCTGTCATTCCACCATGTCCTTTCATAAAATTTCAAGGCGGTCTCCGTTCGTAATGCCGCAGTCAGATAGCTTTTGTTCTCCGGAAAAAACCGTTTCTTTATTGACCACTCTGATCCAATAGCCTTCACGCGGCGGAACGGATACATGCTGAGCCTGCCGGGCAATATCAATGACTTTTTTCACAGAATGGTAATCTGACAATCTGAGATCGAAGACGCTGCCGTTATAATGTGTTAAATCTATTGTAATATCGATATACATATTCATATCACCCTTACATAGAAAGAGCGCCGTCTTCTTGATTGAATCAGGCGCTCCGTTTCTTCATTCATCTTATTATCCGCGAATTTGGTTAGCGATATCTTGGTCGGTAGACTCAAGCGTATTTGCCGTTTGATCGAGCTGATGATTCACATCTTGAAGCAATTCAGACATTTTAATAAATGAAGGTTTCAGCTGCTCATATTGATCCGCGAATGCTTCACTTGAAGCACCTTCCCACATGCCTTTCAAATCAGAAATCATGCGGTTCAGGCGGTCAACCTGATTCATGACTTCCTGACTTTCAACGCCATATTGCTTAGCCATCGCTCTTAGCTCTTCGGGTGTGACACGAATTAATCCAGACATATTCCTTATACCCTCCTGTGTCATCAGCCTAAATATGGGCTAATTCACTTATTTTTTGAACGTCATTATTATAAAAACAACCAATCGGCACAGTCAAACAAATCTGTTTTAATTTTACAAAATGAGTCTTATGATATATTGGATTTTTCGTCATAATTACACATTTTGTAAATACAATAGTATGATTTTCTTATTATTTTCGTTTTCACTGAATGATCTTATTGTCCTAGTCTATTTCCCTGCAAAGATGCCTTTCAGTCTGAAAAGCAAGATGGTAAGATCAAGATATGAAGCTATGAAAAAGTAGGGATACAGATGACCAATCCAAAAGATCCATTTAAGTACAGTTTCGACAGGCTTGAAGATGTTGCCGACCATATCAGTGAAGTTCTTCAATGCCCCATTACAATAGAAGACGTTAATCATAAACTGCTTGCATACAGCACGCACAGCGATTGTACAGATCCGGCCCGGACGTCGACGATTATCGGGCGGAGGGTGCCGGAAAAAGTCATCAACAAACTGTGGAAAGACGGAACCATTCCGGCCCTTTTAAAAACGGACCAGCCGATCAAAGTGAAAGAAATTGACGAGGTGGGCCTAAGCAACCGCGTGGCGATTTCCATCTGGAAAAACAGTCAGGTTCTCGGATTTATTTGGGCGCTTGAGATCAAAAAAAAGCTCAATGACGAAGATCTGAAGACACTTCAGCTGGCAGCCAAAGCGGTGCGGAACAAGCTTTTGCACCTGCAGATCCGCAAAACGAAAATCGAAGAGCGGGGCCAGGAGTTTTTTTGGAAAATGCTGACCGGCCATATTTATCAGGAAGCCGAGATGGCCGAAGGGTTTCATAAGCTCGGAATGGCGCTGCCGTCCGTGTTCAGCGTCATGATCATCCGTTTACATGATGAGCTGACTGAAAAGACGGAACAGCAGCTGCAATATTTGCAGGAAACGACACAGCAGATTCATGTCATGCTGGCGACTGTTGATTCAAATGAATTAATCTTATTAGCCGCGCCGAAAACCGATCAGCCTTTTAAAGATTTAAAGCACTTCGCTCTTCATATTCAAAAACAGCTGAAGGAACGATATAAAATTGAGGATGCGTCGATTGCGATCGGCGGTATTTACGAATCGATTTCTTACGTTTACCGATCCTATCAGGAAGCGCTTTCCGTATTAAAAGCGAAAGAGCGGTTTGTGAGAGAAACCAAACACCTTTTCAGCTTTTCTGAACTCGGCATTTATCAGTACCTTGATGTGTTGGATGAAAAACGCAAGCACAGCGGCTATATGAACTATTCCCTGTCAAAGCTTGAGCAGTATGACAGGGAGCACCAAGCCGATATGGTAAAAACGCTCGAACATTTTATTGATGCCGACAGCAATGTCAACACCGCCGCTAAAGCGCTTAACATCCATGTCAATACATTGAATTACAGGCTGAAAAGAATCAGCCAGATCGCAGAAATCGACTTAAAAAATGTGAATGAGAAGTTTACGATTTACCTGGATATCAAACTTCGCAGCATGGGTTCGTGAAATTTCACAAATCCGTGTTTTTTTATTTTCTGTTTCAAACAAAGAATTTTCGCAAAAATCGCGCTACACTTGAAGCATCACACAAACATTGGGGGAAACAGACATGATTATCGGGGTTCCAAAAGAAATCAAAAACAATGAAAATCGAGTGGCATTAACACCTGGAGGCGTTTCACAGCTTATCGGAAACGGCCATCGGGTTCTTGTGGAATCCGGAGCGGGACTCGGAAGCGGCTTTACAAATGAAGATTATGTATCAGCAGGGGCGGAAATTCTGGAGGACAGAAAGCAAGTATGGGATGCGGAAATGGTCATGAAGGTAAAAGAACCGCTGGCTGAAGAGTATGCGTATTTCCGTCAAGGTCTGGTCTTGTTCACTTACCTTCATTTAGCCGCAGAGCCGGAATTAGCTAAAGCGCTTACAGAAAAAGGTGTGACAGCTATCGCGTACGAAACGGTAACGGACGGACGTTCCCTTCCGCTGCTTACGCCGATGTCCGAAGTGGCCGGCAGAATGGCCGCGCAGATCGGGGCACAGTTTCTTGAAAAACCAAAGGGCGGAAAAGGAATTTTATTAGCCGGCGTACCGGGTGTATCCCGCGGAAAAGTCACGATCATCGGAGGGGGCGGCGTCGGAACAAATGCCGCGAAAATGGCTGTCGGACTCGGTGCCGATGTGACAATGATCGATTTGAACGCAGACCGCCTGCGTCAGCTTGATGATATTTTCGGGCATCAGATTAAAACATTGATGTCAAACCCTGTAAATATTGCAGATTCCGTCGCGGAAGCGGATCTTCTGATCTGCGCCGTGCTCATCCCGGGAGCCAAAGCGCCGACTCTCGTTACGGAAGAAATGGTTAAACAAATGAAACCGGGTTCCGTCATTGTTGATGTTGCCATCGATCAGGGCGGCATTGTGGAAACCGTTGATCATATTACAACCCACGATAATCCGACTTACGAAAAACACGGCGTCGTTCACTACGCTGTCGCCAATATGCCGGGCGCCGTACCGCGTACGTCTACGCTCGCATTAACGAATGTAACCGTTCCTTACGCGCTTCAAATCGCCAATAAAGGCGCGGCACAAGCCATTGCAGACAGCCCTGCGCTTAAAGCGGGCTTAAATACGGCTAACGGACATGTCACGTATGAAGCGGTAGCCAAAGACTTAGGCTATGACTACGTGCCTGCTGAAAAAGCAATGCAAGGTTCGGCTGCAAAAGCTTAATAGAGATGAAGAGGACAGCCTGATCAGCGGGCTGCCCTTTTTTCTTTCTCACAAAAGGAAAAACGGCCCCCTGTCTCGAATATCAATTCATATCCCGGAAGAAAAAGGAGGATTCATATGGCTGTTCAGCACTATGGTGTATTAAAAGGCACTGTGTTAGATATGAAAAGGGAAACAGATGATGATTCTCCGCATTTTCAAGTCGAGGTGCTAGGCGAGCCTGATACGCGCTATCGCTGTGCGATCAATGTCATGTCAAGTTCAAAAGAATCAGAGGTGCTGTATGCGGCACGCGATCATTTTGACGCAAGCGCGATCACCCTGCTGCCGAACATTCCGTACGGATATACCCCAATTGATGAAACCAGACGTGAGCTGGCGCTGGATTATGTCCGCGGCGGATTGTTTGATCCCCGGAACATGGTGCCCCTTCCGCATGAAGTCACCGGGCCGGATAATGACTTAAATGACTTTATTGAGACGTACATGCAAAAAGCCAAATCAGAAAAAGCCACCGTCTATATTTACGGCTCTAAATTCGGGCCGGAGCCGGGCGCTGATAAGATTTTCGGGTTCAAGCCGACAAACGGCATGCATAATATTCATATGAATCAGGGAAACCCAATTGATACACGCTGGGAGAAGGATAACGGAACGTGGCACGACGGCGGTATTTTAATCCAGTTTGCAGACCAGTGGGCCGCGGTCTTTTTGGCTTTTCTGTCTCAGTCATGGTGCACGGATGAAGAAGGCCACCCTTATACATTTTGTGATCATACACAGCTTAACGGCTGATGTCCGCATAAAAAGCCTGCCGAAATAACGGCAGGCTTTTCTTATTACATTTTAGCAGCTTCGGTCCGCTTCAGGCTTTCCGGCCTCATATCACGCCAGTTTGTTTCAATATATTCGAGACAAACGGGGCGGGTTTCATTCGTCAGGCGGGTTTCCCAGCCGTCCGGCACATCCAGATAGGCCGGCCACAGTGAGTACTGGCCTTCAGCATTGACGAGCACATGGTATGAACCGTCTTCCCGTTCAAATGGATTTGTCATATCATCTCTTTCCTTTCTTTACCGGACTGTACGCCGTCCGTTTAATTTCTCTGCCAGAATCGCGCCGATGTCGGCAAGCGGGCCCGGCTGGCACATATCTTTATGGCGGCAGTCTAAGTCATACCGCTCGATTTTCCCCGTAATATACGGTTTCCAAGTATCCGGCTCGATCGGGTCAAACCACTCCGGAATAATCGTGGATCTGAAGAACAGCACATCTCCGTGGAACGGCTTCGGCTTGTATGTTCCTAACAGCCCGACAGAATTTACGTACGTGTCTTTCAGATTCATCATCACTGACTCGTCCAGGCTGGCTAATGCGCTTCCCTCACGGCGGAGAATGGTCAGCGCGGTGTCAAAATCAAGCGGCTGATCCCCGAGGCTGTCCGGGTCGTACCCTCCCAGGGCAAGCAGCGCAATGACGGCTTCCTCGTCATCAGGCGCATTTTTTATCGGCAGAAAATGATTCGGATACGCGTCAAGCATCACCAAAAGCGAAACCTCTTCGCCCCGGCTCTGTAATTGTGTCGCCATGGCCTGAATGACATTCCCTCCGAGAGACCAGCCGAGCAGACGGTACGGCCCTTTCGGCTGCACGGTGCGGATTTTTTCAATATAATCAGCCGCCATGTCATCTAAGCTTTGCGGAAGCGGTTCTTTTTTTCCGATGCCTCTCGCCTGTAAGCCGTATATCGGATAATCAGCTTCTAAAGAAGACATCAGCCCGGCATAACACCAGCTGAGACCGCCGGCCGGATGGACACAGAACAACGGTGTTTCTTCTCCTGCCGTTCTGAGCGGAAGAAGAACATCAAGCGCGCTTGTGCCCGTTCCTGACTCAAGTCTTTCAGCAAGGCTTGCCACCGTAGGAGCTTCAAATAGTGTTCCGATACTGAGCTCGGCTCCCATCGCTTCCCGAATACGGCTCATTAAATGAACCGCAAGCAAAGAATGGCCGCCTAAATCAAAAAATCTGTCATCAATACCGACACGCGGCAGATGAAGCACCTCTGCGAACAGCTCACACAGCATTTCTTCCTGCGGCGTTCTCGGTCCCCGGCCGGTGACCTCCGTTTGGAAGTCAGGCGCAGGGAGCGCTTTTCGGTCAAGCTTTCCATTCGGTGTCAGCGGCAGTTCATTCATTTGGACAAAAGCTGACGGAATCATGTAATCCGGCAGGCTTTCTTCGGCAAACCGGCGCATGTCCCCCGTGTCCAAGGTGCTGCCGGCAGATCGGACAAGGTAGGCGGCCAGCCGTTTATCTCCCGGCCGGTCTTCACGGACGACTGCGGCGGCATCCTCGACATCCGGATGTTTGACGAGAACCGCTTCGATTTCCCCCAATTCAATCCGGAAGCCGCGGATTTTAATCTGGTGGTCCGCCCTGCCCATATAATCAAGAGAACCGTCCGTCCGCAGACGGGCTAAATCCCCCGTCCGGTACATTCTCGTTCCCGGCGGGCCGTACGGATCAGCCACAAAGCGTTCGGCGGTCAGGCTTTGCCGCCCTAAGTAGCCTCGTGCCACGCCCCCTCCGGCAACATACATTTCGCCCGTGATCCCCGGAGGCACAGGCTCCAGCCGGTCATCAAGCACATATACGTTCAAATCAGGAATGCCGCAGCCGATGAGGCTGTTTGCTCTCAGTTCGGCAATGTTTTTGTCTAATTCAAGGTAACTGACGTGCACCGTCGTTTCCGTAATGCCGTACATATTCACGAGCACCGGCTGATTGTCCGCGTGGCGGCTGTACCAATCCTCAAGCCGGCTCAGCTCAAGCGCCTCGCCGCCGAAGATGATATATCTGAGTGCGAGCTGACGCCCCAGCTCTTTGTGTTCTTTTTCCGCATGCATCAGCTGGTAAAACGCTGACGGCGTTTGGTTAAGTACGGTCACTCGCTCTTTCACGAGGAGATGCAGAAACGCTTCCGGGGATCTGCTGATGTCATGCGGCACGACGACGAGACGTCCGCCGTGAAGCAGCGGCCCCCATATTTCCCAGACAGAGAAATCAAAAGCGTAGGAGTGAAACATCGTCCATACATCATCAGAATTAAAGTGATACCAATGCCGCGTCGACTCAAACAGCCGGATAACATTGCTGTGCGGAATGATGACACCTTTCGGCACACCTGTTGATCCCGACGTGTAAATGACATAGGCCGGGTGAAGCGGTCTCAGCGGACGAATCCGGTCGGCATTCTCAGGGTTCGTGACGGCATATTGCCGAAGTGTTTCCTTATTCTGCGGATCATCCAGGATGAAGGCCGGCATGCCGTTTTCGCCAGAGAGCTTACTTGCGCCTTCACGGTTGGTGAGCATAAATACAGGCTTGGCATCATGTAACATAAAAGCGATGCGGTCCGCGGGATAATCAGGATCAAGCGGCAAATACGCTGCCCCCGTCTTCAGGACGGCTAACAGCCCGACAATCATATCTAAAGAACGCGGCATTGCCAGTGCGACAAACTGCTCCGGGCCGACGCCGCGGGCAATCATCATGTGCGCGAGCTGATTGGATCTTTCATTCAGCTCTTGATAAGTGAGTCCGCTCTCTTCAAATACTGCCGCCGTTTCATCCGATTTTGCGGCGGCCTGTATTTCAAACAGTTCAGGCAGTGTCTGCCGAGGCTGAATATGCTGTTTTGCCCGTTTAACCGGCAAAAGCTTCCGGCGCTCTTCATCAGTAAGAATGGTTAAGCTTCCGATCGGTTTATCCGGATGTGATACGGCATCTTCGAGCAGAAGAAGCAGGCGTCCCGCAAGTGCTTCAGCCGTTTCTTTTCTGAATAAGTCCGTACTGAACTCCAGCAGGCCTTCAATACCGGCAGGCGTGCCGTCATCATGGCGCTGTTCAGCCAATTCCAATGTCAAATCAAATTTGGACGATCCGACACTGCTGATTTGCAGGCTTGTTTCCATATCAGGAAGACTGAGTACAGGGTCAGGCGTATTTTGGAATGCGAGCATCACTTGGAACAGCGGATGTCTTGACCGGGAGCGAACCGGATTCAATTCTTCCACGAGACGTTCAAACGGCACGTCCTGATGTTCATATGCTGCGAGATTCATTTCCCTGACCCTTTCAAGAAGCTCACAAAAGCTCGGATCGCCAGAGGTATCGGTTCTCAGTACGAGTGTATTAATGAACATACCCACAAGGTCTCCTAATGCGTCATCACTGCGGCCGGCTATCGGACTGCCGATCGGAATATCGGTTCCCGCCCCGAGCCGGGTCAGCAGTGCGGAAAGCCCTGATTGAAGCACCATAAACAGGCTTACGCGCTGATTTCTGGCAAGTGAGAGAAGACGGGCATGAAGCTCTTGGCCGATGTTGACCGGAATGACGCCGCCCCTGTAGCTTGATTCAGCGGGACGCGGAAAATCAGACGGCAGCTCCAGCTGATCCGGTACATTTTCAAGCGTTTTCTTCCAGAAATCCAGCTGGCGCGCAATTAAGCTCTCAGAATCAGACGCGCTGCCTAAAAGCTGCTGCTGCCAAAGCGCATAATCCGCATATTGAACCGCCAGCGGCGCCCATTCTGCTTTTTCACCTGTTTGCCGGGCGATATAGGCTATGGATAAGTCACGCATGAGCGGATTCAAGGACCAGCCGTCGCCTGCGATGTGATGCAGGAGAACCATCAGCGTATATTCGCCGTCACCAAGATCAAACAGCTCAGCCCGGACGGCCGGCTCTTTAGCGAGATCAAACCGATATCTTGCCGCAGCGGCAAGCATGTCTTGGAGCTCGTTTTTGTCTGCACGTGTCACTGTAAACACAGGGCGGGCTTCTTCAGCAGGTAAAATAAGCTGATGAGATGATCCCTTATTTTCCGGAAAAACGGTGCGCAGGCTTTCATGACGGCTGACAACATCGTAAAAGGCGTGTTTCAGCGCTGATTGGTCAAGCTTGCCTGACATGCGGACAATCACCGGAATGTTGTAAGTCGGGCTCGGCCCTTCAAGACAGTAGAGAAACCAAAGACGCAGCTGCGCAAATGACAGCGGGATGTGCTCCGGCCGGTCAAACGGCTTGAGCTTAGGCCGCGCACTCTTTGCGGTGTCAAGCTGTACGGCGAGCCCGGCAACGGTCGGGGTATCAAACAGACGTCCGATGCCAAGCTCTGCGCCCATCGTCTCCCGGATCCGGCTCATCAGGCGTCCGGCTAAGAGCGAATGTCCGCCCAATTCAAAGAACCCGTCATCAATTCCGACCCGCGCGAGACCGAGAACCTCGGCAAACAGATCGCATAATATTTCTTCCTGCGGCGTCCGCGGCCCTCTGTCAGACAGGACAGCTGAAAAATCAGGTGCAGGCAGAGCGCTGCGATCGAGCTTCTTATTCGGCGTCAGCGGCAATTCTTTCAGCTGTACAAACGCGCCCGGCACCATATAATCCGGCAGGCTTTCGCCCATATATTCACGAAGTCCGCCGATATCAAGGGGCTGATCCGCGACAGTATAAGCCGCCAGGCGCTTATCTCCCGGCTGGTCTTCACGGACAATAACAGCGGCCTGCGAAATACCCGGGTATTTCGACAGCACTGACTCAATTTCTCCTAATTCTATCCGGAACCCGCGGATTTTAATTTGGTGATCGGCTCTGCTGATATAATCAAGCGAGCCGTCCTCACGCCAGCGCACGAGATCTCCCGTCCGGTACATCCTCGCGCCCGCGGGCCCGTACGGATCGGCAATGAATCTTTCAGCTGTTAAATCAGGACGGTTATAATAACCTCTGGCAAGCCCCTCGCCCGCTATATAAAGCTCGCCCGCAATTCCCGGCGGGACTGGCTGCAATGCGGCGTCCAGCACGTATACCCGCGTGTTCCAAATCGGCTTTCCGATCGGAGGCGCCCCTGTATGGTCTTTTGCAAGCGGCTGTGCGGCCGACCAGATTGTTGTTTCAGTCGGCCCGTACAGATTCGTCACCGTACAGCCTGATTCAAGCAGAGCATGCATAAGCGCGTTCGGAAGCGCCTCACCTCCGACAAGCACCTGCAGCGCCCGGAGGGAATCAGGTTCATTGGTGACTAATGAATGCCACAATGTCGGCGTTGCCTGCATGATTGAAATACCGTATGAGTGAATCATGTTCGCAAGCGCCCGCGGTTCCTGAATCGTCTCTTTACGTGCGATGACGCACCCCGCCCCGCTGATGAGCGGAAGGAAGAGCTCAAGTCCGGAAATATCAAACGCCGCAGTCGTAACGGCAAGCAGGCGGTCTTGTGCGCCGAGCGGGAACATTTCCCGCATGGATAAGAGGAAATTGCTTACGCTTTTTAATGTCACGACTACGCCTTTCGGTTTGCCCGTTGAACCCGATGTATATATGACATAAGCGGGGTGCAAAGGCGAACATTCCGCCTGATCGGGACAGTCAGCATTTTGAGCGGCAACGGTTTTTACCGTATCCGGGTCATCGAGAATGATCCTTTTTGCATCACTGTCTTCCGGCATGCGGCCGGATAATTCCATCGTTGTAATCAGGCATGCAGGCTGTGCATCTTTGAGCATGTATGTGATCCGCTCAGAAGGAAAATCAGGATCAAGCGGCAGGTATGCGGCTCCCGTTTTCAAAACGGCCAGCATGCTCACGGCCAACTCCTGTGACCGCGGAAGCAGCAAAGCGGCAAATTGTTCCGGTCCGAGCCCCTTTTCCTTTAGCATGCCGGCAAGCTGGTTCGCGCGCTTGTTCAATTCGGCATAGCTGAGCTCTTCGTTTTCGGTGATGATTGCCGGCCGGTCCGGTGTTTTTACGGCCTGTTCGTAAAACAGCTCCGGCAGACTTTTCTGCTTCTCGGCCTTGCGCGTGTCATTCCAGCTTTCCAGTACGCAGAGACGTTCACTTTCAGGCAGAAGGTTGAGTGTGCCGATTTTTTGTGTCTGGTCTTTCACAGCGGATTCCAGCAGAAGCAGGAATCGTTTTTGATGGTTTTCAATATCTTCGGCGCTGTACACTTCCGGATTCGCATCAAAGTCCACACGCATTCCGCTTCCGTCCGCTCTGTCGTAAACGTTAATTGACAAATCATCAACGGGCCCGGCTGATAAGTTATGGACGGTGCCTGGCGCTCCGGCGAAATCAAGCGCGTAGTCAAACGGCATCACATTGACTTGCGGGCCGAACAGCCTGCGGTTTTCTCCGAGCAATTTAAGATCGCGGCGCATGTCTTCATGGCGGTATTTCTGATGGCGCCGGATGTTTCGGATTTCTTTTGCCACTTGGCTGACGGCCTCATGAAAATTCATATCCGGGCGGAGAGAAAGCCGCAAAGGCAGAAGATTCATGACCATACTCGGAATATTCAGTGAAATCGAGCCGATCCGTCCCATCATCGGTAAACCGAGCACGATATCCCCTGCGTTTGTCATCCGGTGGACATATACCGCCGCTGCGGCTGTGACGGCTTCATGCCAGTTCGGAATCGCTTTTACATGCTGCAAAGCCGTTTCAGAAAGATAAGCCGTGCTTCTCCGAAAGCTTGTTGACGTTCTCGGCGCTCTTTCTGCCAAAGTGACGACATCAGGTTCATCCGCAAATTTCTCCATCCAAAATTCCCGATCTTTCAGGAATTGATCAGACGCGCGGTATTCTTGATCTTCTTTTACCAGTTCCTCCAAAGAGCCGAAGGAGCGCCCGTTATCCGGACGTCCTTCCCGTATTGCGGTGTATATTTGCGCCGTACGCCGTGCCAGCAGTGAAAAACCGTAGCCGTCTATCGCAATGTGGTGAATGCGCTGATACCAGAAAAAGCGTTCCGGTCCCGCCTGAAATAAAATGTCGCGGAACAAAGGCCCGGCCGCCATATCAACGGGCTCAGCCAAATCTGTCTGCATGAGTCTGAGTGCGGCCTGCTTCGGATCAGCTTCTGAACTCACATCTATGACATCGATCGCAGCTTCAAATGGAGGATTGATGATCTGCTTCGGCCCGTCTGCTCCCTCTTCGAAGCGGGCGTGTAATGACACGGCTTCCGTCAGCACACGTTCGAAAGCTGTTTTAAATATGTTCACATCGATCGCGCCGTTTATCTCAACATACTCGCCTGTATTGTAAATCGGATTATCAGGATCAAGCTGCTGCGCAAACCAGATACCGGCCTGTGCGCCTGTCAGAGGCAGCTGTTGTGTATCATGCATTCTATTCTCTCCCTTTATAAATAATCTGCGTTCGGCAAGACTTTTTGAGATCGGGAAGAAAGAAGTCTCCACCACTCTTCAAGCGTCGGGTTCTCCGCCAGTTCAACAAACGTCACTTCAGCTCCGTCACGGCGCCATTGTTCGACAAGGCTCATGATTCTGACGGAATCAAGGCCTCTGTCCAGCAGGTCTTCATGATCCGGAATATCAGACGGTGATTCTTGAAGAATCGCCGCAATTTGTTCCCGCACCCGGTCTTTTGTCAATACGGCGGAAGTCTTCCCTTCTCCTTCAGAAACCGGCGCGCCGCCCAGCAGCTCCAGCACTTCGTTTGTCAAAGCCGTGTAAGCGCAGCGCTGAGACGCATATTCGATGGCCATCTTATGTTTTTCTGAAGAAAAATCAGCAACGGCGTCTCCGATAAAGAAGCTTTGGATATCATCCATAAATGCTTCACAGGCTGTGACGAGACAGCCGATGTGTGCATAAATTCCCGTAATCATGAGCTGGTCTCTGCCGCTTTCACGCATGATGTCAAGGAGATTCGTCCGTTTAAACGCGCTGTATCTCCACTTTGTGAGGACAATGTCCTGATCATCCGGGGCAAGCTCCGGAATGACCTTTTCTTCATAAGGCCCGCTTTTCAGCCCCGGTCCCCAAAAATCCGTCAGCAGCGCGCGGTCCGCCGGGTCTTGGCTGCCCGGCTGCGCGGTGTACACCACCGGAATGCCGAGCGCTTTGCATTGCTCTTTTATTTTCTTGATATTCTGAGCCGCCTCCGTGATCGGAGCCTTCCCTTTCTCAAAAGCATCGACGAAATAATTCTGCATGTCATGGATCAGAAGCACCGCGCGTTTCGGGTTCAGCGTCCACGATACTTTATTTTCAGGCATATCTGACGCTGTCGGCAGCGCATATGCGGGAATTGACGGTATAGCCAATGTAAACACTTCCTTTTTTAAGATTGTTTGATTTCAGCAGGCTTCAATTTTTGGGCGATCGTTTCGCGAAGGTCCTTTTTGCTGACCTTGCCGACGCCGGTTTTCGGGAAAGAAGCGATAAATTCAACCCGGTCGGGAATTTTATATGCCGCCAGCCCGCGCTCCCGTAAAAACACTTTCAGCTCTCCCGGTTTCGGCGCTTCTCCTTTCGGAATGACGAACACACAGGACCGCTCTCCGAGAAAATCATCCGGCATTGAAACCATGGCCGCATCATGAACGGCAGGATGGGCCAGAAGGTGATTTTCCACCTCTTCAGCGGCAATCTTTTCGCCGCCCCGATTGATTTGATCTTTCGCACGTCCTTCAACGATGATATAGCCGTCCGCCGTCAGTTTGACGATATCGCCGGTCTGATAAAATCCGTCGGCTGTGAATGATCTTTCATTATGTTCAGGCGCTTTATAATACCCGCGAATCGTGTAAGGGCCGCGTGTAAACAAATGTCCCGCTTCTCCGGGGGCGACATCCCGCCCGTCATCGTCTAAAACCCTTACCTCATCAAAAGGTGACATCGGTCTGCCTTGCGTATTGACAATGATCTCTTCAGGATCATCCAGTCTCGTATAATTCACCAATCCTTCCGCCATTCCGAAAACCTGCTGAAGGGTGCATCCGAAAGCGCTCTTTACGCGGCGGGCCGCCTCAGCACTGAATTTGGCCCCTCCCACCTGCAGCACTTGAAGGCTTGATAAATCATCACTTCGCGAACCGGATGCGTCCATCCACACCATCGCAAGCGGCGGGACGAGCGCTGTAATCGTGACACGTTCTTTTTCAATTAACGGGAAGCAGTCATCCGGACTCGGCGTCGGTGACAGAACAACACGGCCTCCGGCATATAAAGTTCCCAGCACACCCGGCGAGCTGAGCGGATAATTATGCGCTGTCGGCAGAGCGGCCAAATAAACGCTGTGATGATCCAAGCCGCATATTTCCGCGCTGAGGCGCAAGCTGTATATGTAATCGTCGTGTGTTCGCGGAATCAGCTTGGACAGCCCCGTACTGCCTCCTGAAAGCTGTAAAAAAGCGACTTCCGCCGGGCTTACCTCTTCCAGCTGAACAGGCTCTCTATGCAGGCTGCTCAGTTCCTGAAACTCTTCAGCTTCGCCGGCCACAATGACATGCGCCAAATCCGGAAGTTTGTCTTTCACCTGTCTGGCAAGCGCCCTGTAATCAAAACCTGAATGCATATCAGGAATGATGTATGCTTTCGCCTCTGCAAACTCGCAGAAATACGTAATCTCACTGCTTCTATGAGAAGGCAGCGCGAAAACGGGCAGTGCTCCGAGTCGGAACAGCGCGAAAATCACTTCAAAAAACTCAGCGATATTCGGCAGCTGAACGACAACGCGGTCTTCCTTTTGAATTCCGAGCTTATGCAGCCCCGCCGCTAAACGATCGGCCCTTTCATCTAATTCTTTGTAGGTCCAATGTACATCTTTACACGTCACGGCAGTTTGATTTCCGTATAAAGCCGCGCGCTCTTTCAGCATTCCTCCGAACGTCTCACCCTTCCAGCAGCCGTCTTTTCGGTATTTTTCAGCCCATTCTTCCGGCCATGGCGTAAATCCAGTCAGCACGATTCGTTCCCTCCTTTTTTACAACTCATCTTGGTAAAGCCCCATCGCCCGGAGCATGGTGCGGAATTTCGCCGATGTCTCGTCCAGTTCATCCTGCGGCTTTGATCCGGCGACAATCCCGGCACCCGCAAAGAGCCGGAGAGACCTTGTTTCCGCTTCGGCGCAGCGAAGTGCGATAATCCATTCTCCGTCACCTTCAGCATCACACCAGCCCGCCATTCCCGTGTAGAAATTGCGGTCAAACGGCTCTATATCCTGAATCGCTTCTCTCGCCGCATCCGTCGGCGTTCCGCATACAGCGGGCGTCGGATGAAGAGCGATGGCCAGCTCAAGCGATGTCGTTGACGGATCACTAAGCTCTCCCTTTACCTCGGTGGACAGGTGCCACATCGCCTCAGTTTTAATGAGTGACGGTTTTTCCGGCACATCAAGCACACGGCAGAACGGTTTTAGGGCGGCGGCCACGGCGGCCACGACTACGGCATGTTCATGCAGATCTTTTGCTGATTGCAGCAGTTCTTCCGCTCTTCTCTGATCCTCGGCGGGATCTGTGCTGCGCGGTCTGGAACCTGCCAGCGGATTGGACAGAATCGATGTTCCGTTTTTGGACAGCAGCAGTTCAGGACTTGCGCCGAAAAGCGTTTTTCTTGTTTCTGACGTTCCCGTCACATCCGCAGCGAATGTATAGCCGCGCGGGTTGTGCTGCGCCAAATGCTTGACGGCCTGAGGAATGTCGATATCCTTTTCAGCGGTCAGATGAAGCGTCCTTGACAGCACGATTTTGCTGAGCGGACCGTCCGTAATGTTGAATACGCCTTGTTCCACACCGCTCATAAAGCCCTCAGGCTCCGGAACGGGACGGATGTCATATGTATTGGATTGCGGCTTTTCTGCGGAAGATTCCGCAAACGAAAGCGGGCCTGCCGTATGGACAATCTTCGGTACAAAAAGCCGGGAAGCTTTTCTTCCGTCAAAAGGAATGGCGCCGGCCGCAATCGGATGTTTGATGCCGGCTTGCTTTGCCTCAAGAAGCGTCTGTCTCACACGTTCAGGCAGTGAATCCAGCTGATTCTCCGCGTCTGCATCCGGCACTTTTGCAAACAAACCTTCCGCGAGCATCGTCCTTTTCGGGGAAGCTAAAAAGAACGCCCCGGGCTTGTAAGTATCCAGCACCTTTTTTGCAGCCACTTCCGTCAATACAGGTTGATTTGTCATGTTTGTCCCTCCTTTTCGTTACATCAAACGCCTAAAGTAGCGCCGCCATCAACGCATAAATCATGCATCGTGATATGGCTTGCCTGTTCAGAGGCCAGAAACAAAACGGCATTTGCAATATCAGAAGGCTTTGCCAGCTTTTGAAGCGGAATTCCCGTTTTATATGTATCAAGCGAACCTCTGATAACGTCCTGTGCTCCGTTTTCATCCCGCCACAGCGCCCGCTGCATGTCGGTTTCCGTTGAACCGGGAGATACGATGTTGCAGCGGATATGATAGGCCGCAAGCTCCAGTCCGAGGCATTTCGTAAACATGGCGGCAGCCGCTTTTGACGCCGCATAAGCCGCCATGGAAGCACGCGGAACGCCGGCTGCATTCGAACCGACCGTTACGATGGCGCCTTTTTTCCGCTCAATCATGTACCGGCTGACAGCCCGCGATACATGAAATACGCCGGTCGTATTAACAGAAAATGTTTGATCCCAATCTTCATCACTGAGGGATTGCACCGGACCCGGCCGCAGCACGCCCGCAACGTTCGCCAATATTTCAATAGGCCCCATGTCACGTTCAACGGCAGCGATGATATCATTGACAGCCGCACTGTCAGATACATCTGCGGCAAACCCCTGCGCCTGCACGCCTTTTTGCCGCAGTCTGTCAGTTAGCCCGGGAAGCAGGTCTTCATTTGTATCTATAGCTGCCACATTTACGCCTTGTTCAGCAAGGGCAAGCGCTGTTGCTTCTCCGATGCCTTGAGCGGCGCCGGTGACAACGGCCGTTTTCCCTTTCATTCCCAATGCGTCCATATTATCATTCCCTTTCTATATTGATAATGATTATCATTATCAATTATGATTCAAGACAATCATATCCAAATCAAAACACGCAGTCAATTAGAAAATTAGAATCAGCCGCATTTAGTTCGAAGGGCCTGTTTTTTCTCATGCGGGAGAATACGGGGTATGCGGCCCTCCCGGATTCAGGCTGAAACGCAGGGCTCTGCTGATTAAAACGGGCAGGACAGAAATATGGCCCTCTCCTTCAAACTCGCTGTATTCAGCACGGACTCCATCATCTTCAAATCCGGATAATAAAGAGTACAGCGCCTCTGCGTGCTGCGGGATTCTGCTTTTATGTGTTTTTTCAATTTCTCCCGCAGCCAGCAATACGCTGACTTGAAGATTTTCCGCAGAGAGCCGGTCTGACAAACGTTCTGCGTTTTCCTGAATAAAACGCTTGTTCCAATGAATTGACGGACTTCCCGCAACATAGGTCTGGAACATGTCCGGCCTCGTCAAAAGCACTTGCAGCACAAAAAGACCGCCCAGCGAATGGCCGAAAATCGTCTGCCTGTCTCTGTCGATCGGATAATCCCGCTCCATCGCGGGCTTTACTTCTTCTTCTATAAATTCCAGAAACGCTTCCGCCCCTCCCTGTTCGGGCCATGCCGCGCCGCGCGGATGCACCGGCAGTTCTGATTCAGAAAGCGGCATCGTAAAATCACTGTGCCGTTCGGCGGAAAACGGCTGATCTGTCGGGTAGCCGATTCCGACAATCACCGCCGGAACAACGCCTGTTTTTTCAGGCCGCCGGCTTTGCACCCGCAAAGCTTCGGCCATTGTGCCGAACACGGAATTTGCATCAAGCAGGTAGATGACGGGGAAGCCGGAGGCAGGCGGTTCTTCCTGAGGAAAAGAGACAAAGATACGATACGTACGGCCTCCTTTTGAGCGCATTTCTCTTACTTCTGTGCCCGGAACCGCGTATCGGCCGGCCGGCGCGAACCCCCGGTTTATTTGTTTTCCGTCCATTATGTGTTCATCCCCTTTGTGGCAATTGCTTTATCTATCCTCATTGATAATGATTTTCAATATCAAAAGACACCTCAAATAATAGGTTTTTTGCCAAACAAAGTCAATGGATTTTTGATATAAAAAAAGCACCTTATTTTAATAAGGTACCTAAGAACTATATAGGGATAGGGGCTTAATCCCATGTAAAGCGCTCATTCTTCCATGGATCTCCCCTCATATGGTAGCCGTTTTTCTCCCAAAAGCCGGGGTGGTTTTCCTTTGTAAACTGAATGCCGCGCAGCCATTTTGCGCTTTTCCAGAAATAAAGATGGGGGAAAACGCCTCTGAGCGGATAGCCGTGCTCTGGCGTTAACGGCTCGCCGTTATGCGCATATGCCAGCAGGGATGTTTCCCGCGTAAAATCAGAAAGCGGCAGGTTGGCCGTCCAGCCCTCTTCAGCGTGCAGAATGACGAATCCCGCTTCTTTGTGCACACCCGCTTTCTCAGCGATGTCTTTGGCGCGTATTCCCTGCCAGATATTATCAAGACGGGACCAGCCCGTGACGCAATGAATATCATTTTTCACTTCGGCTTCCGGAAAGGCTTTGATATCTTTAAAGCTTAACAGCATAGGACGGTCAACAAGCCCGTACACTTGCAGATTCCATTTTGACATATCTTCATAATAAGGAACATTTCCGGCGTGAAGCACGGGAAACTTCGTTGTGACATTTTGATTTGGCGGAATCCGTTCCGACTGTTTTGTTTGCTTCGTTTTCCCGAAAAACATATGGCTCCCTCCATTTAGTAAACCTTTATTAAATCTTTGTTGACAATCAATCACCCTTCGATTACGCTAATCTGGTACAAGTGTAAGGGGGAAAAACAAATGAAACAACGCAACCTTCGCGCGGGCGATATGGCGCTTATCGGCATGTTTGCCGCCCTGATGGCCGTCGGCGCCAACATTACATCAATGGCTCCTTTTTTGCAAGTTGCGGGAATTCCGTTATCGCTGCAGCCTTTCTTTTGTCTGTTAGCCGCGATGCTTCTCGGCGCCAGACGGGCAGCCATTGCCATGACGGTATACGCATTGGCCGGACTCGCTGGGGCGCCTGTTTTCGCTCAATTCTCAGCAGGCTTTGCGCCGTTTATCGGAAAGAGCGGCGGGTTTATTCTCGCTTACATCCCGGCGGCATTTGCAGCCGGATGGCTGCTGGAAAAAACAAAAAAACCCGGCCGCCTGCATTATGCATGGGCCTCTTTGATCGGTACCGCCGTCATTTATATCATTGGCACGACCTATACGTATATTGCGCTGAAATTATGGCTTCATGCTCCGATCAGCTACGGAATGGCCTGGTTTTACATGATATGGTTTTTCATAAAAGATATCATTTTAGCACTGTTATTGGCATCTATCGCGCCTGCCGTATACAGGTCTATTCATAAAGCGACGGGGTTCAGCAGAAATCCGGCGTAAGATGTTCTCAGCATACAAAAAGGCTCCCCTTTCCGGGAGCCTTTTTTTACAGAACAAGTGCGGCAATCCAGCCGAATATCACAAGCGGAATGTTATAGAAAATAAATGTCGGTACGCACGTATCCCAAATGTGGTGGTGCTGTCCGTCGGCGCTGAGGCCTGACGTCGGCCCGAGCGTACTGTCACTTGCAGGAGAACCCGCATCACCGACCGCGGCGGCCGCTCCGATTACGGCGATCGTCGCCATCGGGCTGAATCCGAGCTGAGCGCACAGCGGGACAAATATGGTCGTAATGACGGGTACGGTTGCAAATGATGATCCGATTCCCATCGTGATTAATAAACCGACCACCAGCATCAGGAGCGCGCCTACTGATTGACTGTGACCGATAAAGCCTGTTGATGCTTTGACCAAGGAAGCCACATCGCCCGTTTTATTCAATACATTTGAAAAACCGGCCGCAACAAGCATGACAAACCCGATAAAAGCCATCAGAATCATGCCGTCCGTGATCAGCTTATCCGCTTCATTGCGCTTCATGACTCCGCTGATAAACAGCGTAAACAAGCCGGCAAGCGCGCCCATGATCATACCTTCCACTCCGAGCACTTGTGACAGATAGAGCTGAACGGCAAGCGACACGGCAATGGAGATCAGGGCGATGGCAATGCTTTTTTTCGTATAAGGAGAAGACGACAGTCCGGCAATCTCCTTCGTCTCATATTTCTTCGGTTTCCGGAAGACGATGACGGATAAAATTAAACCGACTACCATCCCGGCCGTCGGGATGATTAAAGCATACGGAATATCACTGAGCGGCACCTTTAAACCGGCGGACGCCATATTATCTCTCAGCATCCCCTGGAAAATCTGTCCGAATCCGACAGGCAGAACGATATACGGCGCAGTCAGTCCGAATGTCATCACACACGCGATCAGCCTGCGGTCTATTTCAAGTTCGTTAAATATTTTTAAAAGCGGCGGAATCAATACCGGAATAAACGCAATGTGAACGGGCACCACGTTTTGCGAGAAACAGGATATGATTAAAATAACCAGTACGATTAACACTTTTGACAGTGCTTTTTTCCGCGAATCTTCCTTTTTTCCGATTAGTTTGACAGACGCTTCCACCATTGCATCGGGAAGCCCCGTCTTCGTCAGCGCCGCGGCAAATGCTCCGAGCAGCGCGTAGCTGACCGCGACGGTGGCATTTCCGCCGAGACCGTCCGTAAAAGCCTTCACCGTCTCTCCGAGGCCTAAGCCGCCGGTCAGCCCGCCGGCAAGCGCGCCGATCATTAAAGCTATAATAATATTGACACGCAGCAGGCTTAAGACGAGCATAAGCAATACTGCGACAACAACAGCATTCATTGATGAGTCCCTCCAAAAATCCTTTAGTTTGCTAATGTAGTAGATAATTAAAGTTAACATACATTCTGCGCTTTAGTCAACTAAAGATTTTGGAAATCAAAAAACCCGCTGCATCAAGGCAGCGGGATGCTGTTATCTTTCGGGCGTAAACCGCTCAGTCAAAACAGCCAACGTCCTTGCCATGACGCCTGTTGCGCCGGCAGGGCCGAAGCATGTCGCTTTATTCGCCGTCGCGGTTCCCGCAATATCGAGATGAACCCACGGCGTGTTTTCCGCGAATTCACCAAGGAATGCCCCCGCCATAATCGCGTGGCCTTCTCTTCCCGGAGAATTGTTCAAATCAGCCATCTGACTGTTTCTCACCCGTTTTTTATCCTTTTCTGTAATCGGAAGCTGCCAGATCGGCTCGCCGGATTCTTTCGCCGATTCCGCCACCTGTTCATAAAACGCGGCGTGATTGGTCATGGCGCCCGTCATTTCGTTACCTAAGGCGACAATGACACCGCCCGTTAACGTTGCGACGTCTACAAGGACAGAGGCTCCGTGCTGCTTGGCGTATGTGATGCCGTCGGCAAGCACGAGACGCCCTTCCGCATCGGTGTTCAGGATCTCAATGGTTTTTCCGCTGAGCGAAACGATGACGTCATCCGGCTTCATAGCATCGGACGAAATCATGTTGTCCGTAGACGGTATGACGGCGAGCACGTTTTGTTCAGGCCGGAGTTCGCCGATAATTTCCATTGCGCCCAATACCGAGGCGGCCCCTCCCATATCGCTTTTCATGCCGACGATGCCGGTTTTCGGCTTAATTGAATATCCGCCCGTATCAAAGGTAATTCCTTTACCGACCAGGCCGATGACGTCTTCCCACTGATCTTTGCCCTGATACTTCAGAACGATCATTTTCGGCGGTTCGGATGAGCCTTTGTTAACGGCAAGCAGCCCGCCCATGCCGAGCTCTTCCATTTCATCTTTTTCTAAAATTTCACACTCGAAATCGTATTTTGCCGCAAGCTCAGCGGCATATGACGCCAAATCAGTGGCCGTCAGCATATTACCCGGCATATTCACAAGCGTGCGGGCTGAATTCGTCCCTTGGCCGTATGCCGCGCCGACGTTCAGGCCGGCCTGCACTTCCCTCAGGTCTTCTTCGGTCACGGCGCAGACTGATTTCAGTTCCTGATCCGGCTCATTCGATTTATGTTTATAATCCTGCACCTCATAAACCGCAAGCAGACAGCTTTCCGAAAGCGCATGAGCGGCATCGGCGGCAGGCACTTCCCCGGAGACGAATGTATCGAGCAACACGGATACTTCCTGTTTTTTATCTTGATGAATCTGCTGAAATACTCGTGCAAAGCATTCTTTCGTATCTTCAAACGAATAATCCGCTTCTCTTCCCAGGCCGATAAAATAAATACGTTTCATACCGGTCGCAGCCGGAGGGTATACTTTTGATACACGATTGCGTTTGGCGGACACATCACCATCCTTTAACAGCTGGGTCAGATGACCGTCTAATTTATCATCCAATTCCTTCGTAAATCCGTTCAGCGTGCTTTTTTGAAAAAGACCGATGACCAGTGTTTCGGGATGCCGCAGTTGATCAGATGCATAAAACATGAGTACACACTCCTTATGTGGGTATTTGTTATGTAAAGTGGTATAATGAAAAAACATTTTTCATTGATTTTATTTTACCAAACTAAGGGCGTTTTCTGCAGTTTTTCGATACGATCGGAATCAGCAGATACAGAAAGGATGTCGCATATGGATGTACTTATGAATTTTCCTTTACTGGCGAGTTTTGCCGCCATTATTTTTGCCCAAGTTGTAAAAGTGCCTATTCAATTTATCGTATCCAAAAAACTTGACTGGTCTCTTGTGACGAGCACCGGCGGCATGCCGAGCTCCCATTCCGCCGCCGTCACCGCGCTGTCAACCGGAATCGCTTTGGAACAGGGACTGGACTCGCCCCTGTTTGCAGTCGCCGCGATTTTCGCCGTCATTACGATGTTCGATGCTACAGGTGTCAGGCGGCATGCGGGTGAACAGGCGACAGTCATTAATAAACTGGTCATCGACTTTAATCGGTTTGTCAGCGAAGCGAAGGACTTTCAGAAAGCGGAAGAGAAAGAAAAACAGAAGAAACTGAAAGAACTGCTCGGCCATCAGCCGATTGAAGTGTTCTTCGGCGGCGTCACCGGTATTGTGCTGACATTGATTTTAGATTATTTCTTTATGTAAAAACGCTTCAGCGGATGCTGAAGCGTTTTTATTCTTTTACCGTTTTGTATTGATTTCTGAACACTTGCAGCGACTTTGTTTCGTTCAGCTTTACAAGTTCGTCCTCGGTCACTGTGCCGTTCCCTTTTTTAATAATGTAGACCTCAAGTGTTTTTTTGCCCCAATTGTTATAGACGTCCTTGACGGTGTCAAAGTAGAGGTCAAGGCGGCTGCCTTTAATTTTTGAGCCGGTATCGGCGACAACCCCGTAACCGTAATTCGGTATAAATAGAATCGTCCCGATCGGGAAAACAGACGGATCGGCCGCAACAGTTGAATATAAATCGCGTTTGACCTTCACACCTGAATATGTAATTCCGTACTGCGGATGACCCGGAGATTTTCCGGTAGATTCCGCTCCGGCGGTATAACCGGTGGCCGTCACCTTTTGTGACGGATAGCGTTCCCAGTCAAAAGCTTCTTCCAGCGGCTTTACCCTGCCTGATGCCTTCTTTTCCGGCTGATTCTGTAAGGATTGAAACGGAGTGCCCATGTTTTTCAAAACGGCGCCGCGATGTTCCGTCATCCAATTTGTCAGATCCTTTGCTTCAACACCGGTTATGGAAAAGTATGTCGCATGGCATGCGCCCAAAAAGAGCACGATCATGAATATGCGTCTGATTATCGTCAATCTGAAATCACTCTCCTCCGAGTCATTGTTCCCAACTCGGTGAGGTGCTATACAAAAGCGCCGCGACACAAAAAAAGCTTTCTTGAATAAGAAAGCGGCTTAAAACATTTGATATCCTCTTTTTCTGAGCGCCTTTATGGCAATGCCTGACATGATGGCTCCCGCCAGTCCGCCCGCCAAAATCACGACATCCGCAACCGCTAATGACATGATGCGCTGAAACAGGCTTTGAAAGGATTCCCCCGGCGCCTGCACGTAACTGATCATCTTTTTATTGCTGATAATGAAAAGGCATACAATCGGATAGACAACAGCCATAATCCACGACATTCTAAGCAGCATGTTCAATAGAAATCCTATGCCGAAAAACAGTACAAAAAATAGTACGATTGAGATCAGGACAACCGGCAAACTAATCACAAACATCCACCCCCTACAGCACTTTCAGTGTACCTCGGGGGCGGTAAAAAAGTCAACGTCTGGAAAAATCAGCGTCTCTCTTTGCCGCTTCCCTGGCAGGAGGGACATGTTTCGGAGCCGCCAAGAAGCAATTGAAAATACCCTTTACCTGAGCAGAACGGACACGCCGCCGTGCTTTTTGCTGTCGTTTTCATGCGGATCACCCTTTTTTCTTAATTTTCTGATAATATATCATATTTACTTGTCAAGCAACAAGTCAGAATATGTAACATAACAACTCATGTAAGCGGAAACATTCATTTTTTTCTTTTACATGCTTTTTATAGCGCTCTTTTTTAAAAGAAGAGAAAACCCGCGGCTGCGGGTTTTCAGAAGAATTTAAACTTCCCTTTTTTCAGCGTCAGGCCCAGCCCGCCGATCATAAAGAGCGAGCGGTTATCAATGACCTTTTTCATAAAGGACGCCGGCGTTCCTTTGAGCTTCCTGCCGTATACGACTCCGACGGCGTTATGCTCACCGAGGGAGGCGACCGTTCCTTTAATGTCAGGCTTGAACTCTTCAAGCTGGCCTCCTTTAATCAAACCGCCCAGATTTTTGGCGACCGTTTCTCCTTGCTGCATCGCGATCTGAGCAGTCGGCGGGTACGGCCGTTCCGTCTCTTCATTGATAAAGAGCGAGCTGTCGCCGAGAATAAAAACGTCATCATGTCCCGGCGCCCGAAGATCAGGGTTGACTTTGACACGGCCGCGCATATTTTCAAAACCCGCTTCCTCCACGATCGGATGTCCGCGCACACCCGCGGCCCAGACAACGGTCTGCGATTTGATTTCTTCCGGCTCTTCATCTTTCTTGCCGACTGTGACACCGTCTGCGCGGCATTCTTGAACCGCGGTGCCGATTTTAAATTCAACGCCTTTGCTCTCAAGGTATTGAACGGCGTAATCGACAAGCTCCGGATCAAATCCCGGCAAAACCGTCGGGGCGGCCTCGACACAGACGATCCGGACGAGACTTTCATCTATATCATAATATCTGCATAACTCCGGCTTGCGGTTCGCAAGTTCACCGAGAAATTCAATTCCTGTAAAGCCCGCTCCGCCGACAACGATGGTTAAGCGGTCAGGGCGTTTTTCGGCCTCCGTATTGTATGTCGCAAATTGGAGCTCAATATGGTCTTTCAGCTGGCGCGACGTATTAATATTCGCGATCGGAAAAGCGAATTCTTTTAAACCTTTAATCCCGAATGTTTCAGGGACGGCGCCAAGCCCGATGACGAGATAATCATAAGGGATGTCCCCTTGTGAAAGCGTCACCTTTTTATTTTGCACATCTATCGCTTTTACGGTATCCTGCACAAATTTAACCCGTGATTCATTGATTACATCTTTTATTTGATATCTGCAGCGGTCATGATGCAGCGTTCCTGCGCTCGCTTCATGCATCCATGTCGTTTCATAATGATAATTGTGTTTATTGACCAAAGTAATGTCGGCGTCATTTGCCCCGATATGCTTCGGAAGCCTTGTTACTGTCATTAATCCACCATAACCTGCACCTAAAACCACGATTTTGGGTTTATTCAATGCCATCACATCCACCTTCTTTTTTTTGCTGTTAGACGCATAATCAAATCAACATTTGTATTAGCTTCAGCTTATTGGCGGGATTTTATGAAATGAAATATAAAATTTTTTAGAAAACCGCACATGTCTGCATATCACCATACTATCCGGAAGAATCGGAAAACATTCAGGAAAAAACAGATTGGAATTTGTCCCCATCTTAGCGGCGGCCGCAATTTTTTTCAAGAATGAAGCGGCCGGGCGGTTTTCGGCACTCGTCATCCTTTCAAATTGTATGTTATAATTAATAACAATTTTCAATTAGGAGGCAATTTGGTATGCAAGAGGATTCAAAGGTTTATGATATTACGGTCATCGGCGGCGGCCCGGTCGGCCTGTTTACCGCTTTTTACGGGGGAATGAGACAGGCGAGCGTCAAAATCATCGAGAGCCTGCCTCAGCTTGGCGGCCAGCTCAGCGCGCTGTACCCTGAAAAATATATTTATGATGTAGCCGGATTCCCGAAAATCCGCGCCCAGGAACTTGTGAACAACTTAAAAGAGCAAATGGCAAAGTTCGATCAGACCATCTGCTTAGAGCAGGCCGTTGAATCTGTTGAAAAACAGGCGGACGGTGTGTTTAAGCTTGTCACGAATTCAGAAACGCATTATTCAAAAACGGTCATTATCACCGCGGGAAACGGCGCATTTAAGCCGAGAAAGCTTGAGCTGGAATCAGCGGAACAATATGAAGGCAAAAACCTGCACTACTTCATTGACGACCTCAACCAATTCGCAGGCAGACGCGTTGCCGTTCTGGGCGGCGGCGATTCCGCTGTTGACTGGGCGCTCATGCTTGAGCCGATTGCCAAAGAAGTCAGCATCATCCACCGCCGTGATAAATTCCGCGCGCATGAGCACAGTGTCGAAAACCTGCATAATTCTAAAGTCAACGTGCTGACACCGTTTGTTCCCGCTGAACTTGTCGGTGAAGACCGGATCGAACAGCTCGTTCTCGAAGAAGTGAAAGGCGACCGCAAAGAAATCATTGAAATTGATGACCTGATCGTAAACTACGGCTTTGTTTCTTCTCTCGGTCCGATTAAAAACTGGGGCCTTGACATCGAGAAAAATTCCATCGTCGTCAAAAGCACGATGGAAACGAATATTGAAGGCTTCTTTGCCGCCGGAGATATCTGCACATATGAAGGCAAAGTCAAGCTGATCGCCAGCGGTTTCGGCGAAGCTCCGACAGCCGTGAACAACGCGAAGGCTTACATGGACCCGAAAGCGCGCGTCCAGCCACTGCATTCTACAAGCATGTTTGAAAAATAATATAAAAAAGAGTCTGTGTCATACCGGCACAGACTCTTTTTTATTTAAACATCCAAATATAATTCATGACGGTTCCGACAACGAGCGCAATGACAAGCGCCGACACGACCCAAATCGTGCCTAAAATAATCCGGTCCTGAATTTTCTGGGCTTTCGGACTGTGCCCGGGCTGTTTTTGTTCCATACCGGCCCCTCCCTTCTTCTGCAAATCTATCTATCGTAACAAATGTCTTACAACAACCAATACTACTATGATAACCAAACTGCAAATGGATGACAAGCTGACCGCATATGAGGCAGCATGAAATCATTTGACATTCCTGACAAAACAAAGTACATTATAAAAAGACGAACATTTTAATTTTATTTAATTATATTATTCGCTTTTAGGGGTGTTATATATGGAAAATGTATTTGATTACGAAGATATTCAGCTGATTCCTGCAAAATGCATTGTTGAAAGCCGATCTGAATGTGATACATCAGTTACGTTGGGCGGACACACGTTTAAACTTCCGGTCGTACCGGCCAACATGCAGACGATTATAGATGAAAACATCGCGGCCTGGCTCGCGGAAAACGGGTATTTTTATATCATGCACCGCTTCGAGCCGGAAAAACGTCTGGCTTTTGTCCGGGATATGAAAGCGCGCGGACTGATTTCTTCCATCAGTGTCGGCGTGAAGGAAAATGACTATGAATTCATCCGGGAGCTGAAAGAACAGGAGCTGGTGCCGGATTATATTACCATTGATATCGCGCACGGCCATTCCAATGCCGTGATCAGCATGATTGAATTTATTAAAGAACATGTCCCGGAAAGCTTTGTCATTGCAGGGAATGTCGGGACGCCTGAAGCCGTAAGAGAGCTGGAACGCGCGGGCGCTGACGCGACAAAAGTGGGAATCGGCCCCGGGAAAGTCTGCATCACAAAAATTAAAACCGGCTTCGGAACCGGCGGGTGGCAATTAGCCGCGCTTCGCTGGTGCGCAAAAGCGGCGAGCAAACCGATCATTGCTGACGGCGGCATCCGCACGCACGGCGATATCGCGAAGTCCATCCGATTCGGCGCGTCTATGGTCATGATCGGATCATTATTCGCCGGCCACGAAGAATCACCGGGACAAACGATTGAAATCGACGGAAAGCTGTACAAAGAATATTTCGGCTCCGCTTCTGAATTTCAAAAAGGCGAAAAGAAAAACGTCGAGGGCAAAAAAATGCATGTCGAACATAAAGGGTCTTTGCGGGACACGCTGGTTGAAATGGAGCAGGATCTGCAATCTTCCATCTCTTACGCCGGCGGCAATACACTCGAAGCCATCCGTAATGTCGACTATGTAATCGTAAAAAACTCTATTTTCAACGGCGACAGATTTTAACACGCAGCAGAGCCGCTCGAAGATAAAAAAAAATGACATTCATATTGAATGTCATTTTTTTATTAAATACCGAAATAAAGAGCCGCACTGGCTAACAGATTAATCACAAAAATAAACAAAAAGATGTAACGAATGAATTTATTTTGCACCGGAGCAAATATAAAGAGATATAGTCCTGCCACCCCAAAAGTAAGAACAGGAAACAGCCACTCAAAGGATAAAGAAATGATATAACCGATAATCATAACAATCGGCACACCGATTAATGATAATTTACTTCTCATATGATTTCTGCCCCTTTTACTTAAAAATTGGTGTGATGTAAGCTTCAATAACGGCAGCGGCGATCAGCAGACAAATAATAAGCAGCACCAATATTCCAATATGCCTGAACATTGAAACCATTATCTTTTTTTCCTTAGAAAAACACAGCCTGATGACCAATTCAACGCCCTTAAAACCAATGGCGCCACTTAATAATAACGCAGGAACTTCAAATATACCATGAGGAATTAGCAGTAAAAAAATCTGATAAAAAGGAACCCCGCTATGCAGATTTTCTATAATAGAGCCGCTTAAAATAAACCCGTTGGTGAATAAATAAAAGATTGAGGTCAACCCAAAGGTAAAAAAACCCGCGGCTAAAAACAGACAAGCGATTGCATTGTTTTTCAGCAGTTCAACCGCGCCTGACGAGCCGTTGTAAGACGCTGATGAAACAAAGTGATCGGAAAAAAACGCAGCGATCACACCGCCTGAAAAAAACAGCACTGACGCGGTTAACGGAATGGCGGACGTTCTGATTGCCGGCAACATGCGGTTCATCATGTATAGATACGCTCAGCCAATTCTTCAATCTCTTCTAATGAATGCTCGGATGACTGATACTCCGCCGCAAAAACGCCTTCATGTATAATACCGATCGTATCGCACAGCGAATGCGCCAGCTCCAGCAGGTGAGTCGATAACAGGACTGTATTTCCCTGCTTGACGTACTCCTTTAATAACGTCCGTATCGTTTTACCGCTGATTAAATCAATGCCCGTCAGCGGCTCGTCAAGAATTAATATCTTTGGCTGATGAATGAGCGCTGCCGCAATTGATAATTTTTGTTTCATTCCATGTGAATAAGTTTTAATCAGCTGATTTCCGTCTTGAGAAAGCTTCAGCGTCTCCAACATATTCTTTATATAATCATTTGTCCGCTGAGACGGAACTTGAAACATTTCCGCTGTAAAACGCAAGTATTCGACTCCCGTTAAGTAATCATATAAAAAAGCATGGTCGGGCACAAAACCGATATCAGCCGATATTTGCCCCCCCTCTTCTGAATCCAGTTCCTTGCCGTCAATCATGACGCGGCCTGAAGTCGGTTTAAGCAGGCCCGAAATGATTTTCAAAGTCGTTGTTTTCCCGACTCCATTAGTCCCCAGCAAAGCATAGATTGAGCCTTTTTTCACCTCAAACGAAATATCTTTCAATACCTGTTTTTCACTATAGTTTTTTTGTATATTCACTAATTTAATCATTGTTCGCAAACCTTTCCGCCATATTGATTCTGCGAAGAAACAGAAACATGACTCCATAGTTTAATAGTGTGAACAGGACAAAAATACCTGATGCAGAATGAATAAGCATCGTTTCAAGTTCCGGCTTTTTATAGATAAAATAGGACGTGATCGCAGCGATTTGAAGCGACACAATGAAAATGAAAGAACTGTATAAGTTGTTATACGTCTTTGCTTTCCCCGCTTCTCCAATTTCGTACAGATGCTCCCAGTTTTTCTTAGGATACAGGGCGGTGCTTGAAATCTGGACAAGACTGTATAAAAAACCCGAACATAAAAACACAATAAACAAGTAAATCGTCAGCGCCGCGGAAGACGGAAAAAACACCGTAATCAAAATGGTGATGATGAACGAATAGATAAGAGCGGCGAGATTATAAATACATACTTTCGGAAACACCAGCTGCCACGCATGTTTGATATTCCGGTGAAACAGATGCTGATTTTTTATTTCCCCGTCAACTGATAATACTGTTTTGAGCGCATCTCCGACGAGCTGATACGAAAAGTTCGCAATGATAACCGCCGCAGACACGATGGCGGCTGCCGAATACCCGATAAAGTGATGCGATAGAAGCGGAATACAAAAACCTAAAAACAGCATGAACAAATACAGCATACTGCCGAAGTTCCTGATAAAAAACCCGTCAATTCTCGATAAAAACAGCAGATCCTTTTGAAAAACGGCATGAAATATTTTGTTATTTCTATATAATTTCAGCTTTGGCGCAAAATCAGCGTTTGTCAAAAACATATAAGGAATAAGGTCCATTTTCTTCAGCGTGGCCGACCACAGTTTAAACATCCCCGCCGTTAAAAGGACGGCGGCCGCAAACACCGCAGCGAAAACGAGCACGGAATGTGAGCGGAATGCTAACCATACATACGGCGTATTCATGAGGATGTTCCGGAAAGCCGGTGACTCCGTAAAGCTTGAAATATCCTTTGCGGTATACTCCCCAAACACGAGAAGATAAACGGCATACCCGACTGCAAGCGGAACCAGCAGGCTGACGCTGAATAAAATGCCTTTCAGGATTTTCAAGTAAAACAATTTGCTCCATATATTTGTAAGAAGATAAACAACATAAGAAAACAGCATAGATAAAAATAAATTGAGAAGAAAATAAACGAAGCCCAAGAAAAATACGATGATCGCCGCAGACCCGGTCATGCCTGCGCTTGATAAAAACAAAAAGACCGGAAAAACAAAAAGATACCATACGAAAATGGTTTTTTTGATCGCCTGGCCGGCAAAAACAGAAAACAGCTGTAAAAAACGCACCTTTTTTAATTGATGAATGACCTTGCGCGTATCCAGCAGAAAGGCATTGTGATGTTCTTTAAAGAAGCCGGCAGCCCAAAAAAGCTGCTCAAGTGAAACGGCGATTAAAACAAATTGCCCCCATGCGCTGAGGGGCAGCTGAATCAGTTTTGTCCCGAATACAACACCGCATCCCAGGAAAACGAGATATAAACATAACAGAGAAATAATAATGGCAGACAGCAGTTTGCTGTTGAGTTGAGGAATGCCCCAATCTTCCTTTCTTTTTCGAAACGATGACAGGGTATTATATTTGATAAGAGCCGCAATTTGTTTGACTATCATACTTTCAATCCTTACATATGTATTTGGGAGAGAGGCTCTTTTTGCAGCTTGTACAAAAAGAGCAATTATTTATTGGTCGATTTTACCAAGCAGCTGCGTATTTTTTGCCGTATTTCTTAATCATTGTTTTTGCTGTTGCAACGATTGCATAAGAAATCGCGCCTGCGCCTGTAACGATACCGATGAGAGAAATGATAGAAGCAATTGTTGATGCCGCATCAATAATATCAATTGCTTTTTTAGCTGCTGCTGTAGAGATGCCCAGAGTCGAAGCTAATTCAGCATTGGCTGAGAATGCATGAGCCGCCGCCACGTTTAATTCAGTTCCCGTTAATAATAGTGCATAAACCAATGTTGCTGCAGCAAGAGCCGCGCCAAACAAAATGAAAGACTTTTTATTAGATTTTACTAAGTTCATCATAACATCTCCCTACTCTGTTTTTTTAATTTATAATAAAATTCAGCTTAATTGACTCTCTCCCGAGCTAAATTTTATCCGCCATAAAATAATTAAAGAAAATAGTAAAGAGTTTTAATAAAACAAAACATCCAGTCAAAATGATTCTCTTGCCTTTACTGAGATCGGTCAGTTTTCCTGCGGCAGCATAAAGAGCCGCAATTGATATGAGCAGAAATGGATCCAGCAGCTGCAGACTCAAGCTGGTGCCGCCGGCAGAATATATAAGCGAGGAATCAGCCGTTAAGTAGTTAACAACTGAAAGAATCAACATTTTAAATGCCGAGATTAAAGAAGTCAGTGTATATAGAAGCAAATATATTTTTTTCGGTTTTTTTGTACCGAGAATAAAAGCGGCAACGAATAATAGAAATCCGCCTATCAGAATTTCCACAAAAGTTGTGAAGATCATAAACCCTTGCAGAAACATGACAATCGTACGAACACTTTTCTCCCTGATATCGTAGGTACTTTCTCCGACGGAAGAATAATACGACTGCAGAACTTTATCGGAAATACTGAATTGGAAGAGTAATGAACAGATCAAAATGATGAAAAAAGAACTTAAAAATATTTTTTTATTGCTCAATTGACCTATCATATTATCATCCTTTTCTTACAAAATAAATTAACTATTCTATACTTTTACAATTTAGTTTATTCCTATCAAAAAATCAATATCCTTTCGAAAAATATGACTTTAGAACGTGTTGACTAAGAGCACATCTTTCAGATTTTTTGATTCTATATACCCTTTATTTTTTTCCGAATTTGCAAATAGTATGATTTGAACCGTTGATTTGAGGATTTTTGTGAAGGCCGTCACTCCTAAACCTATTGAAAATCTGCCCATTTCCTTTTGTGACATATGTCTGAATTCATCACATTTTTTTTATTGACTTAAAACATGGTTTAAGTCGTATCATCACCCAGTGACAAGGAAAAAATACTGTTGGAGGTCTTTCGAAGACATGTTGTTCAATTCGTGAAGCAGCAGCAAAGTGTAATATGACAGAATCAACGTTACGTTATTATGAAAAAAAGGGACTGCTGCCGCTGATTGAACGTGATGAAGCCAGCCGGCGGTTATTTTCAGAAGATCAAATGCCGCTCCTTGAAATCGTGATTTGTTTAAAAAATACCCGCATGACCATCAAAGGCTTTAAGCAATATATTGATTGGGTAATTGAAGGAGAGAGTCCTATTAAACTCCGGCTTGACATGATGAGGAGACACAAGCGGTCAGTACTGGATGAAATGTCGTCAATGACAAAGGCTTATATCAAAAGCTCTGTTCAAGAGACGTAAGTTTGTTGAAGTAAAAACAATCGGAAAAGAGGAGTTAATATGAAACTGACGGGAAATACAATACTGATTACAGGCGGAAATGCCGGAATAGGATTGGCTTTCGCAGAACGGTTTTTAAAAGCGGGAAATAAAGTCATCGTGACCGGACGGCGTGAGCACGCTCTTCAAAAAGCAAAGGAAACATTCCCGGATCTTACTACCTATGTCAGTGATTTGAGCATTCCATCTGAACGTATATCACTGTTTGATTGGGTGAAAGAAAATTATCCGGAAGTGAATGTGTTAGTAAACAACGCGGGGATTCAACAACGTTTTCATGTGCTGAAAGCGGACGCGAAGGACAATTGGGACTATTTTAATAAAGAAATCACAACGAACATTGAAGCTCCCTTCCACTTGTCTATGCTGTTCGCTCCGTTTTTTGCCGGAAAAGAAGATGCGGCTGTCATTAACGTCTCTTCGGGATTGGCTTTTACACCGCTTGCCATTGCACCGATCTATTCAGCAACGAAAGCGGCGCTTCACTCATTTACAATGAGTCTGAGACATCAGCTTTCTGATTCATCTGTAGAAGTGATTGAAGTTGCGCCTCCGGCGGTAAATACAGATTTAGGCGGAGCAGGGCTGCATACTCAAGGAGAACCGCTGGATGAATTCGCTGATGGGATTTTTAAAGGACTGAAAGAGGGCAAACTAGAAATCGGATACGGTTCTTCAGCGGAACGGCTGCGCATGTCCCGGGATAAAGCCGATGAACATACGGCAAATATGTACAATGCGATGAAACATACAATTGAATAACCTCTTTGAAAAAGCAAAACCCGCTTCTGTTGAGCGGGTTTTGCTTTTATTAAACAGATAAACGCCTTTTTTAACAATGGTGCAAGCGCCATCGAAAAGAAAGACGTCCTATTGTTTCATCCTGAGAATGGCGGGCTGACCCTTAGCACTCTTCCGGCGTACCGGCGTTTTTGGCCGTGCGGAAAGAAGATCCGCAGCCGCAGGAAGCGATGGCATTCGGGTTGTCAATAGTGAAACCGCCGCCCATCATGGACTGTTTGAAGTCAATGATCGTGCCGATCATAATATCAAGGCTTTCGCTGTCAACCAAAACGGTGATTCCGTGCTGTTCAAACATGCTGTCTTTTTCGCCTTTTTCGTGCTCAAATCCCATTCCGTAAGACAGGCCGCTGCAGCCGCCGCCTTTTACGCCCACACGGAGAAACGCGTTTTCTTCTTCATGCTCTTTCATCATATCTTTTATATGCAAAGCCGCTGCTTCAGTAATAGTTACTGGAACACTCATAAGTAGACCTCCTTTTTTAAAAACGGATGCTGATATCTATTATAAACCTTGAGGAGCGTATTTCTCAAACGAGCTGTTTACAAATAATAGACGCCGCTGCATACGGTTTCGGCGGGTCCCGTCATCAGCACGTGCCCGTTGTCCTGCCAATTAATCACAAGATCGCCCCCCGCTAAATGAACGGTGATATCCCGGTTTCGTTCGGAAACACCGTTCAATACGGATGCAACAGCCGCCGCACAGGCGCCCGTTCCGCAAGCCTGTGTAATGCCGGAGCCGCGTTCCCATACGCGGAAATGAAGTTCATCGGCGCTGACGGTTTCCACAAATTCGACATTGACGCCTTCCGGAAATCTCGGGTCTTTTTCAATGACGGGACCGAGCGTTGTAAGAGGCGCTTGATTAATATCCGCAACCGGAAAAACAATATGGGGGTTTCCCATTGATACGGCTGTTCCGGAAAGCTCCGTTTCTCCAAAAACAAAGGTTTCATCGATCGTCCGTTCATCTTCATTGCCGAGCATCGGCAGCTCTTTTTTGGTGAGGCGCGGTTCGCCCATATCGACGGCGACTTCACGCACAATCCCGTTTTCTTCCGTAATATCTGCTTTCACAAGGCCTGAAAGCGTCTCAATGAAAAAGGACGTTTCTTCTGTCAGCTTATGTTCGTATGCATACTTTGCCACACAGCGAAGGCCGTTGCCGCAATTTTTCCCTTCTGAGCCGTCATTATTAAAAATCCGCATTTTGACCGGCGCTTTTTCTGACGGACAGATGAGGATCATTCCGTCAGAGCCGATGCCCGTGTGAATGCTGGACACTTTAACGGCAATCTCAGCCAGCCGTTCTTCCGGCAGCTGTTCTTCAAATTGATTTACATATATATAACTGTTTCCAAGACCGTGCATCTTGGTAAAACGGAATGAATTCATATCGGCCTCCAACTTTTTTTCTTTTACTTAGTATAAAAGCTCTTCCCCTCGGACACAATACAAATATCCCCCGTTTTTCATACATAAAAGCTCCCTGCATATGCAGGGAGCTTTTATCGTTTACTAAATAAACATGCCGGCAATCGCCGCGCTGAGAAGGTTTGCGAGTGTTCCCGCAATAACCGCTCTTAATCCGAGGCGCGCAATGTCCGAACGGCGGCTTGGGGCCAAACCGCCCAGTGTGCCGAGCATAATCGCAATCGAAGAGAAGTTGGCAAATCCGCACAGCGCAAAGCTGATAATCGTAGACGTTTTTTTAGAAAAGTCCGCAATATGCGGACCGAAGTTTGAATAAGCGACAAACTCATTCAGCACAAGTTTCTGTCCGATATAGCTTCCCGCTCCGAGCGCCTCATGCCAAGGAACGCCGATTACAAATGCGATCGGTGAAAACACGTAACCGAGAATGGATTCTAATGTAATATGTTTGAAACCGAACCAGCCGCCGATTCCGCCGAGAATTCCGTTCACTACGGCGATGAGCGCGACAAACGCAAGAAGCATGGCGCCGACATTCAGAGCAATCTGAAGGCCCGTGGACGCGCCTTTTGCCGCTGCATCAATCACGTTAGCGGCGCCTTCGCCTTCTTCGTCCATATTAAAATCGCCTTTTATCGTCTGCGTTTTTTCTGTTTCAGGTATTAACATTTTTCCGAACACGAGACCGGCGGGAGCCGCCATAAAGCTGGCCGCCAGCAGGTATTCAATCGGAATGCCTAACAGGGCGTAACCGAAAAGCGTCGAACCCGCTACAGCCGAAAGGCCGCTCGTCATAATCGTAAACAGCTCGGAACGGGTCAATCCCGCAATCAACGGTTTAATGGCAAGCGGTGATTCAGACTGTCCGACAAAAATATTCGCAGCCGCCGCAAGCGATTCCGTTCTGCTTGTCCCAAGAAGTTTTGACAGTCCGCCTCCGATGACGCGAAAGATGAGCTGCATGATTTTCAAGTGATACAAAACGGCAATCAGCGCTGAGAAAAAGATAATGACCGGCAGAACGCTCAGCGCGAAAGCCGGGCTGCTGCCCACTTTTAACAGCGGGCCAAAAATAAAGCTGATGCCTTCGTTCGCATAATCAATGAGAAGCTGCACACGGCTTGAGAACCATAAAAATACGGCCCGGCCGGCGTCCCACTTTAATACGATGAATCCGAAGGCCATTTGTAAACATAAACCGACAATGACGGTTCGCAGGTTAATTTTGCTTTTCTTCTCTGATAACAAAAAAGCAATGGCTAATATAGCAACTGCCCCGAGCAGCCCCCAAACGATATTCAATGAATCCACCTCTAAAATTTTATTTAAAAAAAGTCTTTATTAAGATAACAATATTTATTTTTGCTGTCTACAAATTTTTTATTTTGCCAAAACCCGGGCGCAATAAAAAAGAGACCCCGTTCGGAGCCTCTGATTAAAACATCGGATTTTCTTCTATGAATGTATATATGTTGTCAACCAACTCAGCAGGCGTGCCCCCCGTGACCACTTCGCCGTTAACCAGGGCGAACAGGGACTCCATGCATTTTCCGCAGTAGCTTAAACAGCCGTACTCAAGCACGTCCAAGTTCGGATCCTTCTCTAAGATCTCAAGTGCTTCCTGGGAACCGCGCGCTAAATTGCTGACACAGAATTCAATCATCGGATTCATGCGGTTTCACCTCACATATGTACCTTATCCTAACGGAATTTCCTCTATTCGTCAAAGATCCGGTTTCACGCTCAATGTTATCGTAACATATTAATTCAGGTTAAAGGTTTTACTATTGCGTGTTTTCTGGTCAATTTGTAGGTTATTTTAAAACTATTATTGTGGTTTTAGATCAAATTCGATATAATTCTAGATGTTATTTTACATAGTTCGTTATTTTGTAACAATATTGACTACCATATTTTTCGGGCAAAAGGGGAATCATTATGAAAAAATTGGTCTTGATCGGCGGGGGTTACGGAAACATGCGGGTGCTGCACCGCTTACTGCCGAACCAGCTTCCGTCAGATGTATCCATCACGCTGATTGACAGAAACCCGTATCACTGCTTAAAAACAGAATATTATGCGCTCGCAGCCGGCACGATTTCTGATCATCATATCAGGGTGTCTTTTCCTGAGCATCCGAATCTGGATGTTCAGTACGGTGAGGTGGCTTCCGTCGACACGAAAAACAAACAGGTTCTGTTTCATGACCGCGAACCGATTTCTTACGATGACGCGGTGATCGGACTGGGCTGTGAAGATAAGTATCATAACGTGCCCGGCGCGCCGGAACATACTTACAGCATTCAGACCATTGATCAGTCACGCGAAGCCTATCAAAAGCTGAACAACCTCGGCGCCAATGCATCTGTCGCTATCGTCGGAGCGGGATTAAGCGGCGTGGAGCTTGCCAGTGAATTAAGAGAGAGCCGTGACGATCTGAAGATTATGTTATTTGACCGGGGCGACCTGATTTTATCAAGCTTTCCGAAAAGACTCAGCAAGTACGTTCAGAAATGGTTTGAAGAACACGGCGTCACCATTATCAATAATGCGAATATTACAAAAGTGGAAGACGGCATCGTTTATAATCATGATGAAGGAATACCGGCCGATGCCATCGTGTGGACGGCGGGAATTCAGCCGAATAAAGCCGTCAGAGAACTGGATGCTGAAAAAGACCCGCAAGGCCGCATCGTTTTAACACCGCATCACAATCTTCCGGGCGATGAGCATGTTTACGTCGTCGGTGATTGCGCGAGCCTGCCGCATGCGCCGAGCGCCCAGCTGGCTGAAGCGCAGGCGGAACAAATTGTGCAGATCCTCCTGAAACGCTGGAACAATGAAGAGCTGCCGGAAACAATGCCGCAATTTAAGCTGAAAGGCGTCCTCGGTTCACTCGGAAAAAAAGCGGGCTTCGGTCTTGTCAACGACCGTCCGCTCATCGGGCGTGTGCCCCGTTTATTAAAATCAGGCCTTTTATGGATGTACAAGCATCATAACGGCTGATAAGAAAAAGCCGCTGATTGCGATCAGCGGCCATTTTTAAGAGCCCGCCACATAGCCGCGCTTTTCCATTTCTTCATATATATCTTTTAAATGCGGATTCCCTTCCCCCACAATGACATCCTCCACCAGCACGAGCGGATAGAAAAATTCATCGTTCTTGATGCGCTCCGCAAGCTCTTCTGTCTCCTTTTGCTGAGGCGGTGCGTCAATATCAATATACCGCATGTTAAAAGGCTGCTCCGGGTATTTCCGTTTCAGCGCCGCCTCCAGCCATTCAAACGTATCTTTGGCGCTCGGCATATTCACGCAGCTTGCGCAAAGCGTTTCAGCGCCGTAAACACTGAGCGTAACCGGCTTTGTCATGTATATCATCCCCTTTACACCAGTATACAAAGGACGGGGCAGCTTTTGTATAAAAAACGGTTTTTATGTTCAAGTTTAAATATGCTATAATGGAGAAAGCAGCTTTGCAAACCAAACATTAGATTTTTACCGTTACTGTGAATATAATGGTTTTATGTATATGAAAGGAGCGAATCTCATGACTGAGGTTGAAATGAAAGAGCAAGTACAGGAAGTATTGGATAAATTACGTCCGTTTCTGCTTCGTGACGGCGGTGACTGTGAGCTTGTTGATGTAGACGAAGGCATTGTAAAGCTTCGCCTCCTTGGCGCATGCGGCAGCTGCCCAAGTTCAACGATTACGCTGAAAGCCGGAATTGAACGCGCCCTTCTTGAAGAAGTACCGGGTGTCGTTGAAGTAGAACAAGTATTTTAATTATAAAACCAGGCTGCATGACAGCCTGGTTTTTTTATTTTTACAAATAGTCATCAAACCATGAACAAATATAACGGATGCGTTTCATCCGCTGTTCGGGATGGCCGCTTCTCGACAGCTCATGCGTAGCTTTCGGAAATCGGATGAACGACGTCGTTTTGTTCAGTTTCTTCAACGCGGTAAAGAGCTGCTCCGCCTGCTCTATCGGACAGCGGTCATCTCGCTCACCGTGCAGGATCAAAAGCGGCGTCGAAACGCGGGATGCATATTTTACAGGAGAACGATCCCAAAGCTTATCCGCTTCCTCAAACAAATCATGTCCGAGCTGCCAGTCGGTAAAAAAGAAGCCGATATCGCTGACACCGTGGAAGCTGAACCAATTTGAAATGGAACGCTGCGTGACGGCAGCTTTAAAACGGCCTGTCTGTCCGACAATCCAATTCGTCATAAACCCTCCGTAGCTTCCGCCCGTCACACCGAGACGGCCGCTGTCTATAAACGGATACGCCTGAACGGCTTCATCCACCGCCTGCATGACATCACGGTAATCTCCGCCTCCGTAATCACCCCTGACACGATTGACAAAATCCTGTCCGTAGCCGTGGCTTCCTCTCGGGTTGACATACACGACAGCATATCCTTGTGCGGCCAGCACTTGGAATTCGTGAAAATACGTATGGCCGTACATCATGTGAGGCCCGCCGTGTATGTATAGAATGAGGGGATATGTTTGATCCTCTTCAAAAACGGCAGGCTTTAAAAACCAGCCGTTTACCGTCAGCCCGTCCTTTGTTTCATATTGCAGCTTTTCCGGCACGGATATGATACGCTCCTCTATAAACCGATCATTGTAAAATGTCAATTGCCTCTCTTCCCCATTTTCAAGTGAAATGCTGTAAAGCTCGGAAGGCTGTGCGGGTTTGGCAATGACAGCGATACAGCTTTTCTGATCAGGATGAAAAGCAAAACCGTTCACGTACTCTTCTTCTAATCGGATCGGATATACGAGGCCGTCAATCGAGATATAATAAATACCGGTGCTTCCCTGCTCGCTCCCGAGAACGTAAAAGCCCTTCCCGTCGTTTGTCCATACCGGCCGGGGCGTCACTCCTCCTATGATTGAATCCGCAATCAGCGCATCGCTCAAATGAACATCCAGCATGTCGGTCAGGCAGGACAGCCGCTCAGTTTTCACGTCGTACAGCCACGCTTTCTCTAAAGTCGCATTGCGAAATTCATTCTCATGGCCCAGCATCGCGATATAAGAACCGTCCGGTGAAAACACGCAGGAACCGAAAGAACCGCGGTGCGGCGTAATCTGCTTCAGGCTTCCGTCCGCCAGATTCATCAGATAGACATCGCTCGGCTTTCCGGCGTCACCCGGCTCGCATAAATTGGCGGTAAACGCAAGCTGCCTGCCATCCGGTGAAAAGGCCGCGCCATAATGATCCGCTTCATGATCCGTCAGCTGCTGAATCTCCCCCGTTTCAAGATGAATCAGCACAAGCTGTGTCCGGCTTCCGTTCAGCAGGCCCTTCCCGTCACGTTTATATGTTAATGATTGAATCTCAACCGGCTCATACTCGTCATGCTTCTTTTTTTCTTTCTCATCGGCGCGCTCCGCTGATGTCAGACTGACGGACACAAGCACGGATCTGCCGTCGGGCGCCCATATCGGATCTGATACGCCCCAAGGAATATCGGCAGCCTGTTCCGCCTCTCCGCCGGCAGCGTCGATGATGTACAGCTGAGGGATGCCGTCCTCCCTGTCAGAAACAAAGGCGAGGCGCCGACCGTCAGGCGACCACCGCGGACTTGTATGTTTATCGTCCCCGAAAGTCCACGGGTTTGAGATGCCGGATTCTGTGTCATATACCATAATAGCTGAGGAATAGGAATCCCGCTTATGATTGACTGTTGTCCGGACGTAAGCGGCTCTTCTGCCGTCAGGGGCATATTGCGGGTCTGTCACGGATACGAGAGACGCAATGTCCTCCTCGGTTATGAGTTTTTTCAAATCGTTTCTCCTCCTTTTCTTTTTTATTTCGCTTCCCTAAATAAAAATCCTTCTCCAGAAAAAGAAAGCGTCCTTCTCTGATGGGAAGAACGCTTTTTTATCATTATACACTTTTCACCTGTTCTAAAGGATTCCGTTCAATTACGCTTCCTTCTGACGGGACGGTAAGCGCCGCAATCTCACAGTGAGGGAAATGCTCAGAAAGCTGTTTTCTCAGCTCTTCTCCCTTTCCTTTTTCAATCAGGACAAGAATCGTCGGTCCCGCTCCGCTCAGCGCCGTTCCGTAAGCGCCTTTCATTTCGGCCGCGTGTTCCACCTTTGAAAGCTCAGGAACAAGCATGGCGCGGTACGGCTGATGGAGGATGTCTTTTCTCATCATTTTCCCGGCGAGCGCCCAGTCATTTGACATGATCGCAGCAACGAGAAGGTTGCTGACGGCGCTTGCTTTAACTGCGCGTCGGTACGGCAGCTCTTTCGGGAGCACGTCTCTTGCGTCCCTGGTCAGAACTTCGTAAAACGGAATCACTGCCACAACATCGATATCCGCTTCGGCAACACGCACGATATGTGTTTCATCTTCTTCGTGAAGGCCGATTACAAGCCCTCCTGCAAGGGAAGCAGCGGCATTATCAGGGTGTCCCTCTTCAAGACTGGCTAAGTGCAGCTTGTCGCTTTCCGACAGCTGCAGGCCGCATAACTCATCCGCAAGCTCAATGGCGGCGACGATAGCGGCCGCGCTGCTTCCGAGACCCCGCGCAAGGGGGATGTCACTCCAAACTTTGACATGGGCGGGCGGCAGCTCTTTCTGATAGCGGTCAGCCGTCCGTTTGGCGACTTGGTAGATGAGGTTGTCCGTTCCTTGAGGGATGCCCGCGACAGTTTCGGTTTCCGCCGAGAACTGCCATTCATCGTTTCGGAAAACCGAAAGCTTCAAATATCTGCTGAGCGCCATTCCGATGGAATCAAACCCAGGTCCTAAGTTGGCGGTGCTTCCCGGAACCGTAATGGAAAACAGCATCTCCGCCTCATTCATACACGCGCCGCTCCATTTAAGTATTCCAGAATACTGTCCTCATCTGTCGGCAGCGTGATCGGTTTTATGTCAGATACGTCCACAGCCGTGTTCGGATCTTTCAGGCCGTTTCCGGTCAGAACTGCGACAACCTTGCTTCCTTTTGGAATTTCACCGGATTTCACCTGTTTTAAAACACCGGCGATGGATGCACAGGAGCCCGGCTCGGCAAATACGCCTTCTTCACGGGCAATCAGCTGATAAGCGTGAAGGATTTCTCCATCTGTGACTTCATCAATTTTTCCGGCTGATTCTTCCGCAGCGAGCACGGCTTTGTCCCAGCTGGCGGGATTCCCGATCCGGATTGCCGTCGCAACGGTTTCTGGATTTTTAATGACTTCGCCGCGGACGATAGCCGCAGAACCTTCCGCTTCAAAACCGCGCATCTTCGGAAGTCCGGTGCCGTTTTTCTCATGATATTCTTTGAACCCTTTCCAGTAGGCCGTGATATTCCCGGCATTTCCTACCGGGATCGCCAGAATGTCCGGCGCTTCGCCGAGCTGTTCGCATACTTCAAAGGCCGCTGTTTTTTGCCCTTCAATCCGGTAAGGGTTTACTGAATTCACTAATGCAATCGGTGATTTTTCACAAATCGACCGGACGATGGCCAGCGCGTCGTCAAAGTTTCCGTCAATCGCGATGATTTCCGCACCGTACATGACGGCCTGCGCAAGCTTTCCGAAGGCGATTTTCCCGTCCGGGATGATGACGATGCATTTCATGCCGGCTCTCGCCGCGTATGCGGCAGCCGCAGCGGATGTGTTGCCTGTTGAGGCGCACATGATGGTATCATTGCGTTCTTCTTTCGCTTTGGCGACCGCCATGACCATGCCGCGGTCTTTAAAAGATCCCGTCGGATTAACGCCTTCTGTTTTCACATGCAGTTCAATTCCGAGCTTTTCAGAAAGCTTCGGGAGGTGAATCAGCGGCGTGTTGCCTTCATGCAATGTCAGGGCCGGCGTCCGATCCGTCACCGGCAGAAATTCTTTATATTGATGGATGAGTCCTTTCCACATTAGCTCCAACCGTTCCCTTCTACACGATATGTGCTTTTTACTTCTTGTACAACTTCTAGATCATTTAAGTTTTGCAGAATGTCACTGAAATCTTCTTCCGATGTATGATGCGTGACGATGACGATTTCCGCGAGATCGTCATGTCCTTTTATCGGCAGCTGCAGAATTTTTTCAAAGCTGACGCCGCGCTCTGAGAAGGCCGATGTGATTTTTGAAAAAGAGCCCACCTGGTCTTTGACATGAATTCTTAAAAACTGCTGGGCGTAGATATCAGACGGCTGCTTCAGATTTCTTTCAAATTGCGGGGCGACAAAGCTGTTTCCGTTTACGCCGAGACGCATGTTTTTCATGACCGCGACCAGATCGGAAACGACTGATGTCGCAGTCGGCATGCTTCCGGCTCCGGGGCCGTAAAACATCGTTTCGCCTACGGCTTCTCCGTACACGTAAACGGCATTAAACTCGTTATGCACGGCAGAGAGCGGATGATGATCCGGGAGCAGTGTCGGCTGAACGCTGACTTCGATTTTATTGTCATCACGCTGGGCGATGCCGATCAGCTTCATCGTATAGCCGAGCCGTTTGCTGAAGCTGATGTCTTCATCCGTAATCCGGGAAATTCCTTTTACCTTGACATCGTCCAGATCGACGTTCATAGAGAAACCGAGACGGGCTAAAATCGCCATCTTGCGTGCGGCATCGAGTCCTTCTACATCGGCGGTCGGGTCCGCTTCCGCGAATCCGAGATCCTGCGCTTCCTTCAGCACTTCTTCATACGGGCTTTTTTCTTTAATCATTTTCGTTAAGATGAAGTTCGTCGTTCCGTTGACGATTCCCATCATTTTTGTGATCCGGTCAGAGGAAAGGCCTTCTTCGAGCGTGCGTAAAATCGGGATTCCGCCGGCGACACTCGCTTCATAATACAAGTCACAGCCATTTTCCTTTGCGGCGGCTAAAAGCTCTGACCCGTATACGGCGATCAGATCTTTATTTGCGGTCACAACATGTTTTTTCGCTTTCAAGGCATCAAGAAGATATTGCTTCGTCTGTTCAACACCGCCGATGACTTCAATAATCACGTCGACCTCAGGGTCATCGATCACATCATAGACTTCTGTCGTCAGCACTTCTTTCGGCAGGTCTGCGTCTCGTTTTTTATCAATATCTTTAACCAGCACTTTTTTAATCGTCACCGGACAGCCGACCTGGTGCATAAGCTTATCCTGATGATCTTGTATAATTTTGACGACTCCGCTTCCCACGGTTCCCAGTCCTAACAGTCCAATACGAATCGCTTCCAAAGAGAAACTCCACCTTTCTTCCTTTTGTCCACTAGAAAAGGACAATTGTTAACCCTTCACAGACATTTAAGTTACAAATATTATATAAGCCCGTATTTGTTTTGACAAGCGGCTGAATATTGTTTCTACGGCCATGAAAACGCTTAACACATTGATATGACAAGATTCCCTATTTTCTAAATATTTTTACGTTATATTTTCTTACGAACTGATTCCTTTTCCGAGCCACGCTACAGGCGGGACAAAAACCTGCGCCGACCTGACATTCATCATGTCGTGACATGTCTGTAAAAACTGTTCATAGCGGGTGCAGTCGGCAAGAATGTAGTCAAGCTGCTCTTCGTAAAACTGTTTTTCAGAATCATGAGAAATGTAATAGCTCTCCACCGTCTCAAAGAAATGAAGCGGAAACAGCAGGCGGCTGTAAAACAGGCGCTTGGAAAAGGAGGATAACGGCGTAACTTGCTCATATTCCTGCAAAAACAAAAACCCTTCGTTAAGCAAGTCGTCACGATGATACAAATATGTGCTGCGCATATATTCCGCAATATCACGGGCGGCATGGTCGAATACCCAATCTCCCGGAATGCGGATCAATGATTCCTCCGACCAGGTATCCCGTTCCATCCGCTGATGGCAGATTGTCCCCGAGTCTTCTGCGCCGGGATTGTCATCCAGCTCCGTATCCACTAAATATTGAATCGCATTTTCCGCTAAGCCTGAATAATAAGGAAATGCTTCGATCATTTTCTTTTCGAACGGTTCAAGCGGAGACATATGAATTTTCTGCATCCAGAATGATTCCAGCTGATCCACCCGTTTTCCCCATAAGTCCTTCCATTGGCCGATCCTGCCCGCTTCTTTCACTTCGTACGGAAAACCCCGCCCTTTTCTGTGAAATTCGGCAAGCTCCCCTCCGACAGAAAACGACCGGTTTGCGACGGGGATCGGCGCTTTTAAGAGCGCATACGTTTTGCCTTCGTCCTCAAAGGTCAGTTCTCCTTCCTTCGTAAAGATAAACACTGAAACGTATGGGTCACTTTGTTCTTGTAAATACTGACTCATGTAGTAAAGCTCCGTCAGCTCTGATTGCGAAAACCCGGAAACGGGAATAATAAGAAAGAAGGAATTAGGCGTCTGGAAGCATTGGTATTTCTGATAAACGGAAAGCTGTCTGACGTGGATGCCGTACTTTTCTTTAATGATGCTTTTCATCATAATCACCTGCCTGAAAAATTAGAGCTATTCACATCGTAGTCATACGCCGGCGGAATTATGAATACATATTGTAATCCTTTGAATCAAGTGGAGAAACATCGTACACATCGGAAGGGTGTTGTATAAACTAGTAAAAAAAGATTGGGTGAAGCAAATGTCAGAAAAGGAACAACTGAATCAGGTGGAAGCTGTCGCCAGAGCGCGTTTAAAAGAACGGGGGGTTGAGACGGACGATATTGCCGAGCTGGTGTATTTCCTTCAGAAAAAATATCATCCTGATTTGACGATGGAAGTATGCAGGCTCAATGTGAACCGTGTCATCGCAAAACGCGAGGTGCAAAACGCCATTTTAACGGGAATAGAATTAGATGTGCTCGCCGAACAAAAAAAACTGTCTGAACCGCTTCAGACCATTCTGGCGATTGATGAAAGCCTGTATGGGGTTGACGAGGTGCTCGCCTTCTCTATCGTGAATATATACGGCTCAATCGGCTTTACGAATTACGGCTACATTGACAAAGAAAAACCCGGCATTCTCGGGCGGTTAAATGATAAATCTACGGGGGAATGCCATACGTTTCTTGATGATATCGTCGGCGCAATCGCAGCAGCGGCTTCAAGCCGGCTTGCCCACAGCGCCAGAAATACAGAATAAGGACGGCCGTCATGGCCGTCCCTTTTTTATAGATGTTCAATCCATTCTGTTAAAGAGTCAATCGCATATGTCGGCTTCCGGTCGTAATCTGCCATATGCTCACGCTTTGTCACTCCGGTATGAACCAGCAGCGTATCCATGCCAGCATTGATGCCGGCCATAATATCCGTTGCATAGTTATCGCCGACCATGAGTGTTTCGGAAATATCCGTTCCGAGCACACGCATCGCCTGTTCCATAATAATGGATTCAGGCTTGCCGATAAAGACAGGCTCAACGCCCGTTGACACCGTCAAAACGGATGTGAGCGAACCGTTCCCTGGTAAAAGCCCTCTTTCAGTCGGAATGGCGACGTCGCCGTTTGTTGAAATGAACCGGGCGCCGTTTCTGATCGCAAGGCATCCCGTTGCCAACTTTTCATATGTAATGCCGCGGTCGATTCCCACAACGACAAAGTCCGCGTTTTCTTCTCCGAAGCTCAGCCCGTTTTCTTCAATGGCCTGGCGGATGCCTTCTTCGCCGATCACATACACCGACGCGTCTTTTTTCTGCTGGGCGATATGCTGCGCAGTCGCCATGCTCGTCGTGAAGACCTGCTCTTCAGTTGCCGGAATGTCAAAGCTCATCAGCTTGTCCGCCACCTGCTTCGGCGTCCGGGAAGAATTGTTCGTCACGAATAAATACGGAATGCCGCGCGCTTTAAGCGTTCTCACGAATTCACACGCTTCTTCGATTTTTTCCGTCCCGTTGTACATTGTGCCGTCCAAATCTATCAAATATCCTTTATAATCCTTCATACTCAACACTCCTGTGGATTTTCTCACTCGTTGTTATTTAAATGCGGAAACAGGCCCTAATTCTGTTTCCAGGTAGGTTCTTACACGGGCCGGAAAGGCTTTCAGCACGTCCCTGTTTGACGTGATCAGCGTAAACAGCTCCTGATGATCGGCTTGCTGATATTCCTGAACAAGCCGCTTTCTGGAAGAGATCAGCTGCTTGAGCTTATTCGCTTCATCCTCAGCTACCACCTTTTCATCCGTCAGAATATCCATGATGTCGTCATAACTCCCCGGATCGCGCATGATAAAGCCGTCAATCATATCATTTCCGACATCGAGAATGCATTCGATCATAAGATGGCTGATCCGCTCAAGCGCTCTTTTTTCGATTTCGCTCTGCCATGCAGGCGTGCTGTCAAACAGCGCCAGCTGGGTCTCAAAAAAACGGAGTGTTTGTTCGATATTATTTCTGTCAACAAAATACACGTGACAGCATCCCCTTCTGCATCAATTATTTTCTGATTCGTTTTAAAACAAAATACGCGCAGCCGAAATTGCAGTATTCGTAAATGTATTCGTCCAATGTGCTGATTTTCGTTTCAAAGGTTGCTTTTTGATTCTGGTCATCAAAGAAGCCTTTGAGCCGCAGCTGACTGTATCCCCAGTCTCCCACAATGTAATCATATTTATTTAATATGTCCGAATAGCGGGCTTTGAACGCTTCTTCATTAAAGCCGTTTTTAAAATCGTGTACGAGTTCAAACTCGGCATTTTGAATAAGAATCATGTCTTCACCTCTTTTATCACTCTTTACTATCATAATTCATTGACTTCTGTCCATCAATTGCAAAATGAGACGGTTCGGACGGACGGAAAAATTTTCCCCTTTTATATCCAGTGTAGCGGTTCTGACGATCCTTATTCAAGAATGACTTTTTCCCTGCACAGACGGCTCCATCACAAAAAACCCAAAACCTGCGGCGTTTTGGGTTTTTTCGGCTTATCCTATGCTTGGGCCTGGCGTTTTTTAGACGCTTCGTTCACTTGTTCATCCGCATGATAGGAAGAACGGACAAGCGGGCCTGCTTCACAGTGGCTGAAGCCTTTTTGCATCGCGATTTCTTTCAGTTCGGCAAATTCGTCCGGATGATAATATTTTTGGACTTTTAAATGTTTTTTCGACGGCTGCAGGTATTGGCCGATCGCCATGATGTCGACATTGTTCGCAAGCAGGTCGTCCATCACTTCAATAATTTCTTCCTTCGTTTCGCCGAGACCGATCATAATGCTTGATTTCGTCGGGATGTCAGGCTGCATTTCTTTCGCACGGCGCAAGAATTCCAAAGAACGGTCATATGTTGCGCGGGCCCGGACTCTCGGTGTCAGGCGGCGGACGGTTTCAATGTTGTGGTTCAGAATATCAGGACGGGTATCCATTAATGTTTTCAGGTTGTCGTAATTTCCGCCCATATCGGATGGCAGCACTTCAATTGTCGTGAACGGGCTTTTTCTGCGGATCGCCCGGACCGTTTCCGCAAAGACGCCTGCTCCGCCGTCTTTCTGATCATCACGCGCCACGGCCGTGATGACGGCGTGCTTTAAGTTCATCAGTGCAACCGAATCAGCTACGCGTTCCGGTTCCTGCAGATCCAGCTCAGTCGGCAGACCCGTTTTGACAGCGCAGAAGCGGCATGCTCTCGTACAGACGGAACCGAGAATCATGAACGTCGCCGTACGTCTGACAGCCCAGCATTCATGGATGTTCGGGCATTTTGCTTCTTCACATACGGTATGCAGATTATTTTCACGCATTAATTTTTTCAGACCCGTATAGTTTTCATTCGTGTTCAGCTTTATTTTGAGCCATTCCGGCTTTCTCAGATGCTCGTCTTTCTTTGCCATTTCCCCATCATCTCCATTATCCCTTTATTCATGTTCGTGTGCGAAAAATTTCTATTTCACGATGGATATAAAACTTGCAGATTTCTATTCAATAGTCACTTTAACATAGGAAAAATTTCTCGACAAGGGAAGAGAATTACTTACATTTTCTCGGATTGTTGCCGCAAACTAGTTGTATTAATCCTGAAAGGAGATCATGTTGTGAAAGTTCTGTTATCTGCTCTTCTCCTTTTATCATTTTTCTGTCCGGCTGCAAGCGGGAAAGAACAATCGGCTCCTGTTTACGGTGAACGGATGCAGTTGTACCGCAAAGCCGAAGCAGTCACGCAGATTCCTTGGTATGTGCTTGCGGCGGTTGATCAATATGAAGAAAATGTCCGCTCGAACCGAAAGGATCTGCCGGAAAAAGCGGGAATCATCAGCATTTATATTCCGGATCATTTGTGGAGCGGGCCTGAAAATCCAAATCCTAAGGACGAGGCGCCCCTCAGCATTAAAGTATTTGACGGGATCGGCCTGGACGGCGACGGCGACGGAAAAGCCGAGGTCAGCAATGATGAGGATATCCTTTATACATTTGCACAGTATTTAGCGGGATTCGGAACGGATCTTGACCATATCCGCATCGGCCTCTGGAATTATTACCGCCGTGATCAGACGGTCGGCATTATCACCGAATTCATGACACTGTTTAAAACGTTCGGCCGCCTTGATCTCGGAGAGCACGCTTTTCCGCTTCCCGTGAAGACGGATTACAGCTACCGCAGCACATGGGGCGCCGCGCGGGGTTTCGGCGGGCGCCGGATTCACGAAGGAACGGATCTGTTCGCTCATTACGGACTTCCCGTCAGATCGACCTGCTACGGTATTGTTGAAATGAAGGGCTGGAACCGTTTCGGCGGCTGGAGAATCGGCATCAGGGATATCAATAACACGTATCACTACTTCGCTCACCTGAACGGCTTTGCAAAAGGTGTGCATAAAGGCCAGATCGTCAAACCCGGAGAGGTGATCGGCTCTGTCGGCAGTTCCGGATACGGACCGCCGGGCACCGCGGGAAAATTCCCGCCGCATCTTCACTACGGGATGTATAAAGATAACGGCAGATCGGAATGGTCTTTTGACCCGTATCCCCATTTAAGGGCATGGGAGCGAAAAGAAATCCGCAGGAAAAAGTAAACACACAGCCGCCAGGAAAGATTGCGGCTGTGTGTTTTTATTTATCTTTCTTCTGTTTTTCACTCGGCAGCTGGACAGAAGGCGTCACACCTGACCCGCCGCTTCCGTTATAAAACTGCGGCACCTCTCCTTGAATCGCTTTAATGGAGACCGGAATATTATTTGTGACGACTGATGTCTTACTGGCAAACGGAATAATGACCTTCACTTTAATCTCCACAAAAATACTGATATCGATCAGGGCATTGTTAATGCCGTACGGCTTTATTTTTGTTTTCACATCGGTTAACGCATCACCGATCAGGTTAAAGCGCACGGGGATTTTCGGCCCCAGATTTCCGAGAACGCTGTTTCCCGTGACCTGCCCTAAAGGGATGTTAATCATAATTTCATCGGCCGTTTTCGCGCCTTTTTCCGTTTCATGCTGCTTATTGTTCGACTCCGCTTCCTTCAAATGAGCCTGAAGCTGCTTTGTCACTTTCGCCTTCATGCTGTTGACCATTTGTGTATTAAAATCCATCGTTGTGACTTTTCCGTTTTCATCCGTTTTCATATCTACCATATCTTTCACATTGTCGCTGTGAGACATGTATTCTTCAATGGATTCCGTAATGACCTCTGTCGCCACCCGTTTGGTTTCCATTTCTCCTATGTTCATCAGCACCGGTTTGATTGAGGAGTTGATCATCCAGAGGCTGATGACCGTCGATATGATAAAAAAAGCAAACGACAGAAGAAGCACATATCGAAAAGGCAAAGGCCCTCTCTTGCGAAGAGCGCTCCGGTATCTAGGCAAGAAAAATCCCCCCTTACATATCACAATGTATGCTTGTAAGAGGGGACATAGTATTTTATTTTTGCTCTTAAAAAGTCCCGCTTACCTTCATTCGGGTGAGATGGAACGGCCGGCGGATATTTGACATTACGCTTGCCGCGCGAGCTTCCAGGCGAGCAGATCTCTTAAAAACTCCGGCATAAAGTATTGTTTTTCTTTTGAATCGCGGATGTAAGGGAACAGCTTGCCGAGTGTAAACATGTCGAGAACGGCAACCGAGTATATCCGCTCCGGATCAACCTCTTCTCCGTTCACTTTCACATTGAGGAGATGCGTCACACCGTCTTCAAGGATGCCGGCCTCTGCCTCCGCTCCGGCATATACCATCCTGCCCATCACTTCCCCGCGGAAGCCTAGGCCTTTAATCCGCAGCTGTTCCATTTGTTCCGAGGCGGCCTGGCTGATTGTTTCCCGGAGTTCCCTGCCTGAAAGACGAACGGCGACCGGATTGATCGGATGAGGGCAGATGCGGTGCAAGTCAAGTTTTGTGACAGGCCCCTTCTGTAAAGGCCCCAAAATGACGCCTGAATTCACCATGCTGACTTCACAGCCGCACCAGCTTTTCAGCGCTTCGGCTAATAGAAGCGGGAGCGGCGATTCCTCAAACCACTTCACGCCGGCTTCTTCATTCAGATTGGCGACTTGTACGGAGAGCAGGTTTTCCGCTTCCCGTTCTTTCTCTTTCAGAAAAGCCGCCGTATCTTCAGATTCCCCGTGCCAATCAGCCATTTTCTGTACAGATGCCTGTTTGCTGACAATGGTTCGTGATTCACTTTCTATCGTGAGCTCGACACAGCCGACATAGTTCCCGTATTTCTCCGCACATGCAAGCAATACGCCGTTTATGTCCTGTCCGTCCTCAAGAAGGTGGTGCGTATGTGATTCAAGAATGACATCGATGTCGGGAAATTTTTCCGCTGCGGCCCGGTCATCGATCAGGCCTAAATGAGAAAGCAGAATGATGATGTCCGCTTTGCCCTTGATATCGTCAAGTGATTCTTGAATGCTTTTTTCCGCATCCGTCACCGTCCAGCCGAGTTTTTGATAGACGGGATAATACGGCACCGTGACCCCGAGTATGCCGGCGGTCATCCCGTTTTTCAGCGTTTTGATCACGTAGGGCTCGGCCCATTCCGGCCGATGTCCGTCCGCGTCAAACAGGTTGGACACAATGACGGGAAACGCGGCATGAGTATATAAACCCGCCAGCTCATCGTGAGGCAGCGTAATTCCTTCATTATTCCCGACGGCAGCCGCATCGATCTCAAGCCGGTTTAACAAGTCGACATTCGCTTTGCCGAAGGTCGCTTCCGTTATCATTTGAAATCGGTCCATATGATCGCCGATGTCGAATACGAGTGTTTCCTCCCCGTTTTTTTCATGCTCTTTTCTCTTCTGCTCAATATAATGTACGATTTTCGGCCAATTTTCGAAATGGCTGTGCAAATCATTCGTATGATATAAACGGAGCTTCTCTAACATACCATCTCTCCTACCTTTTAGCTGAATATCCCTTGATAAATCAATTCACAGCCGATCAAAATCAAGACGACCCGCATGAAAAGCACGATCGTTTTCGTCTGCACCCGCTTATTGACCCACGCGCCCATTTTGCCGCCGAACCACGCGCCCGGAACGAGGCACAGCGCATACAGCCAATTGACATGGCCCTCTGCGATATGTGACACGGAACCCGTCACGGAGGATAAGAAAATGATGAGCATTGACGTCGCCACAGCCACTTTCGGCGGGAACAAAAATAACAGCATCATGGCCGGAACCATAAGAGAGCCGCCGCCGATGCCGAAAAGACCGCCCAATAAACCGACGAAAAAGGCAATGGCGATACCGGTAAAAATACGGTACGAATATGTATAAAGCTCACCCGTTTCATCCTCATATGTCCGGATCATGCCTTTATGCGCTTTATTGACCGGTTTTGCTTTCGTCTTCAGCATTAATGTAATAGAAATCAAAATCATAAAAAGTCCGAACCAGACGGAAAACGTATGCGCATTAAAAAGTTTAGACAAATACGCGCCGATGATGCTTCCCGGGCCGGAACCGATAAAAAAGATCAGTCCGCTTTTGTAGTCAACGGTTTTATATTTCATATAGGCCAGAGTTGACGACAGGCCCGTAAAAATAATCACCAAAAGGGACGTGCCGATGGCAGTCTGCGGTGTTACGTCATGGAAAAACGGGGTCATCGTGCTTAAATAGAGCATCGCCGGCACGATGATAATTCCTCCCCCAAGCCCGATCAGGCTGCCGACCGTTCCCGCGATAAATCCCAATATAATCAAAATAAGATAAGACATGTGTCTTGAAACCTCTTTTCTAGCTGAATAGGTCGAGCTGCTTCGGAGCAAGCCCGGTATATGAGATATTTAACATTTCAAGCATCTCAAGCCCGTTATCGGCGGCGTCTCCGCCTGAGTTATTGTTGAAGAGCACATACAGATTGCGCGACTGCTTTTTCAGCTCCTGAAGATTGTTTTTCCAATCTTTGAGCTCCTGTTTGTTATAGCGATATAAATATCTGACCTCACGCCAGTTTTGTCCGCCGTCAGGTTTGATCCAGCCCTGCTTGTTCCGTCCGTGAAAACGGACAAGCGTTTTTTCTTCATCCGTTGCTTTCAGGACGGTCGGAATGCTGCCCTCGCCGATTTGCGGCTCGTCACATATGCTGTGAATCCAGCCTTCCTCCTTCATAAAGGAAAGCGTCTGTTCGTAAAATGGCGGGGAAAACCAAGACCGGTTGCGGAATTCAAGCGCGCACGGGATATCGCCCATCTGCTGCCTGCACCATCTTAAATATGCGACGTTTTCTTTCTTGCAGTCAAACCACGGCGGGAATTGGAACAGCACCATGGCAAGCTTTCCATGCTCTATATACGGCGATAATGACAGCTTAAACGCCTCAAACATTTCTTCCTTCGATTCAAAGGGAATATCGCCGCGCTGATGACCCGTCATTCCTTGATATGCCTTAATGACAAATTGAAAAGATTCCGGCGTCTCTTTGACCCATCTTTCGTTATTGCGGGCGGGCTGTATCGCGTAAAAGCTCGCGTCCAGCTCAACGATGGGAAAATGGGAGGAATACGCCTGCAGTTTTTGCGGGCCCGCTGTTTTAGGCGGATAGATGCTGTCATGATCCCCCCACCCCGTCAGTCCGATATAAATCACAATCCTTCACCTCTCATTCTAGTTTATCACAGGTGTTTTTCTCTTTCCGTTTCCATGTTTTTTCTGAATGCACTTTTCAGGTAACGGTACTGATGTTCATTGGTGTCCGAAAATGCCTCATCTCTGGAAGAAAGAATGTGCTGATAGACGATCGGCTCTGAAAACTGACTGCTCGTGAAATCATATATCTCCCCGTCTATTCGATTATAAAAATGCCAGCTTGTGCCGGTTTTTGTTTTGAGAATGTCACCGCCGTAAACATCTTGGATGACTAAAGCCGTCACGCCGCACTGGCCTGTGGCCGGGCAATCTTCCGTCCATTTTGTACTGGTCTTGCGCGACCAGGATGCCGTTAATATGTTCAAGATTTGATCATACAATGTGTTTTACTCCTTTTTATAAAAAGATACCACGAGACCCGCTCTCCAAACGACAAAAAAAGCCGATTCTCATCAGAGAATCGGCTCTTTTATTTCAGAAGGCTTCAGAAATGTTCCGAAAGCCCCCCTCTGCTTACGACCGCCATCCTGGTACACACAGCGCCCCTTGCTGTAGGTCGCAGCAATTCGGTATGGAAAGGTGCGGCCTTCATACAGGCTTTGCTTATGTTTGGAAAACATCGTTTCTTTTGTGACGGTAAAAGGTTCCGGCCGGACAATGGCAAAATCAGCGTCAAATCCTTCTTCAAGCCGGCCTTTATTCGTTAAACCGAAACGTTTGGCAGGTGCTTCTGCCGTCCATCGGGCCACATGTTCAAACGGAATCCCATGATCGATCGCTAATTGAATCATGCCGAGAAGCGTAAATTGGCCTCCGCTGATCCCGCCCCACGACAGGAACATATTATCCTCGCGTTTCAAAGCCGGATGACAGGGAGAATGATCCGAAGACACCATATCAATCAGGCCCTCAGCCAAAACCCCGATCAATTCCTCTTTATCAGCCTCTGAGCGGAGCGGCGGAGCGCATTTGGCAGCCGCCCCTTTTTTGAGGAAGTCTTCAAAGCTGAATAATAAGTAGTGCGGACATGTTTCAACGGTGACATCCAATCCGTCTTTTTTCGCCTGCTGAATGGAGAGCACGGCCCGTTTCGTGCTGATATGTACAAAATGAAGCGCGCATCCCGTCGCTCTTGCATATTCAATCGCCCGCTGCACAGCCTCGCATTCGGCTTCTTCCGGACGGGAGGAAGCGTAAGCGCGGGCATCAATTTTCCCTTGGAGCGCGTACTCGGCTTCAAGGAATCGGGTGAGGGCGTCGCTTTCTGCGTGCAGGGCCAAAATCCTGCCGCACGCCGCGATTTCCTTCATTCCCTTTAAAAGAGTCCGTTCATCGGCTGATTGAAATTCATCCGTTCCCGATTTAGACAGAAACGCTTTAAACCCGATTGCCCCCGCTTCTGCCATCGGCCGGATATGTTCGGTATACCCGGGCATCAAACCGCCCCAAAGCGCAAAATCAACCGCTGACTTCCGTTCGGCGATTTCCGCCTTTGCCAGCAGGTTTTCAGCAGTTACCGTCGAAGGAATGCAGTTAAGCGGCATGTCAAAATAAGCCGTACAGCCGCCGGCAGCAAGCATGTTTGAGCCGGTTTCAATGCCTTCCCATTCTTCGCGTCCGGGTTCATTGAAATGCACGTGACAATCGACCGCGCCCGGAAACACATACATGCCGTCTGCCTGCACCACTTGTTCCGCGTTTTCGTCAATGCCGGGCTCGATCAATGCGATTTTCCCGTCCTTGACGGCGATATCGGCCCGCTCTGTCCCGCCTTTTCGCACAGCTTTCGCACCCTTTACAATTACGTCATAGGCCATTTTATCTTCCTCCCTGTAAGGATGACGATTTTCTGTCAGTTTTTATCACAACATGCGTCTATGATTGCCAGTTTACTGCTACTATGATCGTAATACATCAGCAAAACCGCTATAATTTTTGATGATTTTTATTCATATTAACCAATGGTTGTCTTTAGAACCTGAAAGGAGATTGACTGATGAATATTTATGATGTAATGAAGATTCCCGCTTATGAGCGGGCCGCATTAATCGCAGGCAGATCCGGCGGCTGGAGGGAGGTGCAGCACGTCAACATGATGGATGCGCCGGACATCGCTGATTTTTTACATAAAAACGAATTGCTCGTCACGACCGCTTACCACTTGAAGGACCGCCCGCAGCTGTTGAAAGATTTAATCCGCCTCATGGCAAAACGGGGCTGCGCGGGACTGGGGATCAAAACGAAGCGCTATCTTAATGTCATTCCGAAAGATGCCGCGGAGCTTGCCGACCGGTATGAATTTCCGATTATTGAGCTGCCGGAAGACATCAGGCTGGGAGATATCGTCAACGCTACACTGAGCCATATTCTTGATATGCGTTCAAATGAGCTGCAGCAAGCCATTTACGCCCATAAAAAATTTACAAACCACATCATGAGCGGAAAAGGGCTGCAATCCCTGCTTAAGAAGCTCTCAGACATTCTCCGGCTTCCCGTGCTGCTTTTGGATCAGCATACAAAACTCTTATCATCGTCCCACAGCATACCCATTGACACGTCTTTATTGAAAAACATCTGTTATTCCCTTTCCGGTCCTTATTTCACCTGCTTTTCCATGCTCTCCGACAGAAAGGCGTATTCTGTCCTGCCGATTCTGAATGTTGAAAAAAACTGCGGTTATCTGGTGATTCCGGAGCTGGTGCAGACCGCTGATAAAGGCATGATTTTGACAATTGAACAGGCGGCCAACGTCATTTCCTTTGAACTGCTGAAAGAAAATGCCGTCAAACAATTCGGCAGACGGGCGCGAAATGAATTTTTCAGCAATTTCATCGACCGCTCGTTTACCGGCCATGAAGAAATCAAAAGCCGCGCCAAAGAATTCCGGCTTCGCTGGGATCAGAAATACATGTGCATTTGCGGAAAACTCGACCGAAATGAGAAAACGATCAGCTTTACCGAAAATCAGCTCGTTTCCGATCATGTATTTGATCTGCTTGAAGGGGAACTGTCATCCTTTCCGTTTCCCCCTCATCTCTTTATTAAAGGAAATGTCGGTATTCTTTTAATTGAAGCGACAGACAGCTGGAATGAAATGCACGCGTCTGTCATCAGCTTTTTGGAGCAGTTTCAGAAACAGGTCCGGACGCAGTTTAAACGGACTGTCTCCTTCGGCATCTCAAACATATGCCAAAAGCTGATCGATGTCCCTGACGCTTTTACTGAAGCTTCAGACGCCATTTCATCCGGGCATTTGTCCAGAAGCGCGGAGTTTATTCAAATCTATCATGCCAAAGACGTGCCGGAGCTGCTCCGCCTGCTTCCGGCGGAAGATGTGAAGAAGTTTTACGAAGCCACCCTCCAAAGCCTGGCCGATCGGCAAAAGGAGGACCAGAGCCTGCTTCATACACTGTCTGTTTACCTGGAGACCCACTGCCAGATTTCAGAAACGGCTAAGCGCCTGTACGTCCATCGAAATACGGTGATCTATCGTTTAGAAAAATGCGAGGAACTGCTCGGCAAAAGCTTAAAAGATCCGGAGACGACGATGCGCCTGCGGCTCGCGCTGAGAATGCAGCGGCTGATCGGTTAAGGAATTGCTGCTTTCTCAAAAGAAATCCACTCTCATTGGCGTTTCCGCCAAAAAAACACGAATATTTCAGCGATAAAGCCTAATGCCAGCCCGTCTTCCGCATACTAACGTGTTTTAAACATCACATTCGGAAAAATGAGGAGTTGGGATAAGAGAAAAACAGCATCACTGGCCATCCGCTCTCAGTATGTAGCTGCCATGTACGCAGGAGCCATTACAATCCCTTATTCGGCGGGATTTATTGAATACAAAGGAAATCGTACGGAGAGCTTCGCGAAGGCTACGGTGCCGCAGAAGAGGTTCATGCCCAACCGCTTCTGTATTTCACAAACAAGCCCTCTCAATAGCGAACCCTGATTTAGATGCAGATTTCCTTAGCTGTTTCACATTACCTTCCAATCTCAAAAGCATACTTGGGATACAGTCGTCGGTGAGATTCCATGCTCGGAAGGAAAAACGAAGACGGGCGGCTCGACAGCCATATTCTCAGCGAACGGATGCAGCACGGAGAAATATGATGGAATCATACGGGTGCTTGCTTCTCTCGTTTAGGCTTGCTTGAAAATACCCCTCTCCATCCATTTTCATATATCGATGCATTAAAGGACTACCACATCCCCCTCCTGCTCATCCTATTTGGCTATCAGTTGTACCTGGGGAGTTAGGGTTTCATACTCAATGAAAAGGATGCAGGGGTCCCCTGCATCCTAAGTACATTCAGAAAATTTTCAGCCTTTAAAAATTAATTTAGAAGAATAATTATTACTAATCAGTCGAAATCATATTTTAGATACTAGCGTTTCCATTTACTTGAATTTACAGTTTGAAGTAGTTCCGAGTGTTTCCAGTTGTTATAAAGTTTCACTTTTACACGAGTTGAAGCAGATTTTTTAGCGATATTCGTAAAAGTAACATTCAATTTTTTGCCGTATGACGCATTACCGGAAGCAGTATCAATAGTCTTCCATGAACCGCTTGTATACCGCTGAAGGTATAATTTACAATAAGCTGCGGTCTCCCATGTGCCTGATCTTCCTAATTCAACTGTGGCATTAACATTTTTGTAGTTATCTGATGTATGTATATATGATTTTGCAGAAACAGTTCCAGTATTGTAAGTAAAGCTCGTTGTTTTGCTTACTGCTTGCGCTGATTGACTGAATCCTATAATCAGGCCAAAAGTCATAATACCTGCCAACAATACTGCTAGAATATTCTTAGTTTTACTTCTCATGATAAATCCCTCCATTAATAATTATACTTGTAAACACAATACTATTATACATTCTAACCCATATTTTCCGATTTTTAAAGACTAAATAATCTTTTGGTTACAAAAACTAGATAAGAATAAGATGAGTTTTAAAAGACATTGTATGAATTTTATAAATAAATTTTAAAAACGATATCTGATAAGAACAAAAGCCTCCGCCTCATTTTCTCCTCAGTTCTCATTGGCTTGAGTAATAATGGAAGACATTGTGATTTTTTAGCCGAAAAGCCGTTTTTTCTGTGCGTATCAATCTGTTATTGGCTTCCCAATAGCAGCCGGGGCGGAACTCACCAAAAAGGTGTATTCGGCCACTTTATTACTGTCAGCCTGCTTCATATCCTCATTACAGACAGAAAATACAACAGAAGCAAACTTGGAAGATAAGTAAAAATGGATATTTTCAAATTGAAGAAAAAGCAAAAAGCCTCCGGATACCCGGAGGCTTTTGATTCTTATCCTTGCTGCGTGAACGGCCGGGTCTGTGTCTTTTTGCCCCAGCCAAGCGCAGCCAGAAAACTGATGGCGAGAATGGCCGCTCCCAGCATATACGGAAATTCCATATTTACATCAAAGAGAAAACCGGCGGCTGACGGTCCGGCGATATTCGCTAAGCTGATGAATGAAGTGTTCATCCCGCCGGCAAACCCCTGCTGGTCACCGGCGAGCTTCGACAGCATCGTATTAACGGCCGGCCGGAGCAGCGATGTCAGCGTCAGGAAAAAGATTGCCGCGGCAAAAACGGCCCAATATGAACCCGCAAACCGGCACCACACAAGTCCTGCAGCAGCACCGATCAACGTCACGTTAATGACGCGCTTTTCCCCGAACCTGCGGACGAGATAACTGACGCCGACCGCCTGCACAAATACGCCGATGAGACCCGCAGCCGTAATAATAAAGGCAATATCAGAGGCTTTAAATCCGTGTTTATGGTCAACGTAAAGGCCGAAAACGGATTCAAAGTTCATAATTCCGAAGTTCAGCACAAAAACCAGAATCAGCATAAACGCGAACGGCGATTTGAGCGCGCGTGACATTTGCTTAAACAGATGCTCACGTTTTTCCGTTTTTGCCCGGGCTTCCAGCTGCTTTTCACGCCCCAGCGTTTCGGGCAGAAAGAAAAATGAAAGAACGGTTGAAAAGCAGGCGAGACTTGCGGACACGATGAACGGCACAGACATGCCGTAATGAACCAAATAACCGCCGACACCGGGTCCGATGACGACACCGAGCGTCATCGCCGCGCTGAACAGCCCCATTCCTTTCCCGCGTTCTTCCTCGGTCGTAATATCCGCAATGTAAGCGAACATTGACGGCATTAAAAACGCCGCGCCCATTCCGCCTAAAAGGCGGGATGCGAACAATTGCCACAGGCTTCCGGCAAAGGCGAAGATCAATTGTGACACGGCAAAGGCGGCAATGCCGAAAATAATCAGTTTCCGCCGTCCGTATTTGTCGGTTATTTCCCCGGCAATAGGCGCAAATAAAAGCTGTGTAAGCCCCGCCGCCGCAACAAGCAGACCCATCGTGCTCCCCGTCGCTCCGAATTCGGTAATATATGCGGGCATAATCGGAATAATCAATCCGATCCCAAGCATCGCAATAAACATATTCAGCATTAAAATTGACAATCGCCCCATGTACGCCATGATTTCTTACCTTCTCCCCAGACAAACAGATGGTCATTCCATATTTGTCATTTTTTATACCATTCAGTATAACGGGGAAAAGGGAAAAAAGTCCAGATGATTTCAATCTCGTTTTCATATCTCATGACAGCACACCGGTTTCAGCCGGCAGATCATATATGTTAAGTGCCGCCTGCAGCGCTTCCCCGGCTTTAACTGCAACTCCGTGTCTGATCAGAACCGCTTCAAGTCCGGCCAGCACAAACAGCACATTTTCCTTTCTGCAGCTGTAGCCCATCGTTCCGATTCTCCAAATTTTCCTCTGCAGCGGACCGAACGAGCTGGCGATTTCAATTCCGAATTGAGACAAAAGCATACTCCTTATCGATTCGCCGTCTGCTTCCGGCGGAATCTTCACACATGTGACGACAGGCAGCTTCGCCTCCGGATCGCCGAATAAATCAAGGCCCATCGCTGCAAGTCCCGCCGTAAGCGCTTTTTCATGGCGCTGATGCCTGCGGAACCGTTCTTCAAGTCCTTCTTCCAGAACAAGGCGCACACCCTCCCGCAGCGCATAAAGCATTGCTGTCGCTTCTGTATGGTGATTCAGCCTTCTTTCACTCCAATAATCTTCGAGCTGGCTCAGATCAAAATAGTTGCTCGTAACCGGCCGATGACCGGACAGCATTTTACCGTCAGCTGCCGTTGCAATGCCACGTTCTACCTTTTTACGAGCGGCAATGACAGCGGCCGTCCGGTCATTATAAGTAATCGGCGCCATTCCGGAAGGGACCGATAGGCATTTTTGCGTTCCCCCGATGACTGCGTCAATCTTCCATTCATCCGTTTTTACGGCGCATCCGCCAATCGTGGCCACAGCATCCACGATAAAGAGTGCATCTTGGGCGCGGCACGCTTCCCCGATTTCTTTCAGCGGATGAATCCGCCCCGTTGATGTTTCTCCGTGCACCATAGCGACGATTTTCGGGGAAATCTTTTTCATCTCGCCGATAATCTCTTCAGGCCGGAAGACCGTTCCCCATTCACACTCGATCGTATGAACGTCCGCTCCGTACCGCTCGGCGATTTCAGTCAGCAGGTGTCCGAAGCGTCCGTATATCGGAACGAGCACGCTGTCGCCAGGTTCTATCAAACTTGCGAGAACAGCCTCAATCCCCGCTCTTGATGTGCCGTCAATCGGATAGGCCCAGCGGTTTTCCGTTTGAAACAATTCACGGAGCATTTGCATCGTTTCGTTCATGATGCCGGTAAACGCCGGGTCAAACTGGCCGAGGATCGGAGCGCCCATCGCCCTCAGCACTCTCGGTTCAGCTTCAGTCGGTCCCGGTGTCATAATCGTTCTTTGCGGAATGCACAATTCTTTTCTGGTCGGCACGCCGATTCCCCCTTTACGTTAATAGGCAAGTTTATGTAATACATTCGCCAGCGTAAGGACGCCGGTTTCAAGCTGATGTGCGGGTGTGAATTCAAGCGGCGAGTGGCTGATCCCGCCACGGCTCGGCACAAAAAGCATGCAGGCCGGAAAGGTTCTGCCGAGCATCTGGGCGTCATGTCCCGCTCCGCTTACGATCTTCTCCGGGTCCGCCCCCTGCTCTTTTGCAGCCTGTGCTGCGGTTCGTGTCAGTGTGTGATCCATTTGAACCGGCTCTATCCTCATATATTCATCAATAAAGGGTCTGACTCCTTTGCTGCGGCTGATGTTTTCAATAATCGACACCAGTTTCTGATGGAAGGCTGCCAGCACGTCTTCCTGCTGATGGCGAATATCAACGGAAAACTGGATACGGCCCGGAATGACATTCGCCATATTCGGCTCAACCGTCATTTTCCCGCACGTCAGGCGAAGCTCTTCCGGCTGTCTTTCCGCTGAGAGCATGAGTTCATGGATGATGCTGCTTCCCGCCGCGAGCGGATCTTTCCGCCATTTCATTGAAGTGGTCCCCGCATGGTTGCATTCACCGTCAAGCGTAACGGTATAGCGTCTCTGTCCGGCAATCCCGGTGACAATCCCGATATCCTTTCCCGATCGTTCAAGCGTTTGCCCCTGTTCTATATGAATTTCCAGAAAGGCACTAATATCAGTGCGCAGCGGCGCCGGATAACGGCCTGCACCGAAGCCGTTCTGCCGCATGGCTTCTTTCAGAGAAATGCCGGACGCGTCTTTCGGCGTTTCCGCATCTGAAAGCGAGAAAGCACCGGTGATATTGCCTGAGCCCCAATAGGTGATGGGAAAACGGCTCCCTTCCTCTTCACAGAGCGACACAGCCTCCAGCGTTTTTTTCGGACGCCCGCACGTCTCATGCAAATGCCGGATCGCCAGCATGCCCGCCAGCACGCCGAACGCACCGTCATATTTGCCGCCGTCAATAACGGTGTCAATATGCGACCCGGTCAGAATCACCTCATCAGGCGATTCTGTGCCGTTCAGACGGCCGAACACGTTACCGACATCGTCAAATGCCGTTTCCAGCCCGAACGCCTCCATTTTCTTTTTGACGGCAAGCTGGGCGTCCATCCATTCTTTCGTATATAAAAGCCTCGTCACTCCGCCGGAAGCGGAAGCGCCGAATTGAGACAGCCATTGTATGTCATCGGAAATCCCGATATTCGCCGCCGAAAGCTGCTGATGTTCCATACACGCCCTCCTTTTAAACTGAAAAACTGACAAGATGATCTTCATTATAGAAGGAGCGCATAACGAGTTCATTATCATATCTTCCAAAAAATCAATGATTTTCCGGATACTTTGACCAAGAAACCGCCCCTCTGTCCCATAAGCCGAAGGAACCATTTTTCAAAAAAGATAGAATATTAGATTTATTTTTTGGATAATAGAGGTAAAGGAGGGCAAGTCATGACAAAAAAACTTTGGTTTCTGCCGATTGTCTGCCTGTTTTTCATTTTGGGTTGGACCGCGCCGTCAGCCTCTGCGGGCGCGCCGGCTGACACGAATCTGTACAGCCGGCTGGCGGTTTCAACTGCCGGCGGCACAACTCTTTTTCCGCAAACTTCCTCAGCTGTCATCACTCCGTCTGCGGATACGGAGACATATTACAAAGAAGCTTCCGGAAAAAGCGGAACAGCCTTAAAGAGCGCCCTGCACCGCATCATCAGCGGACATACAAAGCTGTCTTACAGCCAAGTATGGAATGCATTGAAGGAAACTGACGAAGATCCGGCAAACCCGAACAATGTCATCTTGCTCTACACCCAGGAATCACGGGCCAAAAGTAAAAACGGCGGCAGCGTCGGGGACTGGAACCGTGAACACGTGTGGGCAAAGTCACACGGAAACTTCGGAACAGCTGCCGGCCCCGGGACGGACATTCATCATCTGCGCCCTGCAGACGTCCAGGTGAACAGCGCCAGAGGAAACATGGATTTTGATAACGGCGGCTCAGAATACCCGAAAGCGCCGGGCAATTATTATGACGGTGATTCCTGGGAGCCGCGCGATGAGGTCAAAGGAGACGTCGCCCGCATGCTGTTTTACATGGCGGTGCGTTATGAAGGCGGCGACGGGTATCCCGACCTTGAGCTGAATGATAAAACCGGAAACGGCTCAGCTCCTTACATGGGAAAACTGTCCGTTTTGCTCAAATGGAATAAACAAGACCCCGTCGACAGTAAGGAAAAACGGCGGAACGAAATCATTTACGAAGACTATCAGCATAACCGCAATCCGTTTATCGACCACCCGGAATGGGCGGACGAAATCTGGTAATCGTATCATAAGAAGTGATAAGGGAGCCCCATCATCAGGCTCCCTTTTTCAATATACGGCGTTTTCAGTGTCGGCATCAAAAAACACGGCCCGGTTCATATTGACCGCAAGCAGAATGGCATCGCCGGGTTTCACCTCTGAAGCGCCGTCAAGGCGGATCGTCATGCGGTCATCTCCGCTCACCGCATGAACGTACATCTCCGCGCCTAAGTTCTCACATATTTCCGCCACAGCGCGGCACACCGCTTCAGGCGGGTGCTCTGATTGTCCGGCAAGCGTCAAATGCTCCGGACGCAGCCCCGCAGTCATCTCCTGACCGCTGTATCCTTTCTGCACAAGAACGGCCGCTTTTTCTTTCGGAATGGGCAGACGAACGGACGAACCGGCAAAATACCATTGCCCGTGACTTTCTTCTATGACGCCTTTTATAAAATTCATACTCGGAGAACCGATAAAACCCGCCACAAACATATTCGCCGGATAATGATAAATCTCATGGGGGCTTGCGGCCTGCTGAATATCTCCTTCATTCATCACGACAATCCGGTCGCCCATTGTCATCGCTTCCGTCTGATCATGCGTCACATAAACGATGGTCGCTTTCAAACGCTGATGGAGCTTGCTGATTTCGGCGCGCATCGTCACACGCAGTTTCGCATCTAAGTTGGAAAGCGGCTCGTCCATCAGAAACACTTTCGGCTCCCGCACGATCGACCGGCCGAGCGCAACCCGCTGCCGCTGTCCGCCTGAAAGAGCCTTCGGTTTCCGCTTGAGCAGATGCCCGATTTCCAAAATATCAGCGGCCGTCCGGACTCGCTCTGCGATTTCTTTTTTCGGCAGCTTTCTGAGCTTCAAACCGAACGCCATATTATCAAACACCGTCATGTGGGGATACAGCGCGTAATTCTGAAAAACCATTGCGATATCACGATCCTTCGGGGGCAGATCGTTCACCGCATCTCCATCGATATAAAGCTTCCCTTCAGAAATGCTCTCCAGTCCGGCAATCATTCTGAGTGTCGTAGATTTGCCGCAGCCGGAGGGACCGACAAGCACCAGCAGCTCCTCATCCTTTACATCTAAGTGAAAATCCTTCACTGCCGCCGATTGGGCGCCGTATGTTTTTTTGATATGGTCAAATGTTAATGATGCCATTCGAAACCTCCTCCAATACTGGAAACCGCCACATCTTTCTGTTATGTTAAAAATGTTCGGGGTTTCTGACAGATTCATAAATGAAAAGCAAATTTGTATTATAACGTCATAATACATATAATAGTACTACTACTTGACAAAGGAGGTCCGTCCCATTGTTAAATAACGGGAGCTCGAAACCTTTATATATTCAGCTGAAACAAATTATCGCGGACGATATCAAGAAGGGCGTTTATTCGCCGTCCGTAAAACTGCCGACTGAAAATGAGCTGTGCGAAACGTACAACGTCAGCCGCATAACAGTCAGGAAGGCCATCCTTGATCTTGTGGAAGAAGGCTGGCTCGTCCGGCAGCAGGGAAAGGGAACGTTCGTTAAAAGCCCTAAACTGAAGCGGGAGCTCATCGCGGTCAACGGCTACTCTGAATTTATGGAATCAACGGGAAAAAAACCGAAACACCAGATCCTTTCCCATGAAATCATTGAAGCGCCTAAATCCATCGCTCAAAAACTTCGCGTCGCTTCCGAAAGTCCCGTTCTTGAATTAAAACGCATTTTATTTCACGACGACCAGCCGCTCTCATTCGAAATCGCCCACTATCCGCTCAGTTTATTTCCCGACATCGGCAAGCATATTAAAGGCGGCGTGTCGATGCATGACATTTTGAAACAGCACTATCAGGTGGTGCCCACCCATAATACGAAACTGTTAAATGTCGTATACGCCAAGCAGGAAGAAAGCCGCTATCTGGCTTGTGATATCGGGGATGCGCTTTTTGAAATTGACAAAACCGCTTTTATGTCAAAAGAACAGCCGATATACAGTTCGCTGTTTTTAATGCATACCGACCGCGTCACGTTTACCATTAACAGCCCCTATGCGTAACAAGTATAAAAAACGAGACAATGCTTATCGTATTCTCGTTTTTTCACTGCTTTTCCCGCCGTCCGGCCTGTAGGGATGCCCGTAACCGAACGCTCCGAACCCCCCGCATGTTTTGGCAGCCGTCCCGGCGGCCGCAGTAAGCGCTCGCCGAATATCCTGATGTTCGTAGAAATCGGTAAGAAACCCGGCGATAAAAGAATCACCCGCCCCCAATGTATCTATGATATCAGCTCTTACCACCGGCTGATGATAGACGCGTTCCCCATCCGATAACACCGCGCCATGTTCTCCCCTTGTCAGACAAACGATTTTCGCTCCGAAACCGCGGGCTTTTTCGGCAAGCCGCACACATTCACTTTCACTCAAATCACTCCCGGAAAAAAACGCATACGTCACGTACGGACAGACCGCTTCTAAATAGGCTTCGTCACGTTTTACAGAGAAGTCAAAGGAAATCGGCACATGGCCGCTCAGCATCGGAAGGTCACGTTCTATCCTGCTGTATACGCTCGTATGCAGCAGATCATGTCCGGCGATAAATGAGATGTCATTCTCCTGAAAAGCGAGCGTCAGACGCGATTGCACGCCGCCTTTATTTGATCCGGCAAATATCCTGTCCCCTCTTTCATCAAGTGTGACGACCGCCATCCCGTTTTCTCCGTATGCCCGGCGGATCAGATCGGCATTCACCTTCTCCAGTTTCAGCACATTCAATACGTGATCCGCCGCTTCATCACTGCCGAGAATCCCGATATAAGAAGTTTCGTGGCCTAAGCGCCGGGCAAGCACGGCTACATTTAACGCATTTCCGCCCGGGTAAAACGTCTCCTGATCCTGATAATAATCTACTACATTATCTCCGGCCGCTATCAGTTTCATCTTTTCATCCCCCTTATCCTTTCACGCTTCCCGCTGCAATGCCGCGGATAAAATATCTCTGCATTAATAAAAACAGCGCGATAATCGGAGCAGCAGAAATCGTCAGCCCGGCCAGCAGCACGCCCCAATCCGTCTGCAGCGCATCTCTGAACTGCATCAGCCCGGCCGGAATCGTACGTAAATTTTCATCATCGATAAAAATAATCGCAAACATAAACTCATTCCATGTATGGTAAGCCGTCAAAATGCCTGATGTCACCAGAATCGGCACGCTCATAGGTAAGAATATTCTGAAAAATATTCCGAAACTTGTACATCCATCCAGATAGGCCGCTTCCTCAAGCTCTTTGGAAATCGACAAAAAATAGGAACGGATCAGAATCACGGTAAACGGAATACGGTAGGCTGCGTACGGAAGAATCAATGCCCAATACGTATTGTACAATCCCAATGACTGGATAATGGAGTACAGCGGCACAAGACTGACCTGCGGCGTCAGCATCAAGCCGCCAAGACAAATGATCAGCACAAACCCTTTTCCTTTAAATTGAAAACGGGCCAGCCCGTATGCCGCCCAGGCACTCACAAATACGGTGATGAGACAAGTCAGCACGGTCACAATGACGCTGTTCATAAAATAAGCGGAAATCCCTTGGTTCCATGCGGATATGAAGTTTTCGGGATGCCAGACAGAGGGCAGCGACCAGCTGTGCTCAAAAATCTCATCCGAGCTTTTAAAGGCGCTGACCGCCATCCATAACAGCGGATAAGCAACAGCAATGAGGTAGATAAAGAGAAACAGCCACACAGACGTTTCCCCGACATACCATTTTCTCGGTTTTCCGCCTGTTCTGACGGCCTGACGGGCATGACGCAAGTCCGTCTTTTCAGGAAGCATCGGCCTACTCCTCCTTTCCGGTCTTAAAGAATTTCATCTGAATAAGCGACAGAGCAAGCGTCAGCAAAAGCACCACCGTCGCGATCGCAGAAGCGTAGCCCATCATATCCTTTGTAAAAGCGCTCTTATACAAAAATGTGCTCAGCACTTCTGAAGCATTGCCCGGCCCTCCGCCGGTCAGAATATACGGTTCATTAAATACGGTAAATGCGCCGGTCAGCGTCATCACCACGGCAACAAACGACATTTCTTTCGTCTGCGGCACCGTAATGTGAAAAAACTGCTGGATTTTTCCGGCTCCGTCCAGCTGCGCCGATTCATATAATTCAGCGGGAATGCTCTGAATCGAGACAATGTACAGCATGGCGATGTAACCGACAGACTGCCATTGAGACACAAAAATGACAGACAGCATAGCGGTGTTTTCATCGCCCAGCCACGCCCGGGTCAGTTCATCAAGTCCGACCGCTTCCAGCAGCTGATTCAAAAGCCCGATTTCCGGGTTATAAATAAAATCAAACAACAGCGCAATGACGGTCATGGAAATGACGACCGGAAGAAAAAATACCGTACGGAAAAACGGCGACCATTTTCTTACCAATCTGTCTTCCAGCACGGCCGCCAGAATTAACCCGCCGCCAACCTGGCAAATCAGCGATATGACCGCATACAGCACATTGTTGCGGAGTGCTGTAAAAAACACGGAATCGCGGAACAGGTCAATATAATTTTTCAAACCGATAAACGTCTTTTCGGGTTGAAATGAGCTCCATTCAAACAGACTGAAAAACACATTCTCAATAATCGGAATGTAAACGAACAGCAGAAAAACCAGCGCGGGCGCGAGAAACAGATATGGAACGAAACGTTTTCGGCTGACCAAGGAAATCCTCATCTCCTTTCTCCAAAGAAATCTGTTCTATTCAGATAACGCTTTGACCTGACGCGCCGCTTTTTGCACGGAATTCATCACCTCGCGCGGTGTCATTGTGCCGCCGAGCATCTGCTGAACGCCTGCCGCATACACATCGGCGATTTCAACGTCAACATCCATATCAAACCACGGCACCATTGTTTCGGCGCGGACGATATCCTGCACGGCTTCGCGCTGGATCGGGGTGGAATTGTTTTCTGTCGCCGTTCCCTGAACCGCGCTGTATTTACCGACGTCTTTTATCAGCTTCTCTCCCATTTTTTTCGAGGTTAAAAACTGAAGAAATTCCATGGCTTCTTTCGGGTGCTTCGTTTTTGAGGAAATCATAAATCCTTCGGGAGATCCGGTCAGTGCACGGGGAGATCCCTTTTCGCCGCTGATTTTCGGGAAAGGAAACAAGCCCAGATTGACCGGTTCGACGAGCTTAATTTCTGCCGTTTCCGCATAAATCATCGCCGCTTTGCCGCTCGTAAACTGCTGGCGCACGTATTCGTGATCAACGGAGTTCACGTGCTTTGTAAAGTACGGCAGAAGTTCCTGAAGCTTTTCAAGCGCTTTGACATAGCCTTCGTCCGTAAACTCCCCGGTTTCCGGGCTGTAATCCTTCGCCCGCGTTTTTTCATCCACCATACGCTGGTTCAGCGTCCCGATATAATGAGAAATGGTCCAAGGCGCTTTTGTGCCGAAACTGATCGGAATATATCCGTTCTCTTTCAATTTCTCACAGACTGTGATCAGTTCATCCCATGTCGCCGGGGGCTTCAAATGTAATGTATTAAAAATGTCTTTATTATAAAAGAATGATTTAGCGTCCATTTGCCACGGAACACCGTACTGTTTTCCGTCATGCGTAAAGGGTTTGATTTGTGACTGCACAAGCTGTGAGGACCAATCTTTATCCTGCTGATAGTAAGACGACAGATCGAGGGCTTTATCTCCTTTGATGAATTTATAAGCAAACCGGTCGCTCCATGAAAAGAAAATATCAGGGGGGCTCGTTGTTCCGAGCATGACTTTCACCTTGTCTTTATAAGAATCGTTTAAGACCGCTTCCGTTTGGATATGAATATCCGGATGAGCGGCTTCAAAATCTTTGACCGCTTCTTCAAAATAGCTTTTTTCCGGCTCCTTCGGCCACCTGTGAAAAAACTTCAGGGTCACTTTTCCGTCAGAGGAACTGCTTTGGCTTGAACAGGCGGCGGCTGACAGACATACAGCTAACAGAACGAACAGGCAGATGAGCTTTTTCAGATGCTTTTCCTCCTTTGTCACCGGACTATAACGTTATATATCATTATAGTCCGGTGAAATATAATGCGCGTTCTTAATATTCGACTTTCCACATGTAACGCCGCTGGCTTAACGGATGGTTCCTTGCTTCCGCCAGCGCATCCGCATAGCTTCTGAGCACCCGGTTTAATACGAGAGGAGCCAGGTAGCCTTTTACAGAATCGTCAATTCCGGAAAAATCATATGCTGCCGCATCAAGCACAGTCAGTTTTTTGCCGTATCTTTTTGAGAAGGAAAGCGCCCGCTCTTCAAGGGGTCTTGTTTCGTCTAAGCCGAGCAGGATAATAAATGGAACGGATTCATCAATGATTTCGAACGGTCCGTGAAAATATTCTCCGGCATGAATGGCGTGAGAATGAATCCATTGCATTTCCATGAGAATGCAGATGCTGTAGGAGTAAGCGACGCCGTAGTTCGCACCGCTTGCCATCGTGTAAATGATATCTTCTTTTTCGTGGGCTTTCGCGAATGCCTTTGCGTGATCCGCTTCTTGTTTAAGCGCTTTGTCATATACGGTCTGGAGTTTATTGAGTCCGTCGATCGCCTGCTCAAACGCGGGATGGTTTTCCAGCACGTGTAAAGCGCCGAACACGATTTGATACAGAACCCCGTAATTCGTATTTATCGCCTGTGCGTTCTCACCCCAGTCATACACCGCGACATATTCGGCTTCTTTCGCTAACGGCGAATCAGGCTCAAAGGTCATTGCAATCGTAAGCGCGCCTTTTTTTCTGGCGAAACCGGCGGCTTTCACCGTTTCCGGCGTATTGCCTGACTGAGAACATAAAATCACCAGAGAGTTCTCTCCGAGCTGAATGGGATTGCGCTGAATAAATTCATTTGAACTGTAGAGATCAGAGCTGATGGCTTTCGCCTCTCTGTCAAACACGTACTTGCTCGGATACATAATGGCTGAAGAACCCCCGCAAGCGACGAAAAAGACGTGGTCAATCGTTTTTCCTTTCAGATCATCCAAGAAAGCCTGAACCTTGTGATTCACTTGTGCGGCAGTTTGACTCAAATCCTTCACTCCTCAGTGTTTTATTATATAATGTTATATAACATTATATAACGTTATATTAATCGCAACAAAGGTGCGTTGTCAATCATATTTTCTGAAATTTCTAAAATATAGAATAAACCCGTCTAATTTCCCGCCCTTTCTTGACCTGACCCTTAGAGACACGTTTAGAATGAAAAGCAGGGAGTGATTCAGAATGAATATAAAAGAAGCCGCCAGGCAGACGGGTCTCACGAAAAAAGCCATCAAATAAATACTGAAAAATGAACTTTTTCACACTAAAATACTATTATAGGTAAAAAAGGGAGTGTTCATATGTTTTTGATGAATGATAAGGTGCTGTGGGGAGCTGTGGTTCTCGCCTTTATTCTGTCGATTGTGTTTTATCCGTTTCTTCCTGCTGATATGGCCATTCACTATGACGTGTCGAACCGTCCGAATACATCAATCAATAAAACGGCCGGCGTCCTGATTTTTCCTGTGCTCATGATGATCTGCATGTTATTCAGAAAAAAGGTCGTTCAGCTGTTCCTCGTCGTTTACTGTCTGCTGATCGTGCATATTGCAGTGATGTGGCTGGCACTGTAACATAAAGAAAACCGGAGCCCTTAAGCTCCGGTTTTTCTTATTTATAAAATACTTTCTCAATGTTGTATTTCGACTGAAGGGTATTGATCGCGTACGTTTCGTAAATCTCCCTTTCCATCGGATCATTGACGACACATACTTCAATTTTATACACTTCGTCCCTGTGATGTTTAACAGGCGACACATTGTCTTCAAAATGCTTTTTGATTCTTTGTCTTAATTTACGGGCTTTCCCGACAAACAGCAGTTCATCATGAATGTTATAAAACATAAAGATGCCGCCTTTGTCTCTCGGAATGCGGTGAAAATCAATGAAACCGTAAATCGCTTTAATCGCCGGTTCATTTTCCGACGGTGACTGCTGCCGTTCCGTAATCGTTACATCAGGAGCAGGAAGGTTTATTTTTATCAAAATGGGTCACGTCCTCTTATTCATTAAAGCTCCATCCTATCATAAGAATGCGCCAAAAGCTATTTTTTATTCAAGCGCCCCGGCCGGATCATAAAGGCTCAAATCAATTTCCGTCTGCTGGCCGAGTGCGAGTTTCGCCAGTTCCGCCCCCAGATACGGCCCGCTCGTCAGCCCTGAGGCGCCCAGCCCGTTGGCAACGAGGAGTCCGCTGATATTCGGCACTTTGCCGATGACGGGAAGAAAACCGGGAGTAAACGGCCTGAAACCGACTCTTGTCTCTATCACAGTACTGTCTGAAAGCCCCGGCGCCACAGTTAATGCTTTGTCAAAAATCTCGCGGAGGCCGCCGGCCGTCACCCGCAAATCCATGCCGGTATCGTTTTCATGAGTCGCGCCCGCTATGATTCTGCCGCTGTCAAAGGCGAGAATGTATTGATCGTTTGGGGGCATGACGACGGGCCAGCCGCCCGTATCCTCTCCCTGAAGCTCTAAATGAACGATCTGTGCCTTTTGGTATGATACTGAAAAACGGATGCCGAGCGGTTCAAGCAGCTCTCTCGCCCAAGCGCCGGCCGTTACGAGAACCTGGCCGGCAGTAAGCGTGCGTTCTGCGGTTTTCACACCGATAACAGCACCGTCGTCTGTCAATATTGACGCTTCTTCATTGTAAACAGCCGCGCCGTGCTTAACGGCCGCGTTTAACAGCGCCTTACGAAGCGCCCTCCCGTTCACCCGGGCCGCGCCGCTGACATGAACCGCCCCGTATTCCTCCGACAGCGCGGGGAACAGCGCCTTCGTTTCTGCCGGAGTCAGTCTCGTAATGTCACCGATTTCAGGAGCGTCCTCTCTTCTTTTATAAGCTCTTTCCTCCATTTGGCTGAGCTTTTTTTCATCCGTATGGAGACTGACGGCACCGACCTTTTGATAGCCGGTGTCCGTTTCTCCGTCAGCTTCAAGCTGCTGTATCAATTGGTTATAATAGCGGGCTCCGCCTTTTGCGATCGCATACCATGCCTGATTGCGGCGCTGCGACAGCCACGGGCAGACGATCCCTGCCGCGGCGTCAGTCGCCTGCCCCGGGTGTTTCCTGTCAAAGACCGTTACATCCGCACCGGCCTTTGCGAGATGATAAGCCGCGGACGCACCGAGAATGCCGGCTCCGATAATCATATAAGACTTCATATGTAACACCTTTTCTATCTGTTTTGTCTTATTTATTTTAACAAATAGAGCGCCCGGTTCCTACCGGAGTCCTGACGGCAATGATAAGTTTCGAAAACGGAAACGTATAATAAAAGGAATACGTTCTTGTCTGAAAGCCGTTTTCCTCAAGAATTGCTCTGTATTGTGATGTATTTTTTATATCTGACACGGCCAATGTGCCGCCAGGCTTCAGCACCCTCACCATTTCCGTGATCGCCCGTTCCCTCTCTTTTCTGCCTGAAATGTTGTGTGCTGAATTGAAAGCTTTCCCGAGCGGGATGGTAACGGAAATCAATACGTATGAGAATATTTGGATAGTTCCTGTGAACTTGTGCTTCTCATCGCAGATTGCTCGTATGTAACGTTATATTGCAAAGATCCGGACATGCTCGAAGCCCTTTTTCAGCAGGCTGTACAATGCGGGTTTCACCGCGTTGACTATGTACAGATGAGAATGATGCGAGAACGGGATTGTCTGTCTGGTGAAGGTGGTGCGTTCTTTTTATGAAGCGCCGGATAGGGCTTAGGATTCAAAATATTGACAAATTCGTGTGTTTTCAACAAAAAAATCACTCCCTCATGTATACTGAGTCCGTAACTTACATATGAAAGGGGTATGGCAATGAAAATCAGTTTGAAGAAAAAAGCAGGTTTTTGGAAGAAGACGGCGGTTTCATCTCTTATTTTCACCATGTTTTTCACCCTGATGATGAGCGGTACGGTTTTTGCGGCCGGGCTGAATAAGGATCAGAAGCGCCGGGCGGAACAGCTGACCAGCATTTTTGAAAACGGAAAGACGGAAATCCAATATGGATATGTTGAAGCGTTGGATGACGGAAGAGGTTACACTTGCGGGCGGGCCGGCTTTACGACGGCTACCGGAGATGCGCTGGAAGTAGTCGAAGTATATACGAAAGCGGTGCCGAATAACAAATTGAAAAAGTATTTGCCTGAATTGCGCCGTCTTGCGAAGGACGAAAGCGATGACATCAGCAATCTGAAAGGATTCGCTTCTGCCTGGCGCTCACTTGGCAATGATAAAGCCTTCCGCGCTGCCCAGGATAAGGTAAACGACAGCTTGTATTATCAGCCGGCGATGAAACGTTCAGAAAATGCCGGACTGAAAACGGCCTTGGCCAAAGCGGTGATGTACGATACGGTGATTCAGCATGGTGACGGTGATGATCCAGACTCCTTTTATGCCCTGATTAAACGCACGAACAAAAAAATGGGCGGGTCACCGAAAGACGGAACGGACGAGAAGAAATGGCTCAATAAATTCTTGGATGTACGCTATGACGATCTGATGAATCCGGCAGATGAGGACACCCAGGATGAATGGAGAGAATCGGTTGCCCGTGTCGACGTTTTCCGCGATATTGTCAAAGAGAAGAACTACAATTTAAACGGGCCGATTCATGTCCGGTCAAGCGAATACGGAAATTTCACTATTCAATAAACAAAAAAACCCCGCCATATGGCGGGGTTTTACTATTAACCGATGGAGCCTTCCATTTCGAACTTGATCAAACGGTTCATTTCAACTGCGTATTCCATCGGAAGTTCTTTTGTGAATGGCTCGATGAAGCCCATAACGATCATTTCTGTTGCTTCTTCTTCAGAAATACCGCGGCTCATCAAGTAGAAAAGCTGTTCTTCAGAAACTTTTGATACTTTCGCTTCGTGCTCCAATGAAATGTTGTCGTTCAGGATTTCATTGTAAGGGATTGTATCAGAAGTTGATTTATTATCCATAATGAGCGTATCACACTCGATGTTTGAACGGGCGCCGTCCGCTTTCCGTCCGAAGTGGACGATACCGCGGTATGTTACTTTTCCGCCCTGTTTCGAAATCGATTTTGATACGATTGTGGATGACGTATTCGGTGCAAGGTGAATCATTTTCGCACCTGCGTCCTGATGCTGTCCTTTGCCCGCAAGAGCGATAGAGAGCGTCATGCCGCGCGCGCCTTCACCTTTCAGAATGACAGCCGGATATTTCATCGTTAATTTAGAACCGATGTTTCCGTCAACCCATTCCATCGTCGCGTTTTCTTCACAAACCGTACGTTTCGTTACTAAGTTGTAAACGTTGTTCGCCCAGTTTTGAATTGTTGTATAACGGCAGTAGCCGCCTTTTTTGACGATGATTTCAACAACCGCGCTGTGAAGCGAGTTTGTTGTGTACACAGGAGCCGTACAGCCCTCTACGTAATGAACGCTTGCTTCTTCGTCAACGATGATCAGCGTACGTTCGAACTGACCCATGTTTTCTGAGTTGATGCGGAAGTAAGCTTGAAGTGGTGTCTCAACCTTCACGCCTTTAGGCACGTAGATGAAAGATCCGCCGGACCAAACAGCTGAGTTCAGCGCCGCAAACTTGTTATCAGTCGGCGGAATGACTTTCGCCCAGTGCTCACGGAAAATGTCTTCATTTTCTTTCAGCGCGCTGTCTGTGTCTTTGAAGACAATGCCTTGCGCTTCAAGATCTTCTTTCATATTGTGGTACACAACTTCGGATTCGTACTGTGCAGAAACACCGGCAAGGTATTTTTGCTCAGCTTCAGGAATACCGAGTTTGTCAAATGTCTGTTTAATTTCCTCAGGCACTTCATCCCAAGAACGCTCTGAACGCTCAGACGGCTTTACGTAATACGTAATTTCGTCAAAGTTTAAAGAGTTTAAATCCCCGCCCCACTGCGGCATCGGCATGTTGTAGAAATGCTCAAGAGATTTCAGGCGGAAATCAAGCATCCATTGAGGTTCTTCTTTCATGCGTGAAATTTCTTCTACGATTTCTTTTGTCAATCCGCGCTCTGAACGGAAAATGGAAACGTCCTTATCGTGAAAACCGTACTTGTATTCACCAATTTCAGGCATTTTTTTAGCCATCCATTTTCACTCCAATCTTTTAATTGCCGCCTTTTTCGCCAGCGACTCCTTTTTCAAGTGCTTTCCATGAAAGGGTGGCACATTTAATCCGGGCCGGGAATTTCGAAACGCCTTGAAGGGCTTCAATATCCCCGAGATCTATTGAGTCGTCATACTCTTTCCCTTGCATCATGTCTGAGAAAATCTTAGACATGGAAAGGGCGGTATCAATATCTTTTCCTTTAATCGCCTGCGTCATCATGGAAGCTGAAGCCATGGAGATAGAACAGCCTTCCCCTTCAAACTTCGCTTCCTGAACGGTATCGCCGTCAAGCTTCATTGTCAGTCTGATCCGGTCGCCGCAAGTCGGGTTGTTCATATCGACGACGATGCTGTCATCCAAAACCCCTTTGTTGCGCGGATTTTTGTAATGATCCATGATCACTTGTCTGTATAATGTATCTAAATTTGCATTAAAAGACATTTGTAAAGTACTCCTTTGTCTTTTGGAGGGCTTCCGCGAGCTTATCGATCTCTTCCTCTGTATTATACAGATAAAAACTCGCTCTCGCAGTAGCAGATACATCCAGCCATTTCATGAGCGGCTGGGCGCAATGATGGCCGGCTCTGACCGCAATGCCCTCAGCATCGAGGACAGTCGCGACATCATGAGGGTGAACCTCATCAAGATTAAATGTCACAAGTCCCGCCCGCTCTTTCGGACCGTATACCGTCACGCCGTCCAGCTGCTCGAAGCGGTCAAGCGCATAGGCTGCAAGCTTATGCTCATGCCGGGAAATCTCGTCGAGTCCGATCTCTTCAAGAAAATCAATCGCGGCTCCCAATCCGATCGCGCCTGCGATAATCGGCGTGCCTGCTTCAAATTTCCACGGAAGCTCTTTCCAAGTTGATTCATAAAGCCCTACAAAGTCGATCATTTCGCCGCCAAATTCGGCCGGTTCCATATTCTCAAGCAGTTCTTTCTTGCCGTACAGCACGCCGATTCCCGTCGGGCCGCACATTTTATGGGAAGAAAGCGCGAAGAAGTCGCAATCCAGGTCCTGAACGTCAATTTTCATGTGCGGTGTGCTCTGCGCCCCGTCCACCACGATGACAGCGCCATTGTCATGAGCGATTTTGGCGATCTCTTTAATCGGGTTAATCGTGCCGAGCACGTTTGACACATGAGCGACTGCCACGATCTTCGTATGGCTTGTGACAGTCTGCCGGACGTCGTCCAGCGAAAGCGTGCCGTCTTCCTGCATCGGGATATATTTTAAAGTCGCGCCGGTTGCTTTTACTGCCTGCTGCCACGGAATGATATTCGCATGATGCTCCATTTGGGTGATGACCACTTCATCACCGGGTTTTAAGCTGGCGCGGGCATAGCTCAGCGCCACCATATTCAGTGAAGTTGTCGTGCCTTTTGTGAAAATGACCTCAGCCATTGACTTCGCATTGATAAACTTACGGACTTTTTCACGCGCACCTTCATAGCCGTCTGTCGCTCTCGTGCCAAGAGTATGAACGCCTCTGTGAACATTGGAATTGTATTTGCTGTAATACTGATCCACTGCTTCAATGACAGCACGCGGCTTCTGGGAAGTCGCCGCGCTGTCAAGGTACACGAGGTCATGTCCGTTCACTTGCTGATGAAGGATCGGGAACTGTTCACGAATATCGGTGATATTCATTATTTTACTTTCCTTTCGATGACGGAGACGAGCTGTTTCTTAACTCCTTCAATCGGAAGCTCTTTTACCACCGGAGCAAGGAATCCGTAAATGACTAAGCGCTCCGCTTCTTCTTTCGGAATTCCGCGGCTCATTAAGTAGTAAAGCTGGATCGGATCCACACGGCCGACAGATGCCGCATGTCCTGCAGTTACATCGTCTTCATCAATTAAGAGAATCGGGTTTGCATCTCCGCGTGCTTTTTCACTCAGCATCAGGACGCGGGATTCCTGTTCAGCGTTTGCTTTAGACGCGCCGTGCTCGATTTTGCCGATTCCGTTAAAGATGGAAGATGCGGCATCTTTCATGACTCCGTGCTTCAGGATATAGCCTTCAGAAGCCTTACCGAAGTGGATGATCTGCGTCGTAAAGTTTTCCGTCTGTTCTCCTCTTCCGACAACTACGGTTTTCGTATCGCCGTATGTGCCGTCTCCGTAGAGGTTTGTCGTGTTTTCAGAAATCGTGTCGCCGTCGTTCATCAGTCCGAGCGCCCACTCGATTTTGCTGTCTCGTCCGCGCGCGGCTCCGCGGCGGTTGACGTATGTTGTGACACCTGCTGACAGGTTGTCAACGGCGCCGTATGTCACGCTGGCATTATCACCTGTGACCACTTCACTGATAATGTTGAATACCGCTTCTTTCGGATTCACCGTGCTGATGTAGTTCTCAACGTAAGTGACGGAGCTGTGGTCTTCAGCGACGATCAGCACGTGGTTGAACAATGCCGTGTCATTGCTTTCATGAACGTAAACGGCCTGAACAGGCGTCTCCACCTGAACGTTTTTAGGAACATAAAGGAATGCCCCGCCGTTCATTAATGCCGCATGAAGCGCAGTCAGTTTATGCTCGTCGACCTTTACGCCGTCTTTCATGAAGTATTTCTCAACGAGGTCGCTGTGCTCACGGGCAGCCGTTAAGATGTCCGTGAAAATAACGCCTTTGTCTTTCAGTTCTTTTGAAAGAGAAAGGAAAGCAGGCGTTTGATCACGCTGCACATATAACGTTTTGTCTTCGTTTTCGATATCGATCAGCGCTTTTGCTTCATCAGCTAAATCTTCTAAAGAAGCAAGCGGCGCGTTATCTACTGTATGCTTGTTGAACTTTGTAAAGTTCCAATTTGTGATTTTTGTTTTATCAGGCTTAGGCAGCGGCAGATCTTCAGCTTTTTCAAGAGCCTGTAAGCGCAGGTTTTTCAGCCAGGCAGGTTCTTGATGCTTTTCGGAAAAGCCTTTGACATATTCCTGATCTACGGATAGTTTCGTTTCCAATGTCATGATTATCCCCCTAACGCTTACGCTTCTTGGCCTACAGTTTCGTCTTCAATGCCTAGTTCCTGTTTAATCCAGTCATAACCTTCCGCTTCAAGGCGCTGTGCAAGCTCCGCGCCGCCGGATTTCACTACGCGTCCCTGCATCATAACGTGAACGACATCAGGCGTGATGTAGTTCAGAAGGCGCTGGTAGTGAGTGATCATTAAGCAGCCGAAGTTTTCGCTGCGCATTTTGTTGATTCCTTTAGAAACGACTTTAAGCGCATCGATATCAAGACCTGAATCGATCTCGTCAAGAATGGCGATTTTCGGCTCGATCATCATAAGCTGAAGGATTTCGTTGCGTTTTTTCTCCCCGCCTGAGAAACCTTCGTTCAGGTAACGCTGCGCCATTTCAGGGTCCATTTCAAGGAACTCCATGTTTTCGTCCATTTTGCGGATGAATTTCATAAGAGAAATTTCATCGCCTTCTTCACGGCGTGCGTTAATCGCAGAGCGAAGGAAATCGGCATTTGTCACACCGCTGATTTCGCTTGGGTACTGCATCGCAAGGAAAAGACCCGCCTGAGCGCGCTCGTCCACTTCCATTTCCAGTACATCTTTGCCGTCAAGCGTGATGCTGCCTTTTGTAACTTCGTATTTCGGGTGTCCCATAATCGCTGCTGAGAGCGTGGATTTACCGGTACCGTTCGGCCCCATGACAGCGTGGAATTCGCCGCCTTTTATTTCAAGGTTTACACCTTTTAAGATCTCTTTTCCTTCGATTTCAACGTGAAGATCCTTGATCGTTAATGTTGAAGCAGCCATATCTATACCTCCAAAATATATAATCATTATTCTCAATTTATTCTCATTCTAATTTTATAACAAATGAAAAGTAAATACAACTTTTTATATTACCCGGAACATTCCTAAAGTTTATCAAAGATCAAGGCGTAATTAAAGCTGTTTGAAACAGAAAAAGGGCGGAAATCCACCCTTTTTTACTGACCGATTTTCTCATTAAGCTGCGCTGCGAGGAACTTGCTTTTTTGATATTCAAGCTCCCTCTGCCGTTCGACTTCCATCCTTTTTGAAAGACGCCGTCCGTATTCCTCGTAGCCGATGCCGTGTGACTTCTGCATCGCTTTTTCCATTTCAGGCGTATAGTCAAGGTCCAGTCTCTCTTGGCTGGTGCAGATAATGAATCAATCCCTTCATATATTTGTTTCTATTGTAACAATGATCCGCTGCTCCGGCCAAAGAGGGTGTGCCCCTGAATCCTTTCGAATGTGCCGGAAACCGGCGCTCGCTTTATCTGAAAAACGGTATTCACACGATTGCTCATTCTAATGCGTCGTATGTCCGAATTCCTGAATACACTGCTGCACGAGGGTCACTCCCTGACTGAGAGCCGCGCCGCCCCCGAATGCCGCCGCGACGCTGATGACCTCAAGGATGTTTTCTTCTGTGGCCCCTTGGTCAAGGCAGCCCTTCGTATGATAAATCATGCAAAATTCATCTTGAGCGCTGATGCTGATGCCCAGAGCGATTAATTGTTTCTCTTTTTCAGTTAATGAATCCGCTGAGAAACACTGCTCAGTAAATTCATTAAACTTCCGCCCCATCATCGGCATTTTTTGCTCGAATATGCCTAAACCTTCTTTATATTGTTTCAATGCGTCATGCACGCTTTTTCCGTTATCCTGGTATTGAGCCACTGCCATTCCCTCCAATCGTTAACCTTCCTTTTTATTATGGACAGTTCTCCGATTAATACCCGAAAAAAACCCCGGATGATTCATCCGGGGTTTTCGCTTTATTCAGATACGGGAAGCACGGCTCCGTCGTATTTTTTCTCAATAAAGTCTTTGATTTTCTTAGAGTGAAGCACTTCCATAAGCGCTTTGATTTTCTCTGATTTTTCGTCACCTTTGCGTACGGCGATGATGTTTGCGTACGGGTTGTTTTTCGTTGATTCCACTTGAATCGCATCTTTTAACGGATTCAGTTTGTTTTGAATCGCATAGTTGACGTTAATGAAGACTGCATCGCCTTCTTCTTCATTATATGCTTTCGCCGTTAATTCAGGGGCGATTTTTTTGAATGTCAGGTTTTTCGGGTTTTTCGTAATGTTTTTCGTAGTCGCTTCAATCGTTTTTACCTTCGGATCAAGTGTGATCAGTCCGGCTTTTTCAAGCATCGCCAGCATACGGCCTTGTTCAGCGACATTGTTAGTCATGATGATGGTCGCGCCTTTAGGCAGGTCTTTCAGTGATTTGTATTTTTTCGTGTAAACTCCGAATGGCTCAAGGTGAACGGCTCCGGCATTCACGAGTTTGTAATCTTTATTTTCTTTCATTTCCTGTTCAAGGTAAGGAACGTGCTGGAAGTAGTTCGCATCCACTTCATTATCAGCTAACGCTTTGTTGTACATTTTGTAATCGTTCAGCACTTTTACTTTTAATGTGTAGCCTTTTTCCTTCAAGAGCGGTTCCGCTTCTTTTAAGATTTCAGCATGCGGTGTTTTTGTCGCGGCGACAACGATTTCCTTTTTATTCGAGCCGTTTGATCCGCAGGCGGCTAAAACTCCCGCGAACACAAGCAGCAGCGCACTTAATACAATCTTTTTCAATGTAAATCCTCCCTTATCTTTTGTCTATTATATTTGTAATTACATCACCGATAATCTGAATGATAAAGACGATGATGAGTATAAATACTGTCGCTACAAACGTTACATCCGTATTATTGGACTGGTAGCCTTCTACATATGCAAGGTTTCCGAGTCCGCCTGAACCGATGGCGCCGGCAATGGCGGTAGATCCGATCAGGGCGATGGCCGTCACGGTGATGCCTGAAATTAACGCAGGCATTGATTCAGGAATCAGCACTTTGAAGATAATCGTCGATGTCTTTGCTCCCATTGATCTGGCAGCTTCGATGACTCCTTTATCGACTTCCCGGAGCGCAATTTCCGCAAGACGGGCGTAAAACGGCGCGGAGCCGATAATCAGCGCCGGCAATGCGGCATTCGGTCCTAAAATCGATCCGACCAAAATCTTAGTAAAGCCGAGAAGCAGAATAATTAAAATAAGAAACGGAATAGACCTGAAAATATTAACGACCGCCGCAATCACGGTGTTAATGATTTTATTTTCCCATAAGCTTCCCTTGCCCGTTAAAAAGAGCAGAAGACCGAGAATCGCTCCGATGATAAATGAAAAAACTAAAGCGATGACCGTCATATAAAGGGTCTCGTATGTGGCCGTCCACAGCTCGGTTATATCAACGTTCGGGAACCATTTTTCAAACATTTGTGATCACCTCTGCTTCTACCTGTTTGTCTTTGATGAACCGGATCACGTTTTCTACTTCTTTTTCCTGACCGTCAATATGAATGAATAATGAACCGTAAGCTCCGTCCTTCGTCTGTGAAATTTTCCCCTGCAGAATATTAACGTCCACATCAAAGTTTCGGATCATTTCCGTAATGAGGGGCTGCTCGGCGGCCTGCCCGACAAATGAAAGCTGAATCGTTTTCCCTGTCGCTGTTTCCTGCAGAAAATGCTGGATGGTTTCTTTCGTCTCCTCCGGTTCTGTCACCTGCTGAACGAAACGCTTGGTCATCGGTTCGCGCGGGTTTCTGAAAACTTGGAGTACTTCGCCTTCTTCAACGACTTTCCCGTTTTCCATGACGGCGACTCTGTTGCAGATTTTTCGGATGACGTGCATTTCATGGGTAATGAGCACGATCGTCAGACCGAGTCTGTCGTTTATATCGGATAAAAGATCCAAAATTGAATCGGTCGTCTGCGGATCGAGCGCTGATGTCGCTTCATCGCACAGAAGGACTTTCGGATTATTAGCGAGCGCCCGGGCGATACCGACACGCTGCTTTTGACCGCCGCTCAGCTGCGACGGATAAGATTTTTCTTTCCCCTCTAATCCGACCAGTTTAATCAATTCATCAGCGCGGCGGACCCGTTCGCTTTTTTTCACGCCGGCGATTTCCAGCGGGAACATAATGTTCTCCCGGACGGTGCGCGACCACAAAAGGTTAAAATGCTGGAAGATCATGCTGATTTCCTGGCGCGCTTTTCTCAGCCCGCGGCTGCTTACTTTATTTAATTCCGTCCCCGCGACTTCCACGGTTCCCGACGTCGGCTTTTCAAGGCCGTTCAGGAGACGGATTAAGGAACTTTTACCAGCTCCGCTATATCCTATAATTCCAAATATTTCGCCCTTTTTGATATCAAGAGTGACATCTTGGACAGCATTGACATCCCCATGCTTCGCTTTGTAAATTTTTGAAACATTTTGAAGATGGATCAAAGCAATCACCCGCCTTACACTATTCTAAGAAATCTTCCGGGTTTCTCCGCAAAAGAAAAGCCTTTCTGCAAAAATGAGCAGAAAGGCTTATTGAAAAAGGCCTTTCTCTCATCTTTCAAAGCAGACCGCTTTGAGTGAATTGGCACCATTTCAACATTGTTGATGGTTGCCGGGCTTCATAGGGCACTTCCCTCCACCTCTCTTGATAAGAGAAAACATATCGTATTTTCGTCCGGAAATTCTTACTGTAGAATAGCACGGCGAATGATAAAAAGTCAATAAAATAAATATTGGAAGCTATTGTCACATAGTAGATTGGCAGTTACGGCCGTTTACTGATCGCCTGAAAAAATCCGTTTGTCAGCCAGAGGATGGCCTCCAGCTTCAGCAGGGCTCTGAATGATCCTTTCACTTTGAGTTTTCCGCTTTGGATAAGCTTTTGCAAAGAGACATCACCATGCAGGAGATGGATGATTTCCGTCTGGTTTCCGTAAAAGGTCAAATTAGATTTCTCCTTTGAAGCCGACGTTTTTCTCATTTCTCCCTGTCCGTTAATTGAGACCGTTAAGGCTTCTGTTTCTCCTTGGAATGTAATCAGCAGCGTTGAGGCGTTTAATAGCGGTTTCAAAAACAGATGCTGTCCGTCATTCTCTGAAACTTCTATTTTCTCCACTCGTATAACCTCCCGTTTTAATGGCCATACATACACTTTCTCTTTTTAACGGACAGAACCCTTTATAAACCGCACGACATTTTCCTGTAAATATTGTCACATCGGGAACGTTTGCGATGTTTTTTGTTTAATCAGCTCATATAAATAGGAAACGGAGCGGAAGGCGTATCCTTTCTCAACAAGCTCTCCGCCTTTAAACAGCAAAAAGCACGGAACGCTTTCAATCTGATAGGCTTTGGCGAATGCGGGGGAATAATTCACGTTGTTTTTATAGAAGGCGGCGCCGGGCAGCATTTCTTCGACGACAGTAAGCATTTTGGACGCCAGCTGGCATGTGCCGCAAAACGGGGTGTACAAATACAGGAGATAAACGTCATCCTGAATCGATTCGAGTTCATTTTCTTGGAGTTCTTTCATGATTACCACCTCAGGTCGTTCTTTTTCAAAAATACAGTGTCAGCATCAAAGCCGGCTCTGATCAGCACAGATGCGAGATGATGGCCCGGGCACGACTCGACTTGCCTGTATGTTCTGTCTATATAAATATGGCGCGCTTCGGGAAGCTCCCGTTTCAGCTGTTTTCTTAATTTTTCTCCGGAGTCATCTGCGTCCGTTAAAATATAGACGTCTCTGTCAAACAGGCGGTCCGCCAACTCTTCCAGTTCGGTTTGGCCGATCGTCCCGTTTGTACAGACGATTTCCGCGGGTTCGATGAGCACTTCCCTGACTTTGATTTTATCAGATTTTCCTTCTACGATAATGACCTTTTCATCTCCGTTGTACATAAGCGTGTCACCTGCCGATTGTTTTAGCGTCAGATTGAAAAAGAAGGCAGTGAAATTCACCGCCAACTGTTAACACCAGCCATTCTCATAATCGCAATCGACATATTTCGGATCGCTGCCGTTTATGACATCGGCTGTTTTATAAAATTTTTGATTTTCAAATGAAAAGCCCTGTTTGAGCTCGTACTGGTCCATGCCTGTCATCTCGCCGATGGCTTCATTTTCATGAAACAAGGAAAACCGGCCGTTTTGAAAGCGGCCCGTGACGTTCTCCGTCACATCGACCTTTTGTTTATCAAAAGCCATTTTAGACACCTCCCGTTACAGATAGAGTGTCCAAATGGCCCCTTTGCTATCCGATCAGTCTTCCTGTGTCATTTCGTCATATTGCTCAGAAGTCATGAGGTTTTCGATTTCTTCAGCATCAGCCGGTTCCACGACGATCATCCACGCTTTTTCATACGGAGACTCGTTTACGAATTCAGGACTGTCATCAAGGTCTTCGTTCACTTCCGTCACCGTTCCGTTAATCGGTGCGTACAGTTCGGATACGGTTTTGACGGATTCCACGCTGCCGAATGGCTCGTCCGCTTTAATTTCGGCGCCGACTTCCGGAAGCTCGACAAATACGATGTCGCCAAGTTCGGCTTGCGCGAAATGTGTAATCCCGATACGGGCTTTTCCGTCCTCAACTTTGACCCATTCGTGCTCTTTGGAATAACGCATATCTTTCGGTGTGCTCATCTAAATCCCTCCATTTTTTTCTTATAATAAGAAGATACCATAATTCTTTGAACCTGGCATTACATCCAATATTTTTCGAATTGGTCTTCTTTAAAGCCGACAGTGACTTTTTCGCCGTCTGTCGTAATCGGGCGTTTCAGGAGCATACCGTCTGATGCCAGAAGTTCGAGCTGTTCATCCTCTGACATATGGTACAGTTTTTCCTTTAAGTTCAGCTCGCGGTATTTCATTCCGCTCGTGTTGAAAAACTTTTTGAGCTCAAGACCGCTCTTTTCATAGAGGTCTTTAATTTCTTCTTTCGACGGAGTTTCCTCCGCGATATGTATTTCGTTTATTTCCTTGCCGCGGTCTTCCAGCCATTTTTTCGCATTACGGCACGTTCCGCATTTAGGGTACCAGTAAAAATTTAACGACATCTTCTTCACCCCTTGTAAATGATCGTCGTTATTTTAACACAATCACTTGTAAAAACCTATAACGTTGCTTCATGAAAAAGCGCCCCTGATGAAGGAGCGCTTTCAGCATGTGATCAGACTGTATATTTTTCTTCACGGAAGACGGCGGCTGCCGCTTCACGTTTTTTCTGAATGAGGTTTTTCGGCGTCAGGCGCGTCAGTTTGCGCAGCACGGAAAGCATCATGCGGAGGGAATCTCCTTCCTCCATGGCGATCAGTGATTCTTTGGCGTGCGCTTCAATGTTCTGAAGGGCTTCCTGGGCAAAGATTTCCGTATATAACAGCTTCTGCGCGGCTTTTTCGGCACCGTCCGCCGCAATTGCTTTTTCCGTTCTGAGGACGGCAGATTCCAAAGCATACAGCGCGCTGACAATATCGGCAATGTTCACCATGATTTCCTGCTCGCCTTCAATCTCTTTGCCGTATTTCTGCGCCGCGAGACCCGCTGTCAAGAGGGCGATCTTTTTCGCCTGTCTGACAATGTATTTTTCCTGTTCAAGAGGTTCTGAGCCCGGCTCTTCAGGCATCAGCATCATGAGTTCTTCTTGGAGCGCTTTTGCTTTTTCAAAGAGCGGCAGCTGACCTTTTACGGCTTTTTTCAGAAACGTGCTCGTTACGATCAGGCGGTTGATTTCATTTGTGCCTTCAAAAATCCTGTTGATTCTTGAGTCGCGATAGGCGCGCTCCACTTCATATTCCTGCATAAATCCGTAACCGCCGTGAATTTGAACCCCTTCGTCGGCAATGTAATCAAGCGTTTCAGAACCGCACATTTTGTTGAGCGAGCATTCAATCGCGTACTCGGCGATGGACTTCGCGACTTCGCGTCCGTCTTTTTGCTCCTCTTCCGTCAGTCTGCTCATATTATCTTCGAATAAGCCCACTGTTCTGTATACAGAGCTCTCCATGGCGTAAAGCCGCGCTGACATCGTCGCAAGCTTTTCCTGAGTGAGCGTGAAGCTTGAGATCGGCGTTTTAAATTGCCGGCGCTGGTTTGCATAAGCGGCAGACAGCTCAATCACCCGTTTTGAAGCGCCGATTGTGCCGACGGCAAGCTTGTAGCGCCCGATATTCAGGATATTAAAGGCGATGACATGGCCTTTTCCGATTTCGCCGAGAAGATTTTCTTTCGGGACTTCCGCCTGATCTAAAATCAGCGTTCTTGTCGATGAACCCTTAATCCCCATTTTTTTCTCTTCCGGTCCCGTTGATACGCCCGGATAGTTCTTTTCTACGATAAATGCGGAAAACTTATCTCCGTCCACTTTAGCGTAGACGACAAAGACATCTGCAAAGGCGGAGTTTGTAATCCATTGCTTTTCTCCGTTAAGAATATAGTGTGTGCCCGCTTCATTCAAAACAGCCGTCGTTTTCGCGCCGAGGGCATCTGAACCTGAACCGGGCTCAGTTAAGGCGTATGCCGCGATTCTTTGTCCTGAAGCCAAGTCCGGCAAATAGGTTTTTTTCTGTTCTTCCGTTCCGAAGAACACGATCGGCAATGAACCGATCCCGACGTGAGCGCCGTAAGATAGCGAAAAGCTGCCGGCACGTGAAAACTTTTCCGTGATGAAGGCTGAACTGATTTTATCCAGGCCGATACCGCCGTACTCTTCAGGCACGTCTGCTCCGAGGAGGCCGAGATCTCCGGCTTTTCTCAGCAGTCTGACCGAATGCTCAAACTGATGGTTTTCAATTTCATCGATATAAGGAAGCACATCGTTGACGACATAGTCTTCTGTCGTTTTGCCGATCATTTTATGTTCGTCTGTAAAGTCCTCCGGAGTGAATATTTGATCATATCCCGTCTCTTCAATCAGAAAGCTGCCGCCTTTTTTGACGTTGACCGTTTCCTGTTTCATGTTCATTTCCCCCTTTTTTTAAATGAGTTCAAATACGCCGGCAGCGCCCATGCCGCCTCCGATGCACATCGTCACAACGCCGAATTGCTCGTTTCTCCGTTTCATTTCATGAATGAGTGACAGGGTCAGCTTCGTCCCCGTGCAGCCGAGCGGATGTCCGAGCGCGATGGCGCCTCCGTTGACGTTCACCTTTTCTTCATCTATCCCGAGCGATCTGATGACTTGAATGGCCTGTGAAGCAAAGGCCTCATTCAATTCAAAAAGCCCGATATCCTGTAATTCGAGTCCGGCAAGCTTGAGCGCCCGCGGAATGGCTTCAATCGGACCGATTCCCATTACCTCAGGCGGAACGCCGCCTACGGCAAAGGAACGGAATTTGACAAGCGGGGCCAATCCGAGCGACGATGCTTTTTCGCGATCCATCAGCATGACAGCCGCCGCGCCGTCACTTGTTTGTGAAGAGTTCCCGGCCGTCACGGTTCCCGTTTTAGAAAAAGCCGGGCGGAGCTTCGCCAAGACGTCAGCCGACGTGCCGGGACGAACGCCTTCATCCTGAGAAAAGGTAAATTGTTTTTTCCGCGGCTTATGGTCATCACCGACTTCTGTCAGCGATACTTCAACCGGCACGATTTCGTCATTGAATTTCCCTTCCTTAAGGGCTTTTGCGGCATTCTGATGGCTGCGGACTGCAAATGCATCCTGGTCTTCTCTGGATACCCCGTACGTTTCGGCGACCTGCTCCGCCGTATGCCCCATGCTCATGTAATACTCAGGCGCATGCTCCGCCAAAGCGATATTCGGCCGTGTCACATGCCCCATCATCGGAACTTGCGACATGGATTCCGCACCGCCCGCAATGACGGTATCACCCGCGCCGATCATAATTTTTTCAGCACCGTAAGCGATGGATTGGAGCCCGGAAGAGCAGTAGCGATTCACCGTAATGGCCGGCACCGTATGAGGAAGCCCCGCCAGCGCACCGATATTCCGCGCCATATTTAATCCTTGTTCGGCTTCAGGTGTTGCACATCCGATAATTAAGTCATCGATATTTCCTTCATAGCCGCCTGCCCGTTTCAGCGTTTCTTTTACACAAAGCGCGCCTAAATCATCAGGACGAACGGCTGCAAGCGATCCTTTTCTCGCTTTACCGACCGGGGTTCTCGCACCGGCCACAATGACTGCTTCTCTCATAAACACCCTCCTAGTTCCGTAAAGGTTTGCCTTTGACGAGCATATGCTGCATTCTCGCTTGAGATTTCGCCTCGCCAGCGAGGCTTAAAAAGGCTTCTCTTTCAATCTCGAGTAAATATTCTTCTGAAACCTCCGTGCCGAACGGGACTCTTCCGCCGGCAATGACATGGGCCAGCTTCTTCGCAATCTTCATATCGTGATCGGATAAATAACCCGACCGTCTCATTTGGTCTGCTCCGAGCAGTAATGCCGCACAGCCGGTTTCTCCGGTGACTTTCACTTTTTTGCGGGCAGGCGGACGGTATCCGCTGTCATATAAGGAAGCAGCCAGCTGTTTCGCATCGTGCAGCAGGTGATCCTGATTCATGCTGATACGGTCTGCCGCGGACAAAATCTTCATGTCACGGGCTTCGTGTGCCGAACCGGACACCTTGGCAAGCGCGATTGTTTCGAAGGTTTTAATCGCTGCGTCCATGAGTTCACTTCCGCCGTCCAAATAATTCATGTACAGCTCTTTGTTTCCTCCGCCGCCCGGAATAAGGCCGACGCCGGTTTCAACGAGACCCATATACGATTCGCTCGCCGCCTGAACGCGTGCCGCCGGGAGACAGACTTCCGTGCCTCCGCCGAGTGTCATCCCGAATGGCGCCGCTACAACGGGTTTAGCGCTGTATTTGATGTTCAGCATCGTCTGCTGAAAACGGCGGATGACAAAATCGACTTCCATGAAGTTATCATCCTGGGCTTCCATTAAAATCATCGCAAGGTTTGCTCCCGCGCAGAAATGTCTGCCTTGGTTTCCGATGACAAGACCTTTATAATTCCGCTCCGTTTCCTCAAGCGCATTGTCAATCATCTGAATAATGTCTAAGCCGATCGCGTTGCTTTTCGTATGAAATTCCAGCAGCGCGACATCATCGCCGAGATCAATCAGACTTGCGCCGCTGTTTTTAGTGATAACGCCTTTTGTTTCTTTTAACGTCTGCAGGCTGATCCGTTTCGGATTTTCTTTCACAGCCCTGTATTGGCCGTCTGAATAATAAAATTGTGTTCCGTTTTCCTTCATATAAAATGTTTCATGACCCTGATTAAGCATTTCTTTCACCCAGCCGGGGAGTGCTGCGCCTTCTTCTTCGAGCCGATCCGCTGATTTTCTGACGCCGATGGCATCCCACATCTCAAACGGTCCGAGCTCCCATCCGAAGCCCCATTTCATGGCGTCATCAATCGCTTTTATATCATCAGCGATCTCACCTAAAAGCCGGGCTGAGTATAAGAGTGTTTGCGATGTGATATTCCAAAGCAGGCGTCCGGCGCGGTCATCGGAATATACAAGCGCTTTCATTTTGCCTTTGGCACCCTTTGCCTGTTTGGCGGCTTCTAAAGCGGGCGTCTTCATTTTCGAGCGCTCACCGTATGTCATGGTCAGCGGATCGAGTTCATATATTGTTTTACCTTCTTTTTTGTAAAAACCTTGGCCTGATTTGCTGCCCAGCCAATTGTTTTTCAGCATGTCATTCATAAATTCAGGAAGCTTAAACATGTCTTTTTCAGCGCCGTCGGCTTTATCATATACGTTTTTTGCCACATGAGCGAAAGTATCAAGCCCCACAACGTCAAGGGTTCTGAAGGTCGCGCTTTTTGGTCTGCCGATCAAAGGTCCGGTCACCGTGTCCACCTCGCCGATGCGGCAGCCGGAAGAAAGCATTTCTCTTACCGTGACCAGCAGGCCGTACGTACCGATGCGGTTGGCGATAAAGTTTGGCGTGTCTTTTGCGATGACGACACCTTTCCCAAGCGTGTTTTCTGCAAATGAAGTCATAAACTCCAGCACGTCAGGATCTGTTTCCTGAATCGGAATGATTTCCAGAAGCTTCAAGTAGCGGGCCGGATTAAAGAAATGGGTTCCTAAGAAATGAGCCTTAAAATCGGCAGATCGGCCTTCCGCCATTTTTGTGACGGAGATACCGGACGTATTGCTCGACACGATGCTTCCCGGTTTCCGGTATTCATCAACGAGTGAGAAAATCTGTTTTTTTACGTCAAGGTTTTCGACGACGACTTCAATAATCCAATCAGCATCCTTCAATTGAGCTGCGTCATCTTCCAAATTCCCCGCCGTTATATAGTCGAGATTGGCAGCCGAAGTCAGCGGCGCCGGTTTTTGCTTCAGCAGCTTTTGCATGGCCGATCGGCTCAGTCTGCTGCGGACCTCCGGGCTTTCTAATGTCAGCCCTTTTTTCATCTCATCCTTTGTCAGCTCGTTTGGCACAATATCAAGCAGCAGGACGGGAATTCCGATGTTAGCCAAGTGCGCGGCAATTCCGGACCCCATGACGCCTGATCCGAGAACGGCTGCTTTCTTTATAAACTTGTGCATGAGTCATCCCCCTTGAACTTTGAATGAATAGTCATTCATTTTTTCGGCAAAAAAAATGAAACCCTTTTCTTCTTTCATCTTAAAAGATTTTCAGGATGACTTCAATAGCAAATATGGAATTTTTTTAAATTTTTCGGCTTCCGCATGTTCCATGGCGCGGGCGGGAAACTTAAACCCGGAGGTGAAGGGAATGGTGCGAGGGAGAAAAGATCCGTCTTCTGCCGCAGTGAGCGCGGCCAGCATGAAAGGAAATGCGGGACCGAAGCAAAAATACGGCGGCGGCAAACGGACGAGCCAAAATCAGCAATATAAAAAAGACAACATGGAATAACATACTGCGGCTGCTTTTTGGAGCAGCCGTTATTTTTTGAAGATTCCTTTCAGCACAAACGCCGCATTTGCCGGGCGCTCGGCAATTCTTCTCATCAGGTACCCGTACCAATCGGTTCCGTACGGGACATACACCCTCATCCTGTATCCTTCTTCGGCAAGCTCCTTCTGGCGCTCCGTTCTGATGCCGTACAGCATTTGGAATTCAAACTGCTCCCGGGGAATCTGATGCTCGCTGATGAGTGTTTTCGTATAAGAAATGATGTCATCATCATGTGTCGCCACCGCCGTTTCATAGCCGCTCAAAAGCTGCAGCTTAATCAGCTGCTGGAAATGAAGATCGGTTGCTTTTTTATCAGGGAACGCAACGGCCGCCGATTCTTTATAAGCGCCTTTTACAAGCCTGAGCCTCGGCTTATATGGCATCAGACCGCTGATGTCTTCAGCTGCGCGGTACAAATAAGCCTGAATGACGGTGCCGAGCATCGGAAAATCCGGCTTGCACCGCTTATACAGCTCAAGCGTACGGCCGCATCTTGAATAGTCCTCCATATCAATCGTTACAGGCACGCCGCGTTCTTTTGCCTCCGTCAATATGTCTCTGATATGCTGTTCCGCGAGTTCCTCGGAAATATCCAGACCGATGGATGTTAATTTCAGCGACAGCTCACAATCCAGTTGATTCTCGGCAATCGCCCTGATTGCTTTTTTACATTCTTCCGCCGTCTTTTTCGCATCCTTCTCTGAACCCGCATATTCACCTAGATAATCAATCGAAGCCGACAGCCCTTTTTGGTTCAGCCGCTTTACCGTTTTCACAGCTTCCGTGAGCGTTTCCCCTGCAACGAACCTTCCCGCGCCGAAGCGGATTCCGTAAGCCTGGGCGAATTTTGTAAGCATTTTATTTTTCGACAAAAATAAACATATGCTCCGCAGCAAGGATGAACTCCCTCCTTTTTCTTTTATTCGTGTATGAATTTCCGATCGCAGAGAAAGCTAAAAAGAACAGAATTGAAGGAGGCGTTTATATGAACAACCAAGAGCAGCACGGAAACTTGCCGCCTGCCGTCATCTCAACGAAAGACCATTTGTATCTTGAGGACATGCTGAACTGGAATCTGCTTGCCATGAAAAAAGCGCATTTTATGGCGGAACACTGCCAGAATCAGACGTTAAAACAAGAGCTTGATCAGATCGGCCGGATGCATGAGAAGCATTATCAGCACATATTGGGCCGCTTGAACCCCGATCAAGGCGGACAGACAACAACAGGCTACATGCAATAGGAGGACAATACATGGAACAGCAAAATCAAAAAATCACGAATCCGCAAACGCCCGTGCCCAATACGGCGCAAATGAATGACAGAGACTTGGTCAATGAGCTGCTGACGACGGAAAAATACATCACGGCTTCATATTGCACAGCCCTGCACGAGTTCAGCCACGAGTCTCTTTATCAAGATATTCAGGCGATTTTCGATGAGTCACAAAAAGCGCAAAGAAGATTATACGATGTGATGTTTCAAAATGGCTGGTATTCCATTGAAGCCGCCGATACCCAAAAGCTTCAGCAATCGTATCAGAAGTTCCGGCAGACCATTCAGCAGCAGTCTCCCTACCAGCAGTAAAATGAAGAAGGATTTGATGTTTTCGCCAAGCATCAGTCCTTTTTTTATTTTTGCACAAAAAGATTGACTTATCATTAATCCTTATTTATATTTAACTAATGTTAATTATTTTCTCGAGGAACAAGATGAGGAGGAGTTATGAAAAACGCGGATCAATATGTGTCTGACATCCAGAAATCTCTTCAGACGCTGCTGCAAAACATACAGCCTGAAATGGTGGAAAGCATGGCAAAACACGAGGTGACGCCTGCCCAATTATTTGTTTTAGCCAGCCTGAAAAAACACGGGAGCTGCAAAGTTTCCGAAATTGCGGAACGCATGGAGGTAAAGCCGAGCGCAGTTACGCTGATGGCCGACCGCCTCGAACAAAAAGGACTTATCGTCCGCAAACATAACCAGCAGGACAGACGCGTCATCGACATCAGCCTGACCAAAAAAGGCGAAACAAAATTCGAAGATGTTGTGGAAGGACGGAAAGCGATACTGGCGCGAAACCTGTCCGTTCTGACTGACGATGAACTGATTCAGTCTGTGAACATCATCCGCAAAGTAGCGGAAGCCGCCGAGAAATACGCGGCTGATCAAAAAGAAAACGAATAGAAAGAGGAGCTGCCGAAACATGAGCATTGAAAAGAAAGATCCAAAACGCACATTATTAATAACAGGCTTAATCATCGCCATGTTTTTCTCAGCCCTTGACGGCACCATCGTAGGAACGGCGATTCCTAAAATCGTGGGTGACCTCGGGGGATTAAGCATGATGACCTGGCTGACCACGGCATATCTTTTAACTTCGACGACGATCGTTCCGATTGCGGGGAAACTTGCAGATTTATTGGGGCGCCGCGTCGTCTATGTGTCAGGTTTATTGATTTTTATGGGGGCTTCCGCACTGTGCGGAATGGCCAGCAACATGACGGAACTGATTATTTTCCGCGGACTTCAGGGAATCGGCGGCGGTGTCATGATGCCGATGGCCATGATCGTCATCGGGGATTTGTTCACAGGGAAACAGCGTGCCAAGTTCCAAGGGCTTTTCGGGGCGATTTACGGGCTTGCTTCCGTTATCGGCCCGCAAATCGGGGGCTGGATTGTTGACTCATTAAATTGGAAATGGGTTTTCTATATCAACTTGCCTGTCGGAATCTTAGCCGTGATCTTTATCGCAAGAGGACTTCAGGGCAGAAAACAGACTGGGCCGATTAACTTTGACATTGCCGGCATTTTCACAATGATCGTCGGAATCGTCAGCCTCCTTCTCGCGCTCAGCTTCGGAGGAAAGGATTACGCATGGGGCTCTTGGCAGATTCTCGGTCTCTTTGCGCTTGCGCTTGCCGGGATTGTCGGATTCATTTTCGCTGAAATCAAAGCAAAAGAACCGATTCTGCCGATGTACCTGTTTAAAAACAGAACGTTTACCGTACTGAATCTGATCGGCTTTTTCATGAGTATCGGCATGTTCGGCGCCGTTACGTTCGTTCCTTTCTTTATGCAGGGAATTATCGGAGTCAGCGCCACCGCGTCAGGCACGATTATGACGCCGATGATGGTATCTATGATTATCACAAGTATTATCGGAGGCCAGCTGGTTTATAAGATCGGTATTAAACCGCAAATCATGATCGGCATGCTGATCATGGCCGTCGGCTTCTTCTTATTAACGACCTTACAGCTGGATACAAGCAAGCTCGCGGCTACGTGCTATATGGCCGTGATCGGTCTGGGAATGGGGCTCGTCATGCCGCTTCTCACACTCGCTCTGCAAGAAACGTTTTCAAAAGAAGAGCTGGGCGTTGTGACTTCATCAAGCCAATTTTTCCGGATGATCGGGGGAACGTTCGGCATTACGGTGCTCGGCGCTGTCATGAATGCCAGATCAGGAAGCCTTTTAACCGACAGACTGGTGCCTTACTTAGACTCACTCCCGAAACAGGCAAGTGCCTTTGCCGCCCAGTTTAAAGGTATGATTGACAAAAATCCTGAAGGGCTGCTTCAATCCTTGTTCAGTCAGGAATCGATTAAGCAGATCCCGGCCGCATTTTCTTCCCATATCGTGCCGGTTTTGAAAACGTCACTGATGGATTCGCTTCACAGCGTGTTTTTCACAGGCCTGGCCTTTATCGCTGCCGGATTGATCCTCACGCTGTTTGTTAAATCAATTACGCTGACAAACAAAAAGACAGGCAAACAAGAAGAAAAGGCGAAAGCCGTTTAACAAAGAAAAATCCCGCGGATGCCGCGGGATTTTTTTATATCATCTGGGCCTCTCCGTTTCCGAATGACCAGTCTTCCGCCTCATTGGAAATCGGGGGGTGAAAATTATTTAATAAACCTTAAACATTTCATCGTTATCTTTATAGTACGACAAAATAAAGTCACGAAAATTTCTTACCGAAGAAGATAACAGCTTATGTTTCATCCAAGATAAGCCGACTGGATATGAAGCAGAGTGATCAGTCACTTTTATAAAATTCAGCCCCAATGTTCTGCAAACCGAAATAGGAAGCAACGCCACCCCCTGATCCAGCTTTATAATCTCGGCCAGTAAATGAGAATCCGCCTCAAATGCAATATTTGGGGTGAAACCGGCTTTTTCACAAAGCGAGGCTGTAAAACCGCTATACTCTTCATTATTAGCAAGGGTAATAAATGGTTCATCGGCGACAAGACGTAAAGAAATTTCGGTTTTACCCGTAAATCGGTGGTTTGAGGGCAAAGCCAGAACAATATCTTCATTTACCAGCATACAACTTTCTATCTCTTCATCTTGAATCGGATGACCTGTTATTCCTAAATCAATGTCCCCTTTTTTTAAACTTGTTAGGATCCCGCTTTTAACTCCGATGGCTTGGAGAATTTTTGATTGAGGGGAGCGGTTGATATATTCACTCATCAGTCCTGCAAGGAATCTCGGATTAGAAATAGATATTCTGATGGTGTCAGACATTTGATGTTCCTCCAATTGAATTTCCGTTTGTGCATTTTCAATCTCAGTAAAAATCCTGTTTACATGTTTTAAAAGAATTTTCCCTGATGAACTCAGCTTAATATTTCTGCCTTTTCTCTCAAACAAAGCTGTTCCCAGTTCATTCTCAAGTCTTTTTATAGTGAGACTTAAAGAAGGCTGGGCAATCTTTAATTGTTCTGCTGCTTTAGAAATATGCTCAGTATAGGCAACTGTCTGAAAGTATTTTAGCTGCAGCAATTCCATCTGTCTGCATCCCCCTTATTTATTTCAATAAATATATATATACCTTATTATGTATTAGATTAAATGTAAATGCGGATGTAAGATAATAGCATAGTTAAAGAAAAGGAAAGGGTGTCATGCAATGAAAATTGATGTGAAAGATATAGCAAAAAATTTAAATACACCGCTAACGGCTCCTGCTTATCCTATCCCAAATTATAAATTTGTTAACCGTGAATATTTAAATATTATTTACCGAACGGATGAAAAAGCTTTGCGTGCGGCAGTGCCGGAACCTCTTGAAATTACTGAACCTTTAGTGAAATTCGAAGTGATGCGGATGCCCGATGTTTCCGGACTTGGTGCCTATACAGAGGCGGGACAAGTCGTCCCTGTCAGCTTTAATGGTGAAGAAGGAGATTATGTACATTCTATGTATGTAGACAATTTCCCGGCTATTGCAAGCGGACGGGAACTTACTGCATATCCAAAGAAATTGGGCGCCCCTAAGCTGTATATAGACTCTGATACTCTCGTTGGCACATTAGATTATGGCAGTCTTCGTGTGGCAGCTGCGACTATGGGATATAAACATTTCGAAATGGACAAGGAAAAAGCGAAAAGGGAAATTTGCCGACCTAATTTTATGGTTAAGATTGCTACTGATTACAATGGTGATTTAAGGGTTTGCGATTTGGTGCGCACGCAAATAACGAATATAGAAGTTAAAGGTGCCTGGTCTGGACCGGCGCGGCTTCAATTATTTGAACATGCTCTGGCGCCTCTTGCAGATTTGCCTGTATTAGAAGTCGTTTCAGCATCTCATATTATTACGGATTTAACCTTAAATGCAGCACAGCCGGTTTATAACTACTTAGAGGAAAAATAAGGAGACGTTTACAATGAGAATTGCAATTTTAGGAGCAGGTTCTTTAGGAACCATAGTTGGCGCATATCTGTCTGCTGGCGGAATGGATGTCGAATTGATTGATTCATACAAAGAACATGTAGATACTTTAAATCAAATAGGTGCTAAAGTAGTTGGTACAACGGCATTTCAGGCAAAGGTGAAAGCCATTACCCCTGAAAACAAATCAGGCAAGTATGATTTCATATTGCTCCTGACGAAACAATTATATAATGACTCCATTCTTAAAGAGTTACTGCCTTTTTTAAAGGATGATAGTGTAGTATGTTCCTTGCAAAACGGTATACCTGAACAGAAAGTTGCTTCGATCGTTGGTGGTGAACGTGTTATTGCAGGTTCTGTTGAATTTGGTGCTACGTTTATTGAACCAGGCGTATCCAGACTTACAACTGAGTATACTCAATTTAAAGAGTACGCTTTTCAAATTGGAGAATTAAATGGTGAAACAACAGAAAGAATCCAGCGTATTAAATCGGTTTTAGACCTTATCGGCGGAACACATATTTCCGATAATTTAGTTGGAACGAAGTGGTCAAAATTACTTATCAATAATGCATTCAGTGGTTTATCGGCAGCATTAAACGGAGAATACGGTGATATTCTTGACCATGAAATCGGCATTGTCAGCGCAGTTCATATCGCAGATGAGACGATTAAGGTTGGACACGCCAATGGTGTCACATTTGCGAAAATGGGCGGCCTTGATTTAGAATCTTTGGAATTAAGAAGTGAAAATGAGATTCCTGAACGTATTCAAACATTTAGGGCAGCCATGGAACCATCCAGGCTTTTAAGAGCAAGTATGCTTCAGGATCTTGAGAAAAAACGAAAAACTGAAATTGATTATATTAATGGAGTTATTCCCAAAATGGCAGAAGGTACTGGAATTTCAACACCTTTTAATGATTTAGTTGTAGCACAAGTCAAATGTGCCGAGGAATCTCAAACAGTGCCCAATTTTGATACAAATATAAAAGCATTTAAAGAGTTATTACGTATCCGAAAGGAAATGTGACATATAGGAAAGAGTAAGGGATTGCTGCGGCGGTCCTTTTTTCTTGGTTCAGCAAGTAAACAAACGGGTGTGTTAGTTACATTAAAGTTCTTCGCTATGGATTGAACGGCGCCTTTATTGATTCCGTTTCAGCAAAAAAGCTTCCGGCACCTCTCTTTGATGCCGAAAGCTTTTTATTGTTTTTTTCTGTGAGCTTCATTGAGCTGTTTAATGTGCTGTATCGCAGCTTTGATGCCCTCTTTGGCGTCCGGGTAGGATTGATTCCAATGTTTGACGAGCGGCGGCATGCTTTTTGCGATATGTGTATACAAAATCCACTGCCTGACTTCTTCCTTTACATCCGGGTTTGTTTCGCCAAGCAATAGTTCAGTGTATTTCTCAAGCAGGCCGTCCAGCTGCTGCTGCAGTTTCTCTTCCATACCGTTTCCTTCCCTTTTTCATGATTATGACAATCGGGCGGTGAGGGCCGCTTCCTGCACGATACATCTGCCGCGTCCGTGCGGAATGCAAAGCGGCGTGCCGAACAGCGGATCTTGCGTTACCTGACAGTTCATTGCAAAGACCTGCTGTACAAGCTCGCAAGTGATGACTTCTTCGGGACGGCCCTCTGCGTAAATCTGTTTATCCTTAATGGCGACCAGATAATGGGCATAACGGCATGCCAGATTGAGGTCGTGCAGCACCATGACGATTGTGCGTTTTTCTTTTTCATTTAATTCAAACAGCAAATCAAGAATTTCAATTTGATGCGTCATGTCGAGATAAGTTGTCGGCTCGTCAAGCAGAATGATATCCGTATCCTGAGCGAGTGTCATCGCAATCCATGCACGCTGGCGCTGTCCGCCTGACAAGGAATCCACAGGACGGTCGGCCATTTCCTCAAGCTTCGTCGCTTTTAGCGCTTTTGTGACTGCGTCTTCGTCCTCTTTGGACCATTGCTTCAGCCAGCTTTGATAAGGGTATCTTCCCTGCTTCACAAGCTGATGCACCGTCAGGCCTTCGGGAGCTGACGGACTCTGCGGCAAAATAGCGAGCTCTCTTGCCACTTCCTTCGTCGGAAGCTTAGCGATGGCTTTTCCTTCTAAAAGCACAGAACCGCCTCTCGGTTTCATCAGCCGGGCCAATGAACGTAAAAGCGTCGATTTTCCGCAGCCGTTGCTTCCGATCAATACAGTGATTTCGCCTTTTGGAATCGCGACATCCAATTCGTCAATGATAACAGTCTCTCCGTACCCTAAGCTCAGCGTCTCTGTAGAAATTGCACTCATACCGCTAACCGCTCCTTTTTTGAGTTTCCCAACACTATGTATATAAACAAATTGCCTAAACATTCAACGTGAGATCATGATTATATTGTAACAGAAATTAATGACTCTGAATATCATTATCAATTAGTTTTGGGTAAAAAAGCAGCGGGTGGCGGTTATTTTTTTATTTCCGTCATTTCTCCATCGTTCTTTTTCAGTTTCAGATAAAAATGGTCATAGCGGCTGTCCAAATTAAAAGCCGAAAGCACCTGCCGGACGACCTCGCTTTCCTGCATCCGGCCGTTTACGGCAAGTTCTCCGAGGATCATCTTCATTTCGTCAAGCGCTTCCTCGCCCTCTCTGTGAACCCCTGAGAGCTTGTCCCGGATGTCCGCCTTTTCATGACCGCTTTTTCTTTCATACAAACCTTCATAGCGGTTATGCTCTCCGGCTCCGTAGCTGACGCGCAGGGAAAAGCTGCTGTAAGGAACCGGCTTCTCGGATGACACAGGTGTGCTGTCTTGTTCCGCTTCCCGTTTTTCTTCATTCAATCGGCAGCCGGCAATCAGCATCAGCGTAAGACATAAAACGCCCGCCGTTCTGATCCATTTCATGCGATTCACTCCCATTCCATTCCGATCGTTTTTAGGTATTTCCAAGGGAGGCGGCTGTCATTCACGGAACAAAAAAGAACCGGAGCGGTAACAGCTCCGGCCGGTTCATCTCCAGATTATCATTCAGTCAGCTCTAAAAATTCCTGCACATCCTGTACGGCAAGGCGGACCGCGTCTTCCCAAAACGACCGTTCCGTGAGATCCGCTCCAAGGTGCTTCATCGCCAAATCCTCAACGGTCATCGAAGCCGTGTCACACAAAAGCGCGATATATTTTTCTTCAAAATCCGCTTTTTCCCGAAGAGCTCTTGCATATATTCCAAGCGAAAATAAATAACCGAACGTGTACGGAAAATTGTAGAACGGCACTCCCGTAAGATGAAAATGCAGTTTTGATGCCCAGAAATGAGGGTGGTATTCCCCTAATGAATCGCAAAATGCTTCTTTCTGCGCCGCTTCCATCAGTTCATTCAGTTTCTCAGCCGGAACGACGCCCTGCTTCCGCTCTTCATAAAAACGCGTTTCAAATAAAAATCTCGCATGTATATTCATAAACATGGCTACGCTTCTTTGAATTTTATCTTCAAGCAAGAACAGCTTTTCATCCTTTGTCTCCGCTTGTTTCAAAGCGGCGTCGGCGACGATCATTTCCGCAAAGGTCGAGGCTGTTTCAGCCACATTCATGGCGTAGGCTCTGTTCAGCTGCCGCACTTGGAGCATGGCCTCCTGATGAAACGCGTGACCGAGCTCATGCGCCAGCGTCGATACGTTCGAAGCGCTTCCGGAAAACGTCATAAAAATCCGGGATTCTCCGCTGTCGGGAAAGCTGGTGCAGAAACCGCCGACCCGTTTGCCGCTGCGGTCTTCCGCTTCTATCCACCGATCGCGGAACGCTTTTTCCGTGAATGCGGACAGCTTTTTGCCAAACGTCGAAAATTGGCTGACGATCAGATTAGCCGCTTCATCATATGTGTATTCTTTCGAAGCCTCGCCGATCGGCGCGCCCACATCATACCAGTTCAGCCGCTCAAGCCCTAAAAGAGACGCCTTTCGATTCAGGTATTCGGCAAAAGGCTTTTTATGATCGGTAATGACCTGCCACATGACATCCAGCGTTTCTTTTTTCATCCGATTGATCGCAAGCGGCTCTTCCAAAGCGCTTTTCCAGCCCCGCGCTTTATAGATTTCCGTGCGGAAGCCGGCCAGATGGTTCAGCGTGCTGCTGAAAAGCTCCTCTTCTCCTTTCCAGGCTTCATTAAGCTCTTTGAACACTTGACGTCTGATGCGGCGATCCGGGTGCGCCATCATATTTTCCGCTTGGCCGACCGACAGCTCTTTATCCTCAAACGGAATCTTCATTCTGCCGACAGCCGCATTATACAGGTCGCCCCATGCGTGATAGCCGTCAACGGCCAGGCCTTCAATCAGCCTTTCTTCTGAAGCGCTGAGCTTCTCTCTGACCCGGTCTCTTCTCTCATTTAAAACATATGTGAGATCCTGAAGTTCCGGTTTTTGCAGGAGCTCCTCCCAGACCCGCTCGTCAATCCGGGCAAGTGTATCGTCAAGGGTGACCAGAGCGGATTTAAAATCACTGCTCAGCTGATTGATCCGCGCTCTCCATTCATTCGCTTTCTGATCATGAGTGTTCTGAGCCTGAAGACAGCCGACGAACGCTCCCGCCTGCCTGATCATGATCGCTGACCGTTCAAACCTATCAATCAGATTGATCAGCTCCCGGCTTTCATCCGCGTGCGTCGGAACTGTAAATGCTTCAACCGCATGTTGAAAAGCGCTTAGATGCTTTTTGAGCTCTTGTATGTATTGCTGAAACTCTTCCGACCGGCTCCCGCCCTCAAAAATGGAGTTTAAATCCCATGTTTCCTTCAATCCCTCTAATGCCATCTTTTCTTTACCCCTTTCTATCCGAAGCTGACTCCATTATAAAACAATTCTGACATATTTCCGAACGATTTCTCCTTCTTTCCGCGAGATGTTATACACTATGAGATAAGAACAAACGGGGAGGATTATAAGATGAACAGAAAAGTTGCCATTGTAACCGGTGCGACGAGCGGATTCGGGATGCTGACAGCGCTGAAGCTCGCCCGGTCTTATCACGTCATCGCAACAGCCAGACAGCCGGAGAAAGCTGTAATACTGAAAGAGGCCGCCGCTCAAGCGGGTGCATCCGAACATGTTACGGTCGTTTCTTTAGATGTGACAAATGAGCAGTCGGTGTCTGACTTCGGGAACACCATCAGCAGTTTCGGACTGATTGACCTGCTTGTCAATAACGCCGGCACTGCGTACGGGGGGTTTATTGAAGATGTGCTGATGGAACATTACAGACAGCAGTATGAAACAAATGTATTCGGTCTGATTCACGTCACAAAAACCGTGCTGCCTTATATGCGGAAACATGGCGGGGCGAAAATCTTCAATATCAGCAGTATCAGCGGACTGACCGGTTTCCCGGCTCTATCTCCGTATGTCTCTTCCAAGTTCGCGGTTGAAGGGTTTACAGAGTGTCTGCGCCTCGAGCTTCTGCCTTTAGGAATTGATGCCGCTTTAATAGAACCGGGCTCCTATAAAACGTCTATTTGGGAGACGTCTCTCTCCAGCCATATTACGGCGCCCGGCAAAGACTCGCCTTATTATCGCTTTTATCAGCCCCTTGAAGCTTACTTCAAAGCCAACGCATCCAAAAGCGGCGATCCTGATGACGTAGCGGAGCTGATTTATCAATTGGCACAAAGGAAACGGCTGAAGAAACTGCGGTATCCGATCGGCAGGGGCGTTAAGCTGACATTGGCTTTCCGCTCACTCTTTCCGTGGTCCGCTTGGGAATCGATTATAAAGAAAAAGCTGTTCACTTAAACTAAATTATAATAATTATAATTTAGTATTGATTTTTATTTGATATGTGATATAATTAAATTAACAGATCACAGGGAGGACGATGAATATGAATACACAAAACGCGAAAAAAACTGAAACTCTTGTTGAGAAATCAATGAACACACAATTATCAAACTGGTTTATCCTTTACTCTAAACTGCACCGCTTCCATTGGTATGTAAAAGGGCCTCACTTCTTTACGCTTCATGAAAAATTTGAAGAACTGTATAACGAAGCGGCGGAAACGGCGGACGCCATCGCAGAGCGTCTTCTGGCCATCGGCGGACAGCCTGCGGCGACTTTGCACACTTACCTTGAACAAGCTTCCATTACGGATGAAGGTCAGGAAAAAACGGCTTCTGAAATGGTGAAATCACTGGTTCAAGACTATAAACAAATCAGCCGCGAATCAAAATTTGTCATCGGCATCGCAGAGGAACAAAATGACCCGTCAACTGCCGACCTGTTTGTCGGATTAGTTGAAGAAGCGGACAAGCATGTGTGGATGCTGTCAGCCTACTTGGGAGAATGACGAAAAAAGCTGAACCTCAGTTGAAGGTTCAGCTTTTTTTTTTTGCGTTCAGCTTGCGCTTTCAGTTTGTTTCGTTAATGTGACGTTCAGCGTCTTTTTGCTTCCGCTTCTGAGCACTTGAACAGTCGTTTTATCGCCGATTTTCAGCTGGTTATATAAGATCTGTCTGATATCGGCGCTGCTGTCGACATCTTTGCCGTTCAGTTGTACAATGACGTCATTTGATTTGATGCCCGCTTTCGCAGCCGGTGAGCCGGATTGCACTTCTTTTACGTAAACACCCTTAGACAGCTGGTCGCCGAACAGTCCGAGCGTGTTTTCCTGATAGGTTTCCGGCACTTGCGCCATGTCAATCATCTGCACACCTAAAAACGGGCGCTCGACTTTTCCTTTTGCAAGCAGCTGGTCGACTATCGGTTCTACATCATTGCTCGGAATGGCAAAGCCGAGTGACTCCACGCCGTTTTCACTGACTTTCATGCTGTTGATCCCGATGACCTGGCCGCTTGAGTTGATTAACGGGCCGCCGCTGTTTCCGGGGTTAATCGCCGCATCCGTCTGAATCACGTTCATTTCCACCGTGCCTTGGGATGTATCGGCGTCCACCGTTCTGTTCAGCCCGCTGATGACACCTTGTGTGACGGTGCCGGAAAACTGCTGGCCGAGCGGGTTGCCGATGGCAATCACTTTATCGGCAATGCGGAGCTTGGAGGAATCCCCGAAGCTGGCCGCTTTTTTGACATTGGACGAGCTGATTTCCAATACAGCCAAGTCACTGATGGCATCCTTTCCGACAAGCTTTGCCGTTTCGGTTTTCCCATTGTAAAGAGTGACCGACAGTTTGTTCGCCCCTTCTACGACATGATTGTTTGTAATGATGTACGCTTTTTCGCCGTCTTTTTTGAAGATGACGCCTGACCCCGTGCCGCTTTCCGTTTCAGAGCTTGAACCGCCGTCAAGTCCGAACTGGCTGCTTTGCGAAGCTTGGTAGTTGGACACTCCGACAATCGCGGGCTCCAATTCTTCCACCATATCCGCTACGCTTGAGGTATTTTTCAAAGGCGTTGACGTAAAATTCGAAGACTGAACTTGTTTCGTATCAGAAACGGCTTCTGTCTTATGCTGCTCACCCGGCAGGTTCGGCACAATGCCAAGCACGAGGCCTCCGCCGATAATGCCGCCTAAAATCGGGCTCAGCCAAGCGGCTCTCCGTTTTTTTTCTTTTTTCACGGCAGCCGTTTTTTCAAATTCCGTACCGGCAGCCGTCTCGTTTTCCGGTTCTTTCGAGACGGTCCCTTCAAGCAGCTCGGGCTCCTGATGGCTGATCTGCTGCTGTTCATTTCTGTTTTGTTCCGTATGTGAAAGATCTGACTGATCGCGGCTTCTGCCGTCATCTCGATGATCATTCATATTCACGCACACTCCTTCAGCATGTTTTCATTCTATCGATTACATATTCATCGCATGTACAAGTTCTATTGTCCCAATAATAAGGAGAAAAGCAAAGCTCCAAAACAAAATGTGTTTGAACATGTTATCTTCCCCGCTTTTTTTCTTCCTTTCTTCCCTTATACACATCATAAACAAACATTGTGGGATAAAAATGAAAAGAATATGTGAAATTATGAAAATGCGGCTTGAGTGTGTTAAAACTAGTATAATGACGTTGAAAGGATGTGAAATGCCTTGTCATACACCATTTATCTAGTTGAAGATGAGGATAACCTGAATGAACTGCTCACAAAATATTTAGAGAATGAAGGCTGGAACATTACATCTTTCACAAAAGGCGAAGATGCCAGAAAGCAGATGTTGCCGTCTCCCCACTTGTGGATTCTCGACATCATGCTTCCGGATACGGACGGCTATACATTGATAAAAGAAATAAAAGAAAAAGATCCCGATGTGCCCGTCATTTTCATTTCCGCGCGGGATGCCGATATTGACAGAGTCCTCGGGTTAGAGCTTGGAAGCAATGATTATATCGCCAAGCCTTTTTTGCCGAGAGAGCTCATTATACGGGTTCAGAAGCTGCTGGAGCTCGTGTATAAAGAACAGCCCGCCGCAAAGAAAACCGGCATCACCGTTTCTTCCTACAATGTGATCGAAGATGCCCGAGAGGTTTATGATGAAACCGGCAGCCTGGTCAATTTGACGTCTAAGGAATTTGATCTGCTGCTTTTATTTCTTCACCATAAAGGACACCCCTTTTCCAGGGAAGATATTCTGCTGAAAATATGGGGCCATGATTATTTCGGCACTGACCGGGTGGTCGATGATCTTGTGCGGAGGCTGCGGAAAAAAATGCCGGAGTTAAAGGTTGAAACCATTTACGGATTCGGCTACAGGATGATGACGTCATGAAAAATAAGCCGCTTGCTTTTCAAATATGGGTGGTCATCTCAGGCATCCTCTTAGCCATTTCGATTCTGCTGCTCGTGCTGTTCTCAAATACGCTGCGTAATTTTTTCACGGATGAAACGTATACGACCATTGAAAATGAACAGCATGTACTGACGGAGTACCGGCTGCCCGGATCGATCGAGCGGGGATATTACAGCGAGGATGCGACCGCGCCGACGACTTTCCGATCCGTTCAGCACGTTCTTCTGCCGGAACGGGAGGAATCGGCCAGTGACAAAGACTTGAACTACTTTTCTTCTTCCTTTATCCATAAGGTGTACAAGCTCGCGGGCCGCCAGCACAGCGTCACGAAACGATACAGCGCGGACATCAGCGGTGAAAAAGTATTTTTCGTCATTAAAAAAGGCCTCACCATTAACGGCCAGGATGCGATGATGCTGTCTTACGCCCTTGATTCCTATCGTGATGATCTGGCATTCACCCTGTTCAAGCAGCTGCTCTTTATCATTGCCGGCGTGATTTTGTTAAGCTGGATTCCGGCGATTTGGCTTGCCAAATATCTCTCGCGCCCGCTCGTTTCCTTAGAGAAGCATGTCAAACGGATTTCAAAACAGGATTGGGATGATCCGGTCATCGTCGACAGAAAAGACGAAATCGGAAAATTAGGCCATACCATTGAAGACATGCGGAGCAAGCTGGTACAAAAGGATGAAACGGAAAGAACGCTCCTGCAAAATATCTCTCATGATTTAAAAACGCCTGTCATGGTGATAAGGGGCTATACTCAATCAATAAAGGACGGGATTTTTCCTAAGGGGGATCTGGAAACCACAATTGATGTCATTGAAGGCGAAGCAGAAAAACTTGAGAAGAAAATTAAGGATTTATTATATTTAACGAAGCTTGATTATTTAATGAAGCAGCGGGTGCACCATGAGACATTTGACATTGTGAAGGTCACGGAAGAAGTCATTGAACGGCTCAAATGGGCCCGGAAGGAATTATTGTGGAGCGTTGATACAGAAGATGCATTAAAGATGCCCGGTGATCCGGAACAATGGAGCAAACTTCTTGAAAACATTCTTGAAAATCAAATCCGCTATGCAGAAACGGCGATTCACATTCGGATCAGCCAAAATCAGCAGCAGATTGTCATGACGGTTGAAAATGACGGGCCTCCGATTGAGGATGAGATGCTATCCAGCTTGTACGAGCCTTTTAATAAAGGGAAGAAAGGCGAGTTCGGCATAGGACTCAGCATCGTAAAACGGATTTTAACCCTGCATAAAGCATCAATTTCAATTGAAAATGACCAATCGGGTGTAATCTACCGAATTATCATACCAAAGTAGACTGTAGTGTTTCATTGCAGTCTTTTTTTATGTGAAGGAATAGCCGTTAAAATCTCTGTAGTTTGCTTTCAGCGGTTTTTGGCATTGATGAACCCATTTCTTTTCACAAATTGTCTTTTTCGGATATTTCACCTTTTCGACTTTAATTCCTCTGTTTCGCAAGCGGCTGATCATTTCATCTAATTCTTTCATTTTCAGATTCACCCTTTCGCCAGAACTTTGACCATTCGGTCAGCTCACTTTATAATATAAATAAAACAAAACAAAAAAACAAGTTACAATCAGGTTAAATTTACGGAATATCAATATGACCATATAGTCATACATGAGAAGCACAAGCCAGCCTCCTGGCTCCGAAAGGGTGGAACCATTGAAGGAAAAAGAAAAGCTGATCATTGAAGCAGCAATCAAACTGTTTGCCCGAAAAGGGTACAAATCTACATCGGTTCAGGAAATCGCCGATGAATGCAAAATCTCAAAAGGCGCTTTTTATCTTTACTTTCCTTCCAAAGAAGCACTGCTCCTATCCATGCTGAATTACTACTATGATAAAACGTTTACCCGAATCACGACGATCCAAACGGAGGGTGACAGTCCGAGGGCCGCTTACCAAAAACAGCTTGCGGTGTTTTACGAATCGATTCTCGCCCATCAGGATTTTATTACCATGCAGATGAAAGACGGTTCACTTCCTTATACCGAAGAAGCGGCGCAGTGCGGAAAGAGAATCCGCCGGTCGATCCTGCAGTTTCATATCGACAGTCTTCTTGCTATTTACGGAGAAAAAGCTGAACCATACACAGCCGAGCTTTGTTTTTTAATAGAAGGAATCAGTCAGATGTATCTTGAATATCTCATTCTGACCGGCCGGTCCGTACAGCCTTCGCTTTTGGCAAATACCGTGATTCACAGAATTGATGACATCGTAAACGGAATGGCGGGCAGACATGATGAAGCATTTATTTCTCTTGATGAGGCAAGCTCACTGTTTGGGCCCCTTCATAACGGGCAGCCCGATCCTTTAAGCCAATCGATCTTGCAGACCCTCCGCACGCGCATCGGCACGATGGACAAGGCGGAAGCATCTGAATTCACCGAGAGCTTGGATATTCTGGAAGCGGAAATGAAGAAAAAGTCGCCGAAACCGGCAATCATCAAAGGAATGATTTTGAATTTGAAGGAATCCGACCTGCTGGCTGAAGATGCAGAACAGCTCAGATTTTTACTGAAACAGCAGTTTATTTAGAAGAACGGCCGCAATGACTGCAGCCGTTCTTTCTTTTTATGCTTTCGGGTGCACCATATCTTCCGGACGCACCATTTCATTAAATTGTTCTTCTGTCAGAAGGTTCAGCTGTAATGCCGCTTCTTTCAGCGTCAGGCCTTCTTTGTGAGCAAGCTTGGCGATTTTCGCGGCGTTTTCATAACCGATGTGCGGGTTAAGCGCCGTAACAAGCATTAATGAGTTAGAGAGATTTTCCTGAATCGTCTCTTGGTTCGGCTCAATACCGACAGCGCATTTGTCATGGAAGGAATTCATTCCGTCACTGAGCAGCTGCACGGTCTGCAGGAAGTTATAAATAATAACCGGTTTGAAGACATTCAGCTCGAAGTTTCCTTGGCTGGCCGCAAATCCGATTGTCGCGTCATTTCCCATCACTTGCGCGGCGATCATTGTCAGCGCCTCACTTTGCGTCGGGTTGACTTTGCCCGGCATGATAGAGCTTCCCGGCTCATTTTCAGGAATGACGATTTCGCCGATTCCGCAGCGCGGGCCGCTGGCCAGCCATCTGACATCGTTGGCAATCTTCATCAGGTCGGCAGCCAATGCTTTTAACGCGCCGTGAACGTGAGTGATTTCATCATGGCTTGTGAGCGCGTGGAATTTGTTAGGCGAACTTTTGAATGTCTGCCCCGTTACTTTTGTGATTTCTTCCGCGACGTATTCACCGAACTGCGGATGGGCGTTGATTCCCGTGCCGACTGCCGTGCCTCCGATGGCAAGCGCGCGGATTTTTTCCGTTGACTCAAGAATCATTTCTTTCGAACGGTCAAGCATGTATACCCAGCCGCTGATTTCCTGTCCGAGCGTCAGCGGAGTGGCGTCCTGCAAATGCGTGCGTCCGATTTTCACAATATCCTGATAAGCTTTCGCTTTTTCATCAAGCGTCGCGCGCAGCTGATCAAGCGCCGGAACGAGCTGCTCATATACGGCAAGAACCGCCGCAACGTGCATCGCCGTCGGGAATGTATCGTTTGAGCTTTGGCTGCGGTTGACGTCGTCATTCGGATGAATCTTCAGCTCGGAATTTTTTTCTTTCAATAAAGCAGTTGCGCGGTTGGCCACCACTTCATTCATGTTCATGTTGCTTTGCGTGCCGCTTCCCGTCTGCCAGACAACGAGCGGAAAGTTATCGTCGTATTTGCCGTTTAAAACATCGTCACATACAGCGGCAATCGCTTGTGCTTTTTCAGACTCTAAGTTGCCGAGGCGTTCGTTGGCGATCGCTGTGCTTCTTTTCAATATTGCAAACGCCTTCACAACACGCTGAGGCATTTTTTCTGAACCGATTTTGAAGTTCTCCTTGCTGCGCTGTGTCTGAGCGCCCCAAAATTTATCTGCCGGAACTTTAACTTCTCCCATGGTGTCTTTTTCAATTCTGTAGTCCATTTATGTATCCCTCCATAACAGTTGCTTCACCCTGAGTATTATTCGCCAGTAACAGATGAAACCCTTTTTATTTTTCGGCCTTGGCCGTTTTTAATTTCAGCTCAAGATAGACGCGCGAATCCTTAGAGTATTTATACTTCGGATTTGTTTTACGGTATTCTTTCGACGTGTAAGCCACTTCGTAATGCGCTTCAAATGATTTGATGAGCTGTTCAATTTCTTCGGCATTTCCTGCCAGTCTGACTTGTGCCACATCTCTCCTCCGCTTTCATAAAAAAACTTGTACCATTAAATACTTTATCATAGTATATCATTTTTTTAACAGGAAAAGATAACCTCAATTAAGGATTGGAAGGCGGGTGACTGTCGATGGCGCAATCGGAATTCAAGGAATACATACACGTTAACCTGGCACTGGTGCTTCCCCACGTAGAGCAGAATGATGACCTGGTTCAAAATAAAAAGATGCTTCCGAACGGGCTTGTTTTTTATTATATGTATCTGAGTGAAATGAACGACGAAGACAAAATAAAAGAGGCGATTGAAACGCTGCTTCAGGAGGAAGACACTCTGACGCTGGATACGGTGGCGAAACGTCTTGATAAGATCAACGCCCGTCCCGTCTTTACGTCGAAGGAAGCCGTCATCTCCATTCTGCGGGGAAAATGCGCCGTGTTTATTAACGGACTTGACAGCGTATACATTTTGTCCACGGGAAAAAGAGAAAAAAGAAGCGTAAATGAACCCACATCCGAAAAGGTCGTAAGAGGTCCGAAAATCGCCTTCATAGAAGATTCTGATACAAACATCGCCATGATCAGGCAGCGCACGAACCATCCGAAGCTGAAAACGAAAAAGGTTCCGATCGGAGAAAACAAGTTAAAATACGCCACGGTCATGTACATAGATGATAAGGCGGACCCGTCTGTCGTCAGCGATGTTGTAAAGCGCCTCAGCAAAGTGAAGATGGATGACATCCAGGATTCCGGAACGCTTGAGGAGCTTATTGAGGATAATAAGTATTCGCCCTTTCCGCAAATACAAAATACGGAACGGCCTGATAAAGTGTCTTCCGCCTTGTTCAACGGCCGCGTCGCCATCCTTGTCGACAACTCGCCGTTTGCGCTGGTGGTTCCGGCTTCTTTAGGAATTTTAATGCAGTCTCCCGATGATTATTATGAACGGTGGATTTCCGCCTCGCTCATCCGGGCGCTCAGGTTTACGTCTATTTTTATCACGCTGTTTTTTTCGTCCATTTATATCGCCCTCGTTTCGTTTCACCAAGGGTTGCTGCCGACGTCGCTTGCAGTCACCATCGCGGCGAACAGAGAAAACGTCCCCTTCCCGCCTATCATTGAAGCGATGGTAATGGAAATTACGATCGAGCTGCTGAGGGAAGCGGGCTTGAGGCTTCCCAGCCCGCTCGGCCAGACGATCGGATTGGTGGGCGGAGTCGTCATCGGCCAGGCGGCCGTTGAAGCGAATATTGTCAGCTCCATCATGGTCATCGTGGTCAGCATTGTCGCGCTCGCTTCATTTACGGTGCCGCAGTACGGGATGGGTCTGTCGTTCCGTGTGCTCCGTTTTATTTCGATGTTTACCGCGGCAGCTTTCGGGCTGTACGGCATGATTTTATTTATGCTGGCGATCTACACTCATTTATCGAGACAGCGAAGCTTCGGTTCTCCGTATTTCTCGCCGAATGGATTTTTCAGCTTAAAAAACGCAAACGACTCTATTCTCCGTCTCCCTATTAAAAATCAACCAAAAGAGGCGAAAAACGTAAATGAGCCAGAAAACAACTCACAATAAGCTTACAAGCTATCAAGGGACAGCATTGATTGCAAACACGATGCTCGGCGCGGGGCTCCTCACCATGCCGCGGGCGCTGTCATCCAGGGCAAATTCGCCGGACGGCTGGATCGCGTTATGTCTGGAAGGCGTCATCTTTATCTTTTTGATTTATCTCAATACGCTCATTATGAAAAAGCATCAGTACGGATCATTATTTGATTATATGAATGAAGGACTCGGCAAATGGGCGGGAAATATTGTCAATCTGATGATCTGTCTCTATTTTATAGGAGTCGCCAGCTTCGAAGCCCGGGCGATGGCGGAAATGGTCAAGTTCTTTTTATTGGAAAGAACGCCCGTGCCGGTCACACTGTTTATCTTTATCGCCTGTTCCGTTTATTTAATTATCGGCGGCATGAGCGATATCGGCAGGCTCTTTCCTTTCTATTTAACGATTACGATCATTATTTTGCTGGTGGTGTTTTCTTTCAGCTTTAAAATATTTGATCTGGACAACCTGCGGCCGGTGCTCGGGCAGGGATTTTCTCCCGTTATGGCTTCCTTGACCGTCGTTTCTGTTTCCTTCTTGGGAATTGAGATTATGCTGTTTCTCCCCGAGTACCTCAAAAATAAAAAACACACATTCCGCATGTCGGCCATAGGCTTTGGCATCCCGATTATTTTATACATCATTACCTACGTTCTCGTCGTCGGCGCCTTAACCACCCAGGATGTCAAAACAATGATCTGGCCAACGATCGCGCTCTTTCAATCATTTGAAATCAAAGGGCTTTTTATTGAAAGGTTCGAGTCCTTTTTGCTTGTTGTCTGGATCATCCAGTTTTTCGCCACCTATGTATCATACGGATATTTCGCGACATCAGCTCTTCATAAGATTTTCGGGCTGAAACAGAAAAAAGGCATCATCTTCGTAGGCATCGCGACATTCTTCGGATCATTGTTGCCAAAAGACGGAAACAAGCTGATGCTGTTCAGTGATATTCTCGGCTATATCTTCTTGGTTTTCTTTTTGCTGCCTTTACTGATGTTTGCAGTCGTCGCTGTGAAAAGGAAGGTGAAAAAAGCGCAATGAAGAAATACATCGTAATCATATTTTGCACATTGCTTTTGGCCGGGTGCTGGGACAGCCGCAATTTAGAAGATTTGAGCCTCGTTATCGGAGTCGGGCTCGATAAACCCGCGGAAGAAAATGTGGAAGTGACACAGCAGATTCTGGTTCCGCAAAAAGCAAGTGCCCAGCAGTCGTCGTCAGGCGACACGACAAAGGTGACTTCCACTCCGGGGGAAACCGTCCATCAAGCATTAAGAACGGCATCGTTAAAAAATCACCCGGCCTTCTCCCAGCACTTGCGTATCATGCTGTTTTCCGAAGCGCTGTTAAAGGATGACATTCCGCTTGACGCATTGATGAACCAATTTATCAGAGACAACGGTACGAGAAGAAGCTGCAATGTGATGACGGTGCCGGATAAAACGAAAGATATTTTCAATATCAGTGACCAGGGAGAACCTGCGTCAAATACGATCTATGACTTAACGGAGAATAATTCGGTCACCATCCGGATGATGGAGCCCGTGACATTGGGGGAAATATCAGAGAAAATCGCCAAGGGCGAAACCTTTGCCCTTCCTCAAGTGCGCAAAGTGGGCAGCAGACTGGAAATCTGGGGCGCTACCATTATTAAAAATAAATTCTGGTATGCAAATTTAACGCCTTTACAAGTCCAGAATATGAACCTGTTCACAGGCACGGTAAAGGGAGGCGTCACGTTTGCAAAGCATGACAATTATTATTTATCTTTCGAGGTATTTTCCAGCAAATATAATGTAAAAACACAATATAAAAACGGAAAATTCAAGTTTATCGTCACCCGGTTTGTTGAAGGCCGTCTGTCTGAGGATTGGAATCCGAAAGAAGATTCTTTCAAGGAGTCCTATATAAATGAAATCAAAAACGCGGTAAAACGCAGCATTCATTCAGATGTTATGGCATTCATTGATTACATGCAGCATGAGTTGAAAGTGGATATTACCGGGTTAGGCGATCAAGTCCGGATTCATTATCCTGATAAATGGAAAAAGATATCCTCTGACTGGGATCATCACTTCAGTGAATCGGATATTGAATACAAAGTCAAAGTCGCCATCAGGGATTTCGGAACAAAGGGAATGTCCCAATGACCCCGTCCCTCGGGAGAGTGTGCCGGCGCCGCTCTCCTTTTTTTATGTCACGAGATGATTGCGGTGGGCATATACGGCTGCCTGCGTGCGGTCACTGACATCAAGCTTTGACAATATATTCGTAATGTGGGTTTTCACCGTTTTAATCGTAATGAACAACTCTTCACCAATCTCTTTATTCGTCTTGCCTTCCGCGACGAGACAGAGGATTTCCAGTTCTCTTTTCGTCAGCGTTTCATGCGGAAGCTGATTCTCTGAATGGCGCAGCCTTGACAGCACTTTTCCCGCCACTTTCGACTCAAGCTTCGGTTCACCCTTGGCAGCCGCTCTGATGGCTTCTGCTATTTCTGCCGCCTTGGACGTTTTCAGCAAATAGCTGAGCGCTCCCGCTTCGATCACCGGATACACTTTGTCGTCATCAATAAAGCTCGTCAGCACGATGATTTTCGGGCCATTGAGTTTCGCGCAGATCTGTTTTGTCGCTTCGATGCCGTCCATGCCGTCCATGACAAGGTCCATTAAAATCACATCCGGCAAAAGCTCTGCGGCCAGATCGACGCCCTGCTGCCCGTCTGATGCTTCACCGGCGACTTCAATGTCCGGCTGTGCTTCTAAAAATGCGGCCAGACCCATCCTGACCATCTCATGATCATCAATCAGTAACACTCGAATCACTGTCGTTCTCTCCTTTTGTTTTCTGATAAATCGGGACTTTCACGTCGATCTGCGTGCCTTTTCCCTTCACGGAGATAATTTCCGCTATGCCGCCGATTTCACTCGCTCTTTCCTTGATGGAATGCAGCCCGTATGAGGATGCTTTCACTTGATCCATCGTAAAACCCGCCCCGTTATCAATGACTTTAAGCTGCAGCTTTTGATGTTTCGCGCCGAGTCTGACGGTGACCTTGGTCGCCTTTGAATGTCTGAAAACGTTGGAAAGCGCCTCCTGCACGATGCGGAACAGATGGTCTTCAACACCTTTTGACACACCCGTATCGCTGATGTCCCACTCAATATCCAGCGGCTGCTTCGCTTTGAACTCTTTTAACAGCTCAATCAGCCCTTCTTTTAAGCCTTTTCCTTCTAAAGTGACGGGCCGCAGATGCAATAGCAGCGCTCTCATCTCGTTTTGCGCTTCCCCCGCCATATGTTCAACCATGCGAATCCGTTTGACGATTTTGTCATCCGCATCTTTCACCTGCTCTAAGACGGCGGATGTCATCATAGAAATGGCAAAGAGCTGCTGGCTGACGGCATCGTGCAGATCGCGCGCCAGCCGCTGGCGTTCTTCAGTGATGACCGATTTTTTCATTTGATCCTGCCATTCCGCCCGCTCGTTGGAGAGTTTTTGCAGCGATGTGACCTGGAGCTCGACCCGCTTGGCCATTTCGTTAAGCTGATCTGCCGCCAGGCCGATTTCATCATCGCCGAGCGGCGGCACCCGATAAGCGAAATTGCCGTTTTCAAATTTCAAAACCGCTTCAATCAGTGTATCCATTCTTGTTTTCAGACGGCCGCCGTATACATAACCGGAAATCAATCCGGCCGAAAGAGACGCCAGAAGCAGGATGACCACAAACGGAATACCGAACCAGCCGGAAGAAAACAGCAGCATCGGGTCAAGCCCGTAATACAGCAGCATCAGCGTAATAAACACCGCACAAAGGAGCAGACTGAGCCCCGCAGTCATCCGCATGGCGCGCCACTGAATATTGGCGAGTAATTTTTTCCTCATAAATACTTCACATCCACATCGCCGATGAATAAAGAAATTGAAATTTTAATCCGCCGCGGCGAGTCGCCGTACTCAGACGATACTTTATAAAGATTCGGGCTCATGCCGCTTTTCTTAGATCCGAGCAGGTTCATATCGCCGATAAAAGCCGATGAACTGACGGACACTTCGATATCCGGCGGGACGTACACATCGACATTGCCGATGACACCGCTGATGGTCATCGTGCTTTCTCCTTCGGGAATCATCGCTTTTGACAAATCAATTTTCACATCGCCGATGAATCCGGAAACATTTAAATCATTCAGCTCAAACGGGTCCTTCATCATCCGGAGCTCGCCGATAAAAAAGCTGCGGAGGTCCGGCTGTCTGCTTTCCGTCTGGGCGGAAGGCTTTGGCTGCTCTTCTTTTTCAAGATTGATTTTCTTCTCTTTATGTTCATACACGCGCTTTCCTTTCAGGAGCCTGTAGCCCGCGTATATGAGAAAGGCGGCGAAGGCATAGCCGAACAGGTTAAAGGTGGCGCTGAACAGGTTCCTCAAAAATAAAAAAGCGGCGAAGATATACAGGACGGAGCCGAGCCAGCCGCGGGAATATTTATTAAAAATATAGCCTGTGATCAGAAAAAAGAGCGGCCAAAACAAGAAGTCGCCGATGCCGATAATACGCAAAAACATGCTGACGCCTAATAAGGCGATGATAAGTCCGAGAATCTGTTTTTTTGCCATCAGCTGCCTGCCCCTCCTTTCCTTGACTATTGCAGTGCAATATTGCCGCTCGTCACTTTTATATCAATCGGCCTGGCGCCGCTGCCCTTCATACCGGTGAATGCCCCGCCGTCCTTACTCGTTTTCTCAAAGGAATAAGACGGCTGAATCCTTCCGCTTGCCGTCTCGGCGTTCACCGTAAAACTTCCGTCTTTCGGCAGGCTGATCGCTGCGCTGCCGCTCGCAAGCCTGACGGATACGGGAGCATCCGCCGTCTCAAGCGAGGCGTCGACACTGCCGGAAGCGACCCGCACGTCAAGGGCGCCCGCCGCATGTTGAAGCCCGACATGTCCGGAGGATAAGCGGATATCCCCCGTTTTCGCCGCAAGGCCTGATGCTGTGAGGTTGCCCGACAGCCCCTTCGCTTCAAACACATCCGTCTTCACGTGCTTCAGCGACATATTCCCGCTTACAGAACGGACGCCGAGGTGCGCAAGAGACAGCCCCTTGTTTCCGTCAACGGCAATGGTGCCGCTTGACGTATGGACGGTAATGTCCCGATGATAATCATACGGAATGCGGACAATCAGCAGAGGACGCTGAAAGAGATTCAGAAATTGGAACCCTTTCTCCTTCGCTTTGAGATTGAGGGTTTTTCCCCTGCTTTGGACAAACATTTTCCCCGCCGGTCCCGCCATGTTTGCCGCGATATCATTCCGCGCTTCCGCGATGATTTTTACATCCGTCTGTTCCGATGAAACCGACAGGCTGTTGACGGCACGCGGCGGTATGCTTGCCGATTCCGCTTCTGTTTCGTACAGCGGAAAAAAACGCCCGGCAAACACTTCTTTCACCAAAAACAGACAGCAGATCAAAACGGACGCCGCCATCAGTCCTTTGGCAATCTTACGCTTCATTACGTTCCATCCTTTTTCATTCATTTTATTATAAAGGAAAAGCCGGAGAATTGATACGTGCGTATAGGGAAGAGGCGTAAAAGCGCCGATCTTCCCTTGTGCACATTATTCATGAGCCGCTTTTTGATGCTCTGTTTTCTCCAGAGAAAGCGAGCGCATTTTTTCAATCTCAGCTTCCACCTCGTCTGAATATTGGGAGCGGCTGTATTCTGTGTTCGCCTCAGCTGAAGTGCCGTATTTGACGCGGACTTCCATTTCTTCAATGCGGCTTTCCATTCGAAGAAACTCTCTGTAGGCGCTTTCACTGTCAATTTTGTCGAAAGAAGCGTTCATATGTTCCTTCGCTTTTGCCGCGTTGGCGCGGGCGATGAGCGCCTGTTTTTTATCCTTTACGTCGCGGAGGCGCGTTTCTAAAGTTTCCAGCTGCTCTTTCAGCTCTGCCAGCTGTGTTTTCGCCTGCTCATACGCTTTTTCATGTTCGGCCGCTTTTCCCTCAAGGTATTTCATTTCAGTCAGCGCCTTTTTCGCAAGCTCCTCTTCCCCGGCGTCAAAAGCAAGCTGAGCCTGGTTTTTCCGTTTTGCCGCCGTTTCGGAGGCGTCTTCCTGTTTTTTCTTAAACTGATGGACGATCGTGTGCTGTTTGACAATCGTTTGTTTCGCCTTAGCGATGTCACTTTCCATATCACGCACATATTGATTCAGCATGACTTTCGGATTTTCTAATTTATCAAGCCCTTCGTTAACAGATGCGACGAACATATTTCTTATTCTTTTTAAGACCATTTTGTCTTCCTCCTTATTTTTTCTTCAGAAATTCTTCCCATTCAGTGTCAAATCCGGATTGATAGCCCGGTGATGCCGCTTCCGGTTCATACTGGCGGGAAGCGGTGTCTGAGCCGCCCTGCTTCATCATCTTCCACCCGAAATACACCATGGCGCCGGCCAGTCCGATGGCAACGATAAATGGAAGAGCACCGACGAGAATCATAGCTCCGATGAAGCCCGCGATGATACCCGATACCGCCCGGCCTTTTGAAAAACGTTTGATTCCCCAGTAAAGCATCAGGCCTCCGATCGCCAGCGGGATGATAAATGCGAAATGGCCTCCTCCGAAAAAGACAGAAAGTCCGAACACAATCAGCAGAAAGCCGCCTGCCGTTTTTACATTTATATTCATGCAGATCCTCCTTTCGTTTTCCTTGTCTTTACTATAAACAAATCGCGCGGCCGGCAAAACGAGTCAGAGATTGATTTTCATATCAGACCGGAGTCGTATAACCCCCCGGACCTTCGCATAAAAAAACGCCGCTGCACCGGACGGCGCAGGGCGTTTCACGAAAAATCTATATTCTGATGCTCGCTTCTTTTTCCCTGATGAGATCTGAGCGTTCAGCTTTGGCCAGCTTCGTAAAGAGCAATATTCCGAGACCGGACAGGACTTCAACGAGACCGCCGGCGGCAATGACTTTTCCGGGACCGAAGGCGTTAGCCGCGTATCCGCAAAGAACCGCGCCGAGCGGAATGGATATGTTTGAGATCATATGGATGACGGCATAGACTTGCGGCTGATCATCATGGTCCACAGACGTCTGAATAATCGTATATTCCGGCACATTAATCGCGCTGACGGCAGATCCGAACGCAAACGCGGCGAGGAAGACGAGCGGCAGAAAAGTGTTGAGGCCGGTGATGAAAAATGCCGCCCCTTCTATGATTCCCGCTGACACAAACAGGAGACCGTATTTGTTCACCTTCACCTTAGCCAAAATAAAACCCATTAAAAAGGCTCCGCCCGTGCCTGTCGCTTTCAAAAGCGAGTAGATGACCGGCGGCATGTTTAAATCTTCGGCGACATAAACGGCAGAGAGCGCCTCCCACGGAGCGGCCGCAAAATTCATGAAGATACAATAGATGGCGAGCGGGTATAAAATCTGGTGTTTCCTGACAAGAACGAAACCCCGTTTGAGCCTTCCGACATACGTCCCGCGCTGTCTGACGGCGACGGTATCCTCTTTGGCATGCTGGACTTGGTATGACATAAAGAGTACGAGAAAACCTGATAGAAGATAGAATATAAGAGCGATAAACAAAGAATAAGCGGGACTGATAAATGTTAAGAACACCCCGCTCAGCGTAATGGCGGCAAGTCTGACGATCTGGCCTGATGACTGGATGACCGCATTCGCTTTCTGCAGGCTGTTTTCTCCGACAATATTGGGGATTAATGAGATAGATGCAGGATTATAAGCGGCTCCCGTGGCTGAATGCAAAATCATGAGAAGCATGACAAACCATAAAGGAGAAAAACCGTTAAAGTAACAGACCGGAATGATCAACACGACCGCCGCGCGCGTGAGATCGGAGAAATACATCCAGAATTTCAGCGTATGCTGCTTCATAAAAGGCCCGGTAATCGGCGCCAGCATCGCCTCCGGAAGGAACGTGACCGCAATGAGCAGGGACGTGCCGATCGCGCCTTCCCCGTCAAAAATCAAAAACCACAGAATGGAATTAAAGGCAAAACCGTCGCCTGACAATTTAACAAGCCTCGAGATAAACAGAAGGGTGAAATTTTTATTCCAGATGCTCTCGCTCTTATTATATGTATCCATCTATCAAATCCCCCATTATTTTACAATGTTTCTTATAATATCTCATTTTTTAATTTTTCAGTCAATAATGCATAAGATACATTTTCCTTCTGTCAATAAAGGTTCAATTGATGGATATCTCTATAAAAAAACAGCCGGCTTGCTGCTGCCGGCTGAACAAAACGTTATTCATCATCACGGAATACCGCGGCGCTTCTTTCATACTCTATATCCTGAACGCCCTGTCTTGCGTTAACTGCTCTTGCCGCCGCGAAAAAATAATCAGACAGGCGGTTCAAGTAACGCATCACCGTATCGTTTATCTCTTCTGTTTTGCCCAGTTTCACGACGAGACGCTCAGCCCGTCTTGTGACGGTCCGCGCGATATGAAGCTGAGCAGCCGCCTTATGCCCGCCCGGAAGAATAAATTTCTCAAGCGGGGGCGCTTCAGCCGTGTAACGGTCTATGCAGTCTTCCAATGCGGAAATAGATGTCTCTCTTAATGTATAGCTTCTATGTTCAGTGACCGTCGCCAAGTCGCCGCCGCAGTCAAACAGCTCATGCTGAATGTTTCGGAGTTCGGCTTTCACATCACCGCAATTCTCACAATTATCTAGCTCCGCAAGCGCAAGCCCGATAAAGCTGTTCAGCTCATCGATCGTCCCGTAGCTTTCAACCCGCAGACTGTCTTTATCCGTTCTGCCGCCGATCAGGCTTGTCTGTCCTTTATCGCCGGTTTTCGTATAAAGCTTCATTGTTGTATTCCTCCTTCTTCCGCCGCTTTTACACATACCGCGGTTCCTCTTCTGACGGCTCTTTCCGCGTGAGGGACGTCCATTGCCTCTCCTGTCTGCAAGGCACAAATGGCAATGTCGCCTTTTGCCTGTCTGCCGGAAAGAGCCTGCATTCTCGCTTCAGCCGCTGCCGTTAACAGCCGAACAAATCCCTGTTCCGATAAACGTCCGCTGATCAGCACCCAAACGGTATACTGCGCAGTCACGGCTATCGTAACCGAATCAAACGTACGGCAGATCAAACCAGCTGCCGCCGAGCCGGAAAGCCGGCGGCTCCACGAAAAGCCCGGGCCGTCAGATGCGGTTGACAGCATTCTGAACGGCCGTTCTGTATGAAGCGTTACGGTATTTCCGCTTTTGTTTATCAGAGAGGCGAACGGAACGCCGGCGGGCTCTCTTTCCTCCCGCGCTTCCGGCATGAAAGCGATCAGCGGTTTCGGCGACGATTGCCGTGCAACAGCGCTGACGGTAATGCCATAAATGTCTTCAATCGTCTCTTTTTTCAAAGCCTGATCCGGCGGCTGCTTCGGAAAAGCGCGTCCGTCTTTCATCATCAGGAGCTGATCACAATATTGGCTTGCGGCGTTGAGGTCGTGAAAAATACTGATGACCGTCAGGCCTCTTTCTCTCGTCAGCCGCTTTACCGTATCAAGCAGGTCTTTTTGATATTTGAGATCAAGAAAGGTCGTCGGCTCATCCAGACACAGCACCTCAGGCTGCTGAGCCAGCGCCTGCGCCAGATAGACGCGCTGCCGCTCCCCTCCGCTCAGATTGCGGACGGATTGCTGTGCATATCGGTCGATGCCCGTCATTTCCATTGCTTCCCGGACAATGTCTTCGTCATGTTGATCCATCTGTCTGAAGAGTCCTTTTTGATACGGGTATCTGCCGAAGGACACCGTTTCCTTAACGGTAAATGTAAAAGCTTGCTCCGTATGCTGCGGCAAAACGGCCATAATTTTCGCAAGCTCCCGCGGCTTGTATCTGCCCGCGGGCCTGCCTGCGACGAGCACCTCGCCCTTTGACGGAGAGAGCATTCCCGTCAGCAATTTCATCAGCGTTGTTTTTCCCGAGCCGTTCGGACCGAGTATGCCGACAAATTCACCTTTTCCGGCGGTAAAACTGACATCTTCTACAATCATCCGGCCTCCGTACCCGCCGGACAGGCTGCTCACCCTGATCATAAGCGTTTCCCTCCATGATGCTGGCGAAGCAGAATCAAGGCAAACACAGGCGCTCCCGCCAAAGCCGTCATAATGCCGATCGGCAATTCGACAGGCTCAATAACGGTGCGGGAAAACAAATCCGCCAAAATGAGAAACCCGGCGCCCGTCAATGCTGACAGCGGCAGTAAATGGCGATGATCCGTCCCCCACAAAAGCCGTGTCACGTGGGGAATGACAAGGCCGACAAACCCGATCGTCCCCGAGACGGCAACCGCTCCTCCCGTCAACAGAGATCCGGCGGCGATCATCAGCAGTTTTCTTTTTCCCGTACTGACGCCTAACAGCTTTGCCTTTTCTTCTCCATAAGTCATAATGTTTAATTCTCTGCCATTGATAAGCAGAAGCGCCGTCCCGGCCAGAAAAAAAGGCAGAAACAGCGCGACATAGCCCCAGCCCCTCATTGACACGCTTCCCAACAGCCAGCGGACAATCGGGAGCAGATCATTTCCCGTTAAAGCAATCACAAGCGAAATGAGAGCCCCGAGAAAAGAATTCATAATGATGCCTGTCAAAATGAGCGTCGAAACCGACATCGACGCATGAACGAGGCGGCTGAAAAACAGAACCGCCGCCATAACCGCAATGGCAGCGGCGATGCTGACAACCGGAAGTGTGAACCGGCCGATGACGGGAATCTGAATGCCGAAAAACAAGGTGATAACGGCTCCCGCCGAGGCTCCCGAAGATACCCCGAGTGTATAAGGGTCGGCGAGCGGATTTTTCAGAAGTCCCTGAAACGCCGCCCCCGCAATGGATAGCGCGGCTCCGACAAGAGCGGCCAGAACGACTCTCGGCAGGCGGATATTGATCATAATATTTACATTCATGGGATCAACAGAGGATGTCCGGCCGATCCCGATCCAAAAAACGTCGGATAAAGGAATATGCAGACTGCCGATTGAAATGCCGAGTGCCGTACAAACGGCTAAAAACAGCAGGCTGACCGTGTAGGCCAGCGGGCGGTTACTTTTTAAACGTTTCAGGATAAACGCTTTCTGCAAGCTTCTCGACCCCTTTGACAAGGCGCGGGCCTGAGCGTGTGACAAGGTCAGGATCAACAGAATAGACATTGTGGTGTTTGACCGCATTGACGGCACCCCAGCCGGCGCGTTTTTCCACTTCAGCGGCCTTTACGCCGTCTGTCGTGATGATAACGTCCGGATTCATTTTGACAATCGCTTCATCCGTCAGCTGCACCCAGCCGGTCTGGCTGCCGGCGGCGTTTTTCGCATGTATATCTTCAAGCATTTCGTTCATAAACGTGTCTTTCCCCGTCGTGTAGCCGTCAGGAGACACTTCGACGAATACTTTCTTTTCGTCTTTTTCAGAAATTGCCGCCGCTTTCTTTTCTATGCCGGAAAGGTCGGATTTCATCGATTGGATCAGCTGATCCGCCTGCTTTTCTTTGCCGGCCGCTTTTCCGATCATGCTGATTGATTTGTACACATCTTGGAACGATTGCGCATCATTGACCGTTAAGACGGTGATGCCCGCATCTTTCAGCTGCTTCATCGCATCGGCGGAAGCGGACATAGAGGACGCGTGGGCAAGCACGAGATCCGGCTTCAGCGCGATGACTTTTTCAGCGTTCACATTCATATCTCCGACTTTCGGTTTTTTTACGGCTTCTTTCGGATATGTATCATTTGTCGTGACGCCTGCGACCTTATCTCCCAGTCCGAGCGCGTATGTAATTTCCGTATTGCTCGGCATGAGGGAAACGATTTTTTCCGGTGCCTGCTTTATGGTTACTTTTTCGTTCGCGGCATCCTTAATGGTTACCGGGAATGCTTCGGTTGAGACGGCTTTTTGTTTGGCCGCGCTTCCTTCTTCCTGTGCGCCGGAACAGCCGGCGATCACAAAGGCGGTGACCAAGAGCGCCGCCCAGACGGCAGTGATCTTCTTCATTCTTTTAACTCCCCCTGATTATGGTAAACGATTGTCTCTTTGACATTCGTATCCTTTTTTCGCAGTAATTATACTATAAGTCTTTAAGGCTTGTATATCCGGCCTTTTTGCATGAAAGCAAATTGTTCGTACACACTAAAATTCATCATGTATACTGTTACACAATGGTGTAATAAGGAGGATTATCATGGAATTACAGCTTGAACGAAAGCTCGTGTTGATTACAGGATCAACTTCAGGGATCGGAAAAGCCGCGGCAAAAAGCTTTTTAGCCGAAGGCGCCGAGGTGATTGTAAACGGAAGAAAAAAAGAAACCGTGGAACGGACGGTTGAGGAGCTTTCCGCTTACGGAACGGTTCACGGCATCGCTGCGGATTTATCGCGTCAGGATGAGGCGGATGACCTGATCAAGCGCGCCGGCGGAATCGGGGAAGTCGATATTCTCGTCAATAATCTCGGTTTTTTTGAAGTAAAGGACTTCGCTGAGGTGTCTGATGACGAATGGACTCGGTATTTTGAAGTGAATGTTATGAGCGCCGTGCGCCTGTGCCGGCGTTTTCTGCCGCAAATGCTTGAAAGAAACAGCGGACGGATTTTGAACATCTCCAGTGAAGCCGGTGTCAAACCGCTTGCGCAAATGATTCCGTATTCAATGACGAAAACGGCGTTAATCAGCTTGTCCCGGGGAATGGCGGAAATGACGAAAGGCACGAATGTCACGGTCAACTCCGTGCTGCCGGGACCGACATGGACCGAAGGCGTCGCTTTTTACATGGAAGGAGCCGCAAAGGCTGCCGGAGAAGACACGGACAGCTTCGTCCGGGATTATTTTAAAGTGAATGAACCGACATCTTTGATTCAGCGCTATGCAACCCCGGAAGAAGTCGCCAATACGATTGTATTTCTCGCTTCATCAGCTGCTTCTGCCATTAACGGCACCGCACAGCGGGTTGAAGGCGGCATCATCCGCTCCATTTAACACAAAAAAGCCCGGCACAAGGGGAACTTCCCCATATGCCAGGGCTTTTTTTTACATCATGCCTGCAAACGGAACCGGCTCCCAGCCGCCCGTCTCAAGCTCTGCTGAAAACAGGCCGCCCGCATGCGGCTGCTCAAGTCTTTCGGCTTCCGTCAATTTTTCCGTCGCGGTCGTAATGTATAACGTGTTCAAATTGCTGCCTCCGAACGCGCAGCAGGTAACGTATTTCGCCGGAACTTCGATAGATGCAATTTCCTTATGCAAAAACGGATCAATCCGGACGGCGCGGCCGCCTCCGAACAAAGCCACCCACAGCATTCCGTCACGGTCAATGGTCATTCCGTCGGGAGATCCTTGCGACTCCGGAAAGCGGTAGACCGTTTTCGGATCTGATACGGCTCCGGTTTCAGGATCATATGCATAACAGACGATTTCCTGCGTCGGAGTATCAATATAGTACATCAGGTTTCGGTCCCGATCCCAATCCAAACCGTTCGAGGTGGAGACCTGGTCTTTTATTTTGGCAAGGCTGCCGTCCGTATTCAGACGGTACAGCGAAGCCTCCTCTTCTTTGCCTTCCATGCTCGTCGTTCCCGCCCATAATCTGCCGGACGGGTCGCATTTTGCGTCATTGAAACGGATATCTTCCCGCATGTCTTTCGGCTGCTTCATCTTCGTCAATGTGTCTTCCCGCAGATTGTACAGGTAAAACCCGTCTTTCATCGTCATCACCAGCTCTTCCTTTGAATACAAGGCCAGAGCCGTGACAAATGACTTGAATTTAACGGAACGGTTGATTCCGTCAGCCGGAGTGAAGATATGGAGCTGGCTGCCCAGTATATCCACCCAGTACAGGCATTCCTTATCCTTGTCCCATAAAGGGCCTTCTCCGATAACTGCTCTCGTATCTGCTCGTAATGCTGCTTCCATGTGTGAACACCTCTTTTGCTTGTCAGTCTTCTATTGTTATTCCCGACAAAGCGGCGTCCAAACTCAATCTTTTTTAAAAAGAATCGTAATCACCGTTCCGGCGCTGATTCTGCTGTTGACATGGATGGTTCCGTTATGAAGGTGAACCAGCTCTTTGGCAATGGCGAGCCCGAGTCCCGTTCCTTCTGACGGCCCCTTCGTATTCGTTCCCCGGTAATAACGGTTAAACAGCTGGTGAATCGTTTCATCGTCCATTCCTCTTCCGTTATCTTTCACCTTCAGAATGAGCTGTTCGGCTGATTCCTCAAGCACGACCCGAATGGCGGTCCCCTTCTTATTATGCTTAACCGCGTTTGCCAGCAGATTCTCCAGAATACGGCGGAACCACGCTTCATCAATGGCGAAAAGAATGTCTTCCTTTTTGGTTTCAAAGGCGATGTCATAGCCTTCCGAGAACGTGTTTTTCGTAAAATCGTTCGTGACGTTTCTGATAAACGGCACGACGTTGATCAGCCGCCGTTCGATCGGGAGAGCCGCGTTTTTGAGGCGGTATGTTAAGTTTAAGTCCTCAATCAGCTTCGACATATATTCTGATTTTTCCCGGACGATCTGCCCCATTTCTTTGACTTCTTCCGGTGTCCAGTCGTATTGCTTCGATTCAAGCATCATGCTGTAGCCGTAAATCGTGCTCAGCGGGGTTTTTAAGTCATGGCTCAGCCCGGCGATCCATTCTTCCCTTGTCGCCTGGATTTTTTCTCTGTTTTTCTTATCCCGCTTCAGCGTGTCGGTCAGCTGATCCATCGATTCGAAAATCTCGGCGAAAAAGCGGAACGGCTGTTTTGTTTTGCCTTTTTTGTTTTTGCTGACCGGCTGTCCTTTGCGGTTCTTCGGCTCTTCAAGCCGGCCCTTTGATAAATTGACAAGCCATTTGATGGTATGAAACAGCGGCCAGCCGAAACGGAAAGAGTACCAGATGGTCAGGATGCAGATCATAAATACTAAGATTCCGATCAAGAGGAAGAGGGTTTTCATCACATTTCTCAAAAATGATTTGTTAAACTCGTGATCGGGGATGTACACGGGGTTCGGCACCGACGCGACCATCCATTTCGTTTTATCGAGTCTTTTAAAAGAAATTTCCCGTTTGTAATTCCACGGCTTGGAACTGTATTTCAGCAATTCAAGCTCATTGACGGTGTTCCGTTCTTTTTTCGTGCTGTTGATATCCCCGAGCAGTCTGCCGCTGTTTTCGAGAAGGTAGACCGCCCCTTTTTCCCGTTTAATATAATCAACCGTGCTTTTTTTATATTGAGAAAGGGAAGCGAGGGATGGCTCCTGTGATTCGATGTAAGTGAGAAGCTGCTCACTGGCGGATTTCCAGCCGAACAGAATCAAATAGGTCTCATCATTTATCGTGACCGTCCAGTAATTCAGCTTGTAGTTGTCAAAATTCCGGTACTGGTAAATGGATAAGAGGTCTTTTCTGCTGTAATGGCTCGGGACGTCTTTCGGCACTCTGTATGCGTAGTCCGTTTTTTCTTTGTCATTAATGATCTGCAGCCAGCCCTTCTGCTTTCTGACCGACATCTTTAAAAATTCATCGACATCCCATGTGCCGTCTTCGTTTTTATCAAGCCACGCTTCAAACGAGTCTGCCGTCGCTTTGGTCAGTCCCGCATTGGCTTCCGCTTCGCTGAAACGCCAATCCAAATAGAAGAAAGAAGCGACGGCCAAAACGGACATCAGCAGGATGACAAGCAGAAGCTGTCCGAAAAAGTGGAGCAGAAATTTTCCGCGCATTCTCATGAGCGGGTTCCTTTTTCTCCTTGATCGGGAATAAACCGATAGCCGAGGCCGCGCACCGTTACAATATAAGACGGATTGCTGGGGTCTTTTTCAATCTTTTCTCTGAGCTTGCGGATATGCACCATGACGGTGTTGTTATCGCCGTAAGACGGATATCCCCACACTTTTTCATAGATCTGATCTTTTGAGAGCACCACATCAGGGTGTTCACAGAAATATTGAAGCAATTGCAGAAGCTGTGCGGAGCAGCTGACGGGCTCGCCCCCGACGATCAGCTCGGCGTTTTGCGGCGAATAGGAAAAATGGCTGTATGAATACGTTTTTACCGCCGCTTTCTCTTCGCGCTTATAGGTTCTTTTTAACGTCGCTCTGATCCGCGCCGCCAATTCGAGCGGATTAAACGGCTTTGTTATATAATCGTCAGCTCCCAATGCAAATCCTGACAGCTTATCCGCATCAGAAGAACGGGCAGTCAGAAAAAAGATCGGAGCGTCGGTATAATTCCGGATTTCGGTGCATGCTTCAAAACCGGACATGCCTTCCATCATCACATCCAGCACGAGCAGATCCGCGGTTTCATGTTTAACAAACTCAATCGCTTCCTCAGCGCTTCCGGCTGTCTTAATGTTGTGATAGCCTTCTTTGACGAGAACGCGTTTGACCATATCAACGATCGCCTTCTCATCGTCTACAATTAAAATTGACGCATTTTCCACCTTGGACGTTCCTTTCTCTTTGTTTTTTTCATCATATCATTATATGGATAAGATTTGGTACCTTTTTAGTGCGGAGGTCTTGCGGGGAAACAGAAAAGAAAAACGAGACGGACATCTCTTCTCGTTTTTCTCACGTTGTCAGAGCGGAATATCCATCATTCCGCCGTTTTTGTCAGGAGCTTTCATTTATAAGATGAAGAATAAATTCCCAAAAACCCGGCACTTCCTGGCATAACAGCATGTCCGCTTTTTCAACTATTTTAATCTTCAATTCTTGTTCAAGGTCTTCTCTTTCCTGGTATGATGTATTGCTCAGTTTTTTTTTTATCATTGGCGAAAAACGTGAAATCAAAAGTTCCATTTCGTCGGTATCTGTGTTCTCTTTGTTGAAGTCAAATGGCCCGTTCACTGCTTATTTTCCCCCTTTTTTTGCTTGTCCAGCTGCTTTCTGAGATTGTCGAGCCCTTTTTTATGAATATTGGAAATGTTCTGCCGTGATTCACCCAGCGACTCGGCAATCTCCTTCATCGTCGCTCCGTGAAGATAAATATTCGTCAGCACGCTTTTTTGTTTATCGGTTAACGTCTGAAGCGCTTCGTATAAATCACGGTTTTGGACATGCTGGCTCAAATCTCCCTGCTTCCGCAGAAACTCTTCATACGCGTCTTTTCCCATTTCATAGGGAAGCGCTTCACCTCCCTCCGGCTGATCCACCGTCAGCGGATAGCGATTCTGATTTTTACGGATGCGCTTGTCAAAATCGATGGAGAAAATCCGGATCATAGAGTTCATATATTTGATGATCCGGATTTCCTTATAAAACTGTTTAAAATGGTCGTCCAATGATTTTGCATCCTTCTCGTCTGAATGTTCCAGCACATTTTTAAATTTCTCGTAATGCTTTGGGTCACTTAAAAAATGTTTAACGATCGGATGTTTCATAATTTCCTTGCATTTTGACCGTAAAAGAACTTGATAGTCCATAAAACCGCCCCCTATTTAAATTAAATGAAAGAAAGCAAAAAAAAGTAAACTACTCCTTTCCGACTAAGATTCCGCATTCCTTATGTCCCGGATTTGCCGGAACAAAAAAAAGACCCTCAACCGGGATATCAGGTTTACAGGAGCCGCTCTTTCTTTCACTTATATACATGACTGCAGGTCAAGTCAGGAGGTGGCTGACAATGGATCAGGTTTTTATAGAAGAAGCGGTCAGACAGATCGGCAATCTCGGCTTTCCGGCTCTGATTGCCATGTATCTTCTCACACGGTTTGAGAAGAAGTTTGACGCCCTGATCGAACTGATGACGGAACTGAAAGAGCAGAAAATGAAAAATTAATTTTCACACGAAGTTGACTTTTCATCGGAACGCATCACTTAACAAAGCAGAAGGGAAAACGAAAGGCCTTTCACATTCTCTTTCTGAAAAAACAAAGCTTGAGAGGAGACGATTTACATGTCAAAAGAAAACAACTGCAATATCCCGCAGCCGATCAGAGGAGACAAAGGAGCGACCGTCACGATTCCGCGCAATCTTGAAAGAGACCGCCAAAATCCGGATATGCTGACGCCGCCGGAAACGGATCACGGCACAGTGGATAATATGAAATTCTCTTTCTCAGATGTGCATAACCGGCTGGAAAAGGGCGGGTACGCGCGTGAGGTGACCGTTCGCGAGCTGCCGATTTCTGAAAATCTGGCATCTGTCAACATGCGTTTAAAACCGGGCGCCATCCGTGAACTGCACTGGCATAAAGAAGCCGAATGGGCATATATGCTGACGGGCAAAGCGCGGGTCACGATCGTTGATGAACAGGGACGCAGTTTTATCGATGACGTGAAGGAAGGAGATCTGTGGTACTTCCCGTCAGGCCTGCCGCACTCCATTCAGGCGCTGAAAGAAGGCTGTGAATTCCTCTTGGTTTTTGATGACGGTTCCTTCTCAGAAAACAGCACATTCCAAGTGACTGACTGGCTTGCCCACACGCCGCTTGATGTCATCGCCAACAATTTCGGGGTTTCAGAAAAAGACCTCGCCGGCCTGCCTCGGAAAGAAAAATACATCTTTGAAGAGCCGGTTCCCGGGAAGCTGAAAGACGACATTGTGGAAGGCCCGAACGGCGAAGTGCCTTATCCGTTCACTTACCGCCTGCTGGATGAAGGTCCGACTGCTGAGACGGACGGCGGCAAAGTATATATCGCGGATTCCACAAACTTCAAAGTGTCCAAAACGATCGCTTCAGCGCTTGTTGTGGTCGAACCGGGCGCAATGAGAGAGCTGCACTGGCATCCGAATACGCATGAATGGCAGTATTATATTTCCGGTAAAGGGCGGATGACGGTTTTTGCATCGGACGGCCATGCAAGAACATTTAACTATCAGGCCGGGGATGTCGGTTACGTCCCGTTCGCAATGGGCCACTATGTGGAGAATTTGGGGGATGAGCCGCTCGTCTTCCTGGAAATCTTCAAAGATGACCACTATGCCGATGTGTCCCTGAACCAATGGCTTGCCATGCTTCCTGAGAAATTCGTCCAGCAGCATCTGGATCTGGGCAAAGACTTTACGGATATTCTTTCGAAAGAGAAACACCCTGTCGTCAAAAAGAAATGCTGAAGATACACACCCGACTTGCAGAGTTCCGTCTCTGCAAGTCTCCTCTGTGTGAAAAGGAGCTGAACAGATGATCAATCAAAACGGGACGAAAATGTTTTTTCTTCAGGTGCTCCGGTATGCCCTGGCAGCCGCTGCCGTATTATTCGGGTATTTCATCGTGATGATGGCCGTATTTTCATTAGCCGGGACGAGCTACGGATCGATGGCGTACGTCCTGCTTTTTTCCGTGCTTTTTATTCTTCTCGGTTTATGTTTTGAACCGCTTGAGCGGCTGATGATACATAGCTTTACCTTTTTTGGGACGGGCAGGCTGCCTTTTCTCCTTTTAGCCGGCACCGTTCAGCTGCTGTTCCTCTGGATGACCGCGTATACGACGGATAAACTGATTGAAAAGATTTGGCTGTCAACGACGGAGGAGCTGATTGTGGCGGGGGTTTTTTTCGTTTTGGATAAATGCGTCTCCGGACAAAAGCAGACCCGGGCGCAATAAAAAAACGCAGGCCGGAATGGCTCTGCGTTTTTTTCATCTTACCGTTGCGTTTTCATGCCGGATTAAATCGTAGGTTAAGCAGACCGGTTTGTTCGTGCGCGGATCTTTTACAATCTGTGCGTCAATTTGAAACACGTCTTCCAATATACCGGGAGTCATGACTTCCTCCGCCGTTCCTTCCTTGATGACGCGCCCTTTTTTCAGCGCGATCATGTAATGGGAAAAACGGGCGGCATGGTTCAGATCATGAATGACCATTAAAATGGTGCGGCCCTGCTCCTTGTTTAATTTGTCCAGCAGCTGCAAAATTTCAAGCTGATGGGCGAGATCTAAATAAGTGGTCGGTTCATCAAGAAGCAGCAGCTCCGTTTCTTGAGCGAGCGCCATGGCGATCCACACACGCTGCCGCTGCCCCCCGGAAAGCGCTTCGATCGGCCGGTCGTAAAATTCGGCCATCCCCGTCTCTTCAAGCGCCCATTTGATCATGTCACGGTCTTTATCACTCAAGCGGCCCATTCCGGACTGATGCGGAAACCTGCCGTAAGAAACAAGTTCGTACACCGTCAGCCCGCTCGGCGCTTCAGGTGTCTGCGGAAGTATTGCCATTTCCTTGGCGATGTCCTTCGTGGATTTTTGCATGATCGCCTGTCCGTTTAAATAGACGGCGCCGGATTTCGGTTTCATGATTCTTGACATCGTTTTGAGAACCGTCGATTTTCCGCAGCCGTTCGGACCGATCAGCGTTGTAATTTTTCCTTTCGGGATGGCGATATCCAATTCTTTCGCTATCAAACGGTCGCCATAACCGACAGTAAGCTGTTCCGCCGATAATGAGTTCATCGCGGCAGTCTCCTTCCTCTATTTCGTTTTCATCAGCAAATATACAAAATACGGCGCTCCGAGCACGGAAATCACCAGGCCGACGGGAACTTCGGACGGTGCAAGCACATTTCTCGCCAGCGTATCGGCAAGCAGAAATAAAAATGCTCCGATCAAAGCTGAAACCGGGATAAGCGTCTGGTGGCGCGGCCCGGTAAGCCTTCTGGCCAAATGCGGCGCAATGAGTCCGAGAAAAGCGATTCCGCCGGCTGCCGCAACACATGACGCGGTCAGGGCAACGGCGGACATCAGCAGAACGCGCCGCTCCTTTTCAACCTTGGTGCCAAGCCCCGCCGCCAGCTGATCACCGAGCTGGAGCACATTTAAATACCTGGCTTTATAGAGGCTGAACGGTAAAAGAACCAGCAGCCACGGCAAAATGGACAGCACCATTTTCCAATTGGCGTTCCAAATCGAACCGGAAATCCATACAAGCGCCTGCATGAAATCCCGCGGGTCCATTTTCAGCTGAAAAATCAAGAGAAGCGCATTAAACCCCGCATTGACACCGATCCCGACCAAAACGAGCCGGACAGGTGAAACGCCTTTTTTCCAAGCCAGCACATAGATGAGCAGCGCAGCCAGAAAAGCCCCCGCCAAAGCGCTCACCGGAAGCAGCCATGTACTGGCCATGCTTAGATCAACAGCTGACCCTTGGAAAAAGAAGATAAACAGAACGACCGCCAAAGACGCCCCGGCGTTAATACCGAGAATGCCCGGCTCCGCCAAGTCATTTTGAGACACGCTTTGAAAAATCGCGCCTGAAACCGCGATTCCTGCACCGACAAGCAATGACAGCACCATGCGCGGCAGTCTGAATTCAAATAAAACGAGCTGATCCCGGGCATCCCCCTGTCCGAAAAAGACACGCATCGTATCAAGTGGCGCAATCCGGATCACACCCATGTTTAAGCTGATAAAAAAGACGATGCATATGAGCACAAACGTAACGGCCATGACCGCCAGCGGTTTTTTCGATTTTACATTCATTACAGCCCTCTCCTTTCCCTGCGCGCCAAATAAAAGAAAAAGGGAACGCCGATAAGGGCGGTTAAAGCGCCGACCGGTGTTTCAAACGGCGCATTGACGAGTCTTGCGGCAATATCACTGAAGACTAACAGAACGGCGCCGAATACCGCCGAACAGGGAATGATCCACCTGTAATCTACTCCGACTAAAAATCGGGTGATATGCGGAATCACCAAGCCGATAAAAGAAATGGCTCCGGCGACTGAGACTGAAGCCCCCGTCAAGAGGACAACGACAAACATTCCGATTACTTTCACAAGCGATGTGTACTGCCCGAGCCCTTTGGCCAGTTCCTCACCCAAGCTCAGCACCGTCACTGAGCGCGCAATCAGAAATGCCAGCAAAAGTCCGATAACCCCGGCCGCCAAAAGCAGCTGCACGCCTTCCCATTTGACGGAAGCGACTCCTCCGGCATACCAGAACTTCACATCCTGGGCGACATCAAAACGGATCGCAATCGCGCTTGAAAGCCCCGTTAAGAAATAGCCGACTGCCGTACCGGCCAGCGCGAGCTTCACCGGTGTCAGACCGCCTTTTGAAAACAGGCCGATGCCAAACACAATAAGCGCTCCGATTCCCGCTCCCGCAAAGGACCACAAAACAAGTCCCGCCGCAGACAGACCCGGAAAAAAAGCAAATGCCAATGCGATCGCAAATCCTGACCCCGACGTCACGCCCATAATGGAAGGCTCAGCAAGCGGGTTCCGCGTCAGCCCCTGCATAATCGCTCCGGACACAGCTAAAAAAGCCCCGACGAGCGCGGCGGCGGCGGTTCTCGGCAGCCTCAGATCGCGTATGATTTGATGAGATGTATTTTGCGGCTGAAAGTGAAAGAGAGCATCCCACACCGTCCGCAGATGAATATCGGCAGCTCCGATGGAAACAGACAGAGCGGCGCCGATCAATAAAACCGCAATACCGGCACACAGCAGCACAGCAGCCCGGAATGAACGCGCCGTCCACTGGATTTCACTCCCTGATGCCCCTTGAGCCGTCATTGTCTGTTTCTTTTTCAATAGACCCAACACTCGTTCTTCCTTTCTCAAAACAAGAATGGTAATGATAATGATTATCAATGACTTGTTTCAGTATAGCACTTTTATCTTCTCATTTAATAGACCTAATTTCATATAAAAAAAGAAAGTTTTTCTTTAAAAAGAGCGTGCTTCTCTATGAAAGCAGTGATATAATCACACTGATAATGATTCTCTTTATCACTAATTTTTATGAAAGAAGGAATGTCAGATGTTCCATACATACAAGAAAATCGGCGCAGCGCTGATTGCCGTGCTGCTCTTCGCCGCTTTGGCCGCATGCGGCAATTCTTCAGACACAAAAGGTTCTTCTGAAAAAGAAGAAACCATCACGTATAAAGCCGAAAACGGCAATATTAAAATTCCGAAGCACCCGAAACGGGTCGTCGTCATGGCTGACGGCTACTACGGCGACTTTAAACAGCTCGGCATCAATGTTGTCGGCGCGCCGCAAAACGTATTTAAAAACCCTTATTACAAAGGGAAAACAAAAGGTGTCACAAACATCGGCGACGGCACGTCCGTTGAAAAAATCATTGACTTAAAGCCGGATTTAATCGTTGTCTGGACGACACAAGGCGCCGATATTGAAAAACTGGAAAAAATCGCGCCGACCATCGCCATTAAATATGACAAGCTCAGCAACATTGATCAATTCAAAGAGTTTGCGAAAATGACAGGCACTGAAGATAAAGCAGACAAATGGCTGGCTGAATGGGATAAGAAAACCGCTGCCGCTAAAACAAAGGTTCAAAAAGCGGTCGGCTCAAAAACCATCTCCATCATGCAGACAAACGGAAAAGACATCTATGTATTCGGTAAAGACTTCGGCCGCGGCGGAAGCATCATTTATGACAAACTCGGGCTGAAGGCCACAAAACTGACGCAGGAAAAAGCCATTAATCAAGGGCCGGGCTACGCCAGCATTTCACTCGAGAAACTGCCTGACTTCGCGGGAGACTACATCTTTATGGGGCCATGGCAGGCCGGCGGTGACGACAAAGGCGTGCTTGACAGCTCAATCTGGAAGAACCTCGATGCCGTCAAACAAAACCATGTCTACCGCATTGATCCGATCGGCTTCTATTTCTCAGACCCGATCTCACTTGAAGGCCAGCTCGACTACATCACAAAAAGCTTAACGAAGTAACCCCGAAGCCGCTGTCACAGCGGCTTTTTATTACGCTTAAAACTTGACAAAAAAATTTATTTATGTTATAATTTACATTTTTGGATTAACATGTATAATAAGATTCTCCCGGCCGGAGATTGATGTAAATAACGGAGGATCTTTATATGAAAGAAAACAAGGCGAGTATGACTTCCCTGCTGTCCGCTTTCGGAAGGGCGTACCACAGTAAATACGACACCCCGGTGATATTTGATGATTTTATGGCACAAGATCTGATTTCCGAAAAAGAGCATTCGGACATCCGCGATCATCTGATTCAAGGTATATCATTTTTCAGTAAAGACATGGCACAGAGGCTTCAAGGCCAACCGGATGACATCTTAAAATGGGTGACTCAAGTACAGCTGTCTCCTACACCGTTAGCCCGTGCCGCATATTGTGAAGAAGTGCTTTTGAATGAAGTGAAGCTCGGGGCCAAACAGTATGTTATCCTTGGCGCGGGGCTCGATACTTTCTGTTTCAGGCATCCTGAGGTAACAAACGCGTTAGACATATTTGAAATTGATCATCCCGCTTCACAGGAAGACAAAATAAACAGATTGAAACATCTGAATCTCGACATTTCCCATCATCTTCATTTTGTACCGATGGACTTCGCCGCTTCGCTTTCTTTCAGCCGTCTGTATCAGGAAGGTTTTTCACGCCAAAAAACCTTTTTCAGCCTGCTCGGTGTGTCATACTACCTTACAAAAGAGCATCTCGCCCGCCTGCTCACACAATTATTTGCCGAAGTCCCGCCGGGAAGCTCTATCGTGTTTGATTATGCAGATGAGTCGCTCTTTGAAGAAAGAGGACTGTCAAACAGAGTGGAAAACATGGTGAAAATGGCTGCAGCAGGCGGAGAACCGATGTTATCGTGTTTCAGTTATAAAGAAATCGAAAAAATATTAGAATCATCAGGTCTGCTTATTTATGAACATGTATCTCCGGCGGACGTCAATGACCGTTTTTTCAGCGGACGCACTGACCATTTAACCTCATTTGAGACCATTCATTATATACACGCCGTCAAAAAGTAATCCGCTGCCGCAAACAAAAAAAGACATCTCACAGACGTGAGATGTCTTTTTGTCATACCGATGGTCTGTTGTTTGCAAATTTCTTTGAGACGAAAGGATATAACAGCAAACCGACGAAAAACAGCCCGATACCGAGAATAAAGGTCGTTAAATCGGCCGTTCCGGTAATAATGACGTAAAAAGAATAAATGCAGGCAAGGATGGCGATGATACCGTCTCTTACTCTTGAACCCTTTATCTCGTCATACGTTTCACCCGTAAAAATGAGCTTCAGGCTGTAAAACGCTGACACGAGATACGGAATCAGATAAGCGAGCGTCGCCGCCGTCGTTAAAAACGTAAACGCGTCACTGATCGTCCGGGAAATAACCGAAAAGATAAAGATCTGTGACATTACGTTCGTTACGATTAACGACACAACCGGGCTTCCCTGTTTATTCGTTTTTGCAAAAGCAGCGGGAAAGTCTCCTGATTTCGCCGCTTGATACGGAACTTCAGAACCGAGAAGAATCCAGCCGAGCATCGTTCCGAACAGACACAAAATCGCCAGAATCGCCATGATGACGCTTCCCGCGCTGCCGACGATCGCGTACAATACGTCAACAAACGGTTTTTCCGAGCCGACAAGCTTACCATGCGGAAGCACGCCCATCGTAATCAATGTCACGATGATATAGATGCCAAGCGCGATCAATAATCCGGTAATGGTGGCGCGTTTCACGTCGCGCTGCGAACGGGCGCGCCCGGATAAAATGACTGCCGATTCAATTCCGACGAACGCCCATAATGTTGAAATCGCCGCATTGTGGATCTGTCCGCCGATTCCCTCAACCGTGTGAGGACCTGTTTGAACAGGAAAATAAAAATGATCGAAAAACGACGTTTGAAATACAAACAAACCTGCAATGATAAAGAAGATAAATCCTAATACTTTTGAAAACGTCGTGACGAAATTTAATTTACTCGCACCGTTAATGCTGGTGACGAGGATTGTGTGAGTGCCCCATAATAAAACCGTACATACGGCAAACGTCAGCAGCTGGCCGAGCGTAACCGCCTGACCGCCGATCGAAAACATTTCACGCTTATCCGTTAAAATCGGGAAAAATGATGTTAAATATCCGGCAAGGCTCGTGATGATCGCCACGTTGCTGATCCAGCTCGCCACCCAGTAGCCCCACACCATCGTGAAGCCCGCAGCATTCCCTTTTTTCCGATCGCTGAACAGCGCACGCGCATAGCTTTGCGGCCCCGCCGTCAGCTCAGGCTTGCGGATGGATAAGTGGCCGAAGACCAGCGCGATCATTAACACACCGGCTCCCGTTAAAAGCCATGCCGATGTGGCGCCGAACGGGCTCGCGATTTTTGCGAGCGTACTCGGGAGCGAAAAGATGCCCGAGCCTACCATATTTCCTACGACAAACGCCGTTAATAACCAAAAACCCCATTTTTTCGTCTGTTCCATTCCTGTACCTCCTGGTTGTTCATTCGTACGGACCAGACCCCGAGACCATATTTACACGCAAAAAAAGCCTGAACAAAAGTCCATGCTTAAAGAAACACACACACCCTTGATCTCCGGATAGCCCTCCGCGAAAAAGCACGCGGCAGTCCTGCACTTATTCAGATACAGTCCCAGCATAAAGAAGGATCGGCTTTCTTTACACTTCGGCGCTGATGCCTTTAACACATGTTTTGCGGCCCCTTATCAGCCTGGCATGTGCGACTCATCATCAAGCGCAACCTCTACCTCACCGAGAAAGAGTGAGGATTTTTATCATTCAATTCTACTCAGAGGTTATCAGAGATAAAAAGATCTGTCAAAGGGAAATATTAGATGGAAAACGGATAGAGCGTTCGCCCTACCCGTCTTATATGGTCAGCGGTTGTTTTTTTTCTTTTGAACAGCTTCTTGAAGCGGATCGTCTTTCAGAGCTGCACTGGCGTCGTCAAGCGCGCCTTGAATGACGTTTTTGTTTTTATCGCTGTTTTTTCCTTTTTCTTTGTTAAAGAAAGCCATCTGTATCACCTCTTTATCAAATATAGGTACACCTATAATGTGTCTTTTTCCGCGGCAGAATATGCGGAATCCGCGTCTCCTTCCTTTTGGCGGAACAGGTAAAGTTTGTTGATCAAACATGCATTCTCTTGATATATTTGTAATTCAGGGGATTTTGGCAAAAATAAAAAGGAGAAGCGAAAAATGACAGGAAAAACACACATCATGGGAGGCATCGCTTCTTGTTCCGCAATTGCGTATTATTACGGGTATGATCCGGTCCTTATGACCTCAGCGGGTGCCCTCGGGGCGCTGATTCCCGACATATGCCATACGAAAAGCAAAATCGGCAGGACGCTGCCCGTTCTGTCCAAAGTCGTAAGCACGGTGTTCGGGCACAGAACGTTTACACACAGCCTGCTGTTTATGCTTATTATGTTTTTCATTACGGCCTCGTATATTCCGAATCCGAGCATTTCCGCCGGACTGATGATCGGAATGGCAAGCCATCTTGTACTTGACGCATGGACCGTCAACGGCATTAAACTGCTGTTTCCGTCCGCCATCCGCTTCCGTCTTCCCCTTTATATGAGAACGGGGAGCTTTTCGGAGCAGCTTGTGCTGGCCGGCTTAACGATTGTATCCTGCTATTATTTATACGAACTGGTTCACGGCCGCATCTCTTAAACAAAAAGCGTCTTTTCGCTTTTAGGGTGAGGAGTCATACATATGAAGAAAACCTTTTTCAGCAATCATCGGTTTTTATGCCTGTCCATCCTGTTCATGTGGATGAAAACCTATGCCGTGTATAAGCTCGGTTTCGGTCTGCAGAACAATTCGGTTCTTGAGGAATGTCTGCTCCTTATTAATCCGCTGAGCTTCATTGTGCCGCTGTTCGGCATCGCCCTCTTGCTGACGGAAAAAAAACAGCGGATCTTTCTGCTTTCGGCAAATGTGATGCTGACGGGAATTTTAATCGCGAATACGGTGTTTTACGGGTTTTATATTGATTTTATCACCATACCGGTTTTGTTTCAGGCAAGCAATATGGGTGATATGGGAAGCAGCGTCCAAGAGCTGTTTCACCCGCTTTATATCGCTTTATTTTTGGATATTGCGATTTTGTTTTATCTTGGAAAAAGGCATAAAGCCGATAAAGGAAAAGCGGGCGCCCGTACCGTTAAAGCGTATGCGTGGGCATCAGCCGGCCTCATGCTGTGCAACCTTGCGCTGTCTGAGGCCGAGCAGCCGAAGCTGTTCAAGCACCCTTTTGATCGTGAAGCGCTCGTAAAAGGAATCGGCCTGTTCCACTTTCATTTGTATGACACCATTTCGCAGACGCTGAATGCAGGGGCTAAAGCGTTCGCCGATGAAGACAGCCTTGCGGCGGTCGCGAATTACACTCAAGCCGGCTACAGCAGGCCGTCCGATTCAAAATTCGGGCTTGCAAAGGGGCGCAATGTGATTTTTGTTACGCTCGAATCAACACAGCGTTTTGTAATGGATGAGCGGGTCAGCGGACGGGAGATTACCCCGTTTTTAAACAAACTGCGAAAAAAAAGTTATGACTTCACTCATTTTTATCAGCAGACTGAACAGGGAAAAACATCAGATTCAGAATTCATTACTGCGAATTCGCTGTATCCGTCTTCAAGCGGCGCCGTTTTTTTTACAAAAAGCGGCCACCGGTTCAATACGATGTACCATATGTTAAAAGATCATCAATACTACTCAGCCGTTCTGCATGCCAATCATAAAGCCTTTTGGAATCGGGATGAGATGTACGGGGCATTCGGAATCGACCGTTTTTTCGACGCGGATGAATTTAAGGTGACACAGGAAAATTCAACAGGCTGGGGCCTGAAGGATAAGGAGTTTCTCGAACAGTCAGCGGAAAAATTAAAGAAGCTTCCGCAGCCGTTTTACGCAAGTCTGCTGACTTTGACCAACCATTTCCCTTTTGAAATTGATCAACAGGATCAGCTCATTGAGGAACCGGACACAAGCAGCGAGTTATTAAACCGCTATGTGACGACGGTCCGCTATGAAGATGAGGCTCTGAAACACTTTTTCAAGAAGCTGAAAAAAGAAGGGCTGTATGACAACGCGATGATCGTCCTGATGGGAGATCATTACGGTATATCCGAAGCCCATAATCAAGGACTTGCCGAATTCTTAGGAAAAGAGGAAATCACTCCGTTTGATACGGTTCAGCTTCAGCGCGTGCCGTTTATCATTCATATTCCCGGGGTGACCGACCGTGCGCCCGAAACGATTGCTTCGGCCGCGGGACAGGTTGATGTAAGGCCGACGCTGCTTCACCTGCTCGGCATTGAAACGAAAGGCAGCATTCAGTTCGGCAATGATCTGTTTTCCGGAGAGCGGACTCCGTTTGCGGTGCTGAGAAACGGCAGCTTTATCACGAATGACCATATTTATACGAAAAATACGTGTTACAGCCGTAAAACGGGTGAACCGCTTTCTGACATGAGCGCGTGCAGCGATGAGAAAGAAAAAGCGGAACAAGAGCTGATGCTTTCCGATAAAATATTAAACGGCGACCTGCTGCGGTTTTATAAGCAATAAAAAAATCCCTCCGTTATATGGAGGGATTTTTCATGTTTCATATATGAGCCGTCCTGTCATTTTCGTATCATATCCGGATAATTGAGAAAGCTGAGACTTGAATTCCTCAGAATTAAGAATGTCCCGCACGCTTTGAACAAGCTCCCGGTTTTGTTTTAAGACGACCACATCGTACTGCTCACTGATCACCGGGATAAAGTCCGTGCCTGCCATATGCGCCGCATGCAGCGACCCGACTCCGATATCCGCCTTTCCGCTTGATACTTGTGAAGCCGCTGACAGATGATCCGTGACAATGTCATGATATCCGGCGACATCAGACGGCGTGATGCCGATTGATCTGAGCTGTTCATCCAGCAGCACCCTCGCGCCTGATCCTTTTTCGCGATTGACGATGCGGACATCCTTTCGGCTCATGTCCTGAAAGCCCTGAATGTTCAGCGGATTGCCCTTTTTCACATATAATCCGGCCTGCCGCAGCACGACATGAAAAAGCGCAAACGGCTCCCCTGAAAGAATGCGCTTCACATACGGGATGTTATACTGCCCCGTCTCCCCATCGTATAAATGCAGACTGACGATGTCACAAGCCCCGCGGTACATCTCGATCAGGCTGTTCAAACTGCCGCTGTACTTGCGGAGCGGAGCCGCCTGTATTGTTTGTTCCAGCTGTTTGCTGAGGAGGTCCATCGACACATCCTGCCCGCTGATGATAACAGACTGCCTTTTTTCCGGCTCCCGCCCGCGTGACGGGTCAGGCGCTTCTGCTGCGGATGGCTTTTTTGACATTCTCATGTTTGCTTTATATTGTTTTAAGTCCTCTTCATCGACCCTCATCTGTCTTCCGACCCTGTACGCCGGAATGAGTCCTTTTTTTATCAAATCATATACTGTCAGTTTGGAGACCTTCAAAAGGCCCGCAACTTCTTCTATTGTATAGGAAGTGGCTTCTGTCATATTATCACGCTCCGTTTTTATTATAACTGTTCAGATATTGAAAAAAAACCGCACCATCACGTACAATTGCGTTATAATTAGTTTGATCTAATGATATTTAGCTATAAGGGGTGCACAATGTTGAAAAAGAAAGCGACACTACTCACAACTGCGGCTATGGCCGTTTTCCTCGCAACTGCGGGCTGCTCATCCGGACAATCGTCCAAAGGCGGACAAAACGAAAACGTCACGCTGACCGTTTCTGCAGCAGCCAGCGCTCAGGATGCACTTGAAGAAATCCAGACCAACTACGAAAAATCACATTCAAACGTAACCATTCAAGACAACTTCGGATCATCAGGCACATTGCAAAAACAAATTTCACAAGGCGCGGGAGCTGATTTATTCTTCTCGGCAGCCGAAGATAAATTCGAAAAGCTCGTTCATGACGGAGATATCGACAAAAAGGACAGCACGGATCTTTTGAAAAATGATCTCGTCATGATCGTGCCTGAGAAAAACAGCGCACACCTGACACATCTGAATGACCTGAAAAAAGACAGCACGGAAAAAATCGCGCTCGGCACGCCTGAGTCCGTTCCGGCCGGACAATACGCCAAACAGTCACTGACGGCATTATCCCTGTGGGACAAGGTAAAAGATAAAGCCGTCTATGCAAAAGACGTCCGCCAGGTGCTTTCTTATGTTGAAACCGGAAATGTCGATGCCGGGCTTGTCTATAAAACAGACGCGCTGATTTCGAAAAAGGTGAAAATCACCGATGAAGCACCGGCGAAAACACACGATCCGATCGTGTATCCTGTCGGCATCGTCAAGGATACAAAGCACCGTAAAGAAGCAGAAGCGTTTTATCAGTATCTGCAGTCAGATGAAGCGATGAAAGTGTTTAAGAAATATGGATTTACTGCCAAGTAACATTACGGCTTCGGAGTTTTTCACTCCCGTCGTACTGTCATTTGAGGTGGCTTTGGCGTCGGGCATCGCCGTCATCATTCTCGGAACGCTTGCCGGCGCCTGGATGGCGAAAGCGCGATTTCCCGGAAAAACGGCTGTGGAGACCCTGTTTATGCTCCCGCTCGTTCTTCCGCCTACCGTTGTCGGCTTCATTCTCATTATCATTTTCGGGAAACACAGCTTTATCGGCCGGGCGATTGAGCGGATTTTTCACCAGCCCGTCATTTTCACGTGGTCGGCCGCGGTGATCGCTTCGGCCATTGTCGCCTTCCCGCTTATGTATCAGTCCGCTAAAACCGGCTTCGCCGCGGTTGATGCTGACATCGAGGGAGCGGCGAAAGTAGACGGAGCCGGCAGGTGGCAGGTGTTCACCCGTATTTCCGTCCCGCTTGCCTTTCCCTCCCTCTTGACCGGAAGCATTCTCAGTATTGCAAGGGCGCTAGGTGAATTCGGGGCGACTTTAATGTTTGCGGGAAATATTCCCGGCGTCACCCAAACGCTGCCGACGGCGATTTACGTCGCGATGGACTCCGGCAATGAAACACTCGCCTGGGTGTGGGTGATCTGTATTGTGATCATTTCTTTTCTGATGCTGTTTTTCATCCAATTGAAAAAGCCCGCTTGACCGATCTGCCTTCCGCGCACCTTTCGCCGGGAGGCTTTTTGATTTAAAATCGGATGGTATATAATGAAACAAAAACACACAAAGGGTGCGGCTATGAAGATTAATGTCATTATCGCGGATGATAATTCTTTCATCAGAGAAGGAATGAAAATCATTTTGCATACATATGAGGAATTTACTGTATCAGCAACGTTGGAAAACGGACTCGAGGCGGCAGAGTATTGTAAGCACAACCCCGTCGATATCGCCTTGCTGGACGTCCGCATGCCGGTGATGAACGGCGTCGAAGCCGCAAAACGGATCGCTGAGGAAACGGATACGAAGCCGATGATCCTGACGACATTTGACGACGATGAGTATATTTTAGAAGCAGTTAAAAACGGCGCGAAAGGATATTTATTAAAAAACACCGAACCGGAACGGATCCGCGATGCGATCAAAAGCGTTTTCAACGGGCACAGCATTCTTCAGGACACCGTGCTGGACAAAATAAAAGACAGCCTTTTCCGGCCGGCGGAAGCCGCACATCAGATTGATGAAAGCCAGTTTACTGAAAGAGAGCTCAGCATCATGTCGCTTATTGCGAAAGGATTCTCGAACAGGGAAATTTCAAAACAGCTTTTCATTTCTGAAGGGACGACGGCCAATTATATTTCATCTATTTTAGGGAAAACGGGGCTTGAGCACAGAACGCAGATTGCCATTTTTTATATCACCGGGAAGGTGGATAACGGGCGTTGAACGGTATGGATTTTTGGATGCTGATGAGCAGACTGATCGCTATTTTTTATACGGCTTTTTTGTTCGTATCGGCAGACCGCCCTTACACGCCGTACGCCGTCTTGTTTCTGCTGCTTTATCTGTCTTTGGGCATCGCGGTCTGCATGATCAGGCCGCCCGCTTGGAGGCGCGGGATCACCCTCATGACGCTGGCATTGACCGCTTGGCTTTCCGCCTTAGGCCATCCGGCGTTTCTGTTTCTTTTGCCGCCCGCCATTTTTGCGGTTCTTGCCGAATATCCGGTTCACCGCTATGTGTTCTGCCTGCTCGTGTTTTTGCCGTTTTTATTTATCCCGTACGGCGACCTTCCGACTTATATCGTCATAACCTTGTTCTGTCTGGCGATTTTCGTTTTGGCCGCCCGGTCCGGCAATCGGCTGAAGAAATATGAAGAACAGTCGGACAGCATGCGCTCAAGCATTGAAAAACTGACGAAACAGCTGCACAGCAGCACAGAATATATCAAACAATCGGAGTACACCGGCAAACTCGAGGAAAGAAACAGATTGTCCCAAGCCATCCATGACAAAATCGGCCATTCGATGACCGGCGCGCTCATTCAGATGGAAGCGGCGAAGCGGATGCTCGGCTCCCATCCGGACAAAGCGGCTGAACTGCTCCAAAACGCCATTACCATTTCCAAAGAGGGCATAGAGGATATCCGCATAACGCTGAAAAATATGAAACCGCCCGCTGAACAAATGGGCATTCACAGATTAAGAACGTTTATTGATGAATTTTCGGCCAAAAACGGGATGCCGGTTCCGTTTACGCATCAAGGCGATTTGGACAGGCTGACGCAAATGCATTGGAGAGTCATTCAGGAAAACGTAACCGAAGCTTTAACCAATGCGATGAAATACGCCGATGCCACGCAGATTTTCATTGATATCCATGTGCTGAATAAAGCCGTGAAAGCGGAAGTGAAAGATAACGGAAACGGCGCCGTCCGCTTTAAAAAAGGCCTCGGCATGCTCGGTATGGAAGAACGGGCGGCCGTCCTGCACGGAACCGTTATTTTTGATGGCACGGCCGGTTTTTCCGTCACGACATTGCTTCCGGTTGAATAAGTGAATGTTTTCATGTGAAAAATATGAAGATTCTCATGTCAAAGGAATGAACAGCTGCACTAACGGCCGTTCATTCTTTTTTTTATAATAAGAGCATCATAAGACATAGAGGTGGAAACATGAACATTTTGGAGCTCAAACAGCTGAGTAAGAAATTCGGTGATTATGCCGCCGTTGACCAGATGTCGCTTGCCGTAAAAGAAGGTGAGATTTTCGGGTTTCTCGGCGCAAACGGAGCCGGAAAAAGCACGACGATCAATATGATCTCAGGTCTTTTAAAACCTTCAGGCGGTGACATTCTGTTTCTCGGAAAAGATATTTTCAAATATAGCAAAGCAACGAAAATGAATATCGGCATCGTCCCTCAGGACCTCGCGATTTACGAAGAATTAAACGCCTATGAAAATGTGAAGTTCTTCGCAGGTCTGTACGGCCTGAGAGGGGCGGCTCTGAAAGAACGGGTCGAGGAAGCCCTGACATTCGTCGGCTTGAGCGATAAACACAAATATTTGCCGAAGCATTTTTCCGGGGGAATGAAACGCCGGCTTAATATCGCCTGCGCCCTTGCCCACCGGCCGAAACTGATCATCATGGATGAACCGACGGTCGGTATTGACCCGCAATCAAGAAATTATATTCTGCAATCAGTGAAAAAGCTGAATGAAATGGGCTGCACGATCATCTACACGAGCCACTACATGGAGGAAGTGGAAGAAATATGCACGCGCATCGCCATCATCGACCACGGAAAAGTCATCGCAGAAGGCACAAAAGAACAGCTGACCTCCATCATTACCGACACGAAGGACGTCGTGATTGAGCTGTCATCCCGAAACGGCATCAGCCTCGGCGATATTCAGGAGCTGCCCGGCGTCAGAGCCGCCGCACTGGAAGAAAACAGCGTGAAAATCAGCTCTGACACAGGGGTCAACAATTTAAACAGCCTGATCCGGTACTTCATGAACAAAGGCATTGAAATCCGCTCCTTGCAGGAACAGGCACCTGACTTAGAAACGGTATTTCTCACGCTGACAGGCAGAAGCCTGCGCGACTGACCCCACTGGAAGGAGGATTGCAAATGAATATTCTGCACATCGCCGGGAAAGAAATCAAAATCAGTTTCCGCGACAGACGGACTTTTATTTTCATGCTTGCTTTTCCGATCGTCTTCATGCTGATTTTTACCGCGGCATTATCAAACGCCTTTGATTCAGAGGTGACGGTCGGGAACATCAAGGTCGTATATACGGACCAATCAAACGGGACACTTTCTCATTACTTTACTGAGTTTATGAAAAACGCCAAAAAAGAGCATGTCTATTTTCAAAAAGCGGACACGGAGGCAAAAGGCAAAAACGAGGTTCGTGAAAATCAGGCGGATGCTTTCGTCACTGTAAAAAACACCGGTTTTCAAGTCTATACAAATGACCGGAGCGGCATCAACGGCACGATCGTCCAAGGCATGCTGAGCGCTTTTACCAATCAATACAAAGCAGGCGCCGCCGCTTACAAGGCGCATAAGCCACCTTCCGCCGGACAAATCAAAAGCGATTATATGAAGCAGACGTCTTTACACAAAGCAAAAGAACCGAAGGCGAAAGATTTTTACGCGATATCCATGACGACGATGATCGGGCTGTACGCCTCGATTTTTGCAAGCTCCTTATTCCGCGGGGAAAGAATACGGCACACCGCGGATCGCCTGATCGCCGCCCCGCTCCGGAAAAGCGATATCTTTCTTGGAAAGATGCTCGGCATTTTGGCTGTGAATGTTCTGACGATTCTTGCCGTTGTCGCCTTCAGCAAATTTATCTTGAAAGCGAACTGGGGCAGCCACATGGGACTTGTGCTGTTGATTCTCGTTTCTGAAATTCTTTTGGCCGTCAGCTTCGGGCTCAGCCTGAGCTATTTGACCAGAAAACCCGAAAGCGCCAGATTAATCACCGTCATCATCGTGCAGGTGATGTCCATTATCGGCGGCGCCTATTACAAATATGAAGGAGGGGGGATTTCCGCCCTGTCGCCCTTATCCTGGATCAATAAGGCGATTAACAACATCATTTACGCAAATGATGTATCAGCGGCATGGCCTGCACTCGGTTTAAATACAGCATTGGCGGCACTCTTTTTGCTGATCGCCGCATTTACGTTTCAAAGACGGGAGGGACTGTAATATGAAAAACTTCTGGTGGCTGTTTGCACACACTCTCAAAGGAATTACAAAAAGCAAAAAACAGCTCATTCTTTATATCGGGGCTCCGCTGATCGGCGTCTTCCTCTCCTTCATGACCAATGCCAACGGCGGAGCCGAAACGCTCAATATCGGCATTCTCGATCAGGACGGCGGAGAAGTGGCACAGGATACGGTCACGTTTTTAAAAGGACTGGATCATGTGAAGATTTCGGAGGAAACGGATGCGTCCGCCTCATCAAAGATCGCTTCAGGAAAAATGGAGGCGCTCATTACGTTTGAAAAAGGCTTCTCCCAAAGCGTAAAAGACGGGAAACCGTCTCACATCGGCATGACCTCGCTGAAGGGCGCCCAGGTCACCGGATATGTCAGCTCTTATTTGTACAATTATATGAACAGCGCCGCCTCAATCGGCAAATCTTCCGGCGGAGACGAGAAAGCCTTTCAGGCGATGTACGCCGATTTCAAGCATTCTCCGATTCAAACGGAGTCCGCTGTTTTGAAAGATACTTCGAACCATAAAGAAATGACTTACTCAGTCATCGGGTATCTCATTATCATTATGCTCTATTCCGCCGGCAACCTGACGGAACTGATGATTAAAGAGAGAGAAAACAGGACGTACTACAGGCTTCTGTCAACGCCGATCACGTCAAAGCAGTATGTATTGGCGAATGCGGCAGTGAATATCATTATCATGGCCGTCCAAATTATATTCGCCGTTCTCTTTATGGGCGCCGCTTTTCATATTCATCCGTCATTCCCGCTGTGGCAGCTGTTCGTCCTGATGATGCTGTTTGCATTAAGCGCAATCGGGATCGCCTTTATTGCCGTCGGTTTTTCCAACAGCAGCTCTTCGGCATCGGCGCTTTTGAACTTGATCGTTGTACCGACATGCTTGCTCGCCGGCTGCTTTTTTCCGGGCAATATTATGCCGAAAACAGTGCAGACAATCGCCGAATTTCTGCCTCAGCGCTGGGTGCTTGATACGGTCGATCAATTGCAGCACGGCCGCACGCTCCAAAGCCTGACGCTGAACATCATCATTTTGGGAGCCTTCGCCGCCGCCCTGTTATTAATAGCCGCATACAGGTTCAGCGTAAAACGTCAGACACAGACATTTATGTAAAGAAAAACAGCCCCGTAAAGGGCTGTTTTTTCTTAGAACAGAAGCTCGTCCGGATTCGGGCCGACACGCTCGTCTTTGTTCAATGCGCTGATCTTTTCCATTTCTTCCTGTGACAGTTCGAAATCAAAAATATCGGCATTTTCTATGATGCGGTGCTCTTTAATTGATTTCGGAATGGTAACGACTTCGTTCTGAAGATCCCAGCGCAAAATCACTTGAGCAACCGATTTGTTATGTTTTTCCGCAATTTGTGACAGCACTTCGTTATCGAGGAGCTGTCCCTGCATCAATGGAGACCACGCTTCCACTTGAATGCCCTGCGCTTTGCAGAAATCTCTTACTTCTTTTTGAGTCAGGCGCGGGTGGAATTCAATCTGGTTGACCATCGGCTTGATTTCAGCATCTTTCAGCAGTTCTTCTAAATGATGCACTTGGAAGTTGCTGACGCCGATGGCGCGGATTTTTCCGTCTTTGTACAGCTTTTCAAGAGCGCGCCATGTGTCTTTATATTTATCCTTGCCCGGCCAGTGAATCAGGTAAAGGTCGAGGTAATCGAGGCCGAGGCGCTCAAGGCTTTTCTCAAACGCGTCAAGTGTCGTTTCGTATCCTTGATCTTCATTCCACACTTTTGACGTGATGAACAGCTCTTCTCTGGCAACGCCCGCAGCTCTGATGCCTTCGCCGACACCCTCTTCATTTTTATAAATAGCCGCCGTATCAATGCTGCGGTAGCCGTTTCTGATTGCCGCTTCGACGGAGTCCGCCGCTACGCTTCCGTTTTCCACCTTGAAGACGCCAAGGCCGAACCACGGCATTTCAACGCCATTATGAAGCTTTACAGTATCTTTTAAGCTTTTTGCCACGTTGAACCATCCTTTCTAGTCATTATGTAAACGGTTATTATTATCTCACATTTCCGCCGTAAGAAACCAATTATACGCTCATCGTTATCACAAAAACCATCTTTAGTGCCCAAGCACCACTGACGTTATTATTTTCCTATTTTTCAAAAATTACGGTTAATCGGGTAACTGTCCGGGTAAATCGCTACTGTAGCCACCACACAATTGAAGGAGGAAATCATATGAAACGTATGCGTATCCCGATGTCCGTTGCCCTTGGCGCCGCTTTGTCTCTGACTCCTCTGTCCTTTGTATCCGCAAAAGAAAACCCGGCCCCTCAAAACATGGCTCAGCAAACATCAGATGTCTCAGCAAAAGATGTCGGATTAAACATTGACGTTGACCTGCTCGGCATCGGCAATTCGATTGCTGACGCGATTAAGTCGGCGCAAAACCGTGACGGCTTCGTCAAAAACTTAATGGAATCTTCATTCTACGCTTCCGGACAAAAATATAATGTCATGGTGTTTAATTTAAGCCAGGAATATGAAGATCATTTTAACGGCGTTCAGTTTTACGGTTCCGCCGTTTATGACGGCATCACGTACGGCATTTGGGTGTTTGAAGACGGAAGCTTCACCAACAAAGGAGATGGTGGCTGGATCAACTGGGCCTTCAGAGGCTGGTTTGACCGCGACGGCGATCACGTCGAATTCCATCGTCCGTAATCTAAAAAAGTCCGGCGAACAGATGCCGGACTTTTTTTATTCATCCCCGTCAAGCATGGCCGCTTCCACATCATTGATGTATTGGCGAAGCTCATGCGACATGTCGCGGGAAATTTCCCGCTCTTCGAATAATGTTTGGATTTCGTTGCGGATGGCCTGCACGGCCCGCAGTTTGATTTCGAGTTTTTGATTTTCAAAACGGCGGCTCGGACTCTGTTCATGATACGAGTGCCCCAGCCTGAAAATCAAGTGATTGTAAAAGGAAATGACGGCAAGCGTCACATCTTTATTTTCTTCAGTCATGTGTTTTTTCAGGCTTTCAATGGCCGCTTTTGCCGTTTTAACCCTTGTGGAGCGAATGAGGCCTTCTTCATTTAAAATCGACATTTCCGGCTTTTTATGTTCGCCGAAAAAGATCCAGTACATCAGGCGTTTCAGCTTTTTCTTAGATAAGCCGACTTTAAACGGGTTCGTATAAAGCACTTCCAGTTCATCAAACCGTTCCTGAAGGCTGTCAGCCGTTTCTTCCGGTATGTCGCCCCGCTCAATCAGCCGCAGCAATTCTTCCTGTTCTGCCTGAATCCCTTGGGCGCGGACTTTCCGCTCATCTTTTTTCGTGCGGTTTTTGACGGTGAACTGCTGAAACCTGAGATTTTTCATTTTCTCATTGTATTCGGCAATGACCGCAAAAGAAGCCGTTTTGTTTGACTCATTCATATTTTCTTTAATGGCGGTTAAGGCAGCCTTTATCAGCTTCCGTCTCGCTGTCAGCAATTTGACTTTCTTTTCTTTCACATTGTCTTCCGGCTTATCTGTCAAAATCGGCAGAACGATTGTCGCCAGCACCAATGTGCACAAAATAACGCCCGCGGCTAAAAAGAGAATCAAATTCCGTTCAGGAAACGGTGAGCCGTCAGAGAGCACGTAAGGAATGGAAAAGGAACCCGCAAGCGTGACCGCTCCCCTGACGCCTGAAACCGAAATCAGCAGGGTCGAGCGCAGGCCGGGTTTATAAATGCTCTGATCCTTGTTAAAAAACCACTTGCCGTTCCAAAAAAACAGCACCCACAAAAACCTGAGAATCATTAACGTCAGCGTAATGACGATAATGTACCCGATGACCATCATATTGTTAAACGCGGTATCATTAAAGATGACGGAAACCACATCCGGTATTTGCGCACCTAAAATAACGAAAACAAGACCGTTCAGAATGAACAAAATAATATTCCACGTACTTGAAGAGACGATTTGCAGTTTGACCATCGTTGATTCAAGACGGTCCTGCTCCACCGCATGCGTGATGCCGCCGGCCACAACCGCTAAAATGCCGGAAACGCCGATTTCTTCAGCCGCGAGATAGATGACGAACGGCGTCAGAATTTGAATCAGCATATGCATCGTGACATCCTGCATGCCGAGGCGCCGCATAAACAGCCGGAAACGGATAATCAAAAAAGAAATGACGACACCGCTGAGTAAACCGCCGGCTGAAATCAGAACGAAACTGAACGCGGCTTGCGCCAGCGAAAATGCGCCCGTCACGGCAGCCGCAATCGCAAATTTAAAAGCGACCAGGCCGGATGCGTCATTCATCAGCCCTTCTCCTTCAAGGAGACGCAGAATGCCTTTTGGCATCTTCACACGCCCTGACAGTGCGCTGACCGCGACAACATCAGTCGGTGACAGAATCGCCGCCAGCCCGAACGCGGCGGCCAGCGGAATGCTCGGAATCATCCAATGAATCGTGTAACCGCCGACAATCACCGTGGCAAACACAAGCCCGAGCGCAAGCAGCAGAATCGGCGCTCTTAAATTCCAAAGTTCCGCACGCGGCGTCCGTTTTCCATCATTAAAAAGCAGCGGCGCGATAAACAAAACAAAAAACAATTCAGTATTCAGTTCAAAATGAAGCCCCTGCGGAAATGACGCCGCAATGATACCGAGCGCCACCTGAATCAGAGGCACCGGGATAAAGGGGACAAACCGATTTACGATATTTGAGATCGCGATAATGGTTAAAAGTACGAGTACGACTAAAAATATGTCCAAAGCTGACCTCCTTCATCTGCTGCATCATATCATTATTGCCTGTTCTCTGCCCTTGTCAAAGGCCGGAGCCGATAATCGGGCAGATTCAATATATTTTCCGCACGCAACCATTCTTCTTTTATTTTACCCGTTTTTATTTAAAATTTCTCATAACGCGCTCACGGCGAACTTTTTTTGCCTTCAGCTACATTTTTTCCGGAAAAAGAAAAAGCCTGTTTTCTCTGAAAACAGGCTTTTTCGCAAGCTGCGTCATCTGTTTCATGACGCGGTGCAGCGTTTATGCGCTCAAGATAGAGAACGCACTGTCAGTGTGTCTCTATCCTTGGTTTTAAGTGCTCATCTTATTCGTGAAAATTCGTGCCGTCTGACGTCGCTTTAATGATGCCCGCGCGGATGACGAAATCCCCGAAGTGTTCGCCTTCCTCACGCTCTTTTGCGTAGCGCGGGAGAATGGTGCGAAGCTCATTCAGAATTTCCTCTTCACCGATATTTTCCCGGTACATTTTGCTCAAACGGCTGCCGTCAAACGCCGCTCCTAAATACATATTATATTTTCCGGGCGCCTTTCCGATAAATCCGATTTCGCCAAGCGCATGGCGGGCGCAGCCATTCGGGCACCCGGTCATACGGATGGTGATTTCTTCATCCCGCAACCCGTTTTCGTCAACAATGTCTTCAATCTTATCAATCAGCTTCGGCAGATACCGCTCGGCTTCGGCCATGGCGAGCCCGCATGTCGGAAGCGCGACGCAAGCCATTGAACTGCGGCGGAGGGCGGAATGCTGCCAGCCGTCTGTCAGACCGTATTGTTCGATTAATGCGCTGATTTGTTTCTTTTTCTGGCTCGAGACATTGCCGATAATCAGGTTTTGATTAGAGGTGAGACGGAAATCTCCCGTATGGACTTTGGCGATTTCACGCAATCCCGTCATCAGCTTATAATTCTCATAGTCCGTGACGCGGCCGCCTTCGATGAACATCGTAAAGTGCCATTTCCCTTTTACGCCCTTCACCCATCCGTAACGGTCGCCGTTATGGTCAAAATGATAAGGTTTTGCTTCATCCAGCTGCCAGCCGAGGCGGTTTTCCAGCTCGGTTTTTACGTTTTCCAGCCCGAGACGGTCAACGGTGTACTTGAATCTGGCATTCTTTCTGACGGAACGGTTTCCGTAATCGCGCTGAATCGTAATGGTTTTTTCCGCTACATCATACAGCTGCTCCGGTTTGCAGAAGCCGATGACTTTTGAAAGCTGCGGATAAGTGGCCGTATCGCCGTGCGTCATTCCCATACCGCCGCCGATTGCCACGTTGAACCCGATAAGACGGCCTTCCTCCACGATGGCAATGAAGCCGAGATCTTGAGAAAAGACATCGATATCATTGGACGGAGGCACGGCGATTCCGATTTTGAATTTCCTCGGCAAATACAGCGGCCCGTACATCGGTTCCGTTTCCGTGTCAGGAGTTCCCGCCACACGTTCCTCATCAAGCCAGATTTCATGATAGGCTCTCGTGCGCGGAAGAAGGTCATCGCTCAATTTCTTCGACCATTCGTATACTTCCGCATGAATTTCAGACTGGTGCGGATTTGAAGCGCACATGACGTTTCGGTTGACATCTCCGCAGGCCGCAATGGTATCAAGCAGCGCCGCATTGATTTTCTGAATCGTTTTTTTCATGTTCCATTTTAAAATTCCGTGCATTTGGAACGTTTCACGCGTTGTCAGCTTCAATGTATTGTTTCCGTATTTTTGCGCCAGTTCATCCATGACAAGCCATTGTTCCGGAGTTGACACGCCGCCTGGCATCCGGACGCGCAGCATGAACTGATAAGCCGGTTCAAGCTTTTGTTTTTGACGTTCATTACGGAGATCGCGGTCATCCTGCAAGTAGCTTCCGTGATGCTTCATCAGCCGGTTGTCATCGTCCGGGATGCCGGCTGAAATCCGGTCGAGCATGACTTCTTTCAATGTGCCGCGCAAATAATCGCTTTTTTCTTTAATTTCCTCAACATCACTTGGAGGGCCTTCCGGCGCTTTTAAAATGTTGTTCACCATGCTGAATAAGCTCCTTTCAAACCAAAATCAATATACGTCACGCTGATAGCGTTTTTTCTGCTGCATGTCTGCCAGGAAGCTTTCCGCTTTTTCACGGCTCATGCCGCCTTCTTCCTGAATGATATCGAGAAGCGCCTGGTGCACGTCATGCGCCATATGCTGTTCATCACCGCAGATGTATACGGCGGCTCCCTGCTGCAGCCATTCATACAGCTCTTTGCTTTGTTCTTTCATGCGGTGCTGCACATATACTTTTTCCTCCGAATCCCGGGAAAAAGCGACGTCCATTTTTGTGAGAACACCGTTTTGCAGCCATTTTTGCCATTCCGTCTGGTACAGAAAATCAGTGACAAAGTGCTGATCCCCGAAAAACAGCCATGTTTTCCCCTCAGCTCCGGTTTCTTCACGCTCCTGCATAAAGGAACGGAACGGTGCGATGCCTGTCCCCGGCCCGACCATAATGATCGGTGTATCCGGATTTTCCGGCAGCTTGAAGTTTTGGTTGTGCTGAATGTAAATCGGAAGCGTATCTCCCGGCTGGAGTCTTTCCGCACAAAGAATGCTGCAGACGCCTTTGCGTTCTCTGCCGTGCGCGTCATATCTGACCGCTCCGATTGTCAGATGCACCTCTTCCGGATTCGCTTCTAAACTGCTTGCGATCGAATAGAGCCGGGCCGGCATTTTACGCAGGATCGAAAGAAAGTCTTCCGCGGAAGCTTCCCACGGACCGAAATCCCGGACGAGATCAAGCAGATCACGGCCGTTGGTGTATGCTTTCAGCTGCTCTTCGTTTCCTTCGGCCAGAAGTTCACTCAGCTTTTGATCAGCCGTAAACTGTGCGGCCTTTTGCAAAAGCGGCTTTGTTAAGACGGTAATTTCAAAATGAGAAGTAAGCGCGTCTTTCAGCGGACGGCGCTCTCCTTGTTTATTCACCGCCACTTCCTGTTCCGGATTCCATTTCAGCTCATTGATCAGCTCATCAACGAGCGCCGGATCATTTTCCGGATAGATGCCGAGGCTGTCTCCGGGCTGATACGCGAGGCCCGATCCTTCAAGCGAAAGCTCGAGATGACGTGTTTCTTTATTTGAACCGCGTCCGTTCAGATTGATGTTCTCAAGAACCTCCGCCCGAAACGGGTTCGTTCTGGAATAAACGGATTCACCGAGAGCGGGCGTCTCGGCAGGCGCTTCGGCTGTTTGATTTCCCGCTCCTTCGTTCAAACCGCCGATGACCGCGTCAAGCCATTCCGAAAACGGCTCATCATAATCAAGATCGCAATCAACCCGCGGCGCAAGCTGGGTGCCGCCGAGCTCTTGAAGACGCTCGTCAAACTCTTTGCCGGTCTGGCAGAAAAATTCATACGAGCTGTCCCCGAGCGCCAAAACGGAGTAACGGAGCTCTTCAAGCTTCGGCGCGCGTCTGCCGTGAAGAAATTCATGAAAGGCCAGCGCGTTATCCGGCGGATCGCCTTCTCCGTGTGTGCTCACCACGATCAGTAAATTGTTTACTTTTTTCAGATTATTCGGCTTAAAATCGTTCATCGACGCGACGGTGACCTGGAATCCCCGTTCCTCAAGCGTCTTTACCGTCTGTTTCGCAAGACCTTCCGCATTTCCCGTTTGCGATCCGTATAATACGGTCACTTCTTTCGAGACTGCCGGGCTTTCAGCAGGAGCCTGAGCAGCGGGCGCGGCTGTTTCACCGGATTCGGACCGGGCCGCAGCCAAATAGCCGCTCAGCCAGATTTTCTGTGATTCTGTCAAGGTCGGCAGAAGGCGGTTAAGGAGCTCTGCCTGCTCCTGATTAAACGGACTGTTCATGACCTGAAGTTGCAACGATATCCACCTCACAAGGAATTAAACGTAACGTACGTTATTTCTATAGGAATTGTCAAAATAATATTCTAATTGAAACTTTACCGAAAGTTTGTATGTAAGTAAAATATATAATCATGATGACAACGATTAAGATTACTAATGATAAAAAGCCCTTTGCACTCAGCAAAGGGCTTATACGAATAAGCCGGCGGGCACTTCTTTTATAAAAGGAGAGGGTTCTCCCGGAGACAATACGGTCAAATGATGCATCGCCCGCGTACAGGCCGTATATAACAGCTTACGGTCATGTTCGCTATTGTACTGGGCAGCAGAGGCGTCAGCGGCAATGACGGCGTCAAACTCAATGCCTTTTGCCAAATAAACGGGAATGACGCATACCCCTTTTTGAAAAGGCTGGTTTTCTTTATTGATTAAACGGACACCGCTCTCGGCGCTGACTGTCTGAAACACTTTTTTGGCTTCCGCGGCCGTTTTGCAGATGACAGCGACCGTCTCCCAGCCTTTTTGTCTGAGCTCCCGGATTGTATCCGCCAATTGTTCCCGCCGCGCATTTTCTGTATCCGTCCGCAAAACACGCGGTTTTTCCCCGTTCCGGTTAAAAGGCTCAATGTCATCGCCGTCAGCCAGCAGCGCTTTCGTAAATTCAACAATCTGCCGCGTCGATCTGTAAGTCCGCTTCAGGCTGACATACTTTTCTGCACCATTGCGAAAGCAGCCGGCGAGGGAAGAAGGGCCCGTAATGGTATGGGCATAAATCGACTGGCTGACATCACCGAGCACCGTCATCTTTGCCGCCGGGAAGATGGTTTGAATATACGTGAGCTGAAATGGGGAATAATCCTGCGCTTCATCAATGAAGACGTGCTTCATTTGTGTGTTTTTTCTCTTTCCTTCTAACAGATCCTGCAAATACAGATACGGAGCGGCATCTTCATACGGAAGCGACCGTTCTGCAAATGCGTTTCCGGTCAAAGCGCCGATGCTCTCCCAATGATCGGGCTTTTCATCAGCTCCCCAGTCTGAAAACAGCCGGAGATACATCCGTTTTATATCGAGAAAGCCGAGCCGTCTGACGGCCTGCTTAATCGGTTTAAAGGCTTTGCCGACAATAATGGCGCCAAGCAGGCGCTGTTCGCGCTGATGGTCGTCAAATGCAGGTTCATCATCTGCCGCCTGCTTCTTGAGTGTTTGATAAACCTCAGCATAGTCTTCCTTATCAAGCAGCTCGCTCTCCTGCAAGACCCATTCCTTCTTACGCTCCTTTTTTTCGAGAACGCTGATTTCCGCGAGAAGCCATTCCGCCGTCAGCTCCGCTCTGTTCGGAATCGGCAGCTGCTGATCAAGCGAATAAAAATAGGCTTCAATCCGCTCTTTTGAAATCAGGATGTCTCCCCGAAAGCTGATCTGTTTACATATCAGGCCGGAGACCGAAAGCGACCCGGCATAGCGGTCAATCAGGGCCTGGAAAGCTGACGACGCTTTGTAAGCAATGGCTGCGAGCCTTACGGAAAGTGCGTCCTGGTTTTGTTCAGTCAGGCAATATTCAAGCTGCTCGTACGGGCTTTCACAATCAAACTTTCGTCCGAGACGGCGGATGATATATTCCTGAAAGGTGGCCTGCTCCATATTCTCTTCTCCCAATTCCGGCAATACGGCGGACACATAACTGTTGAACAAAATGTTCGGGGAAAACAATACAATCTGACGGGCATCAAGCACCCCGCGCCCGCGGTACAGCAAGTAAGCGGCCCGCTGAAGCGCCGCGGATGTTTTCCCGCTTCCGGCGGCTCCCTGAACGATGAGATATTTGCTTTTTTCATCCCGGATGATCTCGTTCTGTTCTTTTTGGATGGTCGACACGATATTTTTCATATGCTGTCCGGAATGGCCGCTCAGCACCTCTTGCAGCATTTCGTCACCAATCGTCATATCCGTGTTAAACATCGCTTTAAGCGTCCCGTTTTTAATGATGAACTGCCGCTTCAGTGTGATGTCTCCCTCTATCGTTTCTTCCGGAACTTCATAGCGGGCTTTTCCCGGGGAATATTGATAGTAAAGAGATGAGATGGGCGCGCGCCAATCATAAATGAGAAATTGCTCGTTGTTTTCATCCATTAAAGAAGTCAGCCCGATATAAATCCGCTCGGAAGAGGACTCCCCTTTTTCCGTAAAATCGACACGGCCGAAGTAAGGAGAGGTTTTCAGCTTTTGGATTTTTTGAAGCTGCCGGTATTGAAGCCGATGCGTCCGTTCACGTTCTGAAAGCATTTCCGCCTGCTGTTTAATGCTTGAAAATGTCTCAGCCGCTTCATGGGCGTCATCCATATTCACGGTGACATCATCCCAAAACGTTTTTCTCAGGCCGACAATATCCTGCTTCAATCCGCCCGATGAGGCTTCAAGATGAGTTTGTTTCTGTTCCAATTCCTTCATGACAAAATTGATTCTTTCCTGCTCTTCTTTCCATTCTTTATCACGTTTTGCCATCAGCGGCACCTCCGACATCAAGCTGACAAGTCCGGCTTTCATCATACAAACATATATGCAACATATTATTCAGCATTATGGTCAAATACCCTTTTTCTTATCATATCGGGCGTCTTTTTTTATCAGAAGCCGTTATGCAAAAAAACCGATTTCGTTTGTGAAATCGGTTTTTTTACTGTTCTATATGATAGGAACGAATCGGCAGGCGCCACCTGAACACATAACTGCAGATGCGGCATGCCACAAGCACAAGAAACAGCACATACAAACCGGCGGCATCCCCGGCCCAGCCGAGGCCCACGATTAACCCTCCGAGCGCGGCCCAGACTGCATAAATTTCCGCCTTGAGCACAAGCGGCTTTCTGCCCGCGAGCAGATCCCGTATGATGCCGCCCCCGCTGCCGGTCAGGACCGCTGCCGCAATCACCGCACTGAGCGGGTGGCCCATTTTCACGGCATATAAAGCGCCTTGGATGGCAAACGCCGAAAGCCCGATGGCATCGGATAGGTTGCCCCATTTACTCCAATGCCTTAACAGCAGCTTCGGAAACAAAAAGACAATCGTAACTGATGCGAGAGCGATTTGAAAAAACGCGCCTTGCTCCCACAAGGCGGAGACCGGAACACCGATCAGCAGGTTTCGGATGGCTCCGCCGCCGAACGCCGTTACAATCCCCAAGATATACACGCCTAAAATATCATACTCCTCTTCCATCGCAACAATCGCTCCGCTGACCGCAAACGCAATGATGCCGATTACACTAAGCAGCTCCCAGGCCATTCCATATGCTCCTTTTTATTTGTTAAATTTTCTGACGACCATTAGATTTTATAATCGCTTTCTCTTAAAATCAACCTTATTTTTGAAAGATTCTGATTCCTGATCCGGGACAACCTCATCCGCAACGGCTGAAAGCAAGAATATTTTCCTATTTTATACTTTAATGGAAGGTTTATTAGGAGTTTCATTGAATACTTTCTCTAACAAAAAGGGGGTTATGAGATGAAAATCAGTTCACTTGTTTTTCCTGTTTTATTGGCCGCCGGATTAATTCCCGGCCTGCCGTCAGCCGAAAGCCATACGCATTCGCACACTCATGCGGAGCCGGCGAAAACGGTGTATACGGACCCGCTTCCGAAAGCCGATCATTTTAAAGATCTGAAAGGCCCGGTCCAAGTTGAACAGACGGTTGACACAAAAATTCTGGATGAGAACGGCAAGCAGGCCGGCACGAAACGATTCAATGCCAATGTCAGTCAGGATAAAGCCTCAACTAAAGCCAGCACGGGCAGCCAGAAGGTCAGAGTGCTGGCGGTGGCGGACGCTGAATACCGCGCCAAATACAGCGACTGGCAAACGCGAATCGTCCAGATCGTGGAGCAGGCGGATGTCGCTTTTAACCGTGATCATAACATTGATTTCGTCGTACAGGCCGTGCAGGCTTGGAATTCTTCCGGCTCAAACAGTTCTCAGATTTTATCGAATCTCCAAAGCAGCTTCAGAAATCAAAATTATCATTTCGTCGTCGGTTTTACCGCAAAATCGAGTTTTGACGCCGGCGGTATCGCGTATGTATATAACGGCAAACCGAGCGGCCCGGCTTTCAGCGTGAACCTTGATCAAGGAACGGCCAACACGGCGAAAGCGGCACAGCACGAGTTTTCCCATAACTTCGGACTTCAGCATGACGCCCAAGGCAGCGGCATCCGCTGCGTCATGAATTATGATTATGCCTATTCCGTTGATATTTGGGACAGCTCCCATAACAGACAGATTGCGACAAACAAAGCTTGGTACAAATAATAGAAAAAGAGCCGCTCCCATGGAGCAGGCTCTTTATTTTGCCGTGCGTTCCGTTTTGACAAAACACATGCAGATAATAATGAGAATAAATGCCGTCAATGCCAAGAAAGGAATGGTAATGAAACCGAACCAGTTAATATATTCAGATGAGCAAGGCACGCCGTACACACACGGCTTGATGCCGCTGAAACCGGGCACCTTCTGCTCAAGGTAATGCATGATCGATATAAACGCGCCGATGACGGCCATCGGCAGCACATATTTTTTCACGCGCGTGTCACCCTGGAAGGTGGCGATTCCTAAAATCAGGACAAGCGGGTACATGAGAATTCTTTGATACCAGCACAGCTCGCACGGTATGAATTTTCTGATCTCGCTGAAATAAAGGCTGCCGAGCATGGCAGCAAGAGCTATCACCCAAGAAGCATATAAAAATACGATTCTATTTTTCATTTTTCAGCTCTTTCTTAATCGTTTTTGAAATCTCCTCATAATCAGAGAAGTCTTTAATCACTTTGTCATTTACGTAAATCGTCGGTGTCGCCGTGATATTTAATTTATCATTCAGGTCAGTGTCAGCTTTCAGCTCTTTTGCGAAGGTTTCTTTATCAAGGTTTTCCTTCAGCTTGTCAGGATCAACCTTTTTCGCGGTGCTTTTGACCGTTTTTTCAAGCAATGCAGGCGTGACCCATTCCTGTTCGCTTGACGGCTGCTCTTCAAACAGCTTCTCATGAAAAGCCCAGAATGATGCCGGGTCTTCCTTCCACACCTCTTCTGAAGCAAGAGCCGCCAGACGCGAGCCGCTTCCGTGGTACATGACGTTCACAAATGAAAATTTCACGTCGCCTTTATCGATAAAATCTTTTTTGATTTTCGGAAAGATATCGCTGTTAAATACTTTGCATGACGGACATTTGTAATCTCCGAATTCAACTACCGTAACAGGCGCGCTGTCTTTGCCGAGCACGGGCTGTCCTTTAATGGAAGGCTGTTCGGCGACTGTTTCGCCCGCTTTTTCCGTTTGGTTGTTAATAATTACGATGGCCGCAAATAAAACGACAACGATTAACGTCAGAATCACCGCAAATTTCGCAGACGATTGTTTCTTTTTCACTCAGACACCTCATTGTTTTTAAAATAAAAAAGAAGCGGATGCCGGATGGCCCGCTTCTCTATTTTACCAAGACAACCTTGTTTAAGAAAACCCTGAAAAACGAATTATCTTTGACAATTATTCCGCTTTCACTCTCATGACGCGCATCGCGTTGGCAACGGCGATCAGCGTGACGCCTACATCTGAAAAGACCGCTTCCCACATGGTGGCGAATCCGAATGCGCCAAGCAAGAGAAAAATGATTTTTACGCCTAAAGCAAATCCGATGTTCTGCCAGACGATCCGGCGTGTGCGGCGTGCAATCCGGATGGCTTCGGCTGCTTTTGACGGCTGGTCTGTCATCAGGACGACATCGGCCGCTTCGACGGCGGCATCAGAACCGAGAGCCCCCATGGCAGCTCCGATGTCAGCTCTGGCAAGCACAGGCGTATCATTAATCCCGTCGCCGACGAACATCAGTTTTTCATTCGGTGAAAGCGCCGCTTCAAGTTCTTCGACGCGGTCTACCTTGTCACCCGGCAAAAGCTCTGTGTACACGTCATCAATACCGAGCTCTCGGCCGACAGCTTCTCCGGTCTGCTTTGAATCACCCGTCAGCATCACTGTCCGCTTCACGCCGAGCGCTTTTAAATTGGCAATGGCCTGTTTGGCGTCCTCTTTGATTTCATCGGCGATCACGATCGCCCCCGCATACTGCTGATCCACGGCGACATAAACGACGGTTCCGTTGTTTTCAGCTGTGCCGAAAGCGATTTGTTCTTTTGCCAGCAGTTTTTGATTTCCGGCCAAAATCGTTGATCCGCCGGTTTTCACCCGAATGCCGTGTCCGGGTATTTCTTCATATTCTTCAATCTCCTCAGCCGCGAGCGGTTGATTGTAAGCCTCACGTATGGAAGAAGCAATCGGATGATTGGAATGGACTTCTGCAAGCGCGGCTGCATGAAGCAGGCTGTCATTCGTAAACCCTGCCGCCGGCTTGATATCAGTAACGGCGAAATTGCCTTTCGTTAAGGTTCCCGTTTTATCAAACACGGCGTATGCCACCTGATTGAGCGCTTCTAAATAGTTGCTGCCTTTCACGAGCACCCCTGCTTTAGACGCAGCTCCGATACCGCCGAAAAACCCGAGCGGAATGGAGACGACGAGTGCGCACGGACAAGAAATCACAAGGAAAATCAGCGCGCGGTACACCCAGTCGGATAGTGCGGCTGAAGGCACGAGAAGCGGCGGTAAAAAGGCGAGAAGCACCGCAACAATGACAACGGCCGGTGTATAGTACTTGGCAAACTTCGTAATAAAGTTTTCCGTTTTCGCTTTACGCCCGGCCGCATTTTCGACCAGATCCAATATTTTTGACACGGCAGAGTCTTCATATCCTTTAGAGGTTTCAATATGAAGCACGCCGTTCTGATTCATAAATCCGGCCATCACATCTTGCCCCGGCTCCGCTTTTCTCGGCACGGATTCGCCCGTTAAAGCGGATGTATCAACCATCGAGGAACCGCTCAGCACCTTTCCGTCCAGCGGAATCCGTTCTCCGGGATTCACGATGATGACCTGTCCGACTTTGACGTCCTGCGGGGGAACGGCAGCCATGCCGTTTTCCGTTTTCACATTGGCGTACTCAGGACGGATGTCCAATAACGCGCTGATCGATTTTCTGGATCGGCTGACGGCCGCTCCCTGAAACAATTCACCGATTTGGTAGAACAGCATGACCGCGACGCCTTCCGGATATTGATGAATGATAAATGCGCCGATTGTGGCAAGCGCCATCAGAAAATGCTCATCAAATACCTGGCCGCGGACAATATTTTTTCCCGCTCTGGCTACGATATCGCCGCCGATGATCAAATATGAAGCAAAAAAGAGCAGAAACTCAAGGACGGCGCCCGTGTGCGCGAAGTAAGCGATGACGGCCAAAACGGCGCCCGCCGCCAATCTCACTAACATCAGCTGCAGCTTTTTGCGGTATTCATCCTCACCGGGTTTGTCTTCGTGCTTCGAACGAACGGTCACATGAGGATCAATGGACTTTACTTTTTTCGTGACTTCATCTTTCATCCATTGCTCGTTTTTCCCGCCGGCTGAGACCGTGATGGTGCTTGCCGCAAAATTGACAGCACAGCCGTCTATGCCGTCAATGGCTTTTACGCCGTTTTCTATTTTTTTTGCACAGTTGCTGCAATCAAGTCCGTCTAATACAAATTCACCTTTGGCTGCTTTCATTTTCGACTCACCCTACTTTCCGTAATAGGATTCCCATAACATCAATACAGGTAAACGAATTTATATATATGAACATATACTCATATAAGTGTTTTCTCTATTATATGCAGGCTTTGAATAAAGTGTCAATAAAAAAGACAAAACCGGCATCAGCCGATTTTGTCTTTTTTCACCTTCTGTAAACGCAAAGCATTAAGCACGACCGATACCGAGCTGAACGCCATGGCGGCGCCTGCCACCCACGGAGCCAGAAAGCCGGCTGCCGCAATCGGAATGCCGATGCTGTTGTAGCCCAATGCCCATCCTAAATTCTGCTTGATGTTTCTCATAGTCAGCCGGCTCATGCCGATGGCGTCGGCAATGCCGTTCAGGTCTCCGCGGATCAGCGTAATGTCCGCTGCTTCCATTGCGATATCGGTGCCGGTGCCGATGGCCATTCCGATATCGGCCACAGCCAGCGCCGGAGCATCATTGATGCCGTCACCGACCATCGCCACGCGCCGGCCTTCTTTTTGCAGCCGGGAAATTTCCGCCGCCTTTTGTTCGGGAAGCACTTCGGCGATCACGCTGCCGATGCCCGCGGCTTTTGCAATGGCCTCCGCGGTCTTTTTGTTGTCACCGGTCATCATGATGACGTCAAGCCCCATATCATTCAGACGTTTCACCGCGGCCGGAGATGTTTCCTTGATCGTATCGGCGACTGCGATAAGCCCCGCCGCTTTGCCGTCTGCCGCAATAATCATCACCGTTTTCCCTTCCGCCTCCAAGCGGGCCATGTGCGGAAGCAGTGCCTCATGTTCAATGTGTTCTGATTCCATCAGCCGTCTTGATCCGGCAAGAATCGTTCTGCCGTCAGCCTCGGCATAGATTCCGGAACCGATCCGGGCTTGGAACCGGGTGATTTTCGGGATGGCAATCTCCCGTTTTTCGGCTCCTGACACGATGGCTTCTCCGAGCGGGTGCTCTGATCCCGTTTCGGCGGCTGCCGCCAGCCGCAGGAGTTCCTCTTCGTTCATTTCATCTGCCGGTACGGCGTCTGTCAGCACCGGTCTGCCGTTTGTCACCGTTCCGGTTTTATCCAGTACGATGGTCGTCAGACGCTGGGTCTTTTCTAGATGCTCCCCGCCTTTAAAGAGAATGCCGAATTCAGCTGCACGGCCGGAGCCCGCCATAATGCTCGTCGGAGTGGCGAGCCCCAGTGCGCACGGACAGGCAATGACAAGCACGGCGATGAATTTGCCGATCGCTTCAGAAAACTGTCCCGGCGCCGCCCATACATACCAAATGAGAAAAGTCAGCACGGCCAGCCCCAGCACAATCGGGACGAAAATGCCTGAAATGTGATCCGCGAGCCGCTGAATGGGGGCTTTTGATCCTTGGGCTTCTTCCACGATTTTAATAATGTGTGCAAGCGCGGTATCTTTCCCGACATTCACCGCTCTGATTTTGAGAAAGCCGTTTGCATTGATCGTCGCCCCTGTGACGGTGCTTCCGGGAGACTTATCGACAGGCATGCTCTCTCCCGTAATCATCGATTCATCAATCGCGGAATGGCCTTCAATCACTTCGCCATCGACAGGAACGCGTTCTCCAGGTTTCACGTATACGATATCCCCCGTCCGGACCTCGTCAATCGGAATCACCTGTACTTTGCCGTCCCGCTCAACCGCCGCCGTCTTCGCCTGAAGCTTCATTAGCTTTTTAATCGCTTCTGATGAGCGGCCTTTTGCTTTCATCTCTAAAAGCTTTCCAAGCAATATCAAAGTCAGCAAAATGGCGCTCGTTTCATAATAAAGCCCCTCAGCATGTCCGTCTCGCCCGAGAGACGCAATCGTCATGTACAGGCTGTATGCGTAAGCGGCCGTCGTTCCGAGCGCAACGAGAACATCCATATTGGCGCTTTTGTTTCTCAGCGCCTTGTACGCTCCCGTATAAAAAGGCCAGCCGATGACGAGCTGCACCGGGGTGGCAAGCGCAAATTGCAGCCACGGATTCATCAGGATATCCGGCATCCAGATAAAAGAAGTAAAAGAAAAATGGCTGACCATCGACCATAAAAGCGGAAAGGAGAGAACGGCAGAAAATATGAGCCTGATCAGCTGCTTTCGCTGCTCTTTCTCCTTTTGGGATAATCCGCCGTCTCCATCAACCGCTTTCTTCCCGTCTAATCGGTAGCCGAGTTTTGCCACGGTCTCTTTCAGCTCTTTCGGCGTCACCTCTTTCGGATTGTATTCAACGGTGACTGTTTCCAGGGCGAAATTCACCGGTGCGCTCACAACGCCCTCTGTTTTGTTCAGGCGCTTTTCAATCCGGTTGGCGCAAGCGGCGCACGTCATGCCTTCAATCTGAAACTCGGCTTTTTCCGTCACGACGTGATAGCCGAGTTTTTCAATTTTATCCTTTATGGCGCCAGCTTCGATTTTGTCAGGCTGATAAGAAATATTTGAGGTCTCAAGCGCAAGATTGACTGAAGCGTCATTGACGCCGTCCATCCGTTTCAGCCCTTTTTCAATTCTTGAAGCGCAGGCGGCGCATGTCATGCCCCCCACTTGAATGGTCATTTCTTTCGGTTCACTCAATGTCCTCATCTCTCTTCATAAACCCCACGGGGGTATAATTATGATAAAAGAAAACCGCGCCCGTTCCCGCAGCGCGATAAACCTTATACGACGTCATACCCTTGATCTTCAATTGCGTCTTTTATATCTGATACGGAGACTTTGTTCTCATCAAACGTCACATCCACCTGTCCGGCTTCCAATTTCACCTGAACCGCCGTCACTCCGTTCAGTTCTCCCACTCCGGTCTCTACTGCTTTTACGCAGTGCTGACAGGACATGCCTTCCACTTGCAGTGTTTTTTGTTCCATGATGATTCCCTCCACGTCTTGTTTTTTCTTCTTCATGTTACCATACCCCTGTAGGGTATTTCAAAACATTTTATTTTACGATTTTGCGATTTTTTTCACAACGTCAAGCAGCTCGGCAATCGCCTGCTCCCCGTTTCCGCTCTCAATGGCGCCGGCTACGCAGTGATGGGCGTGATCTTCCAGCAGATGAAACGCGACTTTCTGCATGGCCGCCTGCACGGCTGAAATCTGCACGAGAATATCCACGCAGTATCGTTCGTTATCCACCATATTCTGAATGCCCCTGACTTGGCCTTCAATCCGTTTCAGCCGGTTCAGGATCTGGTCTTTTTCTTTGGCGCTTTTATGATTTAACGATTGATGCTCGGTATGTTTGTCCATTTTCCACCTCGGTTTTTTTCTTCGTTATCTTCATTATACAGACTTGAAAATCCGGTGTAAAAAATTTTCAACACACAAGTTTTACCAGTACACCCGCGGGGTATATAATGTTATCACATATCAAGAGGGGGAAATTCATTGAAAACGATACAGGTTGGCATATTGGGATATGGTTTGTCGGGTAAAGTCTTTCATGCGCCGCTTTTGGACGTCCTTGATGATTATCAGATCAAAAAAGTCATGACGTCCAGAACGGAGGAGGTCAAACGTGATCTGCCGGGGGCTGAAGCCGTGCGCGCGATTGAAGACATTACCGGTGATCCTGACATTGACCTCGTCATCGTCACGACACCGAGCGGAATGCATTATGAATCAGCGATGAAATGTCTCCTGGCGGGAAAACACACCGTCGTGGAAAAACCGATGACGGCGACTTCAGCAGAAGCGGAGGAACTGAGAAGAACGGCTGAAGATAAAGGCGTCTTACTGAGCGTGTACCACAACCGGCGCTGGGACAATGACTTTTTAACGATACAAAAGCTGATTCGGGACGGGGCGCTTCAAGACATTCATACATATCAAGTCAACTACGATCTGTACAATCCGGTTGTCCAAGAAAGATGGCGCGAAAAAAGCGGACCCGCCACGGGAACGCTGTATGATCTCGGTTCACATATTATTGACCAGACACTCCTGCTTTTCGGAATGCCGGAATCCGTCACGGCACATGTGATGAAACAGCGGGACAACAGTGAAACCGTCGATTATTTTCTGGCCGCGCTCCATTACGGCAAACTTCAGGTCATTCTTCAATCCGGCTCTATGAATGCGGCAAACGGCCCGCGCTATCAGATTCACGGACGGAATGCAAGCTTTATCAAATACGGAAAGGACGGACAGGAAGAGGCGCTTTCAGCCGGCCAAAAGCCGATTGACGACAGCTGGGGCGCCGATGACCCTGACAACTTCGGAGAGCTGACAATCGCAGCGGATGAAAAAAGGCATACAGAAACAATCCCCTCTGAGAACGGCTCTTACCTTACGTACTACAAACTGCTGGCGGACAGCATCTTAAACGGAAAACAGCTTCCCGTTACGGCAAAAGAAGGCATCGATGTCATCCGTGTCATTGAAGCGGCGATGAAAAGCAGCGAGCAAAAACGGACGATTGCCCTTTAATATAAAAAACCTCCCCGCCGTACGGCGGGGAGGTTTTTTTTAAGATCAGAATGATTTTCCGGCTTCTTTCGCGCGGGCAATCGCATCTTCTTTAATTTGCTGTGCTTTATTCGGTTCAGCATTATGGCCTTCAACGATTAAACCGTCAAAAGAAGGAACGCCGAAGAAGTTCATCATGATGCCGATGTAACGGTGGCCCATTTCCATGTCAGCCGCCGGGCCTTCAGAGTAATAGCCTCCGCGCGCCTGAATGTGGAGCGCTTTTTTGTCAGTCAACAGACCGATCGGGCCTTGCTCTGTATATTTGAATGATTTTCCGGCTACAGCCACAGAATCAAGGTACGCTTTCATAACAGGCGGGAATGAGAAGTTCCAAAGCGGTGTGACGAATACGTATTTGTCAGCTGACGCGAATTGATCGCTCAGCTCGTTCAGACGGCCGACTTTCGCTTTTTCGTTTTCAGAAAGCTCTTCAAATCCTGTGCCTGATTGAAGTTTTCCCCAGCCGCTGAATACATCCGCGTCGATATGAGGAATGTTCTCTTTGTAAAGGTCGATATGTACAACCTCATCATTCGGGTTTGATTCTTTATAAGAATCGATAAACGCTTTTCCTGTCGCCATGCTGTAAGATGTCTTTTCATCATGAGGATGAGCAGTGATATAAAGTACTTTTGCCATTGTAAACAGCCCTTTCGTTTTCAAATTACACACACATTTATTATGAAATATGAATGTTTTTTTATACTGATCAGTTCTGTAATAATTATAGTTACAAAAAATTCTTTTCGCAACAATAATATCTCGAAATCAGTATATTTTTTAAAAAAGGCTGCAAGAAGTGCCTCCAGCAAATCGAAAAAAACCCGAGTTAAGCAAATTTCGACAAAGAAAAGACCGATCTTGACCACCTTAAGGCTAAATCGGCTGTTTCATTTCAGATAATGTATTCGTGCAAAATGTTCCTGCTCTTATATTAGAGACAAACGATTTCCGCTTAATACGTTCGTATTTATCACACTCTTTTATTGCAGGTCTGCTTGCCAGTTTAACAAACGCTTCATTTTCTGTTCTGTTTCACCTTCTTGGCGAGGTTGGTAAATGGTTAATTTTAGTTCAGGCGCATCGTACACCTGAAGAGTAATATGGTCCATAATCATTTCTCCAACTAAAGGGTGCAGAAGTGTTTTTTTGCCGCAAGGAGTACCTAGAACTTCATGCTTAGGCCACCAATTACGAAACTCAGGGCTCTTATTGGTAAGTTCTTTAATGATATCTTTAAACCACTCATCACCGACAAAACGTGTATAGGCTAAACGAAATTGAGCAATCAAGCGTTGCGCATGATCTTCCCAATTAAGAAAGAGCTCTCGGTATTCTTTAGACGTAAAGCAACGCCGGACTGCATTACGATCTCGATCATTCATTTTATCAAAATCACCAAAAACCACCGCAGCAGCTTTATTCCAGCTTACTATGTTCAATTTTTCGTCGGTTACATAGGTAGGGCAGTATTCTAATTGACTCAATACATTTTTCAGGACGCTATTTACACTTTCAACGAGCGGTCTTCCCGCCTTAGATAGCAATGGCTGATTCGCTAATAAAAATAGATGCTCTTTTTCCTCTTCATTTAACCTGAATACACGCGAAATAGCCTCCAATACGTCTGAAGATACCTGTATATCACGCCCTTGCTCTAACCATGTATACCAAGTTATTCCTATCCCTGCCAGCTGAGCTGCTTCTTCTCGGCGCAGTCCTTCTGTTTTTCTGCGCGGCCCAATCGGTAAACCAAAGTCTTGAGGAGATAATCGCGCCCGTCGTGTTTTTAAGAAATCCCCTAGTTCTTTCCTTCTTTCTTTGTCACTTAACATGAACTTCTCCCCTTATAAGTAGTAGTTTTAATAATAGGATAAACACACTCCTATTCCCATTATAAACCTTCATCTATTCTAATAAATGAAGGAGGTGAGTTTATGGTTTTCAAAAATAGGGCTGAACCTTTTCCGAAAGGATTAGTTCTTCTCATGGCTGCAGCATGCGGTTTTACAGTAGCTAATGTCTATTTAAATCAAACGCTCTTAGTCAGTATGGCAAATACTTTTCACGTTTCTGAAAACTATATAGGAATTGTAGCAACTTTAACTCAAGTGGGATATGCATTGGGAAATCTTCTATTGGTACCATTAGGTGACATTTTTGAACGAAGAAAATTGATCCTAAGTTTATTATCAATTGTATGTATGATTTTAGCCGCAACAGCTTTATCGATGAATGTAACGTGGCTGATTGCAGCAAACTTAATTCTTGGATTTGTTACCATAGTCCCTCAAATTATTGTTCCTCTTGCTGCTAATTTAGCTTCAGAAGAGAACAGAGGAAAAGTGTTAGGGAATGTTGCCATTGGCTTAGTGTGCGGGATTTTAGGCGCTCGATTTATCAGCGGCTTTGCAGATTCCCATTTTGGATGGAGATCAATGTATTGGGCTTCTTTTGCCGGCACAATGATAATGATCATTTTAATGGCAATGTATCTCCCAAAAAGCAAAGGAAATCATGCAATGCAGTATAAAACATTACTTGCATCTTTAGGCACGTTATTTAAAAAGGAAAAAGTGTTGCAAAAAGCTTGTCTTAGTCAAGGAATGATGTTTGGTTCCTTTAGTGCCTTCTGGACAACTCTTATTTTTTTATTAAATACTTCTCCGTATTCTTATGGGAGCACCGCGGCAGGTTTAATAGGTTTAGTGGGAATAGCTGGAGCCTTTGCAACTCCCATGATTGGCCGGGTGATCGATAAAAAAGGATCAAAATTTGCTAATACCTTATGTATGTTTATTTCTTTAATCGCTTTTCTAATCTTCATATTCTTAGGATTTTGGTTACCAGGATTAATTCTTGGCGCACTATTAGTAACAGTTGGCACGCAAGCAAATCAAGTTGCTTGTCAAGCTGCTATCTTTCAACTATCTCCTGAAAAGAGAAGCAGATTAAATGGTTTATACATGGTATCTACATTCTTAGGCGGATCTTTAGGGTCATATCTAGGTGTACTTGCTTGGAGCAAATGGCATTGGTATGGAGTATGTACAGTTGGGATACTCATGATAGGTATTGCTTTTAGTTCCTTATTTAGCTTGCCTAAAAAAAGAACAGTAAAAAATAGAGAGTTCGAGAAAGGAAGTCATATCTAATGTCTGAAAATAAAGAAAATTTTAAAAAAGGATTGGAAGTATTATCAAAAATAGATCCGGACAACTACCTGAATATCGTGAACAGTTTTAAAGATTCAGCAGCACCTGACTTGGGAACTTTGGCTGTGGAATTTAATTACGGTCAAATTTTTTCCAGACCGGGATTAGATTTAAAATCCCGCCTTCTTGCAGCAGTTGCTGGTCTGACTGCTTTAGGAAATACGGAACAATTAAAGTTTTATATTAACGGAGCTTTAAATGTCGGATGGACCGAAGAAGAAATTATGGAAGCTATGATGCAAATGTTAATTTATGCAGGCTTTCCTGTCGCATTAAATACCATTTTAACAATAGCTAACGAAGTATTTTCTAAAAGACGAAATCAGCTGTCAGCCAATTTATTGGAAGGAGAGTAAAAAATGATTATTGATAGTCATGCCCACGTAGTTCTACCTGTAGAAAAACACATTGAAATGATGGATTCAAGCGGGATAGATAAAACTATTTTATTCTCTACGCTTGTTCATCCAGAAAAAAGTGAAAGCTACGATGAATTTATTCAGGAAATGGATGTACTGAATCAGATTTTAAATAACGAGATAAATCCCCTAGAAGCACGATCAAAAGCTCTAGAAGAATTAAGGGATGCTATCGCAAAATATCCTGACCGTTTTATTGGATTTGGATCAGTTCCCCTTTTAAGTTCCTACGGGGAACTGCGTGATTGGATGGATAATATTGTAAAAGATTACAAAATGAAGGGACTTGGAGAATTCACTCTGGGTTCAGGCCAAATTAAAATGCTTGAGCCTGTATTCCAGGCAGCTAGTGATTATAATTCCTTTCCGATTTGGGTGCATACATTCCATCCACTCAATTTAAATGATATTCGGGAATTGTTCGCTTTAACTCGAAAATATCCTACTGTCCCTGTAATCTTTGGCCATTTGGGAGGGATACATTGGCTGCAAGTTATTGCATTAACAAAAGAAACAAAAAACGCCTACCTGGATATCTCTGCATTTTATACAACCTATGCATTATCTTTGGCCATAAAAGAACTCCCAGAGAAAACTTTATTTAGTTCTGATTTTCCATATGGTGATCCATTCCTAAATAAGCTGGCAGTTGAACGCCATGCTTCAAGTGAAGAAGTCGTACAACGAGTACTGGGCGGGAACATTGCTAATCTCTTAAATATTTAACTTATTTTTATAACAATTTCAGAGGGAATATAAGTTTGAAGGATTGCATTCAACAGGTTTTCATTCCTTCTTTTAAATAGTAAAGAGCCGATTTACTCTAAACGGGGTAAATTTCGGCTCTTTTCTTATTAATGACGGGAATGGCAAGCAGCAGAAAAAGCAGAAACATTTAGTTTCTGCTCAAAATCGGATTTGGTTTGCAGATCGGAATATCCAACCCGAGATTCCCCCGCAATGTATCCGCCGGATAGCTTTTTCGGTACAGCCCCTTTTTCTGAAGGATCGGTATGACTTGATCCACAAAGGCTTCAAGCATGCCCGGGATGTCAGAGTGAATGATAAACCCGTCCGCCGCTTCCCGCTGAAACCATGTTTCAATTAATGATGCCACACGTTCCGGTGTCCCGATAAAGTTGGTTCGCGGAAACGCGGCTTCGCGCGCCACTTGACGCAGCGTAAGATTCCTGGCTTTGGCCTCTCTTTTGATACGGTCTGTCGTGCTTTGAAACGCGTTTTTCCCGACGTCGCCCAAATCAGGAAACGGCTCATCCAGCGGAAAACGGCTCAGATCATAATCGTCAAAAAATCTGGCCACATATTTAACGGCGTTCTCTATCGGTATCAGCTCGGCGAATTCCTGATATTTCGCTTCCGCTTCTTCTTGTGAACCGGCTATAATCGGACTGATTCCAGGAAAGATCCGCAGCTTGGAAGCGTCGCGGCCGTAATCCGCCGCCCGCTTCTTCACATCATCATAAAAAGCTTTCGTTTCCTCAAGTGAATTGGAGTGCGTAAAGACTGCATCGGCATTACGCGCGGCAAACGACCGGCCGGTTTCTGAAGACCCCGCTTGGAAAACGACCGGCTCTCCCTGTTTGGACCGGCCGATATTCAGCGGGCCCTCCACTTGAAAATACTCGCCTTTATGATACAGGCGATGCAGTTTGTCAGGATCAAAAAACTGCCCGGTTTCTTTGTTGCGGACGAAGGCATCTTCTTCCCAGGAATTCCACAGACCGCGCACCACGTCCACATGTTCTTGAGCGATGGCGTAGCGCCGGCTGTGGTCGGGAAGACTTTCTTTGCTGTGATTGCGCGCGGCTCCCGCCTGCGGAGAGGTGACGAGATTCCAGCCCGCCCGGCCGCCGCTGATATGGTCAAGAGACATCAGCTGTCTTGCGATGGTAAACGGCTCAGTGAACGAGGTGGAAAATGTGCCGATTAAACCAAGATGGGTTGTAGAGGCGGCAAGCGCCGATAAAATAGTGATCGGCTCAAACCGATTTAAGAAATGCGGGATGGACTTTTCAGAAATGAACAAGCCGTCCGCAATAAAAGCAAAGCTGAACAGCCCTCTTTCAGCAGTCTGCGCTTTTTGCCTGTAAAACGCCGCATTCGTGCTTGCTGTCGGATCGGCGTCGGGATGACGCCAGCCGTCCGTTGTGCCGCCGACACCGTGAATCATGGCTCCGAATTGAATTAGATCCGTCCGGCTCATTTTCTCTCCCCCTTTTTCCCCTCGTAATCGGCAAGCGCCCGTTCTACATGATCAATGCCGACTTGAGTAACGGCCTGATACACACGGCTGTCACCGCTGCCGATTTCAACGACGGGGACATGACGGATGCCGTACTTCGTCTGCAGCACGTCACGCAATTCGTCCCGTTCTGTCACATCAATTGTTTCGTATGCAACGGCTTTTTCCCGCAAATATCCTTTCACTTCATCGCAATAGGAGCAGCCCTGTTTGCTCCAGACCACTACGTTTACTTCATGACTCATGTTCATCCCTCCTATAATTGTGGGGCCGGCTGCACCGCTTCGCTTAACAGCCGGTAAGACAATCGTTTTTCCTCAGCGTTTTTGATAGGCGACAAAATCACAAAATCGGTAATGCTGTATTGAACGGATAATCGTCTCAGCTCGGCGGCGGTCTCTTCTTTTGTCCCGGCAATCACACCCGTCTTTTGTGTGATCAGCTTATATGGCTGCGTGACTTGTTCCAGAAACGCTTCCGCTTGTTCCCGGGAACCGACATTCACCTTTTTGCCGTCTTCGAGAATGATTTTGACCGACTCACGCGATACGACGTGTTTTTCCGCTTCTGCTTTTGTATGCGCGGTAAATACCATCGGCGCAAGGTGAAATTCCGCCTTCGATCCTTTCGGCAGATGCTCGTCAAAGGCGTGGCGCGCTTTTTCTAACGCAGCCTCTTCACCGTTTATGAAATAGGCGAAAACGAAGGAAATGCCGAGTTTGGCCGCGGATATCGCGCTTTCCGCGCTGCCGCCGAGCAAAAAGATGTCAGGCGCATACTCAGTATGCGGCGTCGGCCGCAATGACGCGTAGCGGTGCGAGTCCGGAAAATCATTTCGGATGAAATGAGTCAGCTCCTCAAGTTTTTCTTCAAACAAACGGGCGGGCTGGATAAGCTCCCGCTGCAGCGCATCGGTTGACAGCTGAAATCCGCCGGGCGCTTTGCCGACACCGAGCGCCACACGGCCGGGAGCAAGGGCGGACAGAACCCGGAACTGCTCCGCCACTTTATAAGGACTGTAATGCTGCAGCATCACCCCGCCGGATGCGAGACGGATTTTTTTCGTGCTTGCGGCAAGATACCCCAGAACAATTTCCGGCGCTGATCCCGCTATCTCTTCATTGTTATGATGCTCCGCCGCCCAGAAACGGTCATATCCGTATTGTTCGGCCTCCTGAGCCAATTTCACCGTTTGCCGCAAGGCTTCTTCTGCGGTTTGGTTTTCCGCGGTGACACTTTGATCTAAAATGCTTAAACGAATCATACGACAGGCTCCTTTATGCGCTCTTTTATGTCATAACCGTAATCAGGCAGCACGCGGCGGAGGAACTTCTTCGTTCTTTCTTTTTTCGTCTTGTGAAAAACTTCCTCAGGCGTTCCTTGTTCCACGATTGCTCCTTCATCCATAAACACAATTCGGTCGGACACTCTTCTGGCGAATTCCATCTCATGTGTGACAATGATCATGGTAGCGCCGGTCCGCACAATGTTAAGCATCACCTCAAGCACCTCGCCGACAAGCTCCGGATCGAGGGCGGCGGTCGGTTCATCAAACAGCATCACATCAGGATGAATGGCAAGCGCCCTGGCAATCCCGACCCGCTGCTTTTGTCCTCCCGACAGTTGATTCGGATAGGCGTGTAGTTTATCCTGAAGCCCCACCTTGGCCAGTTCCCGCTCGGCAATGGCGTACGCGTCTGTTTTTTTCATTTTCCTTGCGACCGTCAGGCCTTCCATGACATTTTGAATCGCCGTTTTATGCGAAAACAAATGATATTGCTGAAAAACCATCGCTGTCTGTTTCCTCAATCTGAGAATGTCTTTTTTGGCAGGCTTTTTGCAGTTAATGACTTCTCCGTGCAGTGAAATGGCGCCCTCATCCGGCCGCTCAAGCAAATTAAGGCAGCGCAGAAAAGTGGTTTTCCCGGAACCGCTCGGGCCGATGATGGTCACGACTTCTCCTTTCCGGACACTTAAATTGATCCCCTTTAGCACGTGATGACTGCCAAAATATTTCTGAATGTTTCGGATTTCGATCATAATGCGCCTCCTTGATATCTGGCCGCTCTTTTTTCCGCCAGACTGTTTACAGCTTCGAGAATCAGCGTTAATCCCCAATAAATCACGGCCGCCCCGATAAATGCTTCCAGAAACGCATAGTTATCGGATGCCGCAATCGTCGCCGTTCCTGTAATTTCAGGCACTGCAACAATTGCCGCGATGGAAGTGGTATGCAAAAAGCCGATGCCTATATTGGTGAAGTTCGGCAGCGATATCATGAACGCCTGCGGCAGAATTACGCGCCGAATCATCTGGCCCCGCGTCAGACCGATTGAATATGCCGCCTCCGCCTGCCCCGTATCGACGGCCATGATCCCGGATCGGAGAATTTCCGTCATATAAGCGCCTGCCGTTAATGACAGTGCCATGATGACAAACACGGCGACCGGAATCTGATTGGCCGACCAGCCGAGATGAAACGCGCGGCTGAATTGATCGGCAATCAGCGGAACCCCTAAATAAATCAGCATGATATGGAGAATCGCCGGGGTGCTGCGGAAAAAAGACACGTAAAACGCTGAGCAGGCCAGCAGCCATTTGATGCGGAATATACGCACCGTGATATTGCCGAGAGCTATGAAAAATCCGGCAATAATCGGAATGATCGTCATCGCCAATGTAAGCGGAACGGTTTTCAACATTTGTTTTATCGCAGTGCCGATAAATGGAATGTCCAGCTCCACTGTTCTCCCTCCTTTTCAGCCGTGCGCGCTCATGTCAAAAACCGTCACAAGGCGCGTCTCATCTTTCTTGATTCGTTTTTCGGCCCATCTGAATACACATTCAAATAAAAGGGCGGCCGCATAATACAGAACAGACAGCGAGATATACACTTCAAGAGAATGATTGCTCGATGTAATCAAGGTCTGTCCTCTGCCCGACATATCCATCACCCCGATCGAAAAAGCGAGTGATGTATCTTTTAAGAAACCGATCACCATATTCCCGATGTTGGGAAAGGCCTGCACGAGCGCCTGCGGCAGAATGATGCGCCGGAATGTCTGCCCCCCGTTCAGCCCGATGCTGAACGCCGCCTCCGCCTGCCCGCGGCCGACGCTGTTCACACCTCCCCTGATGATTTCGGCCGCTCTTGCCGCGCTGCTCAGCGCATACGTGGCGATGGCCGCATACAAAGGGTCCATTTTAGAGGTATCAATTCCGGCGAGCGCCGTGAGCGCCGGAATGCCGTAAAATACAATGAACAGCTGCACCATGATAGGCGTTCCTCTGAAAAAAGAGATATACAGCTTCGCAAACTGATTCAAAACGGGAATGCGATAGATGCGGGGCAGCGCCAAAAGCATCCCCAATAGAAAGCCGAACAGCAAAGACACCGCCAATATATACAGCGTGACGGGCAAATACCCGAGCAATGTCGGCACAAAGGACGCGATCATACTGATATCAAACGCTTTTTCCATTGCCGGTCCCTCTCTTTTTCACTTAATATTGCTCCCTTGAATAATCCGCGCCGAGCCACTTTTCACTCAGCTTTTTAAGCGTGCCGTCATCAATGATTTCCTTGAGCGCTTTATCAATGTCATCGCTCAGCGTTTGTTCATTTTTGTTAAACATAAAGAACACTTTGGCATTTGACAGCACCCCGCCGACCGTTTTTTCTTTGATCGCGCTCGTTTTGTTTTGAAAATCGACAGCAAACGGCGTTGAAATCGTTGCATCGGCGCGGCCGGATTTCAGCTGATTGGCCGCATCGTTTGAACCTTGGCCGGCATAGGCGATTTCAAAAGGACTGCCGTGTTTTTCATTCCATTTTTTCAGGACAAGCGCGCCGTTTGACGTCGGACTTGTAATGACCCGCTTTCCTTTCAAGTTATTAATGCCGTGAATGTCCCCATTATCTTGGAGCACCGTGATTTTCAGCGGGAAGTTGTTATACGCGACTTGATTGAACAGAAATTTTTTCTCCCGTTCGGCGCTTTTCTCCATTTGATGAGCCACGATATCGACTTTATGCTGGCCGAGGCTGACAAGCAGGTTGGAGAAATCCATCGTTTTAAAGGTAAATCGATAGTCCGGCAGGCGCCTGTCAAGCTCTTTCACCAGCTCAACGTCGTAGCCCGTCAATTTGCCTTTATCATCAATAAAGCAAATATTCGGAAACTGAGTCCCCGTGCCGACCGTAATGTTCTTCACGTTTTTCTGATTGCCTGATGCCGCCTCCCCTCCCGCGCCGCAGGCTGATAACGCCGCCGTTGCCGCAATTGTTAATGACATGACCGCCAGTCTTATTTTCATGTGATCGCCCCGTTTTCTGCTTCAATTATTTCGTGAAACTTGATTTTGAATAATCCGCGCCGAGCCATTTTTCACTCAGCCTTTTCAATGTGCCGTCCTTCTCAAGCTTTTGAATCGCCCGGTCCGTATCGTCCGCCAGGGTTTGGCTGTTTTTATTGAACATAAAATACACCTCGGTATCGAGCAGCACATCACCGACCGTCTTTTGTTTGAACGCGTGCGTCTTATTTTGAAAATCGACGGCAAACGGCGTGGATACGGTGGCGTCAGCGCGTCCTGTCTCAATTTGGTTCGCTGTATCATTGCCGCCCTGCCCGGCGTATTTCAAATGTATCGGGCTGCCGTGGGTTTTGTTGTATGCCGTCATATAATCCGCCGCATTTGACGTCGCGCCGACGATGACGGTTTTCCCTTTTAAATCACGCAGCGTGCGTACCGCGTCATTATCCGCCTTCACCGTGATGTACATCGGCGAGTAGTTATACGGGATTTTGTGATACAAAAAGCGTTTCTCCCGTTCCTTGTTTTTCGCCATATTGTGCGCGATCACGTCAATTTTCCGGTTTCCGAGACTTGTAAGCAGATTCGAAAAATCCATCGTCTTAAAGACAAATTTGTATTGCGGCAGCTGTTCATCAATGGCTTTCATCACTTCAATGTCATAGCCGGTCAGCTCGCCTTTTTCATCCATAAAAGCAATGTTCGGAAAATCAGTTCCCGTGCCGACGATGACGGTCTGCACGCCGCTCTCCGCTTTTGTGCTTTCTCCTTGCCCGCACCCGGCCAGCACGCCGAGCAGCAGAAGCAGACAGCCGGCTCTGATCCGTTTTTTGATCATTGCGCCCAGCTCGGTGTGCCTAACAGCGACGCGTCAAACCGCTCCGGTATGAGCACCTTTCTCATCATGACTCCGATGTCTCCGTCTTTCTCCTGCTCAAAATACACTTCATATCCCCTCCGTCTGTACATATCTACAAGCCAGGGATGCTTGCGCGCCGAAGTGCCGAGCGTGATGGCCGGGGCCTTCAGCGTATCCCGCAGCACATGTTCCTCCACATAAGTCAAAAGTTTGCTGCCGATGCCCTGCCCCTTCAGCTCAGGAAGCGTCGCAAACCACCAGACAAACGGATATTTTGACGGAGGCGTGTCACTCTCCCACGGAAAACGGATCGTAATGGTTGAAAGAAGCCGTCCATCCCGTTCGAGCACGACGGCTGAATGATTTTCAATATTTTCCGTTACCATATCGATGTCGGCCCGCGCCGACGGCCAGTCAATCTCCAAATTGCGGATCGGCTGAAACGCGCTGTACAGCAGCTCTAAAAACTCCGGCGCATCCTTTTTCTCAGCCAATCGAAATATGTCTTCACTCATTCCGGTCACTCTCCCCGCAAAAAATATATAATTCCAATTTGTTTACTAAGCTTTGATTGTTTATACTATAAAGCAAACTGATTTGTTTGACTAATCAAAAAAAGTAAAGGAAAGGTTCAAGAAAATTAATGAACAGCCGGGAGGGGATTTCGTTGGAACTACGAACCATTAAAACGTTTCATACCATCGTACAGTCAGGCAGCTTTTATAAGGCCGCAGAAATTCTGAACTACTCACAGCCGACGATTTCAATGCGGATTAAACAGCTGGAACAGGATGTAGGCGCGCAGCTGTTTGAACGTGGAAAGAAGCTGAAGCTGACAAGGGCGGGGCGGCTGTTTCATGAGCGGGCCGGGCAGCTTCTCGCGCAATACGAGGTGCTTGACCATACTCTGGCCGATATCAGACAGGGCCAGGCCGGCCTTATTCAGATCGGCATATCCGAACCGACGGCAAGCCTGATCTTCCCTGCCGTGCTGCGGGCTTTCTTAAATGATTATCCGGACATGTCGGTCAATGTCAGCGTGGATGATGCCAATACATGCAGCCGCAAACTGCTGGAGGGCGCCATTGATTTTGCGGTATGCGGCGAGCCGGAGCTGATTCTGGAAAATTATTTCGATCCGTTTTTCCATGACTCGCTCAATGTCATCGTGTCAGACAGACATCCCCTTGCCGCCAAAGCAAGCGTTAATCTCGAAGATTTAGAAAATGAATGCCTGATTTTTACGCCCGCCAATTGCCCGATCCGGATTCAAATTGAACAGCACCTGCAGCGGGCCATCGGGAGCCGCTATCGAAAAATGGAGCTGACCAGCAGCATGGCTCATCAATACTATGTCAGGGAAAATATCGGCGTCTCAATCTTTACGGCGACGGCGCATTCAGAGCCGATCGAGGGCACGAAGGTCATTCCGATCCATAACTTAACAATTTCACCGCCTGTCGGGCTTTTGACAAACCAAAAAGAAGAGCACTTTGACTGTGCAACAAAAGATTTAATCAGCAGGATCATCAGCCGGTTTCAGCGTGATCCGCATTAAAAAAACCCCCGCCACTTTGCGGGGGTTTTTTATGTTCATCTTATATAATACTCCGCACCAAGCCGCCGTCGATCCGCAATGCAGATCCGTTAATGGCAGACGACAGCGGGCTGCTTAAAAAGGCGACAAAGTGGGCGATCTCCTCCGGACGGATCAATCGCTGAATGATCGACGTCGGACGATTTTCCTTCATAAATCGTCTCTCCGCTTCAGCCGCTGTCAGGTTTTCACCGGGATAAAGCGACTCCAGCATCGTTTTGACGCCCTCTGTTTTCGTGGAGCCGGGCATGACCGTATTCACCGTCACATTCGTCCCTTCCGTGAGCTCGGCCAGGCTGCGTGACAGCGACAGCTGCGTTGTTTTCGTAGCGCTGTAATGAGCCATTTCCTGAGAAGGCATGACGGCCGCTTCACTCGCGATAAAGATCACCCGTCCTTCCTTCCGCTCAATCATCCGCTTTGCATACCGGCGTGTCAGCCGCACGCCGCTCATGATATTCACCTCGAAAAACCGGAGCCACTCTTCGTCAGGAATATCAAAGTATTCCGCAGGTTCAAAGATTCCTAAATTGTTGACGAGAATATCCACATCCGGATACTGCTGAAAAATCGCGCCGCATCCTTCCGCCGTGCCTAAATCAAATGCGGCCGGATAGAGACGGGCATCCGGCGTCTGTTTCTCTAGTTCCCGGATCGTTTCGTTTACCTTTTCTTCACGGCGGCCGTTAATGATCACGGCCGCACCTTCTGCAATCAGCGAAGCCGCAATCGCCTTCCCGATGCCTGACGTAGATCCCGTCACAAGCGCCGTCTTCCCTTTCAACTGCAAGTCCATCATCCATTCCTCCCTATCGTAAGTCTCTTCTTATATATGGACAGAAATCGAAAGCCTGAAACCTTCCGTCCCTATTATCGGATAGAAAAATGGATGAGGGGAAGTACGCACTTTTTAGTGCCTGTCCGTTGTCCCGGCTGACGGCTGATCGATTTGAATGACAAACCGATTCTCTAACTCTTCCTGAGCCTCTTGAAACAGCTCCAAGACATCATCAGCATCCGAACCCAATGCCATTTGACTGGCCTCAAAATTCTTCCACACCAAAGTCAGCGGAAGTTCGATCCATCCTGTCAGGCAATCCCATAAGGCGTTCAGATTTTCACCATAAAAGTCCGGGAAATCTAATTGATCTTTTAAAATTCGGTGTAAAGCTTCTGTGCTTGTAACATCTTTTCCGTCTATGATGACGACTATCATTCAAATGAACTCCTTTATTCTTAGAATTATATTTAGCAGGATACACCTTGATCCATTACCTTCGACCCGTTATTATAACTCACCTCACACTTGTTAAGGAGAAATTAATATTCTAGTTATTTACTGTATTATTTATTATTGGTAGAATTTAATTGAATCTTATGAGGAGGGTTATAGATGAAAAAATCTTTTGTTTTTCTATTATCGCTAGTGCTTTTATTTAGCATTTTTCCTATTAGCACTTTAGCCATCGTGAAAACGTCAGAAGATGACACGATAACTGTACCTAGAAAAGATGTAAAAAACACTGCAGTATTAGTTGATGCTATCAATGAATTAGATGAGAAATTGGATATGAAAAATCTATCATCTAATTCTCCAGAAGATATAAGTCAACTGAGTTTAGCAGCAAAAACGCTGTATGATACTATTGTAAATTATGAAAATCAAACATCAGCTTCTTTGACAGGCACTGACGCGTTGATCATATTCAAAGAGTATATTGACGAGCTAAATAGCAGTGAAGTTATTAAACCTGTTGAACACATTGTAACAACAATGGGAGTTATAAACTATAAAGAATATAAAATTAGCAACTCACAAATAAAACAATTGAGTGCTGCTGTTGGAATTAATAGTGGATTTTGGGGTACAGCTACAGCTATAGCTAAGATTTTTGCTAAAAGCCCAACTGCACTTACATTAATGTTAGGTGCGGTACCGCTTTTAGGTATGGGTACTATAAATGCCTGCAATTCTAAAGGAAAAGGCATTATTATTACAAAAATGGGTTCAGGAGCAACGAATACATATAGTTGCAGATCTCAATAAAAAAGTGTGAGCTTTCGCTCACACTTTTTTATTTTTTATTTTTCTGATACATTTTGATATAAATTCACTAACAAAAAAAACTATTAAGCCTGATATTAATAACAAAAGTGAATTTATCTTTAAACCCTTGTTAAAAAAATCAAGGATACTATTTATCAATAAAAAACCTGACCAATAGATGAATGAAGAATAGAAAGCTATATTAGTGCTCTTTTCATCCGTATTTCTACTAGTTTTAAAAAACAATGATCTGCCCTCCCTATTCTTGAATCTTTTCAATCCTTACTATAAATTTTTTCCGCGCTCATCAAAAATACTTATTGTGGTTAAGTGCTTAATCTTTCGTTTAGGTTGGTACATTGAGCCTTTCATCTTACTCATGTCGTCACCTCCCATAAAACAATGATAACATGAATTAATTCTAGTTTATATTGTATGTAATTCCCGAAATAGCTAATACTCTTCACTAACTTCAAGTATAAACCGAAAAATTCAAACAATTTCCTTTAAAATCCATGTACGAGACTAAAGAAAATACTCCGCAATTCGATCCCTATCTTTCATTTCATTCTGAAAACAGATAAACAAAGAGCATAGTAATTCTGTTGGCTTTATCTCTAATCTTTACTGTATTTCCTGGATAGCTTAATATTTGCCAAAATCAAATACAAAATAATAGGATAAAACAAAAACAGCACATCTTTTAGATTATCCTTTTTAAGTATTGAATGAGTAGTAAGGAAATTAAAATGAACAGGCAGGAATTTAGATATGAGGAGATATGGCATTAACACGAAAGCCATCTTCCTTTCAGCACAAAGGGAGAAAACGAAGAATTTTAAAAAATGTTGCCAAAATGTTACCGCAGTGCCATCGAAAGCTTTGAAAGCCTTGATAACACTGCGGTTTTGGCGTTATGTATGGAGACGGTGGGAGTCGAACCCACGTCCAGAAACATCGATTACTTAAGCGTCTACGAGCGTAGCCTGCATATTTCGTGTTTCACTCGTCTTCATGCCTGCGGGCGGGCCTTCCGAGAGCTAGTCTGTCAGTCTCTTCTTACGTTCTCAGACGGGAACGCAAGCGTAGCCTACTTGGATGTGCTCTTCACGGACACATAGGCAATGTCAGGAAGAGCTCGCTGCGTTTATTAGGCAGCTAGTGCTAAGTTTTGGTTAAAACTTTTAGTTTTGCCAGTTATATTTAGGTGCGTGTTAACGAGATCGCCTCTCGGCTCGCAGCTCAAGCTCGATCCATCCCTGTCGAATCCGTAACGTCCCCTTGTTAAGGGTATACGGGAGATCTATCAAGCTCTAGCTCAACTGGCTGTACTGTTATTATACCATGATCACAGGCAAATTCAATTGGGAATATCTTCAATAAACAGCCTGTGAATCTGATGTGTGAACAGTATAGCACAGGGCATATCATCACATCAAGGCTCAGGCATCAGAAGCCTTTTTGTCTGTCTCTGAACGCTCTTTCGATTTCTCTTTTGGCGTCTTTTCGTTTTAAATCTTCACGTTTATCGTATGTTTTCTTCCCTTTTCCGAGGCCGATTAATACTTTGGCGAAGCCGTTTTTCAAGTACAGCTTCAGCGGCACGAGGGAATAGCCTTTCTCTTTCGTCAGGCCGATCAGCTTATTGATTTCTTTCCGGTGCATCAAAAGCTTTCTCGTCCGGAGCGGGTCGTGGTTATAGCGGTTTCCCTGCTCGTACGGGCTGATGTGCATGTTGTGGAGGAACACTTCGCCGCGCTCGATTTTCGCAAAGGAATCCTTCATGTTTACGCGGCCGGCGCGGATGGACTTAATCTCCGTTCCCTGCAGCACGATGCCTGTTTCATAGGTTTCTTCTATAAAGTAATCATGGTTTGCTTTTTTGTTTTGCGATAATACTTTGCCTGATCCTTTTGGCATGCCTTATCCTCCTCTCTCCGCAAAAACCGTTCATGTGTGCGATACGCTTTATTTTAGCAAATGGAGCGTTCCGCGACAATGAAAATGCGGCTTGCGAAAGAAAGCAAACAGAGCATTATGCCCTATTTGCTTTTCGCATTTACTTCTTCTTTTTGCGTTTTTGTTTCGGCGCGTTTTGGAAACCGCGTTTTTTCTTTTTCTTCTTCGGTTTTGTAAACCATTCCCCTTTTTCCTCCGATTTCGGCGGTGAAGCCGGGGTATTGCTGTTTAACACGCGTTTCCGCGCCGGTCTGCCTCGTTTTCTGCGGTCGCCTGTTGTTTCTCTCGGACGGCGGGTGCCTTTCATGCCGACAATTTCAAAGTCGATGTTTCTCTCATCTTTATTGACGTCGACGACTTTGACCGTGATTTCGTCTCCGATGCGGTAAACGTTGCCCGTGCGTTCACCGATCATGGCGAAATGCTGCTCGTCAAAACGGTAATAATCATCCGTCATAAAGCTGACGTGCACAAGCCCTTCAATCGTATTCGGCAGCTCGACGAACATTCCGAAATTCGTGACGGAACTGATCATGCCGTCAAATTCCTCGCCGATTTTATCAAGCATATATTCCGCTTTTTTCAGATCGTCGGTTTCCCGCTCGGCATCAACGGCGCGCCGTTCCATCGTTGACGTATGGTCAGCGATTTCCGGAAGGCGTTCGGCCCACTTTTCCTGAGTTGCTTCGTCCGATTGTCCATTGATCAAATACGTTCTGATCAGCCTGTGAACGATTAAGTCAGGATATCGGCGGATCGGCGATGTGAAGTGCGTATAAAATTCAGTCGCCAGCCCGAAATGGCCCAGGCTTTGCGGGTCGTATTTCGCCTGCTTCATGGAACGGAGCATGACGGTTGAAATCACCGTTTCTTCCGGACGGTCCCGCACTTCATCAAGAATGCTTTGCAGCGCGCGCGGATGAATGTCTCCGGCTTTCCCTTTGACGATATAACCGAATGTCGTCACGAACTCGAGAAACTTTTGCAGTTTTTCGGCGTTCGGCTCTTCGTGAATCCGGTAAATAAACGGCACGTTCATCCAATGGAAGTGTTCGGCCACCGTTTCGTTTGCCACAAGCATGAATTCTTCGATCAGCTTTTCCGCTACTGAGCGCTCTCTGATGACGACGTCTTTTACGGCGCCTTCCTCATCGACGAGCACCTTCGCCTCTTTGAAATCAAAATCCACGGCGCCGCGGTCCATCCGTTTCGCCCGGAGAATTTCCGCCAGACGTTCCATGTCTTTAAACATCGGGACGAGCGGCTCATATCTTTCTTTCAGCTCGGCGTCGTCTTCTGTAAGGATCCGGTTGACATCTGAATAGGTCATTCTTTCCGTCGTTTTAATGACGCTTTGGAAGATCTCGTGCTCCGTCACCTGTCCCTGCTGGTTGATTGTCATTTCGCAGGAAAGCGTCAGCCGGTCGACCTTCGGATTTAACGAACAGATTCCGTTAGACAGTCTGTGCGGGATCATCGGAATGACCCGGTCAACCAAGTACACGCTTGTCCCTCTTTCCAGCGCTTCTTTGTCAATCGGGGAATTCTCCGTAACGTAATGGCTGACGTCGGCAATATGAACGCCGAGCTTGTAGCTGCCGTTATCAAGCTTTGTCACGGTGACGGCGTCATCCAGATCCTTCGCATCGGCGCCGTCAATGGTGACAATGACCTGATCGCGGAGATCACGGCGGTCTTTGATGTCTTTTTCATCGATGGTATCGGGCGTGCTTGTTGCCTGCTCCATCGCTTCAGCCGGAAAATCTCCCGGCAGGCCGTGCTTATGGATGATGGATAAAATATCGATGCCCGGATCATTTTTATGGCCGAGTATTTCAACGATTTCCCCTTCGGCGTTCATTCTGCCTTCAGGATAGCTTGTCAGTTTGACGACGACTTTATGGCCTTCCGCAGCGCCGTTATTGGCATGTTTCGGAATAAAAATATCACTCGTGATTTTCTTATCATCCGGGATGACAAAGCCGAAGCTTTTCGTTTCTGTGTATGTGCCCACGACGCGGTCGATGCTTCTTTCCAGGATGCGGATGACCGTGCCTTCCTGTCTCGATCCGCTTGACTGGGAATTGAGCCGCACCATGACGATATCGCCGTTCATGGCCGTATTCAGCTCGTTCGGCGGAATAAACACGTCGCTTAAAGAGGTATCCTCCGGCAGCAGAAACGCGAAGCCCTTCGCATGCGCGGAAATTTTTCCTTTTACTAAATTCATTTTTTCCGGAAGCCCGTAGCGGTTGCTTCTGGTGCGGACGATCTGTCCCGTCTCCTCGAGCGCCACCAGCGCTTTTACCAGCTCTTTAAATTCATCGGCTTCCTTGATGTTCAGCATCTCCTCGAGTTCCTGAATGGTAAGGGGCTTGTACGCCTCTTCCTTCATAAACGCGAGAAGACGGTCCATAAACGCTTCTTTTTCCATTATTCGACCTCCTGTTTGTTACCAATCGAGTTTCTCTAAAAATTCGTACACATCCTGATGAACGAGGTCCCGTTCTTTATCGAGTGTAATGACATGTCCTGATTCTTCATACCATTTCAGCTGTTTGTCGTCCGTTTCCACCTCGTTGAAAATGATGTTCGCACTTTCTGTATTAATCATATGGTCATGCCGTGCCTGAACCACAAATGTCGGGGAATAGATCATGTCGACGTTTTTGCGCACATCGGCAATCAGCTCCTGGAGCGATTTGAGCGTATTCATCGGCGTTTTTTCAAACTCCTTCATTTCCTTTTCAATCTGCTCCGGCTGTTTTCCTTCGAATTTTTTATAATTGCGCGCGTAGGAGAGAACTCCTTCGTACATAACCTCTTCACTTTTAATGTGCATCGGCGCACACATAGGAACAATTCCCTTTATGGGTACAGTGTAACCCAATTTCAATGAAAAAACCCCGCCAAGCGACAGTCCGCACGCCGCAATGTTTTCATAGCCTTCAGACCGTAAATACTCATAACCGTCCATGACGTCTTTCCACCAATCTTCAGGTCCCGTATGTACCAGCTCTTCCGGCGGAACGCCGTGCCCTTTATATTGAGGCGCGTGACAAGTGTAGCCGCGCTCATTCAAGTAGCGGCCGAGCATTCTGACGTCTGCCGTATTTCCCGTAAATCCGTGCAGCAGAAGCACCGCTTTGTCTCCGCCTTTAAATGTAAATGGTTTTGGTGTCACAATTTTCATGCTCATAACCCCTTTTTTGCACATTCAATTTAGTTTTCCACAGTTTTGCGAGAAACAAACGCCGTCTCTCAACAAGAAAAAGGCCTGATATTAAATCAGACCTTATACAAACATTGCCTTATACGATATACGCTAGCGAAATCGTCAACACGAAAAACAAGACTGCCAGCACAACGGTTGTGCGGTGAAGAATCAGATCAAGGCCCCTTGCTTTCTGTTTTCCGAAAAGCTGCTCCGCCCCGCCTGAAATTGCACCCGATAAACCGGCGCTTTTGCTGGTTTGAAGCAATACGACAATAATAAGTGCAATACTGACGATAACCAATAAGGTAATCAATAATGTGTGCATCCCATACACCTCCAGACTGACTGGCCTACATTGCTTCTATTTTACATGAAAAACAAAGGCATGTCACGCCGTATCGGTGTACATCATGTCAGAAAAACGGAAATGCGTTTGAATCTTCCATCATCATTGACTTTTGTCAACAAAGTCGTAGTAAAAAAGATCTTCAAATTTCATGTCAAAGTAATAGAGCATTTTTCCGATGACCAGCTGGCCCGGCCTCCGCTCTCCATTCAGTACACGGCTCAGTGTGGCGGGAGATATTCCGATCTCCAGGGCGAGCTGGTTTAACGAGTAGTCATTATTGACCATATACTGCAGCACATAATCTCTTCTGATCTGTATCTTTTCGACCACTTTCTTCACCTTCCGTTCTGTCAAATACTTTCTTTCTTATACATAAAGATACGGCTTTTGTTAACTTTTGTCAATACTTTTCCAGCCTGGCTATTCCCTTTAGTCAATAAACATACTAGAATATAAATAGACCGCGGGAGGGGGAGAGACTGTGGAAAGCTTCGGGAAACAATTGCGGACATTACGGGAAAAAAGGCATCTGACAGTGAATCAGCTGGCAACGTATTCAGGCGTCAGCGCCGCGGGAATCTCGCGGATTGAAAACGGCAAACGCGGGGTGCCGAAACCTGCAACCATTAAAAAGCTCGCAGATGCGTTAAAAATCCCGTATGAGGAACTGATGCAGACGGCGGGATACATAGAGACCGTCCAGGAAACGAGAGCCCCGTACGACACGGGCTGCACCTTGCTGGAAAAAGCCGAAACGTATGAGCTGCATGATTTATCCCTTTTGGAGCGGGAGAACTGGCGGCACCTGTCGAAAGAAGACTTGGTTCTGCTTGATAAATACTTTGCGTTCTTATCGGCGGAAGCCAAAAAAAGAACAAATGAAGACTCATGACTTTGCACATGTGAGGCGATCTTATTGAACACATTCGGAAAGCAATTAAGAGAGCTGCGCCGCGCCCGGAAGCTTACCGTCAATCAGCTTGCCGTCTATTCCGGCGTCAGCTCGGCGACCATTTCCAGAATTGAAAACGGGCACCGCGGCATTCCTAAACCCGCGACCATCAGAAAATTGGCGGACACATTAAAAATCCCGTACGAGGAGTTAATGGCGCGGGCCGGACACATCAAGGCATTTCAGGAGGAAATCCGTGAAACCTCCGAAAGCTATCAATCCATCTGCGCCATCTATCAGACCGCCGTTGACAGAGGCGCGGAGCATCTGCCGCTGTTTGACAGCAAAAAGTGGCAGCACTTCACAAAAGAAGATATTGAAAGCGTCAGCAAATACTTTGATTTTATTGCGGCTGAAGCGAAAAAACGCTCCCCGGATTCCTCATCCTCTTTTTGATCCTCTCCTCAACTTAACAAGCGCCAGACGTACGTTCCCTCCGATTTTGCGGTATAATAGCAGAAGACGAGGTGAAAAAGCATGAACCAATCAGAAATGTGCCCCAGATTCGAAAAAGCGGTCGACATCCTAAGTAAACGCTGGGTGGCTCTAATCGTCTTTCAGTTATTGAACGGACAGCAGCGATTTAGCGAAATTGAAGCGGCGCTTCCGAATTTAAGCGGAAGAGTCTTGTCAGAACGTCTGAAAGAACTTGAAACAGAAGGTGTCATCAAACGGGATGTTATCCCCGAAACGCCTGTCCGCATTGAGTATTCTTTAACGGAAAAAGGCTGCGCATTAGCCCCTATTTTAGAGGAAATTTCCAAGTGGTCTTCAACATGGATTGATCCTTCCTGATAAACTCTTTTCCGCATAAGCGGCTGATCTCTCAAACGGACAGCCGTTTTTATTTTTGCTTTTCTTATACAGAAAAACAAGCCCTCAGGCGTGCAGGGCTTGTTTTTGTCTGACGCCTTCCAGCGGAATTCGAATCTCCGCCCGGGCTCCTCCAGACTCCTGATTTTCAAGTATTAATTCGCCGTGATGAAGATGTACGACGTGATGGGCGAATGTAAGCCCCATGCCGTGATGCCCCGCCGAATGTCTGCTTTTATCCTCCGTGTAAAAAAGCTGTGTCGCTCTTTTCAGCGCCTCCGGCGAGAACCCGCTTCCGCTGTCGGATACGGCAAGATGGAGGGCGGAATCGGTGCACAGGACGTCCACACGGATTTCCCCTCCTTCCGGCGTATAGTCGACGGCATTTGCCGCGATATTCATGACCGCCCTGTGGAGCAGCTCATGATCGATCGGCGCTTCTATTCGGTCAATTCCCCGTTCGCTGAGGACGAGATCAATCTGCTTCGGCCCCGCAAGCGCCGCCGCGTCACGATATATGTTTTGAATCCACTCTTTGAGGTCGGTATATTCGACATGAACGGCAACTGCCTCCTCTGCTTTGGAAAGCTGGATCAGCTGTCCGACATAATGCTCGATTTTGTTTCCGGCATCCAGGATATACTGCGCATATTCCGCCTGCTCCTCATCAGGTTCTGTTAACTGGAGCAGCTCGGCATTTCCTTTAATGATCGTTGCCGGAATTTTAATATCATGCGCAAGCGCGCCGATCTGTTCTTTCTTTATCCGCTCCGCCTCCCACTGCGCCGCCAGAGATGCCTGAAGCGCGTCTTTCATTTTCAGCAGAGAGTCAATGACATCGTCAAATTCTTTTATACGCGACCTTTTTGGATTGATATTTAAATTCTGTTTTTGAATGCTTGCCGTAATGGAGCTGAGTGTGCTGAAATGCCGTCTCAGCTGATTGGCGAAACGCGTCGTCACGATAAAAACAGTCAAAAGAAGCAAAGTGATCAGAATCGTAAGACCCGTCCATTCATAATTCGGCAGATAGCGCCTTAACAGCGGCGACTGAAATTCCGACCTGAGTGAATATTGGAGAACGCCGTATTCATCTTTCCGATTTATCACCATGAATCCTTTTTGAGCATAATTAAAATACGGCTGATGCTGAATCTTTTTTCTGGCGTTGGCCGCATCTTGTTCCGTCATCGTTCCTTTTGTCATCCGCTTTGTTTTTTTATCAAAAACGGCGTATGTCATACCTGCGGGGATCATGTCTTCTGTTATCTTTTCCGCTGATTTCAGGCGGGGTTTGATCTGTTCCGCCTCATGCTCGCTGTAGTTTGCGGGCAGGATCGCTCCGGCATTCATGGCAATGGCATTTAAGGCGACGCATAATGCCGCCACCCCCATCGTGCTCAGACACAAAGTGATGGTAAATTTGACAAGCTCTTTGCGGATGCTGGATTTTCCTTTTGCTATTCCCATTTGTATCCGACACCCCACACCGTTTTGATCGGATCAGCCCCGTGTTCTTTACATTTTTTCCGGATGGTTCTGATAAACTCCGTAATGGTTGAATAGAGCGCATCGCCGTCCAAGCCGTACACTTCCTCGTAAATCTGCTCCCGTGAGAATGTTCTGTTTTTATGCTGTGCCAGAAATTCAACGATTTTATATTCGTTTTTCGTAAGAGGCAGTTTCCGGTCATCCATCCATACTTCTTTATTGTCAAAATCAAACATGAAGCCTGATATCAGCCGTTTCGTCTGATGCTTTTCCCGCCGTTCCCTTCTGACATGCGCGTTTACCCTTGCCATCAATTCCTGTACGCCGAACGGCTTTGTGATGTAATCATCAGCGCCTGTCATGAGGCCTTTCACAATGGATTCTTCGTCAGACTTTGCCGTTAAAAACAGGATCGGGCTGTCCACCAGCGGCCGAATCCGCCGGCAGAGTTCAATCCCGTCCGTTCCGGGCATCATGACATCAAGAAGAATCAAATCATAGCCTTGAAAAAAATCCAATGACTGATCTTCCGCTTTTTCGAGAATCGTTACTGTATGCTGATCACGCTGTAAAATGTTTCTGATCAGAACGAGAATATCTTTTTCATCATCAATTGCTAAAATGTTTGCCACCGGCCGAATCGCTCCTTGCCTTTATTCATATGAACGCCGCCCTTCCCATCTTCTGCACCAATAGAGGCCGGCCAGACATAATATCACTATAGAAAAATATAACATTATTTCTCCGAATCTCATATCGTATCTTACATAAGGGAGGAACTCTTTTTTGACTTTGTCAAAATGCAGCAGTCCTGCAAGGCCTGAAAGCCGCACGCTCCATGCCCACGGGAAAAAACGCCAGATGATATCGCCAAGTCCCGTATTCATGAGCGCCGCCATTAATAATCCCGCCCCCCCTAAAAGCCCGGACGGTCCCATGCCGTACTGTATGCCGACAGAAAAAGAAATCATATAAAGCGGAATACTGCCGGCAATCAGCCACGCCCCTCCTTTTAAAAAGAGAAGATACGGGAGATCATTGATGTGAAGAACAAATTTCAACCCCGCCAAATAAAGACAGATGGCGAGACCTGCCGATAACACATTCAATAGGAGCAGCAAAAGCAGCTTGCCCGCAAAACTGACGATTTTCGAATGCGGAACCGCCAGCATCATCTGAAAATAACCCGCCTGTTCCTCGACGGAGGCAGACATGCCGCAGACAAAACTGATGATTAAAGGGTATAAAACGGCAATCACGCTGAAAAAGACGCTGTACAGCATATAAGGCTCCTGAACCCTTCCATACATATATAACAGGAAAAATCCCGCGCATAAAACCGGCGCCGCAGCATGCATCCATATGAGCGGCGTGCGCTTCATTTTTAATACATCGGCCCACATATATCGTAAAAGCACGGTCATGACCGGTTTCCTCCTTTTGAAAATGACACTGCGGAAACAAAACTTATTGCGATAAAAGAAAGGATAGAAAGAATAATAGCCGGAAAGATCACGTTTCCGTTTAATAAGCCGCTGTTTGCGGGAAGCGGAATTCCGTTCGGATGGATCCCGAGAATCGGTGACATCACCCGGACTGACCAGCTCCATGGGCTCAGCCACCACAATGAGCCGGACGCCGGCACAATACCCAAAACAAAGGCGGCGATCATATTCACGAGAATGACTGCCGTAAATCCGAACTGCCTGGCAATCCATAAGCACAATGGAATTTCCCAAAGCGTCGTCAGCCATAAAAGGAAGCCTGCTTCAACGCCTTTCAGCTGCAGCGCAGCAATTGCCGGAAATACAAGGCCAAGTAAAAACATGATGATGAAAAAGACGATTTGCGACAGGAGTGAATACAGCGCGATCAAGCTTATTTTTGAGAGCCATATGCTTTTTAAATCTGCCGGCAATGAGTACACCGCGCGGTCATTCGCAGATTTTTTCTCTTTTTTAACAGATAAACCGCACATTAGAGCAATCATGAGCGGCATGAAAATAACCGCCCACCAATTGAACGTGCCCGTCATAAAATAAGCCGTATTCAGCAGAAAAGAAAAAGCCGTGTTCAGAAGCGGGATCAGAATGATCAGCTTTCTGATAAATGTTCTTTTAGATGTAAGGTGTTCCGCCTGCATGTACTGAATCATTTTCCTGTCCCCGCTTTCTCCCGTGTTGATTTGACAACCTCCAGAAACAGCCGCTCCAGATCGTCTTCCCGGCTGATTTCTCCCTGATATCCTAAAACGCCGTCACTGATGATTCCGATATGGTCTGCGATCTGCTCGACTTCTGATAACAGGTGGCTTGATAAAATAACCGTCATTCCCTGTCCGGGCAGGGAGCGGATAAATTCCCGCAAATCCTGAATCCCCATCGGGTCCAATCCATTTGTCGGCTCGTCAAGAATTAAGAGCGACGGACGGTTTAATAATGCTAACGCGATGCCGAGACGCTGTTTCATTCCCATGGAAAATTGTCCGGCGCGCTTTTTTCCGGTTCCCGTTAATCCCGTGATTTCCAGCACCTCCGCAATTCTTGAATCAGGCAGTCCGAGCATCACGCAGCGGACTTTCAGATTTTCAGCGGCTGTCAGGTTGCTGTAAAGCGGCGGTGCTTCAATCAGGGAACCGATGCTTTTCAAATCTTCGCGCTTCCATGTATGTCCGTCGAACAGAACCTCGCCGGATGTTTGCTGCAGCATGCCGGTCAATATTTTGAGAGTCGTCGATTTTCCCGCGCCGTTCGGACCGAGCAGGCCGTATATACTGTTGCGTTTAACCGATAGAGACACATCAGCCACTGCCTGTTGTCTGCCGAATGATTTTTGCAGCTGTCTCGTTTCTATGATGTTGCTCATATGATTACCCCTCTGCTTTGTTATTTGATATGTAAGACTTTACAGCGCAGTTATCAAAATTTAATCAAGAAATCAAAAAAAGCATCCTTCACGCGGAAGAATGCTTTTTTTCATGAGGCTGAGCGTACGATCAGCTTTCTTTTTTGTTTTTTCACAGGGCTGAGGGCTCGTTCCAGCCACGCCATCAGCAGGTCTGCGGCCACCGCCATCAGCGCGGTCGGAATGGCGCCCGCCAGAATAATGGCGGTTCCGTTTGTCGCGTTCGAGCCTCTGACGATCATATCCCCGAGACCGCCTGCGCCGACGAAAGTGCCGATCGCCGTGATGCCGATGGCAATGACGAGCGCCGTTCGGAGACCCGCCATAATGACGGAAAGCGCAAGCGGCAGCTCCACCATACGAAGGATTTGATATTTCGTCATGCCCATCGCTTTTCCCGACTCGAGATAAGCGTGCTCGATATTGATAATGCCCGTGTGCGTATTTCTGAGAATCGGCAGCAGTGAATACAAAAACAAAGCCGTGATGACCGTATTGGCGCCGAGCCCCATGACAAGCATCAGGACGGCGAGCATCGCAAGCGCCGGAACGGTTTGAATCACGTTCGCCACAGCAAACACCCAGCCGGCGAGACGCCCGTGCCTGGCTGTCACAATTCCGGCCGGAATGGCGAAAACGGCGGCGAAAACGACGCCGTACGCCGACATGAGAAAGTGCCGCCAGCACTCATACAGAACATAGCTGCCGTTTTGAGCGTAATACGTAAACAGCTCTTTCATCGTGTCCATCCGCACATCTCCTTTCCGTTATTCAAAGTAATGATGTTTTTCTAAATATTCCTTGGCCACGACGGACGGCTCTTTTAATCGGCCGTCAACTTCGTAATTCATTTTCTGCATCATCTTTGTATCAATCGCGCCGATCATTTTATTGATCACGCCCTCCAGTTCGGGATGCTCTTTTAATACATGATCCGGAACGACGGGTGAACAGTCATACGGAGGAAAGAACCGCTTATCATCCTTCAGCGTTTTCAGTCCGTAAGCGATGATTCTTCCGTCGGTGGAATAAGCGAGCGCGATATCCATCTTTCTGCTTTTCAGCGCGTCGTATACGAGGCCGATCTGCATTGGATACGTGCCTTCAAATGACATTCCGTATGTTTTCATAAAATCCTGATATCCGTTGCCTCTCAGCTTCATCCAATAGTTATCTACGCCGAATTTCAGATGGGATGCTTCTTTTTTGACATCGGATACCGTTTCTAAATGGTACTTGCTGGCAAGCTGTCCGGAAACGGTAAAGACGTATGTATTATCAAAGCCGTAAGAATCAAACCATTTCATGTCATATCTGTTTTGAAATTCACGCTGAACGAGCCGCAGCGCTTTGTCCGGGTCTTTTTCCGGCTCCATGCGAAGCGTCCCGGTCAGCGCGTCTCCTGTATAGCGCGTCGCGGCGATATCAATATCACCGTTGATCAAGGATTGCTGCTGTACGGCGTTGGAGCCGAGATTTTTAATAACGGATGTTTTCAACCCGCTGTGATGTTCGATCATCTGTCCGAGCATGCTTGCGATGATTTCCGATTCGGTCATGCTTTGCGCGCCGATTTTAATGGTGTCCTCCGATGCGGCGCTCAATCCCGGGAGCGAGCATCCGCCAAGGAGCAGCATGCCGAGACAGGCGATTGCGAGCAGCCGTTTTTTGCATCTATTCCCCATGTGAGACCTCCTCCTTATGAAGCGTCCTTTATGCTTTTCAGCCCGTCAGGCGTGACTTTCCGTTCTGTCATCCCCAGCATGTAATCGACGGCGGCCGCCAGCATCGTGACCGGAACGGCGCCTGCGATAATATACTCCGGCTGATAAAGGTTCAAGCCGATAAAAATGTAATCTCCCAGCCCGCCTCCGCCGATAAAGGAGGCGAGCGTCGCCCAGCCGATTAAATAAATCGAAGACGTCCTGATGCCCGCCATGATGACCGGGGCGGCAAGCGGGAGCTCTACAAGCCTGATCTGCTCCCATGCCGTCATGCCGATTCCTTTTCCCGATTCCAGAAGATGCCGATTGACGCCGAGAATCCCCGTATACGTGTTTCTGAGAATCGGCAGCATGGAATAGAAAAACAGCGCCGCAACGGCCGGGACCTTTCCTACGCCTAAAAGCGGAATAAAAAACGCAAGAATGGCAAGGCTCGGCAAGGTTTGAATGATGTTGACGATGCCGATGACGGCGCCGGCTCCTCTTTTCATCCTCGTCAGCAGGACGCCGAGCGGAACGGCGGCGAGAATGCCCGCCATGACGGCGATTAATGAGATGTACAGATGCTCCCATGTTTTATAAAGCATCTCTCCTCCATTTGCCTGTAAAAATTGCACGGTCTGATTCATATCAATTGAAGCCTCCTCATGACATCACCGCGAGCTGATTCTCTTCTCCCCAGATGGAGTCATAGACGATGTCAACGAGGCTTGCCCTTGTCACGATTCCCGTTAGCCGGCCGTCCTCATCAAGGACCGGCACAAATTTCACGCCTCTTTTTAAAATTTTATGGACGGCGTCGCGAAGCAGAGTGCCGCTTCTGACCGTGTACAGATCCCGTTCAAGCACTTCCGCGACGGTTACCGCTTGTCTTCGTTTGCGGTCAATCATCTCCACATCGACATAACCTTGGAGAACGTTCTTTTCATCAATGACGAGCAGCGAATCCACCCGCTCGGCACGCATCAGCTGAATGGCGGCTGACAGTGTTTTCTCAGGTGTTACCGTCACGGGATCGGGATTCATGATCTGCTCCACCCGTTCAATATCAGGGCTGGATGATTGAATCAGCCGTTCCTTGCCGATAAACTCCTCAACAAATTCATTCGCCGGAAATCTGAGAATCTCATCAGGCGTTCCGGCCTGGACGATTTCTCCCGCTTTCAGAATGATGATTCTGTCCGCAAGCTTGATGGCTTCGTCCATATCATGGGTAACAAATACGATGGTTTTATGTAAGGTTTTTTGCAGTTTTTTAAATTCTTCCTGAAGGGAATCTCTCGTAATCGGGTCAAGCGCCCCGAACGGTTCATCCATTAAGATAAGCGGCGGCTCTGCGGCAAGTGCCCGTAATACACCTATTCGCTGCTGCTGTCCTCCGCTCAGTTCATGAGGGTAACGGTCTAAATATTCAGGCCCCATATCAACGAGCTTTAAAAGCTCGCGCGCCCGTTCCTTCCGTTTTTCGGCAGAATGCTTTAAAAGCTTCGGAACGAGCGTAATGTTCTGCTGAATGGTCATATGCGGAAACAGCCCGATCTGCTGGATGACATAGCCGATGCTTCTTCTGAGTTCCACCGGGTCTTGTTCCATAATGTTTCGGCCCTCTATCAGGATTCTGCCTTCTGTCGGTTCAATTAAGCGGTTGATCATTTTCATCGTCGTCGTTTTGCCGCAGCCGCTCGGTCCGATAAAACAAATAAATTCGCCTTTGTCGATATTCAGGTTGATGCTATTGACGGCTTTTTTCCCGCCTTTATACGTTTTCGAGACATTTTCTAATGTCAGCAAACACTCACACCTCCGATATTAAATTTGTTCAAATCGTTAAATTCAAATTTAACTTTTCAGACAATTGAACGTTTCCCATTATAAATTAAACTTTGTAAATTAAAAAGTTTACAATTTGTCCATATTATATATAAAGTATGTGTAAGCACTGATTTACCCGTATTGACCGGCAAAGTTCTTCTTATTGCTCCGAATTACTGCCAAATTCTCTCGGAAGAGCATTTCCGCCGGTTTAAAAATGTGGTATATTGACATCGGAATTGCTGACTGAAAGGATTGAAACTGTTGGAGAAAGATCCGTTACACGTAATCGAACAAGCTGAAGATCATTTGATAGAACGAATCGCTGAAAATATGCATACATTCGGAATGCCCGCGACGGTGGGGCGCATTTTAGGCATTATTTATATGAACCGCAAGCCGATGACCTTAACTGAATTATCAGAAGCGACCGGCATGAGCAAAACGAGAATGAGCCAGGCGGTCCGTGAAATGCTTGACGTCAATCTGGCGGAAAAAGTGTTTGAAAAAGGCGTCCGCAAAGATTTATACGACGTCGAGCAGGATTACTACCAAACCTTTATTACGCTGTTTACGGCCACATGGAGCAAGGTCGTCAGCAAAAATAAGATGATGCATAAAAAACTGAACCGCGAACTGACGGCCGTCCTTGAAAACGGCGTGCCGGAAGAAGCTGAGGAAAAAATCAACGAACTGCTGAAAGAATTAAAGGATTGGCTTGATTACTACAACTGGATCAGCCGTCTGATCGAGTTTTTTGAAAGCGAAGAAATATTCAAGCATGTTCCGAAGCCATAAGAAAAAAACGCCCTGACCCGCAAGGCGTTTTTTTCATGCCGCATTCGGCGCTTTGGTTCGTTTTTTCTTTCTCACCGGACTCAGCGCCCGCTCCAGCCATGCCATCACAAGATCTGCGATAACGGCCATCAGCGCTGTCGGAATGGCGCCGGCTAAAATAATCGCTGTTCCGTTCGTGGCGTTTGAGCCCCTGACAATGATGTCACCGAGTCCGCCCGCGCCGACAAATGTTCCGATTGCCGTAATGCCGATCGCGATGACAAGGGCCGTCCGCAGCCCCGCCATGATGACGGAAAGCGCAAGCGGCAGTTCCACCATGCGGAGCACCTGAAATTTGGTCATGCCCATCGCTTTTCCCGATTCTAGATAAGCGTGTTCAATGCTGGCGATTCCTGTGTACGTATTCCGGATGATCGGAAGAAGCGAATATAAAAACAGCGACAAAATCACCGTATTGGCGCCGAGCCCCATGACGAGCATCAGCACCGCAAGCATCGCAAGCGCCGGCACGGTCTGAATCACGTTTGTCACCGCGAATACCCAGCCGCTTAATGTTCTGTACCTGGCAATGAAGATGCCGAGCGGGACACCTACGATCGCCGCAAATAAAACGCCGTATACCGACATGAGAAAATGGCGGTAAAACTCCTGAAGCACATAGGCGCCGTTTTGAGAATAATAAGTGCCGAGCTGCTGCAGCACTTCCATTTGCCCCACCTCATTTCTTATTCAAAATAATGATGTTTCTCCAAAAATTCTTTAGCGACGACGGACGGTTCTTTCAGCTTGCCGTCCACCTCGTAATTCAATTCCTGCATCGTTTCCGTATCGATTTTGCCGATCAGTTTATTCACAATGCCCTTCAGTTCAGGATGCTGCTTCAGCACGCTGTCGGGAATGACCGGCGAACAGTCATACGGCGGGAAAAACTGCTTGTCGTCTTTTAAAATTTTCAGATCGTACGCTTTAATCCTTCCGTCCGTTGAATAAGCGAGGACGGCGTCCATTTTCCCGTTTTTCACGGCATCGTATACAAGTCCGATCTGCATCGGATAGGTTGTGCCGAATTCAAAACCGTACGTGTCGGTGAAGCCCTTATAGCCGTCGCCTTTTCTTTTCAGCCACGCATTGTCTACACCAAGCTTAAATTGATCCGCATGCTTCTTAATATCGGATACTTTGTCTAAATGATCTTTTTCCGCAAGCTCTTTCGTGACGGTAAAAGCGTATGTGTTCTCAAATCCGTAAGAATCAAACCATTTGTAATGGAAGCGCTTCTCAAATTCCTTCTGGACGATAGATAATGCTTTTTTCGGGTCTTTTTCCGCTTCCATGCCGAGGGTGCTCGTTAAATCCGTTCCCGAGTAGCGCGTCGCGGCGATATCGATTTCACCGCCGAGCATCGCCTGCTGCTGGACATAGTTCGATCCGAGGTTTTTAATTAATGCCGTATTCAAGTCTGTATTGTGCTCAATCATCTGTGCGAGCATATTGGCGATAATTTCTGATTCCGTCATGCTTTGCGCCCCGATTTTAATCGTATCATCGGAAGCCCCGCTCAGGCCGGGAAGGGAACAGCCGCCCAGAAGCAGAGCAGCTGACAGCGCCAGTGCGCACATCCATCTCTTTTGGTTTCTTTTCAAAACAGCCAACTCCTTATGATACTTCCTTCAGTCCTTTCAGCCCTTTCGGCGTCACCTTCCGTTCCGTCGCCGCCAGCAGATAATCAATGATAATGGCTAAAATGGTGACGGGCACGGCGCCGCCGATAATATATTCAGGCTGATAGAGATTCAGGCCGATAAAAATATAGTCTCCGAGCCCGCCGCCCCCGATAAAGGAAGCAAGCGTCGCCCAGCCGATCAGATAAATGGTGGATGTGCGGATGCCCGCCATGATCACCGGAACCGCAAGCGGCAGTTCCACAAGCCTGATCTGCTCCCAGACCGTCATCCCGATGCCTTTTCCCGATTCCAGCAGATTTTTGTTTACGCCTTGAATGCCGGTATACGTGTTTCGGAGAATCGGCAGCACCGAATAGAAAAACAGCGCGACGATCGCGGGCACCTTTCCCACGCCTAACAGCGGGATAAAAAACGCCAGTATCGCGAGACTCGGCAAGGTCTGCACAATGTTGACGGCGCCGATGACGGCGCCTGCGCCCTTTTTCATTCTCGTCAGCGCCACTCCGAGCGGAACGGCGACGACAATGCCTAATATGACGGCGATGATCGAAATGTATAAATGCTCCCACGTTTTATATAACAGTTCTCCGCCGTTCGTCTGCAAAAACTTGATCATTTCATTCATTGTAAGCGTTCCTCCCCTTGTCAGCCTGTCACCAGCTGGTCTTCCTCGCCCCAGATTGAATCGTAAACGATGTCGACAAGGCTCGCCCGCGTGACAATTCCGACTAAATGCCTTTGTTCATCAACGACGGGTACATATTTCATTCCGCGCTTTAAAATTTTGCGTACGGTATCACGCAGCAGTGTACCCTGCTCGACCGTATACAGATCAGAGCGGAGCACGTCGCCGACGAGGCTCGCTTTTTTCCGGTTCTGATCAATGATCTCGACATCGACATACCCTTGCAGCACATTCAGGTCATCAACGACAAGCAGGGAATCGACACGGTGCTCCCGCATCACTTGGATCGCCTGCGAAAGCGTTTTGTCCGCCGTAACGGTGACAGGCTTTTTGTTCATCATCTGCTCGACGCGCTCAATGTCCGGTCTTGATTGCAATAACCGTTCTTTGCCGATAAATTCTTCGACAAACTCATTAGCCGGATTCCGGAGAATGTCATCAGGAGTGCCGGCCTGAACGATCTCTCCCGCTTTTAAAATGACGATCCGGTCAGCCAGCTTAATCGCTTCATCCATATCGTGGGTTACAAACACAATCGTTTTATTCAATGTTCTTTGCAGTTTTTTGAATTCTTCCTGAAGGGAATCCCGTGTAATCGGGTCAAGCGCTCCGAACGGTTCATCCATAAGAATAAGAGGCGGTTCCGCCGCAAGGGCGCGCAGCACGCCGATTCTCTGCTGCTGTCCCCCGCTCAGCTCGTGAGGATAGCGGTCTAAATATTCCGGGCCCATATCGACGAGCTTCAAAAGCTCCCGCGCCCGTTCCTTCCGCTTTTGTTCCGGCCATTTCAGCAGTTTCGGCACGAGAGAAATGTTCTGCTGAATGGTCATATGAGGGAAAAGTCCGATCTGCTGAATGACGTAGCCGATTTTCCGTCTCAGCTCCACCGGGTCCTGCTCCATAATGTTTTCGCCATCGATAAAAATCTTTCCGGATGACGGCTCAATCAGTCTGTTAATCATTTTCATCGTCGTCGTTTTTCCGCAGCCGCTCGGCCCGATAAAACAAATAAACTCGCCTTTTTCGATATTTAAATCAATGCTGTTGACAGCTTTTTTTCCGCCTTTATAGACTTTCGATACATTTTCTAATCTCAGCAATCCGTGCACCTCCGAAGGGTTCCGTTATTTTTCTGAAAAGTATAATCTTTATTATAAGATGAAATTTGTAAAATAAAAAGTTTATAATGTGTTGAAATTATATACAATATACGTATTTTTTCATGTTATCCCGCTGACAATGCGGATGTTCTTACAATCGCTCCCGATAGCTCGCATATCCTGCCGCATCATCTTTTTCATCAACTGTAAAAAATATGATATATTGTCAGCATGAAAAGCCAGTGAAGGGATGATCAGCCGTGGAAAAAAACGCTCTTGATATCATCGGGCATGCTGAAGAGCATCTCATTGAGAGAATCGCCGAGAATATGCATACATTCGGAATGCCGGCCACACTTGGTCGTGTGCTCGGTATTATTTATATGAACCGCAAGCCGATGACGTTAAATGAGCTGTCAGAGGCAACCGGGATGAGCAAAACGAGGATGAGCCAGGTGGTCCGTGAAATGACTGATGCCAATCTGGCGGAAAAAGTGTTTGAAAAAGGCGTTCGCAAAGACCTTTACGACGTGGAGCGTGATTATTACCAGACGTTTATCTCCCTGTTTACGGCAAATTGGACAAAGGCGGTCAGCAAAAACAAAATGCTCTATAAAAAGCTGAACCGCGAGCTGACTGAGCTTCTGGAATCGGAAAATCTCAGTCCCGATATTGAAGAAAAAGCCCGTCAGCTTTTGGATGAACTGACGGATTGGCTCCATTATTATGACTGGCTGAGCCGTTTGATAGAATTTTTTGAGAGTGAAGAAGTGTTTCAGCATGTGCCGAAAATAGAAAAAAGCAGCCCCCGAAGATAACCGGGCGCTGCTTTTTTAAGTCAGGAAACCAATATCGGGAACATGCCTTTCAGACCGGCACCGATCATGCCGATCGCCACCACCGCTAAAATCAGCCCCATCAGTCGGGTAATGACGTTCATTTCGGTTTTCCCGAGCTTATTGCTGATGAAAGAAGAATAGTGAAAGAAGATGAACGTCATCGCGATGACGGCCGCAATGCCGATAAGCACGCTGATGTAATGGATGATGCCGCCATGGCCGGCCGACAGACTCATCACCGTCGCGATCGTACCGGGTCCGGCGATAATCGGAATCGACAAAGGCGTCACGGATATATCGGCTTTCTCCTTGCTCTCCCCTTTCTCTTCATGATGAAGGGACTGTACATGAGATTTCTTCGCGTTCAGAAGATTATAAGCGATGCCGAAAATAAAAATGCCGCCCGCGATACGCAAGGCATGAATGTTAATGTCGAACAGTTTAAAGATCAGATGGCCGAAGATTAAAAAAGCAGCCAAGATGATAAACGACAGCACGGAAGCCTTGCGTGCGATCGCTGTCCGTTCTTTCTCCGGGTATCCTTCCGTCAGTGAAAGAAAAATCGGCACGTTTCCGATGGGATTGGAGACTGCAAACAGTGAAATGAAGACATGAATGATGAATGAAAACATGCGTACCTCCTTATGACTTGCCGTTATTGAGTTATGTTTTGTTCTCCGCTGTTTCTTATGCATGATTTTTACCCCGGGGTCTGCTTTTTATAACCTCAGCCGGACGATCCGGAAAACAGAAAAAAACCGTCCTTGTAAGGACGGTTTTTTTCTGTTTGCTATCTCCATAAGCCTTTTCCGAATTTCAACAGCCGATAAAGCATTTTCAATTTTTTTAGCATGCGTTAATTTCCTTTTTCACTCTGAATCAATGCGCCGAGAGACATGATATCTATCAGCTCCAATAAAATTCTACCATAATGGGTACTTTTTCTCTATTATCAATTCATAGAGAAGGTGATTTATATATCTTTAGAAAACTCCGTTACATCCGTCCTATTTTCTTTTATAATGTAAATATTGAACAAAATCCCTATATTACTTGTAAAAGGAGTTTTAGAATGTATTGTTCTCAATGCGGCCATCATACTGATGGCGGAAAATTTTGTGAAAAATGCGGTGCGCCCCAGCCCGGGCAGGGAGGCGCAGGCCAAACACAGGGTCAGGCCGCTCAGGCCGGCGCCGCGGCTAAGCAGGCTTCAAAGCAATTTGCCTTATTCGTGCTTGATGTGTTAAAGAGACCGTATCAAACATGTAAAACGACAGGCGGCGAACAGCTTGTCAGCAGCATCATCAACATGGTGCTTTTCTGCCTGGTGACGCCGATTATGTTTTATATTCTCTTATCAGACGGCTTTCGTGACGTCAGTTTTACCGCGGTTGTGATCAAACCGGCGCTTACCTTTGCATTATGCGTTTTCTGCCTGTATCTCTTGATTTTTATCGCTTTGAAGGCCGGCGGCGCGCAGGTGTCATTTAAAGATTCGCTGTCCAGATTCGGAGCATTTTTGATTCCGTTTACAGCTATTTTGCTTCTTGCCCTCATTTTTATGCTGCTTCATACAACCGTTTGCTTTACCATTCTGGCTGTCGGTCTTTTAGGAGCGGCGTTTGCCGTGCCTCCGCTCATGCTGGCGAGCTATCAGCATCAGCTCACTGCTAAGGCGGATATCATTTATTCTGTTATCGTCATCTATTTGATCATTTGCGTAACGTTTCAATTCACGATCAAGCATTATATGAAAGAACTCATGAATTATTTCTTCTTTTAAAAACGGAAACCCCCGCCGCCTGATTGGCGCGGGGGTTTTTTTATTGAATGGATGTTAAATAAATTCTTCCGTCTTTGACAACGCCGCCATACGTCCAATTGTATGTTCTGAGCTTCGGACTGCCGCCGGCTTTCGTAATATAAAACTCCTCGTACGTATGAATCGTCAGATGAGAGCCTTTCTGTGAAAAGCTTTTGACATTCACTTTATTAAATACTTCAGTCGTCCCCTCGCTGTACAGTTTTTTGACCAGTTTCTGCTGATCAGCATACAAAGGGCTTCCCTCTTCTAAATTGCCCGCCATGATGGCAAAATTGTTAAGGCTGACGGCGCTTGATTGATTTGTCAGGTAATCAGTCATAAACGATGTGACTTGCTCGTTTGTCACGCTGCCTGAAGCTGTATTTCCTTTGGAAGATGCCCATGCGGATGTATAGGTTTTCGGCTGGTCGTTTTTTATTTTTTTTACATTTGTCCCAGAAGAATCTGAGGCTGGATCAGCTTTTTCAAAAACCCATTTTTTATGTTTTGTATCATATGAGAGTACATAATGAAAGCTCGGCTCAGCCTCTTCCATATCAGGCTTCGTATTCCCGTCGAAATAAGCAGACTCATGAAGCTCTTTACCCGTAACAGTTACTTGCCAGCGGCCGTTCTCTTGAGAAATCGCAAATGAATCCAGATCAAAGCTTGTCTCTTTATACTGATCTTTCAAAAAGGTGCCGGAACTCTTCATGCCGGATACCACTTCTTTCGTCTGCTCTTTCCAGGCGGAACCAGCCTCGGTCATCTGATCGGTATTTCCGTCTGCCATCGCTTTTGTATACTGCTTCGTTGTTTTGACAATCGTGTCCATGATTGTTTGTTGTGTATCTTGATCCGGGATAAGCGTTAATTCCATATCAGTACCGTTGATCGGAACATCGGCAGTTTTCATTTTTCCCCAAGGAAAATCAGCCTCCACGGCGGCTGTCATGGAACCGTCAGTTAAGAGCGGACCGTATGTAACGGATGTAAACGGATCTTTATGGACGGACTTGCCGTTTATCAGCAGATCGCCTTTCGCGCTTTTGAAGCTGTCTGCCGGAGTGAACGTCACATCCTCGGCGTCTAACGGCAGATCAAAATCAACATTCCGGCTGCCGGCCGCCTCTGCCTCTTGCTTTTTGACAACGTCAACCGTGTCATTTTTAAGCTTGGCTTCCGCCGTGTAGACACCGGGTGCATACGGGCCGAAGATTTGGGTTTCATCGGCTTTTTTGACCGTCCCTGTTTTCTCGCTGTTGATATAAAGATCGGCGCCTTTATAATTGCTGGTGACGCGGAAATAAACCGGATCGACTTTCAGTTCGTAATGGTCAAACAAAAGAAGGGTTTTACCCTCTTTTTTGACGTATACCGCATCTTTTTCTGATGAATTGCCGCGAAGCGTTTCCAGCAGTTCATCGTGTTTCTTTGCGTATGCAAGGAGCGGTTTGACATTGGTCTCATTCAGCTTCAGTTTTTTGTCTGAAGGAGTGAGCAGGGCTGCGAGCTTTTTCGTGTCCCCGTCATGAACCGCCTGTTCGAATTGATCCGTGAGCCTTTTTTCAGATGTCAGCCAGGCTCCGGTTTTATATGCGGCAATCAATAAGATCAGCGCTGCGGCTATGCCGCCCCATATGAAGAGCGTTTTTTTAGGGATCGGCTTTCTCATTTGTGAAGCAGGTTCAGCCGCTCTTACAGCCGCCTGCCGTTCAAGCCGGCTTCCTTTCCCGATCGGTTTTCCGCATTCTTTACAGAAATGCGCCTCTTCGTTGTTCTGTCGGCCGCAATACTTACAAAAAAACATGACTTTCCTCCTATTCAATCTGCAAAACTTGTATAACTTTTCCTATGTTTCATATTTTATAATAAAGTAGAATGATTTTGGAGTTATTTTGAAAAATAGCTGTCGATCATAACGGAGGAGGAGAAACGGACATGCAAAAACTGAGCATCCGAAAAGCCGCGGATCCGGATGAAGCGCTGTATGAACTATTGCTGCTGGCCGATCCGTCGAAAGAGATTGTCGATGATTATCTTGTAAGAGGAGAATGCTATACGGCTTGGACGTCAGACGAGCTTGCAGGGGTTTACGTTTTATTGCAAACAAGGCCTAAAACGATAGAAATCGTAAACATCGCGGTAAAAGAATCGCTGCAGAACAGGGGATTCGGAAAACAGCTGGTGCAAGATGCCATTGAAAAAGCGAGACAATCGGGAGCTGACACGATTGAAATCGGCACCGGAAATTCCAGTATTCATCAGCTGTCACTCTATCAAAAATGCGGATTCCGCATTCAGGCTGTCGACCATGATTTTTTTATCAGACATTATGATGAAGACATTTTTGAAAACGGCATTCAATGCCGGGATATGATACGGCTTTATTTGGATTTATGATAAAAAGGGCGCCGGCTGATACCGGCGCCCCTTCGTTTACCATTCAGACGGATTGATCCGCTTGTTTCTCTGAATTTCTTTGACTCCCTTGTCTGACTGAAAAAACAGCAAAAACGATCGTAAGGGTCAGTCCGACCGCCGCAAAAATATAATCCGCATTCATCAACAGCAGAAGCCCTGTGTAGACAGCGGCAGACAGCGGTTCACCCATTTTGACAATGGAAAAAATCAGTGCAAAAACCCTTCCGAAATATGCGGCCGGAACCGTCTTTTGGAAATACAGCACCGTTTGCACATCAATATACGAGATGATGATGCCAAGCACCAGGAAAATGATGCACTCAAACCCGTGAAGCGGAAAAAACAGCACCAAAATGAGCAGTCCCGCTGCCGTTAACGTCCGCGGATACAGCCGGTTCAAGCGTTTTGTATTCCATTTGAAAAATACGGCCAGATTGCCCAAAAGCATCCCCGCCTGAAACATTGAATACATGACGGCAAACCATACAGAATAGTTCTGCTGAAAACGTTCCACAGCAAGAATCGGCCCCATTACTGAAATAAGACCGGCAATGACGAGATTTACGACGAAAAAGTATCCGACCGATGTCAGCCATGCCGCATTTCCTTTCAGCATTCTGTAGCCGGCTTTTACATCTTCAGCCCCGTTGCTTTTTTCATTGGGCTGTTCTGAAATACGAATGAACGCGATAAATGCCGCGGAGATAAAAAAAGCAGTTCCGTTTATGGCAAACAGCAGCCCGAACGGAATAGCCGCAATCATGATTCCGCTGATCAGTTTTCCGACGATGAGTCCGATCAAGTCACTCGTATTGATCAGAGATGTCGCCTGATCAAGATGCTGTTTGCGGACGAGCAGCGGAATGATCGCGACTTTCGCCGGCGCAAACAGCATCGATTGCAGAGATAGACAAAAGGCGCACACCCCTGCTATCCACACGGTTAATAAATCGTTCGCGCTGAGCACCGCCAAGAGGATCATGATGACGGCCCGGCCCGTATTGCACAAATACAAGATCGATTTTTTTCGGAATAAATCAATCAGCGGTCCCGCCAGCACGCCAAATGTCAACGGCACGAGTTCGATAAAAGAAATAACGCCGACAAGAATTTTACTGCCGGTCAATTCCAGCACTAACAGCGGCAGTGCAATAAGCCAGATACCGTCCGCCGCTGAAGAAAACACCTGCGCACACCAAAGCTTTGCATAGTTCGGTGTTCGATATGTCATATCAGGCCCTTTTTTGATCCTCGGCATCAGAAACACCGCCGAACCATTCCAGCGTTCTCCATGATTCCCGTCTTTCCGTATAATCCTCTTCCATCACCTCAAATACAATGCCGGTATCTTGATTCCGATAAAGCTCCTGCAAAGTATCGGCAGCCCGTCTCAGCAGCTCCTCAGCGATCGTCCCTTCACTCGGATGGCGGCCCTCAAAACAGCGGACGCCGCCATGCGGGAACGCAAGCTGGCGAAATGAGCTGAAGTGATAATGTTTAATGCTCTCTTTTATCGAGAGAAACTGAAAGAAATCCGGGTATCTCAGCTGGTCATTTCTGAACATAAGCGCGGAAGACAAGTGAGTCTGATAGGTAATCGCCCAATGGCACAGATCCCACGTAATACCGACATGCTTCAGATCCAGCTGAACCAGCTCTGTAAAATCCTCAGGATAAATGAAAATCGGATCAAAATCCTCTCCCAGATTCCCGATGATCGGAAGGTTTTCCACACCGATCCAAATGTCCGTCCCTTTCAGCTGCTCATCAAACTCTGCGAAAAACTCAATGATTTTTTTACGGTTTCCTTCCAGGTCATACACTTGAAATTCCTCAACCGTCATAAATTGATTCGCATGAACGGTTATGCCTTTGGCGCCGTATTTCACAGCGAGCTCCGCAAAGTGATAAAGCTGTTTTTTGATGTGATCTTCATGCACATAATCGGCATGATCTGTCGGGAAATGCAGCGTCAATAATGAAGGATCAAGCTGTTTTGCATATTCCAGCGTCTGATTGAATGTTTTGAGATAATCCGCTTCACTAAAGGAGCGGCCGTCAAAAATATTCGCTTCCAGACCGTATCCCGCTTCCACCCATTTCTCATCGATTTGCTTCGGATCAAGTCCGAAAAACGGAATTTGAGCAATCATAGGACAGTCACCATGTTCCTCTCACAAGCATAAACGCTTCCGCAGCGGAAAAACCCGATTTTGCTCCCCATACACGGGCATTATGTTCGATTGCCTGCAAAGAGCGGGGATGAGGGAAGTCTCTGAGCTCGGAGCCGTAACACGCCATCGATTTCAATTTTGTTTCAAGCTCGTCTTCAATATTAACGAAGAAATTGGCATGAAACTGATCCTTCTGACAATAATTCCATTCCGTCGAAGACAATGTTTCATAGGCAAAAACCCGTTTTACCGTATGGCCGGGAAGCGGACGGGTTGCGGTCATGACCGCTCTGAATACGACGGAGTGGTCAATATTAATGTCACCGCCGTACTGGGTATATACAATGTCAGGCTGAAAACGATTGATTTGTTTCTCCGCTTCCTTCACGACATCCAGCAAATCCATTGAATCCATTCTGTTATCAGGAAGGTTCAGCCTGACAAAATCATGGATGCCCAAAGTGCTGAGCGCTTGTTCCGTTTCTTGAGCAGAATGCTGCATAACAGACTCTTCAGGCTTCTCATAATCCGTTTTTCTTGATGACTTGCCTTCCGCCATAATGACTGCCGACACGCTGTCACCTTGGCGGACATGTTTGGCGAGCGTGCCGCCGACGCCGATAATTTCATCGTCGGGATGCGCTGCAAATACCATTACTTTCATCATATTGCCCTCCTTTAACTAACATTTCAGCTGTATCCGCTCCGCAGTTCATCAGCATATCAAGCATGGAGAGGTGAGGGATATGCTCCCCGAATAATTGAGGATAGTCAAAATGCCGGATCTGCTGATACTCAATGACAATTCCGTTTCTTTCAAAATCGCTTTCTATTAAATAGTCGGAACCCTGACTGCCTGAATAATAACGATCCGCCCCCAGCTCCTGACAAAGCGCTAAAACAAAATCGCTTTTTTTCTCCTTCCGGCATTCAAGCTCAGAGACATAACAGAGCGGCGTTTCGATTCGGAGCTCTTTTCGGAAAAATTCAATGATGTGCATATTCAAATCATGGAGATATTCCCACTCCCTCTGATAGACATCTTGAAAAAAATGCTGGTACCGCTCAAAATAGGGAGCTTTCGCATAGTTCATCTTAATCGCCATCCAATGTTTTTTCCGCCAATCCTGTGTCTGGTCGATTTTCATATGCCGAAGCTCTATGTCTTTATATTGTTTCATCTGCAAAGGCACCGTCAGCCATCTGGGGCCCTGCGGCGTTTTGATTCTGTTGCGGTTCAGAAACCCTTTTTTCTCAAATTGAGCCGTGTCATGAATGGCAAACAGATCCGACTTATACATTTTTTCAAAAAAACCGTACCACGGCAGATAACTGGATTGATGGCCGCTTATTGTTTTCATTCCGGTTTCGTAAAAAGTCGGCATTGTTTTTCTTCAGCTCCCCAATATCGTTTCGGTCTTGCGATTTCTTTACTGTGTGAATAGCCAAAATCAGCCCATTGAAGCTTGCGGCAAATGGCGAATTGCAAAGCGTCACGCATCAACAAGTAAGAGGCCTGCGCTTTTTTTCCCGCAAGGCTGTTTACATTCTGCCAATAATAGAAATGAGAGCGGTCATAGAGAAAAATACTGCTGCTGATCAGCGTCTCATCCTGATATGCTCCGACCCAAAACATCCGGTCCCCAAACGTGTCAAGCAGTTTTTGGAAAAATCCTTGACTCAGCACATAAGCAGCGCCGATTGCCGCCGTATGCTCCTTGTAGAGGTCGTAAAATGATTCAAGTTCTTGTCGCCCGATCAGCCTGGTGACAATATTCTCTTTTTCAGCGTATCTGACTGCCGTCCGGGCTTTTCCGGAAATGCCCGTCCAAAGTTCGTCAAACGTGTCCGGAAGCGTAAGAATCCGTGTCGCCTTTTCCGTCCACCCTTCCCCGATTTCTTCTGTAAAAGAAGTCTGACCGTACGGCAGCAGCATCCGGGATATGTTCCGGCCGAATATGGCCTCGATTTCACTTTGAAGCCATTCAAATGAGATGGGGCGATCTGAAATAACGCCGCCGTATCCGATCATATTGCCGGATAATACGCCCTTCTGTTCAAAAAGCGGAAGATAGATGACCTGTCCTCCGTCCGTTGTCAGTCTGACAGGGTGAAATGACGTGCCGGGAAGCTCTTCCATGAGAATTCCCCAATCATAGCTTTGAAACAACCCCGCCTGATACATGTCAGCGGCCCGATCCCATGCCTGGCGGCTCGTGCATACTGCTGTTTTTTGCATTGTTATCACCACTATTCAGTCTTATTCTTTTGCTCACAATATGATAAAACGGATTCGGCTATATATCTGACTTGCTCCTTTTGAAGAGGAGGTTTAAACGGCAGAGAAAGAACTCTTTTCCAAAGCGGATCTTCCCCTTCTTCCGCCGCATATGTTTCATAAATCGGAATACGTCCGAGGGGAAGATAGTTCCAGCATGTTTGGATGCCTCTTTCAGCTAAATAAACGGAACACCCGTACCGCTCTTCATCCCGGGGGAATACAATCGTTAAATAATTCAGATGTTCTCCTTCTTGGGGCTGGATCATCTTTATGCCGTACGTCTCTTCCGCCTTTATAAAGATTTCTCCCGCCGCTTGTAAGTTTCGGAGCGAAGCTGTTACAAGCTGATCCATACGTGAAAGCTGATCTTCAATAATGGCTTCCCTTGCCGGATGCATGCGAAGCACCGGTACAACAGCCGGTTTATCCGGCAGAGCTTCGAGCTTAGTGGCTTTCATGGAAGGCATGACGCCCGCTTTCCTATAAATATATGAAAGGGGATGATGCCGTTTCCGTTTCATAACAGCCTGTATTCTTTGATTTCTGATATAAATTCGATAGTCAGCTGCCACTTGGCTGCGCTGTTCCATCGGGAGATTTGCTTTTTGCCGAAGCCATTCTTTCGGCGCGATTAACGCGCCGCCTCCGATACTCGCAAGCGGTTTTGACGGGCCGAAGCTTAAAACACCGAAATCGCCCAGACCGCCGGCATATGTATCCGCTTGTTTTGTAAACATGGCTTGAGCGGCATCATCAATGACAAAAATACCGTGTTCCTTCGCCCAGTCAATGATGGCGGTATTTTCTCTCCGGCCGTATACGTGCGTGAGGATAACCGCACACGTCTGCCGCGTCGCTTTTTTTTTGACATCCTCAAACGATAAAGAAAGATGCTCATCCAGCTGCGCAAAAACAGGCGTTGCACCGGATTGCAATACGGCATCAATGACATTCGGGCAGCTGAAGGATGAGAAAATCACTTCTTTCCCCGGCCCGGCTCCCGAATAAGTTAAGGCGAGCACCAGTGCCGCACTGCCGCTGGAGGTCAGCACAACCCCTTTTCCATACCGTTTTTCCAGTTTTTCAGTCAGTCCGCTTTGTCCGCCAGTAAGCAAGTGCTTCACCGCGCGCAGACGGCCCCTGACGGAAAGCTGTCCGGGATAAACGGGATATTTGACTACTTCCGGGTTTTCAGGAAAGTGAAAGTTTGTGCTTTTGTCTTTCATCTTTTATGATCTCCAGGCCTTCATTCAGACTTACTTTTGGAGCGTAACCAAGTAAACGTTTCGCCTTCTCGATTGACGGCGCCCGTTTAAAAATCTCGATGTCTTTTCCCCTCACGCCGTCTTCGCCCAGCTTTTTAAACAGATAGTTATCCTTCTCTCTGCCAGAGAGCACATTGACTTTTTCAGCCAGTTCTTTTATCGTGATCGGCTGGTCGTTCCCGATATTAAAGTCTTCAAAGACGGCTCCCTCATGAATGAGCGCGAGATAAGTTCCGGTGACGATATCACTGATGTAGCTGAAGCAGCGTATTTGTCCGCCGTCCCCGTAAAGAGGCAGCTCAGAGCCATTCTCGGCCAGGCTGAAAAACTTGTTGATGACAAAATCCTCGCGCTGTTTCGGCCCGTATACATTAAAGTACCGGACGACCCGAATATGAAGCTCGTCGGAAGCCTGTTCTCTCAAATATTCCTCTGATTGCAGTTTGGCTTTTCCGTAAGCCGATTTCGGAAGCTTTCTGCTTGTCTCGGTATAAGGAAAATCAGGTGAATCTCCGAATACTTCTGAGCTCGATGAGAAAAGAAGTGTGCTGATTCCCAATTCACCGCATACCTCGGTGACATTTTTCGTTCCTTCAAAATTAACCCGTATGACGTCTTCTTCATTGCTTCGGCAGCTGTCTACACCGACCATTGCCGCCAAATGGACAACCGCATCCGCTCCCTGCAGTGATTCGCGGAGGGACGTCCGGTCAAGGATATCCGTTTGGCGGTATTCAGTGTCAAAAGCCGGCTCTTTTTGGTCTGCAATAATGGTGTGATAACCTTTAGCCTGTAATAATGCCGCCAATTCGCTTCCGATAAAACCGGCTCCTCCGATAATCGCAATATGTTTCATGATCCTACCTCCTGGCTGATAGTCAAAACTTCTTTTATAGACTTGACAATATAGCTGCAATCCTCATCTGATAACTGGCTGTAAAGAGGCAGTGACACGATCTCCCGGAAAACACGTTCAGTAACCGGAAGCTCGGCCGGAAAATGTTTTTGATAGTAAGGATGCATATGCACGGGAATAAAGTGCACGCTCAGCCCGATCTGTTTTTCTTTCATTTTCTCAATAAACAGATCTCTGTCCATGCCGCCGTTCTCTCGGATCCGCAAAATAAATAAATGCCATGAGTGCGTTATGCCGTTCGGAATGTCAGAAAGCGGAAGCGCTGCTTTGTCAGATTGGCCCGACAGTTCACGTACATAAAATTGAGCGATCTGTGCCCGTTTTTCTTGAATTTCGTTTGCGCGCTTCAATTGAACCAGACCGAGCGCGGCCTGAATATCCGTCATATTATATTTAAAACCCGGCAGTAACACGTCGTATCTCCAGCTGCCTTTTTCACCGTACCGGTTCCAGGCATTTTTTGTGATGCCGTGCCAGCCGTACAGCCTCGCTCTTTCTGCGGCCTGTTCGTCTTTCATGACGAGGGCTCCGCCTTCCCCCGTTGTAATATTTTTGGTGGCATAAAAGCTGAAGCACACGGCATCACCGTGAGTGCCGATCATGCTTCCGTTATATTTTGTACCGAGCGCATGAGCGGCGTCTTCAATCAGATACAATCCGTTTTCTTTACAAATGGACTGCAAGTTTTCCAGATCAGCCGGATAGCCGGCAAAATGAACCGCAATTACCGCTTTTGTGCGCGGCGTTATTTTCTTCCTGACATCTTCAGGATCGGCACATAGACTTTTCTCGCATATATCCGCAAACACCGGAACGGCTCCGGCGTGCAGGATGACATTGACGCTGGAACAGAACGTGAAGCTCGGCACGATGACTTCATCGCCTTCTCCCACACCGAGCGCCAATAAAGCCATATGTAAGGCAGCGGTTCCTGAATTACAGCTGATGACGTGTTCGGCTCCAATACATTCTCCCAGCTTTTTTTCAAAATCGATTACCTTCGGGCCTTTCGAAATCCAGCCCGACTGAATCGTTTCGGTTACGCTTGCGATTTCTTCGTTTGTCATATCAGGTCTGTGAAAAGAGATAAATCGATTACTAATGACCCTTCCCTCCTATAAAGTGACAACTCTGCAATTGTCGGCTGATTTTTCCCTGCATACATTTCTTGTGTCAAAGATAATCGGTGAGGCATCCTTCAAAATACTGTAGTCGATTACATCGTGATCTGTATGAATGATGATGACGTCGTACTGATTGATTTGTTCTTTTGTGAAAGGGACAGATTGTTTGCGGCTTCCGTCATTCAAGCGGATCTCGCTGATAAACGGATCATGATAATCAATCGCGCATCCCTTGTCCATCAATTCTTCCATTATCGTAAACACTGAGGATTCACGCGGGTCATTTGTATTTTTTTTATAAGCGGCCCCTATTATTAAGATGCTGCATTTGTCTTTGCCCGCCAGTTTCAAAGCATAGTCAGAGACAGAAATCGGCATGTTAGAATTGATTTCGTCCGCCAGATCAATTAATTTTGTCTGCAGCCCTTTTTCATTCGCGATCCATTTGAAGTAAAAAGGATCAATCGGGATACAATGGCCTCCGACTCCGGGGCCAGGGATAAATTTTTGAAAGCCGAACGGCTTCGTGTCCGCCGCGCAGATGACTTCCCATATATCAATATCAAGTTCACGGCAATTAAGCGCCATTTCATTGATAAGAGCTATATTGACATAACGATAAGTATTCTCTAGGAGTTTAGCTGTTTCAGCTACTTCGGGTGAGGTGACCGGGTGAATGCTTGTAACAATGGTGTTGTAAAACGCTGAGGCAAGTTCTGTGCAAGTCTGTGTGGTTCCGCCGACTACTTTAGGAATATCTGAAACTTCATATTGCCTGTTGCCCGGATCGATTCTTTCCGGAGAATAAGCCGTAAAAAAGTCTGTTCCTATTTTCATGCCGCGGCTTGATGCCATTCTGTCGGCAATCTTTTTTTTCGTTGTTCCGGGATAGGTGGTGCTTTCTAAAATTAAAAGCTGATGCTGCCTTCCATAAGCGATCATGCTGTCAACTGCACTGTCGATGTAGGTTAAATCGGGGATCTTGTCTTTTTTGTTCAGGGGTGTCGGCACACATATCACAATGATGTCGCATTTTTGGATGAGCGACATGTCGGCGCTGATTTGAAAGCGTTTTGTTTGTAAAGCCGAGTTCAGTCTGCCGTCCTCTATATCTTGAATATGGCTGCTTCCGGCGGCTAACAAGGAAACCTTTTCACTGTTTTTGTCAAATCCGATAACATTGTATCCTTTATCGACACATTCCAGCGCAAGAGGAAATCCCACATATCCCATGCCTAACACGCCTACTATCGCCTGCTTCGTTTCAATCAGATGTAACAGCCGTTTTTGACCAAGGTTGCTGGCTTCTTTTGTGACAGTATTCATTTTTCGCCCCCTAATAGATAGAAAAGAGTATTGTTTTTTACAATTTAAAACAAATATCGATCGATATCGCAATTATAACAAAAGTTAAAATTTGATAAATGAGTTTTACATCCTTTTGTGAATTAGGTATTATCTATTTATTTTTCTTTTATTTGTAAAATAAAATCCTGTTAAATGGTATATATCTGGTAACGAGTGAGAAAATCTCCCTTAATTGATAGAATATACAGAAAATAATATAAAAAAACAGGCCGAAGCCTGTTTTTTATTCCTTCATTGCCTCAGTTACTGCCGCGGAAACGAGTGCTCCAGCTTTCTCTAGCCGTTCTTTGCTGATGTGTTTCATATTATCATTTTCGGTGTGGTACCAGGGCCCCGGCTCCTGTGTATCGGGGCTGAGCCAAATCCAGTTAGCCGACGGAATCCCCGCTTCATAAAAAGAGACATGGTCTGAGTAACCGAGCTGAATCAGGTTTGGCTTGACCAACCGGGATTTTTCAGCGGCTTTTTCAGCATACCGGACACTCGGGTTTTCCCTGCCGTCAGGAGTCGTGACACACATTTGACTCGCTTCTTCCCAGTCAGTCGCAATCATATCGGCATTAAAATTGGCCCGGCTGTGCTTTCTTTCATTGTTCGTGAGTGTACTGACGTAATAAGATGAACCCGCAGACCATAATTCTTCTGCACCGAACAGGATAAAGCGGATCTCTTTGTCTTTCGGTATATGTTTGAGTTGCTTGCTGATTTCCAGAACGGCAGATGTGCCTGAGGCGTTATCATCCGCTCCGGGCGCGCCTTTTACGCTGTCATAATGCGCTGTGACATAAATAATATCAGCATCAGAAGAGTTGGCCTGTGCCGCTTTGCGCGTTCCTATAATATTTTGTGAGGTGCGGTTTTTATAGTTTTTAAATTGAATGACTGCCTTCTTTTCCTGAAGCAATGCTTCACCGTCTTCTTTTTTCATACCCGCCGCCGGTATCGTGATTCCTTTATCGGTATGCGGACGGACGGCGAGCGGTTTTGTTGTCTGATTATAAATAATGACTGCTTTGGCTCCCGCTTGTTCGGCATGTTTGATCTTTTGAGAAACGGGGATCTTTCCTTCGCGTATCACTGCAATCTTTCCTTTGGCTCCTGTTACGTCATTGCGTGATCCGCAGCCGCCGTCAAAAATCCCGCCTTCTATTTTGAGCTCTTTTTCAACAGCGGATTGATCAGCGGAGCGGAGCGGGAATTCATGATCTCCCGCTGTGACTGAACCTGAAAAGTACTTTTTCAATGGAAATGACTGTACTTTGACACTGGCGCCCTGAGCCCGCAGACGATTCGATATGTATTCAGCCGCTTCCTTTTCTTTCGCAGTTCCGGTTTCCCGCGGACCGATGGTTTCACTCAGATCATGCATAGTGTCCAATGCCTCATCAGCATCAAAAACCGGCGCGGTCACAGTTGAATAAGCATGAGTTTCGGACAGCGGCCCGGCAGACGCGCCCCATATGACGCTTGCTGCCACCGCGGCTGACATAAATGAAAATTTCATCATAATCCCTCCTCTTATTAACACCTCTTCCCTTTCGATTGAAGAACACTGATTCCTTTAAAAAGGGGAAAAATGAATATTATTGACCAAATGAAGATGATGAAAAAGGAGGGAAAAGCCCGGGACCATAAAAAAACGCCGGGAGATATTCTCCCGGCGTCCATTACATTACTTATTTAAGTTATAGAAAGAGTTGATACCGTGGTATTGAGCAGTTTCAGCCAACTGATCTTCGATGCGAAGAAGCTGGTTGTATTTCGCAACACGGTCCGTACGGGACGGAGCACCTGTTTTGATTTGTCCTGCATTAGTTGCCACAGCGATGTCAGCGATTGTGCTGTCTTCAGTTTCACCGGAACGGTGAGAGATAACGGCAGTGTAGCCTGCGCGTTTCGCCATTTCGATCGCATCGAATGTTTCAGTCAATGTACCGATTTGGTTTACTTTGATCAGGATAGAGTTGCCTACGCCGTTTTTGATACCTTCAGCAAGCTTTTTCGTGTTTGTAACGAAAAGGTCGTCACCGACAAGCTGAACTTTTTTGCCAAGACGCTCTGTAAGAAGTTTGTGGCCTTCCCAGTCGTTCTCGTCAAGTCCGTCTTCGATAGAGATGATTGGGTATTTAGACACCATTTCTTCGTACCAGTCAACCATTTCAGCAGATGTTTTCACAACGCCTTCGCCAGACAGATGGTATTTGCCGTCTTCTTTGTTGTAGAACTCAGAAGATGCAGCATCCATAGCAAGCTTCACTTCTTCGCCAGGTTTGAAGCCGGCTTTTTCGATTGCTTCAACGATTGTTTGAAGCGCTTCTTCGTTAGAACCAAGGTTCGGAGCGAATCCGCCTTCGTCACCTACAGCTGTGTTCATTCCTTTAGCAGAAAGAACTGATTTCAGGCTGTGGAAGATTTGAGCGCCCATGCGAAGCGCTTCACGGAAGTTAGGCGCGCCTACAGGCATAATCATGAATTCTTGAATGTCTACGTTGTTGTCAGCATGCTCTCCGCCGTTTACGATGTTCATCATCGGTACAGGAAGCGTTTTTGAGTTGAATCCTCCAAGGTATTGGTAAAGAGGAATCTGTAAGAAATCAGCAGCTGCGCGCGCACAAGCCATAGATACGCCAAGGATTGCGTTCGCACCGAGTTTGCCTTTGTTTTCAGTACCGTCAAGCTCGATTAAAAGCTGATCGATTGCGTTTTGTTCAGTTACGTCAAAGCCGAGAAGCTCTGGAGCAATGATTTCGTTTACGTTGTTAACAGCAGTTAACACGCCTTTTCCAAGGTAACGGTCTTTGTCGCCGTCACGAAGCTCAACCGCTTCGTATTCACCTGTAGAAGCTCCGCTTGGCACTAATGCGCGGCCGAAAGCTCCTGTTTCTGTATATACTTCAACTTCAACTGTCGGGTTGCCGCGGGAGTCAAGGACTTCGCGTGCATAAACATCAACAATGTATGGCATGAGTTTGTCTCTCCTTTTGATTTACGCTTATTTTTGAATTAAAGATGTTCCGGTCATTTCTTTCGGTTTTTCAACACCGAGAAGGTCTAATAACGTTGGTGCGAGGTCGCCTAGGATTCCGCCTTCGCGCAGCGTCACGCCTTCTTTCGTCACAATGACAGGGACTGGGTTTGTCGTATGGGCAGTGTGCGGTTCGCCTGTTTCTGTAATCAGAATGTCCGCATTACCGTGATCAGCGGTAATGATGGCATGTCCGCCTTTAGCGATAATGGCGTCAACCACTTCGCCTAAGCATTCGTCCACTGCTTCAATTGCTTTAATCGTCGGTTCGACCATTCCGGAGTGGCCGACCATGTCAGGGTTTGCAAAGTTCAGGATGATCGCGTCGTGCTTGTCAGCCGCGATTTCTTTTACAAGAGCATCCTTCACTTCATACGCGCTCATTTCAGGCTTCAGGTCATATGTCGCGACCTTCGGCGAGTTAATGAGGATGCGCTCTTCACCCGGGAATTCTTCTTCGCGGCCGCCGCTCATAAAGAACGTAACGTGCGGATACTTTTCAGTTTCTGCAATGCGAAGCTGTTTTAACCCGTGCTGTGCTAATACTTCACCGACCGTATTGTCAAGGTTTACCGGTTTAAAAGCCACATATCCGTCAACAGATTCACTGAAGTGAGTCAGGCAGACGAAATACAGGTTTTTCGGATGATTTTCACCGCGGTCGAAATCGCGGAAATCTTTGTTGGTAAACGTGTTTGAAATCTGGATGGCGCGGTCTGGTCTGAAATTATAGAAAATCACAGAATCGCCGTCATGAATTTTCGCAACGGGTTCACCGTTTTCTTTTGTGATGACGGACGGAATGACGAATTCATCATGAATGCCGTTCGCATAAGAATCGTCGACTACATCCATCGCGCTGCGGTAAGACGGGCCTTCGCCGTAAGCCATTGCGCGGTACGCTTTTTCCACACGGTCCCAGCGTTTGTCGCGGTCCATGGAGTAGTAGCGTCCGGAAATGCTGGCGATTTCGCCGACACCGATTTCTTCGATCTGCTCATTCAGCTGCTGAATGTAAGTTTTCGCCGTTTGCGGACCTACATCGCGGCCGTCGAGGAAACCGTGAATATACACCTTCGTCAGTCCTTCACTTTTCGCAAGTTTCAGCAGCGCGAATAAATGATTGATGTGACTGTGTACGCCTCCGTCAGAAAGAAGGCCGAACAGGTGCAGCGCTTTGTCGTTGTCTTTCGCGTTTTTGATGGCGTCAAGGAACGTTTGATTGCGTTCGAATTCGCCTTCGCGGATGGCAACGTTCACGCGTGTTAAGCTTTGGTACACAATACGTCCGGCGCCGATATTTAAATGACCGACTTCAGAGTTCCCCATCTGTCCTTCAGGCAGTCCGACTGCTTCGCCTGATGCCGTCAGCGTCTGATGAGGGTATTGGTTCCAATAACGGTCGAAATTCGGTTTTTTCGCTTGTGCGACTGCGTTTCCGACTGTTTCATTGCGTAATCCGAACCCATCAAGAATGATGAGTGCAGCTGGTTTTTTACTCATATTGACCTTCCTCCAATAATTGAACGAATGACTGCGGTTCAAGGCTTGCGCCGCCGACCAAAGCACCGTCAATATCGGACTCTGCCATATATTCTTTAATATTTGCAGGTTTTACGCTGCCGCCGTATTGAATGCGGAGCTTGTCAGCAGTTTCCTGGCTGAAGCTTTCAGCAACGACTTTACGGATATGCGCGCAGACGTCATTTGCATCTTTCGCTGTAGAAGATTTGCCTGTTCCGATTGCCCAGATTGGCTCGTACGCAATAACGGAAGCGGCTACTTGCTCTTCAGAAAGACCCGCAAGCCCTTTTTTCACTTGATCGGCAACAAGATCATTTGTTTTTCCGGCTTCGCGCTCTTCAAGCGTTTCACCTACGCAAATGATCGGCACAATGCCGTGTTTAAAAGCGGCATGCGCTTTTTTGTTAACTGTTTCATCAGTTTCAGCGAACATTTCACGGCGCTCAGAGTGTCCGATGACGCAGTAATCCACGCCAAGGTCTTTCAGAGCGACCGGGCTGATTTCACCTGTGAACGCACCGTTTTCTTCAAAATGCATGTTTTGGGCGCCGACTTTCAGATCAGTTCCTTTAACAGCAGAAGTCAGCTTTTCTAAGAAAAGAGCTGGTGCGCAAACAACGGCTTCCGCTTTGTCTGCTGCTGGAATGGAAGATTTCACTTCTTCAACGAAGCTGACAGCTTCGCCGAGTGTTTTGTTCATTTTCCAGTTACCGGCTATAATTGGTTTTCTCATCTGTTCCACTTCCTTATAGCAGTTTTTATTTATCGTTCAGCGCAGCTACACCCGGAAGCTCTTTGCCTTCCATGAATTCAAGGGATGCGCCGCCGCCTGTTGAGATATGGCTCATTTTGTCAGCAAGGCCGAATTTTTCAACGGCTGCCGCAGAGTCTCCTCCGCCGATGACAGAGTATGTATCGTTTGCCTCTGCCAATGCTTCAGCCACTGCTTTTGTGCCTTGAGCGAACAAGTCGATTTCGAATACGCCCATAGGTCCGTTCCATACGACAAGTTTGCTGTTTTTGATAACTTCAGCGTACGTTTCGCGGGTTTTCGTTCCGATGTCGATCGCTTCTAAATCACTTGGGATCTCAGAGATCGGCACGATTTGAACGTTTGCATCGTTAGAGAAATCATCAGCAACGAGAACGTCTTCCGGCATATAGAATTTAACGCCTTTTTCTTTCGCGCGGTCCATGAATGATTTTGCAAGTTCGATTTTATCTTCTTCAAGAAGAGATTTACCGACTTCATAGCCAAGCGCTTTTACGAATGTGTAAGCAAGACCTCCGCCGATGATCAGGTTGTCCACTTTATCAAGCAGACTTTCGATTACGCCGATTTTGTCTTTTACTTTCGCGCCGCCGATGATTGCCGTAAACGGGCGCTCAGGATTTGTCACGGCTTTGCCGAGAACGTCAAGCTCTTTTTCCATCAGGAATCCTGCAACCGCCGGCAGATGCTCGGCAATTCCGGCTGTAGATGCGTGAGCACGGTGGGCAGCACCGAATGCGTCATTGACATATACATCCGCAAGCTCAGCAAATGCTTTAGCAAGCTCAGGATCGTTTTTCTCTTCACCAGGGTAGAAACGTACGTTTTCCAATACAAGAACGTCTCCGTCCTTCATATCAGAAATTTGTGCTTTTACAGCATCGCCGTAAGCTTCATCCGCTTTTTTCACTTCTTTTCCGAGCAGTTCGCCTAAGCGTGCAGCGACAGGAGTTAAACGAAGCTCCTCAACCACTTCGCCTTTCGGGCGGCCTAAGTGGCTCGCAAGAAGGACTTTCGCGCCTTGGTCTGCAAGGTGTTTGATTGTTGGAAGCGCAGCTCGGATACGAGTATCGTCTGTTACTTCCCCGTCTTTCATTGGAACGTTAAAGTCAACGCGGCAGAATACGACTTTGCCTTTTACGTCGATGTCTTTTACTGTTTTTTTATTCATGCCTTAGGAGATCCTCCTTCAAAATGGTTTGCATAGCACGAAAAACGTGAAACGTGAAACCGCCTCATGATGCTTCCGCCGCGGGGCAGATTGCAGCTTCCGGGCACGGGGCAGATCGTCTTCTGAGCCAGGGCAGGCGGCTCAGAAAACGAAAGTGCCGCGGAAACTTCAAAACGCGGACGTTCTGCAGCAATCCGGCGCTTTCTGAAAGCCGGTTCTCATGGAAAAAGGGAAAGGGAGTCCGTCCCCTTCCCTTGTCCGCTTTCATTATAGCGTTTCTGTCCGAAAGAACCAAGTCCGGCCCTTTCCGGGAGCTATGAATTAAAGACCTTGTTTTGCGATGTAAGCTGCAAGGTCAACAACGCGGTTAGAGTAGCCGCTTTCGTTATCGTACCAAGAGATTACTTTTACCATGCTGCCTTCCATAACCATTGTAGAAAGAGCATCGATTGTAGAAGAGTTAGCATTGCCGTTGTAGTCTCCGGATACTAATGGCTCTTCGCTGTAGCCGAGGATTCCTTTAAGATCGCCTTCAGCCGCTTCTTTAAGAGCTGCGTTTACGTCTTCAGCCGTTACGTCTTTGTTAAGTTCAGCAACTAGGTCAACAAGAGAAACGTTTGGAGTCGGCACACGCATAGCTCCGCCGTTCAGTTTGCCTTTCAGTTCAGGAAGAACAAGGGAAACTGCTTTAGCAGCACCAGTTGATGTAGGAATGATGTTTTCAGCTGCTGCACGCGCACGACGGTAGTCTTTGTGCGGAAGATCAAGAATTTGCTGATCGTTTGTGTAAGAGTGAACAGTTGTCATCATACCGCGTTTGATGCCGAATTTGTCGTTAAGTACTTTTGCAAACGGCGCAAGGCAGTTTGTTGTGCAAGATGCGTTAGAGATAACATGGTGGTTAGCCGCATCGTATTTGTCTTCGTTAACACCCATAACGATTGTGATATCTTCTTCGTTAGCAGGTGCAGAGATGATAACTTTTTTCGCGCCTGCTTCTAAGTGTTTCGCAGCGTCTGCGCGTTTTGTGAAGAAACCAGTAGATTCAACTACGATTTCAACGCCTTGTTTGCCCCAGCTGAGTTTCGCAGGATCGCGCTCAGCAGAAACTTCGATTGTTTTGCCGTTAACAACAAGGTTGCTGCCGTCAACTTTAACTTCTGCATCTAATTTTCCGTGTACGGAATCATATTGTAAAAGATGAGCAAGCATGTTAGCGTCTGTTAAATCGTTAACTGCTACTACCTCAACTTCAGGATTGTTTAATGCTGCGCGGAATACGTTACGTCCAATACGACCAAAACCGTTAATACCGACTTTTACTGCCATGATTATTTCCTCCTTTAAATAAGTGAGAGATATTTATATTGAGGGACTGTTATCCCTTAATAACTTCTTTGCGGCTCCTTCGTCCGTGACGAGAACCGTGTTTCGCTGCTTTTTAAAATAAGCTTCGATTGCTTCTGCTTTTGATGATCCGCCCGCTACCGCGATAATGTCGGGAATGGCATCGAGGTCATCGAGCTGCATTCCGACTGAATGCACCTTGTGAACGACTTCTCCGTCCGCATTAAAGTAGTAGCCGAATGCCTCTGTCACCGCATGATTGTCATCTATTTTCTTCAAATCTTCCAAAGGCGTGTTTCTTCGCTCCGCCATTGTTCTAGCTTCGCCGATTCCGTGAACGAGCATACTCGCTGATTTAATCGTGTGAAGCACCTCTTTTACGGAAGGCTCTTCAATAATAGATGAGTAGGCGCCTTGTGACAGCTGGCCGGGAACGAACAAAAGCCGGTAAGTGCCTGAAGCCTTTTCCGCCATATGCGCGCATATGGTGTTCGCCTGGTTTTTCACATCTTCGCCTAAACCGCCTCTTGCGGGCACAAACAGGAGCTCGCGGTTTTTTGAATCCGGCGTCATCATATCGGCGACGGCTTCAATTGTCGTACCGCCGGTTACAGCGACGATATTTTTGCCTGAAAATCTCTTTTTCATACATGCAACGGCCGCTCTCCCTAATTCTTTTTTGACCCAAGGAGATTGGTCGCTGTCTCCGGAAACGATAATGGCGTCTTTCAGATTGAGCCGCTCTTTTAATGTCTTTTCCAAAAGCGTCAATCCTAAAACATCCTTCATCGTATCTTCCAGAATCGAAAGCAGTGAATAGCCCTCTTCCGTCATTGTCATGCCGTTTGTTTTAATATCGATGAGATTTTGTTCTTTTAAGAACTGAACCTCGCTTCTGAGAACGCGCTCGGTCAATCCGAGACTGGCTGCAAGACTTCTGCGGCCGATCGGTTCTGTAAGCCTGATATACTGCAAGATTTCAAATCTTTTCTGCATCACAAGCAAAAGATCAGGCAATAATTTTTTTTGAGCTTGTATTAACTGGTTCATGACTCAAACGTTCCTTCCTATTCATACTGGACAGAAAATGTCCCGCTATGACAAAAAACGTCCCATCATAGCCAAAAAAAATTATGTCTGCTTTCTTTAATTATTTTAACAGGATGACATTGTTAATTCAACTGTTAAAGGTCAATTCCTCGACATTCTTCGCAGGATTTACCAGTATCTCCTTGATACAGTCATTATATACAGAAACGGAATGAAGGTGACAGACAAAAGCCCGCCGGAGCGGACTTTTGTCGTAAAACGCTTTCATTTTATCCAGAGTTTTTCTATTTCTTCTAATGATTTATTTTTCGTCTCAGGGCAGATCGTCACGACAAACAAGAAACAGAGAATATTAATGACGGCGAATATCCAGAAGGTGTACGCGAGCCCCAACCCGCTGATCATCATCGGCACGAACTGGCCGATCGCCCAGTTGGCCCCCCATAAGAATATCGTCGCAATACCGGCGGCGCGTGCGCGGAGGTGGTTCGGAAAGATTTCCGAAATCATGATCCACGTAATCGGCCCGACTGATACACAGAAAGCGGCGACGAATCCCAATATGATGACGACTAAAGCCGGACCGCTCGCCAGCTGAAAATAAAAGGATGCCCCGATTAAGATCATGAACAGCGCCATAAAGGCTGATCCGACCCCCATCAGCTTTTTCCGGCCTACCTTATCGACTAAAAGAACCGCGATAATGGTGAAAATCACTTCAACGACACCGACGATGCATGTCGTGATAAACCCCGCATTTTGTCCGAAGCCCATCATTTTGAAAATTTCCGGCCCGTAATACGTAATTGCGTTCATGCCGATGACCTGATTGAATAAAGCCAGCAGAATCCCGATCACAAGCGCTTTTCTCAGCCCCGGTTTAAACAGCTGAGACAATGAACCCATTTTTTCTAATTGTAAAGACGTTTCGATTTGTTTGATTTCTTCTTTCGCGGTCTGCTCGCCGTTAATGCGCGTCAGCACGGCGAGGGCTTCATTCCGGCGCCCCGCTTTCGCAAGCCAGCGCGGACTTTCCGGCACGATAAGCAGCACGATAAAAAAGATGACGGACGGAATCATGCCGTAAGCGAGCATCCACCGCCAGCCGGTGTGCACCCCCCATTCATACGAGCCGGACTGCTGGACGGCAAGGTTAATAAAATAAGTGCCGGAGATCCCTAATATCGTAAACAGCTGATACAGTGAGGAAAGACTGCCGCGTATGGCCGGCGGAGCGGCTTCGGTAATATACGTGACAGAAAGCGAGGAGCCCATGCCGATTCCCAGACCGCCGATGACTCTGGCGATCACTAAGGAAGACACACTTTGAGAAAGCGCAGAGACAACCGCTGACACCGCAAACAACAGCGCCGCTGCCATCAAAATCTTTCTCCGTCCGAACCGGTCACTCAAAAATCCGGAAATTCCGACGCCGAAAACACCGCCGATCATAATGCTTGAAATCACGAGCCCTTCCATAAAAGGACTTAAGCGGTACAAATCTTTCAGGAAACCGATGGCGCCGGAAATCACCGCCGTGTCATAACCGTACAAAAGCCCTCCCAGTCCGGCCGCGCATGAGATGAGAATGACAAACCACTTCGAATGCTGCCGAGTGACAGGTACATTTGAGCCAATTGGTGCCGGGTGATTCTTCATGAATTTTACCCTCCCGCGAATAATAGAATAAAAACGCTTACAAAACAGAGTGCGGCGCTTGAGTTGCTTTGTTTTCTTCAGAACCGCCACATTTGTACGTACTTATAAAGAATTTTATCTAAAAATAAGGAAAATTAGTACGTACAAATAAAGAATAAGCAGTTTTTCATAATCTGTCAATTATTTTTACAGCTTGATGAAAGGGCTTACTATGTTATACTGGAATTTGTCCGTATACATTTTGGAGGAATTGATATGCTACCGAAATATGCTCAAGTAAAAGAAGAAATTTGTTCATGGCTGAATCAGGGGAAAATACAGCCGGACGAAAAGCTGCCTACGGAAAATGAGCTGATGCAGCAGTTCGGGGTCAGCCGCCATACCATCAGAAAGGCGATCGGAGATTTGGTCTCGCAGGGGCTGCTGTACAGCGTTCAGGGCGGAGGCACCTTTGTCGCTTCACGCACGGCGAAATCAGCCATGCATTCAAACAAAACGATCGGTGTCATTACAACGTACATATCAGACTATATTTTCCCGAGCATCATCAGGGGAATTGAATCTTATTTAAGCGAACAGGGCTATTCCATGCTGCTGACGAGCACCAACAACAATACAGAAAGTGAGCGGCGGGGCCTTGAAAACCTGCTGTCCAAAAATATAGACGGGCTGATTGTCGAGCCTACGAAAAGCGCGCTGCAGACGCCCAACATCGGCTACTATCTCAACCTGGAGAAAAACGGCATTCCGTTTGCCATGATTAACGCCTCTTATGCGGAGCTGGCCGCACCGAGCTTTTCCGTCAATGATGTCAAAGGCGGCATGATGGCTTGCGAATACGTCATGTCCCTCGGCCACACGCACATTATGGGAATCTTTAAAGCGGATGACACGCAGGGCGTCAAACGGATGAACGGCTATCTTCAGGCGCACCGGGAGCGCGGGATTTTTCCGTCTCCGGACATGATCGTGACTTACACGACTGAAGAAAAAGAAACCGTGCTTCTTCAAAAAATTAAGCATACCCTTGAGCAAAACAGCGGATCATACCCGACGGCCATTCTTTGTTATAATGATGAAATTGCGCTGAAGACGATTAATCTTCTCAGAGAATTCGGATTAAAGGTGCCTGATGACGTGTCAATCATGGGCTATGATGATTCACATTTCGCCCAGATTTCCGAGGTGAAGCTCACCTCTGTCAAGCATCCGAAATCCATTATGGGGAAAGCGGCGGCAAAATACGTCATCGACTGCTTAGAGCATAAAAAACCGAAGAAGGATGACGTCGTGTATGAACCGGAACTCGTCATCCGAAATTCCGTCAGGCGGATCGGCGAATAAAAAAAGCAATGTGCGCGGCACATTGCTTTTTTGCTCAGCTGCTTTTTAATTCGGCGATGATCTCAAATGATCTCATTCTGTCGGCATGCTCAAAGCTTTCTGAATTCACCATGATTTCATCCGCCTGTGTTGTCCGGATGAAGCTTTCCAGCTTTTCCTTCACACGCTCCGGTCCGCCGACGATCGTTGAACTGAGCTGTTCATTGACCATCGCTTTTTCATACGGCGACCAGATTTGATCCATGTCTTCAACAGGAGGCTTCAGCTGGTTCGGCGTGCCGCGGACGAGGTCTAAAAATCTTTGATAATGCGATGTCGCCAGATGCTCCGCCTTTTCATCCGTATCGGCGGCAATGACGGTGACGCCGACCATCGCGTACGGTTGATCCAGTACGTCTGACGGACGGAAGGAGCTTCGGTACAGCTCAAGGGCGGGCACGGTGTTTTTCGGTGAGAAGTGAGCCGCAAAGGCGAACGGAAGCCCGAGCTCTCCCGCAAGACGCGCGCTGAAGCCGCTCGATCCCAAAAGCCAAATCGGCACGTCCAGCCCTTCGCCCGGAATGGCGCGGACTTGATTGCGCACATTGCCTGACGGTTTGAAGTAATTTCTCAATTCTTCAAGCTGCTCCGGGAAATCCTCCCCGCTGTTTATGTTTCTTCTTAAGGCCCTCGCCGTTAATTGGTCGGTTCCCGGCGCACGCCCGAGCCCCAGGTCAATCCGCCCCGGATATAACGTTTCAAGGGTTCCGAATTGCTCCGCGATTATAAGTGACGAATGATTCGGCAGCATAATGCCCCCTGAACCGACACGGATTTTTTTCGTGCCGCCGGCGATATGGCCGATCAGCACCGCCGTTGCCGAGCTGGCGACTCCTTCTATATTATGATGCTCCGCAAGCCAATAGCGGTTATAGCCCCACTCCTCGGCGCGGCGCGCTAAATCCATGCTGTTGCGGAACGATTCAGCAACCGTCCCCCCCTGTACGACCGGCGATAAATTCAATACGGAAAACGCAGTATCTTTCAATGTATGTTCAGCCATCGTTTTCTCCTTTATGGTTTAGTGTAAGCAGATCTTAAACAAGGTCTCTACCACACACCTTACCACAGCTTTTCCCGTGAGTTAAACAATTTGATTCGATGATCTTCGAACAATCAGTCAGCGATCGTCACTAGTGAACTCTGTATGAATGAATCTATTACATTCAGATATGAAGAGCCTAGAATGATATAAAAATGAAAAGATATCATTGAAAGAACAGAACCAATAATGTTAACATATGTCATATATTGAATAGGAAGGAAGTCATAGTCTATATGCGTAAAAAAATCTTAATGGCACTCACAACAGCTTTACTGGCAGCAATCTTCTTTACCGGAAACACCGATAAGGCATATGCCGCAGACTTTTATTCCGGCACTCAGCAGCATTTAAATGTAAGCGGATTTACCGATGCCTCCTACTACACGAAAAAAGCGAAAAGTGTCGATTTCACTCTCAGTACAGCGTATCCGTCAGATCGAACCTTTAAAGGAAACCTATACTTACAGCGAAAGTCCGGAAAGAAATGGACGACTTGCAAAAAAACAACCTTTTCTTTCTCAGTAAGGGTGACTAAGTCATTCTCTTTAAAAGGATGCAAGACAGGTTATTATCGTGTCAAAGCTACGTTCAGCGGTTCAAAACTTGTCAATACGACAAACTCTTTTAAAATTAACCGATAAGATTCAGGGCCCTAAGATCATTAGGGTCTTTTTATTCATTCTTTGTGAGCTCCTGCGCGATTTGAATAAAAAGTTTTGCCGCCAATGAAGCCTCTTTTACAGAAGGAACGGCAAGCAGAACATCACGATACACCGCCTGATTGAGTTCCCTTGTCACGACATTTTCCGGCAGCGATATTCCGGACATAGACATTTGTGATAATATCGCTATTCCCAGCCCCTCTTTGATCATGCTGATGGACGTATTGACGTTGTAAACAGTGAATGCGGCAGTCAGCACAGACCCTGCCTCCTTAAACATATCAATAAACGGTGATTCGTATCCTCCGTCACAGATGATCATCGGCTGGCGGTCAAGATCTTTCAGAGTAATTGACTCACAGCTGCAAAGCGGATGATCATTTCTAAGCACGACGGCCATTTTATCTTTTTTCAGCGGCAGATATTCCATGTCTTCCGTAGGAAAAAGAGTGATCCCCACATCTATTACCCGGGAGCGGAGCCATTCCTTTACTTCGTTAACCGTTCCTTCATGAAGCACCAACTCAAGTTTCGGATACCGTTTTTTAAACACGCTGATCAGTTTTGGAATGAAATAAGCGGAAGCGGCCGGAAATGTGCCGATGTGAATCGTTCCCTGTTCAAGCCCTCTTTCCGCGGCCGCCAGCTGCTCGGCTTTTTCTATGCCTTTGAGCACCTCTCTGATATGAACGAGAATTTTTCCGCCCGTGTCCGTGAGCCTTACGCCGTTGCGGCGCTCGCGGATGATCAGCTTGATGCCGAGCTCTGACTCAAGCGCCGAGATGGCATGGCTGACGGCGGGCTGCGTCATATTCAGCGCCTGCCCCGCTTTTGTAAAGCTTCCCGTTTCAGCGATTTGAACAAAAACCCGCAGTTGTGTAATCGTCATAACGTTTTACTTATGCTCCTTATAAAAAAGATTCATTTTATTTATCTTACTGATTACCGTATCATATGATGGAATTGTTCTACAAGGAGTGAACGACGTGAAACAGCTTTCGAAAATACAGACGGCTCTTATGCTGGCGTTTCTAGTCACGGTATGGGGAATTAACTGGCCGCTGACAAAAGCCGCGCTCGCCTATTCGCCGCCTCTTCTGTTTGCCGGAATCCGCACGCTGATCGGCGGACTTCTATTATTAATGGTGGCGCTGCCCCGTTTTAAAAAGCTGCGTTTTAAAGAAACGTGGCCGATCTATCTTATTTCTGCCATTTTAAATATTACTTTATTTTACGGCCTGCAAACGGTCGGCTTGAATTACCTGCCTGCCGGCTTATTTTCAGCCATCGTGTTTTTCCAGCCGGTGTTAATGGGCGTTTTTTCTTGGCTGTGGCTCGGGGAATCGATGTATCCTTTAAAAATAGCCGGTCTTATTCTGGGCTTTGCCGGTGTCGCCGTCATCAGCGCAGCCGGTTTCGGAGGCCATATTTCCATCGCCGGCATTCTTTTGGCTCTGGGCTCCGCGGTCAGCTGGGCGCTCGGCACGGTATATGTGAAAAGAACGGGCGGACGCGCGGACTCTATCTGGATGGTCGCTCTTCAGCTTCTGATCGGCGGCGTGCTGCTTGTCAGCTCCGGCCATTTTTCAGAAAGCTTTTCAGCGATTCAATGGAAAGCTCCGTTCATTCTCAGCCTTCTGTTCATTTCGGTATTTGTCATCGCACTCGGCTGGCTCGCCTTTTTTACGCTTGTCGGTTCAGGGGAAGCAAGCAAGGTTGCCTCTTACACCTTCCTGATCCCGCTCATATCCATTGTCGTCAGCTCGATATTTCTGCATGAGCCGCTGACCGTCAGCCTTTTAGCCGGACTGCTTCTGATCGTCACAAGCATTTGTTTTGTGAATATAACACCGAAGAAACTGAAAACACCTGCTCTGGCCGCAGAAAAAAAGGCCGTTCATTAAAAAAACTCTTGCCGCGGGGCAAGAGTTTTTTTATTTATTGACGTCTCCCTTTTACGAGATACGCAGCCGTAATGAGGAGATAGATGGCCGCAGTGATGCATGTGATGACGATGGATGTCGTCGCAATTACGCCGATCAGGATGGCCAAAAGCGCAAGCACCGCGAACCATGTCGTGTACGGGAACCATTTGACGTAATAAGCCGGCTGTTCTGTTGAATGTTTTCTTGATTTTAAATGGGCGAATCCGATAATCAGCCAGATGAACAGCACGGTATAGCCGAGGGAACCCATCAAATAATTAAACGTCCGGCTTCCTGCGAATAAAGAAATCAGGACGCCTACATATAAAAATGACGTACAAGTCAGAATCGCATAGACAGGAACCTTTTTCTTCGAAAGTTTTGAAAAGATTTTCGGCACCCGGCCGTCAGAAGCCTGCGTAAATAAGACGCGGGATGATCCGTACAGTCCCGAGTTCATAGACGAGATAATCGCAAGAAGAATGACGGCATTCATAATATGGTCGGCACCCGGAATTCCGATCATCTTAAATACTATGACAAACGGGCTTTCGGGAACGCTGTTGACTTGATTCCAAGGAATCAGGCTGACGATGATGAAAAACGGCAGCAAGTAAAAAGCGACAATCCGCGTTAACGTGCTTCGGACAGCTTTCGGAATCACCTTTTCGGGGTTTTTTGTCTCCGCCAGCGTGACGCCGATGATTTCCGTTCCGCCGTATGAGTAGATCACGACGAGCATCGCCGTAATGACGCCCCCCGCTCCATGCGGGAAAAACCCTCCGTGATCCGTTAAATGAGACAGCCCCGGCGCCGTGTGATTGCCGAATGAGAAAAATAATAGCAGAATTCCGCATAATATAAAGATGACAATCACCGTAATTTTAATGAGCGCGAGCCAGTACTCCGTCTCGGCAAACAGTTTCACAGAAAGCATGTTTACGACCGTCACCACGATGGAAATGATCAAAGCCAGTATCCATATCGGACATTCCGGCAGCCAATATTGAATGAAAATGGCGGCTACGACCGCCTCCGCGGCAATATTGAGCACCCACATTTTCCAATAGATCCAGTCTAAAAAGTATGCAGCGTACGATCCTAGAGACTGCTGAACCAAATCACGGAACGTCCTTGCATGTTTGTTTCTGACGGCCATTTCGGCCAGCCCCTGCATAATAAACAGCAGAATAATTCCGCCGAGGAGGTAGGCCAACAGCACGGACGGCCCCGCTTCATCAATCGCCGTGCTGCTGCCTTTAAAGAGCCCGGCCCCGATTGCGCCTCCAAGCGCCATCATCATAATGTGTCTGGACGACATCGTCCGTTTTAACGTTTGCTTGTCCTTTTCCATCTATCACACGCCCTCTCGCAAAAAGTGTTCATCACATAAAAAAGCACGCCGCCTCTTTAGGAAAAGAGACGGCGTGCCTCAGGCAGCCGCGGTACCACTCTTGTTGATCCCGAATATCCGGAATCCAGCTTAAAAACCTTTTAACGAAGGTCAGCCGTTAGGACATAGGGAATATTCCGACAATTCCGTTCCGCCCTGCCACTTCCGGGCGAGTTCAAAGAACAATCAGTCCGCGTTTCACCAACCCGCGGCTCTCTTTTTCTGACTGGATTCTCTTACTGCTCCCGTTCACAGTGTTTTATGTTAAATGAATCTCTTGAGTTTTTATTTTCTGAATATAGTAACATAATATACAGTCTTCTATTTTCAAAGTCAATACTAATTTTTTCCGTCTATTGTCCTTCCCGGTGATTCGGAAATTTCAGCTGAAATCCGGACACAAGGCTTTGCTTTCCGGCGCCGCGCTTTCCGCTTTCACCTTTGTGTTTGCGTATAAAAACAGCGCAAGCGCAATGCCGAATGATATGACGAGAATCCATGCTTTTTTCATTCAGATGCCTCCTCACTTTCTATCATCGGCGGCTTTTTCTCTTTTTTTATACACAAAATTGAAAAAACAATTTTAAAATTCTGTTTTCCTTATATTGAAACTTGCTTTATCATAAAAGTATGCGTTTACATTCGAGTAGGGAGGTTATAGTATGACCCCTGTGAATTCAAGCAGCATCGGGAAGATTCAGGCGGCCAGCAAAGGTTTGTCGCCAAAATTGAGAGCGATTGCAGACCATATCGTGAAGGAACCGAAAGACGTGGTTCACCTTTCCATCATTCAGCTGGCCGAAAAAACGAAAAGCTCTGAAGCGACGATTTTCAGGCTGTGCAAGCGGCTCGGTTTTTCCGGCTATCAGGATTTAAAAATCGCGCTGGCTCAGGAGATCGTTCAGGAGCCGGTGCAGCACATTCATGAAGAAATGAGCCCCGACGACGATATCGAAGTCATCATCCGGAAAGTTTTCCGCACAAACATTTCCGGTCTGACCGATACCTTTCAATTATTAGATCCGGCCGACGTTGAAAAAGCGGCAGAAATGATCCACCGCGCAGACAGAATCGAATTTTACGGAAACGGCGGTTCCGGGCTGATCGCCACTGACGCGTATCATAAATTTATGCGTACGGGTATAAATTGCATCGCGCACACGGATTCTCACTTTCAGGCGATGTCAGCGGGTCTTCTCGGTCCTGAGAGTGCAGTCATCGGCATTTCTCATTCGGGGAGCAACAAGGACGTGCTCGACGCGGTGAAAACGGCCAAATCGCTCGGCGCCGGCACGATCGGCATTACAAGCTACCAAAAGTCGCCGCTCACCCAGATTTCCGACGTTGTGCTGTATACATCAACAAGGGAGACGGCTTTCAGAACGGAGGCGATGTCCGCAAGGCTTGCCCAGCTGTCGGTCATTGATACACTGTATTTCGCCACGGCCCGGCTGCGGCAGGAGAAAACGCTCGCCAACTTGCAGCAAATCAGAAAAATGATCGCGCACAAACGTTTGTAATCGTTTTCTAAATATTTTTTTCAAAAGAGAGAAAGCCGATACAGCGGGAATTGAGGCAATTTTATGAAAAAATTTTTCTTCTTCATCGTTGATTTATAAAAAAATTATTCCTATAATTGACTTTGTAAGGGCATACATTATAAATCTATCTTATTATTCAATCAGATTAGGCGGGATATATTATGAAGGAAACCCAAGCTGTTATCGGTCTGGATATCGGCACGACCAGTACGAAAGCCGTTCTGTTCGGACCAAGAGGCAAAGTGTTAGCCAAGCATTCGGTTCACTATGATTTAATACAGCCAAAGCCGGCATGGGCCGAGCAGGATCCTGAGCACATTTTGGAAGCGGTGATCGGAAGCATCAGGGGCGCCGTCACAAAGGCCGGACTGAGTCCTGACAATCTGCTTGCGATCGGCATCAGCACCGCCATGCACTCATTGATAGCTGTCGATCAAAACGGCGGCCTGCTGACCAAAAGCATCATTTGGGCGGACAACCGCAGCGCCGAGCAATCAAAACGGATTTTAAAAGAGATGAACGGTTTTGATATTTATAAAAGAACGGGTACGCCGATTCATCCGATGTCTCCGCTTTCCAAAATTGTGTGGATGAAAGAACAGGACAAGGAGACATTCGCGAAAACCGCCAAATTCATCAGTATTAAAGAATATATTCTGCACGAGTTTTTCGGAACTTATGTCGTCGATTATTCGATCGCTTCGGCAACGGGACTGTTCCGATTAGATACGCTTTCCTGGGATGAAGAAGCGCTCAGGATTGCCGGAATCCGGGAAGATCAGCTGTCGGACATTGTGCCGACCACTCATCAGCTGCGCGGCCTTGCGCCGGAAATCGCTGCACGGATGGGCATCCATGCGGATACACCGTTTATTATCGGCGCAAATGACGGCGTGCTCGCCAACCTGGGAGTCGGCGCGATCGGCAAAGGCGAAGTGGCCGTTACGATCGGAACAAGCGGAGCCGTGCGTTCGGTGACGGATGCGCCGATTACGGATGAAAAAGCGCGGACATTCTGTTACGCGCTGACTGACAAGCATTGGGTCATCGGAGGCCCGACGAATAACGGAGGCATTATGCTGCGCTGGCTTCGAGACGAATTCGCTTCTCCGGAAGTTGAAACGGCGAAGCGGCTCGGCATTGATCCGTACGATTTAATGATTGATATTGCTGATAAAGTGCCCGCAGGCTCTGAGGGATTGCTGTTTCTGCCGTTTTTATCAGGGGAGCGCGCGCCGTTTTGGAACCCGAATGCCCGCGGAACGTTTTTCGGCATCAGCCTCCGCCATAAACGGGAGCATTTTATCAGAGCGGTGCTGGAAGGCGTCATCATGAGCGTCTTTTCAATCGGTGTCGCATTGAGAGATTTGGCGGGCCCCGCAAAAGACGTGCGGGCTTCGGGAGGATTTGCGAGATCGCCGCTGTGGAGGCAGATTTTGTCCGATACGATGGGACGGGAAGTCCTCGTTCCGGAAAGTTACGAAGCCTCTGCGCTCGGAGCGGCCGTTCTCGCTTTGCACAGCCTTGGCGAAATGGAACGGATCGAGGATGTTCAGGACTGGATCAGAATTTCGCACCGCCATGAACCGAACGTCAAAAACAGCGAAACATATATTGAGCTGTTTTACTTATACGAGCGGCTGTATGACAAGCTCAAAGATGAATTTGACGTCATCAGTGAATTTCAGCTCAAACAAAGCCGTTAATTCTTCTTTGAAAGGGTGAAAAGGTCATGTTACTGTTTATTGTCATTGCCGCTATTATCGTTTTACTCTTATTGATTACAGTCGCTAAATTAAATCCGTTTATCAGTCTTTTGATTACATCCATCCTTGTCGGTTTCGCAACGGGCATGAATCTGCCGGACATTATCACTTCGATGAAAACCGGGCTCGGCAATACGCTGTCTCTGCTTGCGATCGTGCTGGCCCTCGGTACGATGCTCGGAAAAATGATGGCTGAATCAGGCGGTGCGGAGCGGATCGCCCACACCCTGATCGGCCGCTTCGGCAAAAAGAAAGTGCATTGGGCGATGATGGCCGTCGCTTTTATTGTCGGCATCCCGGTCTTTTTCCAGGTCGGCTTCGTCCTGCTCGTGCCGCTTTTGTTTACGATTGCGATTGAAACCGGGGTTTCATTAGTGACGATCGGGATTCCTCTCCTTGCGGGACTTTCCGTCGTGCACGGATTGGTTCCGCCCCACCCGGCGGCGATGGCGGCTGTCGGCATTTATCACGCCAATGTCGGAAAAACGATTTTGTATTCTTTAATCGTCGGTATTCCGACTGCCATCATCGCGGGGCCTCTTTACGGAAAATGGATTGGTAAGCGCATTCATAAACCCGTTCCCGAACTGTTGAAAAAACAATTTATTGAACGGAATGAAAAACGCAAGCTTCCGGGATTCGCAAATACATTGTTTACGATATTGGTACCGGTGATCCTGATGCTTATGGCAACGCTTGCCGAAATTGCGCTTCCGGAAAAAAGCACGCTCTATGAAACTTTTAAATTTATCGGAGACCCTGTCACGGCGCTTTTGATCGCCACGGTTTACTCCTTTTTCAGCCTTGGTTTTTATCAGGGCTTCGACAGGGAAAGCATTTTAAAATTCAGCAATGACTGTCTGGGACCGATCGCTTCCATTCTGCTTGTGATCGGAGCCGGCGGCGCTTTTAACAACGTCCTGATTGATTCAGGCGTCGGCACGTATATCGCTGACATGGCGAAGCACTCAAGCTTATCTCCCGTTCTTTTAAGCTGGACGATCGCGGCGGTCATCCGTGTCGCCACAGGTTCAGCGACTGTCGCCATGATGACGGCGGCCGGCATTGTTGCTCCGATTGCATCTGTCATGCCGGGCGTCAGCAGCGAGCTTCTCGTTTTGGCAACGGGAGCGGGCTCTTTGATTCTGTCACATGTCAATGACTCCGGTTTCTGGCTCATAAAAGAGTATTTCGGAATGACGGTAAAAGAAACGTTCCTGACATGGACGGCGATGGAAACGATTATTTCTGTCAGTGCGATCTGTTTTATCATGATCATTAACGCGTTTATATAAAAACAAACCCCGGCCGCAAACCGGGGTTTGTTTTTTATCGGTCATTCACAAGGATATAAGCGGCTTTAACGGGTCCGTGGACGCCGACAACCAAATCCATTTCGATATCGGCCGAGTTGCTCGGTCCGGTAATATAGTTGATGCAGGAAGGAACGGTGACGCCGTCTCTGATCTGCTGTTTCAGTATATCGCTGGCCTGTGTCATTCTCGGCACAATGGAAGATTTCGGGATGATTGCGATATAGGTGGTCGGAAGCAGGCTGACGGAACGGCCGGCATGCTCTGACGCATACAAAACGACGGTGGCTGATTCCGCAAGCGTGATCTCGCTGAATGTGATGCCCACATTCGCTTGTTCCGCTTTTTCAATATTTTTCGCTCCTTGTTCCGCGTCCCATTCCCAAACGGGAATCCCTTCGTCCGGCCACTCTTCTGTCATAAGGGTCTGCAAGCCGTACATTTCAAACCGGCTGTCGTTCGGAATGATGACAGGCCCTCCTTCAAAGCGGTTCACCTGCGTGCGCAAAGCGTCGTAAAGCCCGGCTGCATCCGTTTCGATCAGTTCGGTATGAATGTTGACGCAGTGGTCTTTCAGCATCGTGACAAGATCGTCTTCCGTACAGTCCGCATGCGTTTGATATTGAGGCTGATACTTCCATTCAGGCAGGGACACGCCTGATTTCCTGCGCTCTCTGCCCAGACTTCCGGCGATCCGGTTTAGAAAGGATTCCTGATGTGTAACCGTCCCTTTCATCATCATTCTTCCCCCTTTTGTTTTTCCCGGTCTTTAAACCAATCTCTGAATCTCGCTTTATGCGGCGCCGGGAAGTCCCGTATTGCCGTCCATTCTTTTAACGGCCCCGGCCCTTTTGATATTTTGTCATCCTCCGTAAACGGCGTCATGGCGGCAGGCGCCCATTTCGATCCCAGTTTATAAAGGGACGGGGATGACGAGCCGAGCCCGAAGGCTTTCATCGCCAGTTTTTCGCTGATCGGCGCTTTGCCCTCTTTTTCCACAATGTTCTGCCGATGCTTGAGCAGCAGCTCGTGCAGCGGAATTTTAACCGGACACGCTTCCGTACAGGCCGCGCATAAGGAAGATGCGTACGGGAGCTCCTTGTATTCGTCATATCCGCCGAGAAGAGGCGATAAGACGGCGCCGATCGGACCCGAATAGATGGACCCGTACGAGTGTCCGCCGACATGCCGGTACACGGGACAGACGTTGATGCAGGCGGCGCAGCGGATACATTGCAGCACCGATTGGAATTCCGTGCCGAGTATGCGGGAACGCCCGTTATCCACAACCACGAGATGAAATTCCTCAGGCCCGTCAGCTTCTCCTTGCTGCCGGGGGCCCGTCAGCGCCGTAATGTAACTTGTAAGCCGCTGGCCGACCGCGCTTCTCGTCAGCATGCTGACAAGCACTTCAAACTCAGAAAATGAAGGAACGATCCGCTCCATTCCCATCACGGTGATCTGCGTCTTCGGCAGCGCTGACACAAGGCGGCCGTTTCCTTCGTTTGTCACGAGACTGACCGATCCGGTATCCGCGATTGCAAAGTTGCAGCCCGTGATGCCGACATCCGCTTCGAGAAATTTTTTCCGGAGAACGCTGCGCGCGTGCATGACGAGCTCTTCCGGTTTTTCCGTCTGTTTGTATTCGAGTCTCTCTTTAAACACGTCACGGATCTGCTCTTTGTTTTTGTGAAGAGCGGGAGCAACGATATGTGACGGCGGATCGTGATCGTCAATCTGGAGAATGTATTCGCCGAGATCCGTTTCTGTGACTTCACAGCCCTCTTCCTCAAGCACTTCGTTCATATTGATTTCTTCTGTCACCATGGATTTGGATTTTACGATTTTTTTGGCGTTTTTCTGCCGGATGACATCGCGGATATAGGAGGACGCTTCTTCCGCCGTTTCGGCGAAAAAGACATGCCCGCCTCTGTTGGCGACGTTTTCGGCGAGCTGTTCCAAATAGAAATCAAGATTGTCCAGCACATGCTGTCTGATTTCTTCCGCATGTGAACGCCAATCCTCCCAGTTTCCCAATTCCTCGGCCTCCTGAAGCCTCCTTATCCTGAGCCGTTCCTGCGCTCCGGAGACGGCTCCTCTCATAAACTCATTATCTATTCCTTCTGATACCCGCTCTTTAAAAGCGGCGGTACCGATTTTCATCGCCATGATTTTACCCCCTTGTTGTTTCTCGTCTTATCTGCTGTTCAGCACTTCTGCGATGTGCATGACTCTGACGTTTTTATCCTTACGGTCAAGACGCCCGCCGATATTCATCAGACATCCGCAATCCGCCCCGATCAGCACCTCGGCCTCCGTGTCTTCCACGCAGGCGACCTTTTCATCCACCATTTGTTCAGAGATTTGCGCCATTTTCACAGAAAATGTTCCTCCGAATCCGCAGCATTGGTGTTTTCCGGGAAGCGCGGTCAGCTCGAGCCCCTTGACATGGCGCAAAAGCTTCATCGGCTCCTCCGACACGCCGAGCAGCCTCGTCATGTGGCACGATGTATGGACTGTCGCTTTTTTATGCAGCACCGCCCCGACATCCTCCACCCCGAGAACGTTGACGATAAAATCCGTTAACTCATATGTTTTGTCCGCAAGCTGCTGCGCTTTTGCGGCCCACTTCGGATCGTCCTGAAACAGATGCGGATATTCACGGAACATCGTCGTACAGGAACCTGACGGGCTGACGACGTACTCCGCTTCTTCAAACGCGGCAATCATCCGCTTCATTGCTTTTTTCGCATCCGTCACATACCCGCTGTTGTATGCGGGCTGCCCGCAGCAAATCTGCCCCTCGGGAAAATCCACCTCACACCCGAGCCGTTCCAGCACCTCAACCGTCGCCTTTCCGACATTGGTCTGAAACATATCCACAAGGCACGTGACAAATAATGAGACTTTCATGATGAACCCCTCTTTCATCCTCAGTATGTGATCCGGTCATCTGATGACCTGTTTTTGGAAAGCTCTATAAATATCCTACACTATTCTGAATATGGATTGGAAGGTTTTTCTGAAAAATCCTTTCGCCCGATGCGCTGAAGGGTGCAAAAAAAGAGAAGCCTGAAAGCTTCCCATGCTCCTCTAGATCCCGTTTTTCAGCAGGTGTCCCAGTTTTTGCACACCCTCTTTTATCGCGGCTTTACCGGGAAAACTGAACGACAGGCGGAGATATTCGGCACCGTCTTCCTGATGCGGAAAAAAATATTTTCCGGGTACATAGGAAACGCCGTGAGACAGAGCCCTCGCCAGCAGTGCGGACGTATCAGCCCCCGGCGCTTTCACCCATACAAAGTAACCGCCTTCAGGTACGTGCCAGGATGCGGATTCCGGAAGATATCGCGCTGATGCGGCGAGCAAAACATCACGTTTGCTTCGATATGCTTCCCGCAAGGCGGCGAGCCGTTCTTCAATATTCGTTTGTTCCAGATAGACGGCGGTCACCGCTTGGGAAAACGGGTGGCCTAAGTCTTTTTTTAACCATGACAATGCCGTGATGAATGCGGCGTCTCCTGCAATCCAGCCGATCCTCATACCCGGGGCGATGACTTTTGATAATGAACCGGCGTACAGCACCCGGCCGTTTTGATCCATGGCTTTCAAGGGCGGCGGAATATCGGTGAATCCGAGCTCGCCGTATGCATCATCCTCCAAGATGAGAAAATCATACGTTTCGGCAAGCTGAAGCAGGCGGGTTCTCCGCTTCGCTGACATTACGGTTCCCGCAGGATTCTGAAAAGCGGGTGTCGTGTAGAGAAGACGGGGAAGCAGAAGCCCTTTTCGTTTTCTTTCCTCAAGCATGAAGGCTAATGTTTCTGTTTGCAGGCCCTCTTGATCTGTCGGAATGCTCATGATATGCGGTGTATAATTTTTAAAAATCTCGAGCGCTTCCATATAGACCGGTGCTTCAACGGCAGCGGCGGTTTGTTCATCGAGGAAAACCCGCGCAGCCAGATCTATCGCCTGACAGGCGCCTGACGTCACGATCAGCTCATCGTCCCGGCAGTGAATGCCGCGGATGGCTAACCGTTCTTGAATCTGCTTTTTGAAAACGGCCGTCCTCGGGCTTCCTATATAATGCAGCGGCAGATCGCGCTCCTCATCCAGAAGGCGGGAGACGGCTTCTTTCAGCTCCTTATCAGGAACGAGCGCGGGATCGGGATAGCCGGAATGCAGAGGGATGCACGCTTTCGGAACTGCCGGCATCCATTCCCCGGGAGGATCATTTGTCAGAGCTTTCTTTACATGGTCAGAAAAAAAAGATTCGGCCTGCATGTGATGTTATCCCCTTTCACAAGTCAGCTTCTATACATTTTCTTCAAAATAAGCCCCCAGCACTTCTTCCACATTCGTCAGGTGCGCCGTCATCGCGGCTTCCGCTTCATCCGCGTCTCCGGCGGCGACGGCGCTGTAAATGCGTTCATGCTCTTCATACAATCGCTGCACGCTCGTTCGTTTAGAAAACAGCCAAATTTTTCTCGTTTCTCTCATTGTTTCCAAAAGGAGCGCGGAGACATGATTCATGAGATGCTTAAGCAGCCCGTTTTGTGATGCTTCCGCCAGCGCCATGTGAAAGGAGAAATCTGCTTTTTCGCCCAATTCTTCGTCTCCGTCAATGTCTTTCATCTCCATGAGAGCTTGGCGGATTTTTTGCAAATCGTCTTCGGTGCGTTTTTCAGCGGCCATGGCGGCGACGCCGAGTTCAAGCAGCTTTCTGACTTCGAGCAGCTGTTTGACGTCCTCTTTTTTCATCAAGAGGGCGGAAGAAAGCGGCTGGGAAACATGAGACGGCTCAAATTCTCTTATGTATGTGCCTTCTCCCTGCTTCATGTCGACGAGCCCCATCGCTTTCAAAGCCGACAGCGCTTCTCTGACCGCCGAGCGGCTGACCTGAAAACTCTCGGAAAGCGCCTGAACGGAATCAAGCTTTTCACCCGGCTTAAGCTCGCCCGCTTTTATCTTCTCCAGCAATGCGTCAGCGACTTCTTCGTAGATTTTTTTCGTTTTAATTTGTTTATATTTCAACGCGATCACCCCGTCACTTGTGAATCTTGATGTTTATCGTCTATTATACTTCTTTTTTTGTGTTGCCGACAGGTTCAGACAATTTGTTCAAGAAAAGTATTGTACTTTCAAAACTTTCAAAATATAATGCTAATTAACCCGGTCATCAGATGACCTTATCATAAAAAGTAATCGTTTACATGACATAAGGAGGGGTTTTTTAGGGATGCAATGGACACAGGGGTACGCTCCTTTAGGGGGAAATTTGCTTTTATCGGCAGCTTGCGCGCTCGTGCCGATTATCTTCTTTTTTTGGGCGCTTGCGGTGAAACGGATGAAGGGGTACATAGCGGGGCTTTTAACGTTAGCCGTTTCACTTTTAATCGCGGTATTTGTTTACGGCATGCCGGCGGAAAAAGCGGTGATGTCCGCTTCTCAGGGAGCGGTGTACGGGCTGCTTCCGATCGGCTGGATTATCGTCACATCGGTCTTTCTGTATAAAATCACCGTGAAAACGGGACAGTTTGAGATTATCCGGAGTTCGGTGCTCTCAATTACAGATGACCGGCGTTTGCAGGCGCTGCTCATCGCCTTTTCATTCGGGGCATTTTTAGAAGGCGCCGCCGGTTTCGGCGCTCCCGTCGCGATCTCGGCCGCTTTGCTCGTCGGACTTGGTTTTCAGCCGCTGTATGCGGCGGGAATTTGCCTGATTGCCAATACGGCGCCCGTTGCCTTCGGCGCGATCGGCATTCCGATTACCGCCGTCGAAGGTCCGACCGGGATACCGGCAATGGAAATTTCCCAAATGGTCGGCCGGCAGCTTCCTTTTTTATCCGTCTTTATTCCGCTTTACTTAATCATTTTGATGAGCGGGTTTAAAAAGGCTTTTGAAGTATGGCCGGCCATTCTTGTTTCCGGCGTCTCCTTTGCGGCCGTGCAGTACGCAAGCTCGAATTTTTTAGGGCCTGAGCTTCCGGATGTGCTGTCGGCGCTTGTTTCCATGGCCGCGCTCGCTGTATTTTTGAAATTTTGGAAACCGAAAACGGCCTTTCGTTTCGCGGCAGAACGGGAATCAGCAGCGGCCGCTGACCGGGCGCCGATCAAGTACGGGGGCGCCGCGGTGTTTAAAGCGTGGTCTCCTTTCCTTCTTCTGACGGCCATGATATCCGTTTGGGGGATTCCCGGCGTGAAGGCTGCTTTAACCGGTCATTATGAAGGAACGTCAATGTGGCTTTCCTGGCTGAATGCAGCCGGGAAAGCATTGACCTTCACGCCTCCCGTCCCATTTGTAAATCAGCAGATTCTTCAGGCGGACGGCACGCCGATTGAAGCCGTGTACAAACTTGAGCTTTTCGGTTCAGCGGGAACGGCGATTCTGATTGCCGCCGTCATCTCCAAGTTCGCCCTCGGCATGTCGTGGAAGACGTGGGGCGAAGCGTTTATAGAAACGGTGAAAGAGTTAACGCTTCCGGTCGTGACCATTGTTTCTGTTGTCGGCTTTGCATATGTGACGAATGCTTCCGGCATGAGCACGACACTCGGTCTTGCGCTTGCCATGACGGGCGCGATGTTTACCTTTTTTTCGCCGGTGCTCGGCTGGCTCGGCGTATTTATTACCGGCTCTGATACATCGGCCAACCTATTGTTCGGCGGATTGCAAAAGGTGACGGCGCTATCTGTCGGGATGGACCCGGTTCTCTCCGTTGCCGCCAATTCATCAGGCGGTGTCACCGGAAAAATGATTTCTCCGCAATCCATTGCGGTTGCCTGCGCCGCTGTCGGTCTGGCGGGCAAGGAAGCCGACCTTTTCCGCTTTACGATTAAGCACAGTCTGTTTTTGCTTCTGCTCGTCTGTCTCATTACATTTTTACAGCATCATCTGTTTTCATGGATGATCCCGTAACACGGAGAACCTCCCCGGGGTTTGGCTCGGGGAGGTTTCAGCTGTACCGTTTTCTCGCCGATGACGGCGGAATATTTAATTGGTCACGGTATTTGGCGACGGTGCGCCTTGAGATTCGGATGTCATATTGTTCATGCAGCAGATCGGCAAGCTTTTGGTCTGAAAAAGGTTTCTTTTTATCTTCTTTACGGACCAATGCTTCCAGATGCGCTTTTACGGCATAATTGGAGGCGCCGCCGTCCCCCGATGATTCAGCTTTCGCCGAGAAAAATGTTTTCATTTCATACAGTCCGTACGGCGTCTGAACGTACTTCCCTTTGATGGCCCGGCTGATCGTTGATTCGTGGAGCTCCAGCGTTTCCGCCACCTCTCTTAGGGTCAGCGGCTGCATTCCGCTTTTTCCTGTGAGAAAAAAGGATTCCTGCCGTTCAGTCAGGACGCCGATAATTCTCGTGATCGTTTGTTTTCTTTGCGACAAAGCCCGGTTCAGCCAGCGCCATTCCTGATATTTTGCCGACAGATAATTTTTCGTGTCACGGCACCCGGCGGCTGACAGGAGCGGCTGATAATGGGCATGAAGCTGGATGTCAGGAAACGAACGGCTGTTGAGCCGCGCTTGAATGATGCCGTTTTTCACCGTGATGAAAATATCCGGTTCTACGTAAAAACCCGGCTCCTCATGCGCATAACGGAGCCCCGGCCTCGGATCAAGCGCGCTGATCATGTCAGCGATGTCCTGAATGTCTTTAAGCGGAATGCCCGTTTTCTGTGTAAGCGCTTTCCAATTCTTTCTTGCAAATAGCTCAAAATAGGCTTTGGCAATCCATTCCGCCTGTTCGTTCCGCTCGGGCAGACGGCGGAGCTGAAGAAGGATGCATTCCTGCAAAGACCGGGCGCCGATTCCCGCGGGCTCAAGGGATTGAAGCTTTTTCAGAACCGCTTCCGTCTCCTCTTGTGAAGCGGATACATGGTCGGCGGCGGCTGGTATGTCCTCTTTTAAATAACCGTTTGAATCCAATGAATGTATCAGATAATTGAAAATTTTTTTCTCATCATCGGACAGCTTCATGTCTAAGGCTTGCTGTTTGAGCGAATCCTGCAGCGTTTTGCGGGTAAGTCTGATCTGCTGGCTTCCGTCCCGTTCTTTCATCCTGTTTTTATTTGTTTTATGGTAAGATAGTGGCGGCGTGTCTGTTTCCTTTCGTTCAATCAGAGGGTTTTCCAGTGAGAGCTCATCAATATATCCGGCCAGTTCCGCGGAATTGTATCCGAGTAATGTGATGGCCTGTTTAAGCTCTTGCGTTAATTGAGGCTTTAACATTTGTGTTTGCTGAAGTTTGATATCCATCATGCTCACTCCCCTTTTTTCATTGTACATGATTGGTTTCATACCGTATATACTTATTAAAAGGAGTTGCTTTATAGATGTCAGAACTTTTTTCTGTTCCCTATTTTATTGAAAACTTTACACAGCACATTGAAATGAATCCGAATGAAGACCGAATTCATGCGATGAACAGCTATTACCGCTCCGTCGTCTCAACCCTTGTACAGGATCAGCTGACGAAAAACTCGGTTGTGCTCAAAAGAATTCAGCATTTGGATGAGGCGTACAACAAAGTAAAACGCGGAGAAACAAAATAAACCTTCCGCTCATTCAAAGCGGAAGGTTTTCCTTCGTGCCGGCGGTTTCACCGATCAGCCGGACGTCCGGCGCTTCGTGCGTCCAGGTGTAATAATAGTTCGCGTTTTTCCCGTATGAATTATCAATGACGGTATTCGGTTTCCCGAGAAGCGAGGACAGGATGTGGCCGTGGAGCCTTGACGTTTCCACCGATTCGTACCTGCTGAAAAACAGTACCGCTTTTTTCGTTAAGTAATCGGAATAGCGTTTCCAAAACCGCGCAATCGGCAGCGGGTTTCCTGCTTTTTTATTCAAAACATTCAGCGTTTGGAAAAAAGCGATTCCCCTGCGGTCGCTTGCTGACAGAACATCCTGCCAGTCACAGTTTTTAACGGAAGAATTGTTTTGCAGCTTCGGGTTGATTTCCCCATCCGTGCGGATAAAATAAAGCCTGCCGCGTGACGGAACCGCTGACGCCGCGATCGGATACAGCTGATGGGCCATATCAGGCATAAGCCCGATATGATTCGCCGAAAAAAAGCGTTTCGCAGTCTCGCATGACACATGATCTCTCGTAAACAGGTGGAGATCCTTGTGCTCCGCAAAAAGCGCCGATGTCTTTTGCAGCCGTGTCTCATCCTGATAATAAATCGATTGCGGCAGGATGACGATCCTGTTTTCCGGAAAGGATTTGACGATTTTTTCCCTGAACGTCTGATAGTACGGATAGAGATCCCCGAAATTTCCGCCACCCTGACAGACGATGATCGTCTTTTTGTCCGCCCGGCGCCCGAATGGAAAATTGTCGGGATTCCAGCGCTGTTTCACGCGGATGCCGTGCGCTTTAAAAAACGCCTCCGTCCCTTTCATAATCAATAAATCCCCTACATTTCCGTAGAGGGGATAGTCGGCATATATGATGTCGGATTGCGGCGGTATAACGCTGAGCAGACCCGTCAGCGTCTCTTTTAATCGGCTCATAACATGGCGGCTGTCCATGTTTTCTCCCCTTTCGTTTTAAACAGTTGCGCAAGTGCGTCAATGACACGCTGCTGCTCCTCAGAAGACAGGTCAGACCCGGACGGCAGACAAATCCCCCGGCTGAAAAGGTTCTCAGAGACACGCTCATGGTCGCTGTGAGGATAAAAGACGGAAGATGAGAAAAGCGGCTGCGTATGCAGCGGTTTCCACAGCGGCCGGGCCTCAATATTCTGTTCCGCAAGACAGGCGACGGCTTCTTCCGGCGTCACGCCGTTATCAAGCGTCAGAGCCGTCAGCCAGCGGTTTGAAACCGTTCCTTCAAGCTCCGGCATCATGCGGATGCCCGGATATGTTTCGAGCGCTTCCCGATACCGGTGAAAGATTTCTCTCCTCGCCCGGACGCGATCTTCAAGCACTTCCAGCTGCGATATACCCACGCCTGCGAGAATGTTGCTGAGCCTGTAGTTGTAACCGAGCTCGCTGTGCTGGTAATGAACGGCGGCATCTCTCGCCTGTGACGCAAGAAACCTCGCTTTTTCAATCGCGGCTTCATCGTCAGACACGAGCATGCCGCCTCCCGATGTTGTAATGATTTTGTTGCCGTTAAAGGAATAAATGCCGAAACGGCCGAACGTGCCGCTCCGCCTGCCTTTATATGTTGATCCTAAGGACTCGGCAGCGTCTTCAATCAGACAGACGCCGTATGCGTCACAAAGGCTCATTAATTCATCCATTTTCGCGCTTTGGCCGTAAAGATTGACGGCGATCACCGCTTTCGGGAGTCTGCCGCGCCGCTTTGCATCCCGGAGCGCCCGCTCAAGCGCAGCGGGCGACATATTCCACGTCTCCCATTCCGAATCAATAAAAACGGGCTCAGCCTGCTCATACACAATCGGATTCGCCGTGGCGACAAATGTAAAGGAAGGACAAAATACAACGTCTCCTTTTTTCACACCCGCAAGCCGCAGGGCAAGATGGATGGCGGCCGTTCCCGAGCTTACGGCCGCCGCGCTTTTCACTCCCGCATATTCCGCGAGCCGCGCTTCAAACGAATTGACGAGCGGACCGAGCGGGGCAATCCAATTGGTTCGGAAGGCTTCTGCGATGTATTCCTGTTCTTTTCCGCTCATATGAGGCGGAGACAAATAAATCCGTTTGTTTGTTTGCATGAAATCATCCTTTTTCATTATGGATAGGGGAGATGACGCGGGCCGGAACGCCGACCGCCGTCACATGGCCGGGAATTCTGCTGATGACCGCAGCCCCCGCGCCGATAACGGACCAAGGGCCGATGTCCATCTGCGGTATGACGGACGCGCCGATTCCGATGTGCGTTCCTTCCCCGACTTTCACTCCGCCGGCAAGCGCCGCGCGCGGTGAAAGATGGACGTAATCTCCGATTGCATTGTCGTGATCGGCAACCGCCCCCGTATTGATGATGCAATGGGCGCCGATGTCAGCGCCCGCCTGAATGACGGCGCCCGCCATCACAACCGTTCCGTGTCCGACGGAAGCCGTTTCACTGACGATCGCCCCGGGGTGAATGAGTGAAGCATAATCGGCATCTTCAATCCCAAGCGTTTCAGCGAACTGCTTTCTGACGCCGTTGCGGCCGATGCATATCGTGAACACGGCCTCGGGGACGAGTTTCCGAAGCATGTGCACGTCTTCCGTCCGGCCCGTATATAAACCGTTCCGAGCGGTAAAACCGCTGAATCCGTCGTCCAATATGCCCGCAAGCTCCATATCGGAACGGGCCTGCACGATTTCCGTCACGACTTTTCCGTGTCCGCCGTTTCCGATCAGCACGACCTTTTTCACGATGACATATCTCCGCTGCCTGTGAAGCGCTTTGCCGTCACATGGCCGGCTTGGTGTATGCCTTCTGACACGAGAACTTTTTTCACTGTTAAAAGCAGAATCTTTAAGTCGAGAAGAAAGGTGCGGTTGTCGACGTACCACACGTCGAGCTTGAATTTCTCCTCCCATGAAATCGCGTTTCTCCCATTGACCTGCGCCCAGCCCGTAATCCCCGGCTTCACCTCGTGCCGCCGCGCCTGCTCCGCCGTGTAAAGCGGCAGATAATCCATCAGCAAAGGGCGGGGGCCGACCAGACTGATATCGCCTTTGAGCACATTAAAAAGCTGGGGAAGCTCGTCGATGCTCAGTTTTCTGATCAGCCTTCCCGTTTTGGTCAGGCGCAGATGATCCGGAAGCAGCACACCGTTTTCATCACGCGCATCCGTCATCGTTCTGAGTTTATACAACGTAAACGGACGCCCGTTATGCCCCGGTCTCGTCTGTTTGAACAATACCGGAGACCCGATGGCGCATCTGACGGCTGCCATGGCGAAGAGAAGAATGACACTCGCGCCGCACAATAACAGCGTCGCGGCCGCTATATCAAATACACGTTTCACCTTCAAATCTGAACAGCTCCTTTCACTTTTCGGCATTTCTGTAAAGCAAGCCGCCTTTCTTCTTTCGTACAAATGAAGAAAAAAGCGAATGCGGCATAGCTTATGCATACGGCAAGCCCCGCGGCGATCAGACCGGCCCAGCTGTCAAGCGGTGAAAACAGCCGGATACCCCGGCAGACGGCCCAGGCAAATACGGCCGCCGCCAACGGGCCGAACATGCCTTTGTAAAACGCGGTTTTCTGAAAGCCGGTAATATGCGAAACATACAGCGGCGTGAAGACGGCATTTTTCAAAATGAGGGAGACAGCCCCGGCAATGGTGATGCCGTACAGCCCGAGATGTGCCGGTCCGCTGAGAACCACGGCCAATATGACATTCAGTCCGCCTAAACATAAAGTAACGACGGCGGGCGTTTTTTGTTTATTAAAAGCCGTCCATACGTAAAAAAGCGGCATGACAGAGAGACTGACCGCCAAATACGCGGCGTGAATATATAAAAGCGGCGCCGTCTGCACAAACGACGGGCCCAGCCAAATCGCCAGAAACGGTTCGGCAAGCCCTCCTAATAATGCGGCGGGAAGCGCGAGGAGAAGCCCGTTCATCCGCACGGCCTTATTGGCGTAAGACAGGAGACCTTCCATATCGCCTTTTGAATAATAGGAAGTCAAAACCGGCGCAAACAGTGAAGCAAGCGTCCCGGCAAGACTTCTGAGCAGAAGCGGGAATTGAATAATCGCCGCATAGACACCCGCTTCAGACGGCCCCAGCACGAGGTTGGCCGTCATGAGGTCAATCTGCAGAAACAGCAGCACGCCGATCTGGTTGACAGAACTCCAGGCACCGGCCGAAAACAGCACTTTGCTCGTCTGTAATGACAAAGTTTTACGGCTGAAAGAAAACCACGGAATCAATTTCTTAAAGAAGAAAAAAGTCAGCACAGCTGCACAGACGGCTCCCGCTAATGCCGAAAGCTGGATCTGCCAGATCTTCGGCGGCAGGCACGTAAACAGAGCGAGCACACACAGCACCCTGACCAGCATTTGCACGGCCTGAATGGAACTTGTGATATAAAGCTTGTTGGCAAAAAACGGCCCCGTCGCGAACCCCGCCATAAAAAACGTCAGCATAAACAGCACGCTGCCGATTACGATAGACAGCCTCACATCCGTTAAGAGCCCGGCCGGTACATTCATAATCCTGTCAATAAAAAAAGCAGTCCCGGCGAGCGGCACAGCGAGTAATAGAGATATCACGACAGACGCGGCTAAATAATTGCTTACATACGCATTGGCCTCGTCCCTGTTCCCCCTGTGGGCGGCGACGGAGAAAAACCTCACAACGACTGAGCTCAGCGCAACGGTAATAATAGAGAAATAGTTAATGATATTCTGTGTCAGATGGACAAACCCAAAAGCCTCAACACCTAATGTTTTCACAATAAAGGGCGTCATCCACACTGATAAAAACACCGATAGTAAAAACGCCGTCACATTGGCGCCGAAATTAATGGCAAATTTCATGCTCCTTCCGCACTGCCTTTCTCTTTCGATTTCCGTTCGAAAAACGCATGAAGAAGAAGAGGAAGGCGCATTTTGCACAGACCGAGCACCACGCGCTCCCCGGCCAGCAGCTGTTTATGGCGGCACGGCGTCCTGCGCACGGCCGTTTTTACCATGTCATACGTTAAGATTCTGCCGATATGCGCCGTAATCTGGTGTGACGGCTGCGGGGCGGCGCATGCGTTGGCGATCAGCATCGGAATCTGATGCTTGCACAAATATGTATCAATATCGCTCCGGCAGGCGTCCGTCAGCCCGTTTGCCTCATAAAAAGCCATTTTCGCTGCATATTGCTTTTGCAGTTCGTGATCTAAGCGGGGCTTAAACGGTGTTTCTGTAAGACTTTGCGGATTTTCCCGGTAGATATACAGCCCTTCGTCTATCACTTTGACACGCGCGGCTTGGCGGAACGCTGCCAAGTTAAACGGAGAGTCCTCGGCAAACCGGATATCTTCATGGAACAACAGCCCTTGCAATGCTTCTCGCCGGTATATATAGCGCCACACATACCAAATAAACCGATGTTCGTGCGCGCGGGTCAGCAATGCGGTCATTTCATCCGCTGTGAAGACGCGGCCCGGCGGAAGGGACGGCGGCATATACGTTCTTTTCTTAGACGGCGTTTCCTTATAATAACCGCAGCCGGCGATATCCAGCCGGTTCTTCTCCGCTTCTTCATAAAGCCGCTCGAACATTGTTTCCGTCACATAATCATCGCCGTCCGCAAAACCGATATAACAGCCGCGGGCGGCTTTTATTCCGGCATTGCGGGCCGAGCTGAGGCCGCCGTTTTCTTTATGAATCACCCGGACTCTCGCATCTTCTGCGGCGAATTGTTCAGCCATCCGGCCTGACTGATCCGGTGAACCGTCATTGACGAAAATGATTTCGATGTCTCTCAGCGTCTGTTTTGTTAAAGAAACCGCGCATTCTTTAATAAAAGGCTCTGTCTTATACATCGGCACGATCACGCTCACAAGCGGCGCGGTCATTGGGCATCACCGCTGATTTTCGAGCGCAGCCCGGCAAAATAAACACTTCGCAAAGAACCGCCTTCCTCATGCTTGCCGCTGAGCAGCCGATTTACGGCGGATGTTACGGCTTCAGGGTCGGGATGTTCAAGCAATGTCATGTTCGGTATGTTTTTCAGCCATTGATAGCCTTCCATCACCTTATGATCAAACGAACGAATGACGACACAAGGCGTTTTCGTCAGCGCACAAAAAATCATCCCGTGAAGCCTGTCAGTGACGACGGCTTCCGCGCCTTTCAGCGTATTCCAAAGCGCTTCCAGCTCCTTTTCGCGTGTATGGCGGCTGACCCTCCGGCCGACCGTCGTGGTAAAGGAATACAGCTCTCCGTACTCTTTGGCCAAAGCTTCTTTTACCATCGTTCTGTCCTCAGCCGTCAGCGCGCTCTCCTTATCCTCCCGTAAACAGAGGTAGATCCCTTCCCGCGCTATGCCCCGCTCGCTTTTATCCAAATATAAGACCATGTCAGGCTGTTTGAGCACTGTTTTTTCGGGAAAATGACGCTTCATCCATTGATACGTCGTCTCATCTCTCGCCATCAACAAAAGGTCGGGATGCGCATTGTACACTTTTCGGGCGCGCTTCAGTTCCTTCCGTCCCTTTTTTGATTCAGAAAAGTGAGCCGTCGCCGGAAGCTGAACGATCCGATATTGCCGGAATGTTTTTATGATAAAGCGGCGCGTCCATTCCTCATACCGGTACAAATCCCCCATATTCCCGCCGCCGATGATGAATACCATATCATCGGGGTGGCGCTTTTTGATCAGCGCTTTTGCCGATCTGTATATATCCTTCATATCCACCTCGACAATGTCAAAATCGGGATACTCCCGTTCAAGAAATTTTTTGCTTGCGTAGGCGATGGCGTGATCGCCGAGATTATCATGGGACGGGAGCAGCGTCAGAATGATCTTTTTTCTTGCCGCTGTAAGCCCCGCCCCATCCGCTCCCGTTCCGAAATGAAATTGGGACGGGTATTTGACCTTAAGCAAAAGCCATTCCGCGAGATTGATTTTTAAAGATTGTATCGACATGTCTTCACCCTCTGATTTTCATTTTGTACTCGATTGCCCGCTGATACGCGGCTGATGCCAGCGACACGAACGGAATCAGCTTCAGCTTCGCCAAAAGCAGAAGGCATGAGCGTTTGGCGTCAAACGGCGCCGTTCCCGTTTTGGAAAGGCTCATGCGGAATACGGGATCAGCGCATATCCGGCTGATATTCTTCCACTTCTCAGAAAACCGGCCGCCGTTATTCCGCTTCCATTCATTCAGCAGGCAGACTGTTCCGTGCTGAACGATGAAAAAATCCAGCTCCTGCCGGTATTCGTGTAAGCAGCCGTTTTCACGCAAAAAAGCCTCGTTCAGCCGATAGAGAACGAGACCTGAGTCAAACAGCTTTTTCTGATAGCTTTGCACAATGGAAGTCAAGTGAATCCGATAATGATAGAGCGGCTGATCCACGTATGAGACGGCACCTGCGAAAACATGCGCCCGGAGGCTGAAATACTGATCCTCCACGTGCTCCAGCTCATCACGAAGCGGAAAGCGCAGCTGATGATGCTCGATCATAGATCTTTTGTACAGCTTGTTCCATGAAAAACCGCTGACTCTTCCTTCAAATAAATCTTTCAGGTACCGTTGTTTCGGGCGGCCCTCGTACGCTGAAGCGATCGTTGAAACAGCGGTCTTCCCCGTATCCGCAAATTCAGCCGCATATTCGCAAATCACGAGATCAGCCTGGTCAGCCTTCGCTTTTTCATACATGCGCAGGCAATAATCAGGTTCAACCCAGTCGTCCGCATCAATAAAAGCGATAAATTCGCCGTGCGCCGCCTCGATGCCCTTGTTGCGGACCGCGCCGAGCCCCCGGTTTTGCTGATGAACGACCCTGATTCTCTCATCCCGCTTCTGATAGGTTTCAAGAATCGCCGGGCTTTGATCCGTTGACCCGTCATTAACGGCCACGATTTCGATATTGGCGAGCGACTGATTGAGCAATGAATCTAAGCACCTTTCTAAATAAGTTTCCGTATTATACACAGCAATTAATAAACTGACCGCGGGTGTTTCCATATAAACCTCCAGTGTCCATTACCGGGAAAAAATCGTTCTGTACGGAAGCACAGACGAATCGACCGGCATAAGCAAGTAACTGTAAAGAAAATAACAGACAATAATGGCGATATAAATCAGCGCATTTGATTTTTCATCAAAAATTCTCACAAAATAAGGGATCAGGATCATTTGGTACAGGCCGAAATATATATTAAACCGGGCGAAAATAACATCCTTTGTCGCCAAAAGACCGAAAAGCAGGCCGAGCAGACAGAAATTCACGATGACATCAATGTCAGGCCAGAGCTTCCGCAGCCGCTCCCGGTAGCAGAAAGCCAAAAACAGCGGCAGCAGCAGCACCGCGATTTTTACGACGTTCATCCCGTTCGTATTCGTCATCAGCCATTTCTCATAATGGCCGTACGAGCTGTTTTCCAGCACGACGACAAACAGCGAAATGAACTTCTGATACAGAAACGTCATAAGAAGAAACAATGCCGACAGTCCGAAAATCGCGGGCGACCAGGCTCTTTTTCTGACGAGAAAATAAACCGGAATCATAATCAGCGCTGAGGAATGAAAAAGCGAACACAGAAGCACGATTGACATATAACGCTTCCAGCTTCCGCTGATCACGTAGCGGACGGCCCAAAACAAAACGGCCGCCACCATATACTGCCTGATCCCGTTAAAGGAAGCGTAATAGTGATACGTGCCCAAAAACAAAAATACACTCAGCTCAAACGGACGGCCGAACTCAACGAGCCCCTTTAAAATAAAGCTGCATGTCACGACCGCCACGGTGAAATACATGATTTGCGGATCTTTCGTGATAAAATTCATGAGCCAGATGAGAGCCGTAAACCCCGGATCAACGGCTGCTTTTTTTGCTCCGAACCCGAAGATCTCCCAAATGCTGCCGTAATTTCCCGCCAGCTTGTACATCAGGGCGTACGTCTGAAAATCCGTCCCGACTCTGTAGCGCAAACCGGAGACCAATACCAGCGATAGCAGCGGAACGAGCATGACGAGCTGATTCGGCCGGTATCCGGTCGAAAGCGATTGATCACGCCCGCCGCACATTTTCGCGAACCATGACCAAATATAAACAATTCCCATATTGACTACATATACAATCATTCGTTACTGTTCCTTTTTCCAATTCATATTGTAAAGCTTCATAACAGCCCCCGCATTTTCTCCCGCGTCATATCCCAGCCGACTGAGGGTTTCTTTAATGCGCGCCCCGTCAGGCTTTGCCGCCTCTGCTGCCCGTAAAACCGCGGATGCCCATTGTCCCGGCGGTTCTTTGAGGCTGAGCCTTTTGACCAGCCCGAGCCCGGCATCGGCTTCTTCCGTTATGCCGTCTGATATCACGCACGGCACCCCGGAGGCCTGCGCTTCAACGAGCGTGACGGGCAGCCCTTCATAAAGAGACGGCATGACAAATACATCCAGCGTTTTCAGCAGATCATGAACGCGGTCTTCTATACCGATAAAACGCACATCATCATCAAGCCCCAGCTTCGCCGCCAGATTTTCCATATCGGTGCGAAGAGGACCGTCTCCGGCGAGAATCAGCTGTAAGCCGATGCCCCGCTCTTTCATATCAGCGGCCAGCCGGAGCAGAAATTCGTGGTTTTTTTCTTCTGTAAAGCGGCCGATATGGCCGATCACCAAACGGCCGTCTGCAATGCCCCGCTTCCTTTTTTCAGCTTCTGTGTCCGCGCACCCGCCGGCAAATAAGTCGAGATCAATGCCGTTCGGCAAAAGATGCACGTCTTTATCTTTCCCGAATAAGAAACGGCCCGCCTCTTTTCCGCAGGCGCACAGTGCCGTGGCGTTTGCCGTGATCAGCCGTCTGAAAACAAACAGCTGCATCCCGGCAAGCCGCGACGCCCGCCCCCGCCACGACGTACTGTGCGAATGGCAGATCCGCACCGGGACGCCGGCTAAACGAGCGGCAAGCGCGATAAATCCAGACTGAAAATCGGTATGGGCGTGCACGGCGGCAAACGGGCCTTTTTCCTGAATCACCCGCTTGACCTGTTTAACAAATGTAATCGGGTTTGTGCTGCCGATGCTCGGCACATAAAAAAGCCGTCCGCCGAGAGCGAGAATTTCCTCGTCATAAGCGCACGGATCGTTCCTATGGGTTAAAAAATCAAACTGCACCTTCGTTCTGTCCATCTTCCGGTACAAATTCATCATCATCGTTTCTGCGCCGCCCCTGTTCATCCCGCTGAAGATGTGCAGCACCCGCATCGGTTTGTCAGTCATGTTCGGCAAGCCCTTCTTTTTGGCGGATGTCCTTGTTTTTATGATAACGGTTCATGACCGCGGGCGGCGTAATGGCGCGGATGAGCGGTTTTGCGATATACGCGTAATGGGAAATCGGCAGCTTCAGCCGTCTGCATGCCTGAAAAACGAGCACCGCATTATCAATGGAATACGTAAACGATCTCCTTTTGAACGCATCACTGTCCTCTCTTACTTTATACAGCGTTTCCTGGAGATTGTACCCTCGGAAACCCGCTTCAAAAAAGCGCAGCCACAAATCGATATCCTCCATCCGCCGCGTCCGCCTGACTGACCGGTAGCCTCCAAGCGCTTTGTACGCTTCAGCCCGCATCATAATGGTGCCGTGGCAGAACGGTGTGCCTTTCGCCATAATTCCCGGTTTCGGCACGGGCGGCAAAAGCCGGGCGCCCCTGACGCCGAATTCATCAAATACGAGCATCCCCGTGCCCACGACTTGATAGTGGGCGTGCTTGTTTAAGAAAGCGGCCTGTTTTTCCAGTCTCCTCGGGTTGGAGATGTCATCACCGTCCTGCCTGGCGATATAATCCCCCGTTGCGTATGTCAGACAGCGGTTCAGCGAAGCGGCAAGCCGTTGATTCGTCTTATTTTGAATCAGCGTGATCCGGTCGCTGTAATGATCCGTGTAACGGCGCGCAATCTGATACGTTCCGTCAGTTGACGCGTCATCACACATAATCAGTTCCCAATTCTTATACGATTGGCTCAGGATGGATTCAATACTCTCCGCTAAAGTCTCTTCGCAATTATAAATTCCCATGATAACGGAAATTTTCGGTTGTGCTCCTGCATTCATACGCTTTTCTCCTTTTTATCCATATAACCGGCGTAAATGTGCGCCATTTCCTTTACCGTACGTGTTTCTGAAAAAAATTCCGCCGTCCTGCGCCCTTCTTGTCCCATTGCTTTTCGCAGACCCGGGGATCGGTACAGCTTTTCAATCCGATCGGCAAATGCCGCGCTGTCCCCTGCCGGCACGAGAAAACCGTTCACACCGTCTTCGATGATCTCACGGTGCCCCCTGTTGTCTGCGGCAACGGCGGGCTTTTCGGCAGCCATCCCCTCAAGCAGATTCATGCCGAGCCCTTCGCGGATGCTTGAGGCGACGGACAGATCGGCAAGCTGAATCAGCTCATGAATGTCACGGCAAAAACCGTAAAACCGCACAATGTCGGATACCCCGAGTGATTCAGCCTTTTTTCTGTACGGCTCTTCCATCGCGCCTTCTCCGGCAAATACGAGTTTCAGCTCCGGAATGCGGTTCTTCAGCAGTGCCGCAGCCTCAATGAGAAGTCCCTGGTTTTTATTGCCGTTTAATTCAGCGGGGTATATGAGGATAAATTCCCCGGCGCCGAAGCCGTGTTTTTCTCTCAGACGTTCACTCTCTGCCCGGCTCACAGGGCGAAACCTGTCTGTATTCACGCCGATGCCGTGTATTTTCTTCGCGCCGCAAGCTGTTTTTTTCATTTGCTTGGCCCGTTCGTAATCCTCTTCATTAATCGTAATCAAACAATCCGTGTAAGAAGAGAGAAATTTTTCGATCGGGTAATAAAGAAGCCAATTTTTCAGGGGCGCTCCATCGCAGAAGTGAAAGCCGTGCGCGGTGTACAGCACCTTTGTCCCTTTTTGGCGCGCTTGTCTCGCCGCAAGGCGTGCAAGCACGCCGCCGACCGGCGTATGACAGTGAATCATGTCGTAGCCGTTAGCCTGAATGAGCCGTTTCAGCCGCCTGTAAACAGAAAGATTTTCGGGATGAAACGGCGAGCGCCGGATCGGAATGGAAAACTTTTCATCAACGAATGGAAGATTCATATTGCCGCCTGCCGCGACGTGCACCTCCCAGCCCATATCCTGAAACCATTGAAAATACGGAAGATGAAAGGCTTTAAAATGATAATCGACAGTGGCGCAGAATAATACTTTTTTCGTCATCTTTCTGTCCTCCCATCACACACCTGCGGCCGCTTCTTCATGTACTGATTCGATCGCCTCAAACAGACGTTTTCTCAGCTCATCTTCAGGCAGACGGCTGAATTCCTCCATAAAACGGATGAGCACGGCCCAATCCCCGTCGATCGCTTTCCCGATATGGATTTTCGGAAAAATCTGTTCCGTATGTACTTCATTATGATTCAGCAGTTCTTCATACATCTTTTCTCCCGGGCGGATGCCGGAGAATTCAATAGGAATCTGTTCTGTCGTATAGCCTGATAAATGAATCAGGTTTTTTGCCAAGTCGACGATTTTGACGGGTTCTCCCATATCCAGAACGAAAATCTGCCGCCCTTTTGCAAGCGCCCCCGCCTGAATGACGAGTCTTGACGCTTCGGGGATCGTCATAAAATATCTTGTCATCGCCGGATGCGTGACGGTGACGGGTCCGCCTTTTTCAATCTGCTTTTTGAAAATCGGAATGACGCTGCCGCGGCTTCCGAGCACATTCCCGAAACGGACGGCGGCGAATTTGGTGTTGCTGACCTTTCCGAGGTTCATGATGACCATTTCCGCAAACCGCTTCGTCGCGCCCATGACATTGGCCGGATTGACCGCTTTGTCAGAAGAAATCAGCACGAATGTTTCCGTTCCGCACATATCGGCGGCTTCGGCGACATTTTTCGTGCCGATAATATTGTTTTTGACGGCTTCTTCCGGATTATGTTCCATTAACGGCACATGTTTATGGGCGGCCGCATGATAGACGACGTGCGGCTCGTATTTTTTCATCAACGTAAAGATTTTATCTCTGTCCTGAATATCGGCGATCTCCGCGTGAAAAAGCACCTCTTTGCCGAAGCGTGCGGACAGTTCGTTATGCACCGAATAAATGCTGTTCTCCCCGTGGCCGAGAAGGACGATTTCATGCGGAAGAAACGAGCTGATCTGGCGGCAGATTTCAGAACCGATAGAGCCGCCGGCGCCCGTGACCAGAATCGTTTTCCCTTTGATGCTGTCAGAAATTTTGCTCGTATCAAGGGTGACCGGCTTTCTGCCGAGGAGATCTTCGGCTTTCACATCCCTGATGTGTCCGGCAGCCTGCGTTCCGAGCAGGATCTCATCAAATTGCGGCATGATTTTAATATGAGCGCCCGTCTGTACACATTCTTTGTACAGCGTCTGGAGCTCATGGGTGCAAAGAGACGGAATGGCGATGATGATGTGGTGAATTCTCAGCCTCTGCACCGCCGGCATAATGCTTTCTTTTCCGCCGATGACGGGCAGGCCCATGATTTTGAGCTTATGCTTCGTCTGATCATCATCAATAAAAGCCACAGGCATGATTCCGAGATCATTTTTCTGCGTAAGCTGACGGACGAGCAGCGTTCCTCCCGCGCCTGCGCCGATGATCAGCGCCCGGGAAGAGTCATTTTGCTTCCTGCCGATCGTTTCTTTCAGCACGCGCGAAATCATCCGGCTTCCTCCGATGAACAATAGCTGAACCATCCAGCTGACGGCTAACAGCCGGAACAAAATCGTGTGGAACACCCCGTATTGGACGGCGGCTGTGACAGCTGCGGACAGCGTGATCCCCTTCAGCAGATCAAGCAGCTCGCCTATTCCCGTATACGTCCATACCTGCTTATACTGGTGAAACATAAAAGCGCATACATGATGGCTGATCAGCATGGTCACGGCGGTCAGCAGCAACGCTCCGGAGTCATAAAAGTGATAAGAATCCTCAAAAAATTGATATCCTATAACAACGGAAAGTAAAACGAGATACGTATCCAATGCAAAAATCATTGAAAGTCTTCTCCGGTAAGTCAATCTTTCCCCTCCTCATTTATCGGTTTAGCTGATACGGTTTTCGTAAAAACAGACATAACAGCTAAGCCGATAACAATGCATCATCTTAAGATAAATTGGGCATTTAACCCGTCCTCACACCCCGCCACCGACGACCAGCATCTAAGGCGGCGGAAAACGCCGCCCACAGCAGAGCCGAGTGCCTCCGTTGATAAAGGTAAGGAGACATCACCTGCACCGCTCAATACGAGTAGTGCTCTGTTTTTTTGATTTTCTTTTTATTCAGCAGCGCCCCCAAAAGCTTTGCCTTTGACTGCTGGAGCGCGTCTTTCGCCTTTTGGACGGTATCCATTTTCGTTTTTCCGCTCAAGACGACGAGAACGCTTCCATCTGTCTGGTTCGCTAAAATCTGGCCGTCCGCCACCGCCAAAAGCGGAGGTGAATCGAAAATAACCAGACTGTACCGGCTGTACATCTCCTGAATCAGCTCTCCCATCGCCTTTGAAGATAAAAGCTCGGCCGGATTCGGCGGCGTCGGCCCGCTCGTTAAGACGTAAAGGTTATCAATCAGCGTTTTTTGCACCGTTTCGCCGAGGGAAGCGTTTCCGACTAACACATTCGTAAGGCCTTGTACATTTTCAAGCTGATAGGTCTCGTGTATCGTCGGTTTTCGTAAATCCGCATCGACGAGCAGCACCTTTTTTTCCTGCTGCGCAAATACCGCGGCAAGGTTGGCGGCGCTGAATGACTTTCCTTCTCCCGGAACGGAGGAAGTGACGAGAATAGAGCGCAAATGGGTCTGAACAGAGGAGAACTCAATATTTGTCCGAATGGTGCGGTATTGTTCAGCCACCAATGATTTGTGATGTAAAACGGATATTTGAGCCAGTCCCCTTCTTGATTTCTTTTTTCTGAATCCCAAACGCCTCACTCCCCGAAATGTTTTTCATCAGACCGTGTCTGCTGATTTTTGATGTCATACACAACCCCTAAAACAGGCAAGTCTGTTTTTTCGCTGAGCTGCCGCTCGCTTTTAACGGTTTCATCAAGAAAGTGGAGAAAAAACGCAAGCGTCACACCCGCCATGAGAGCCGCACCGAACGCCATCATGATATTCCTGATGCGCGAAGGCTTGACCATCGGGCTTTCCGATGCTTTTGCCTCGGACAAAACAATGACGCCTTTTATATTCATCCTGTCACGGACTTCTTTTTTAAATGTCTTCATCAGCGTGTTCGCTATAGCGGCGGCCTGTTTCGGGTTCTCGTCCTGCACCGCTGCGTTAATGATCTCTGAATCGGTTTCGCTGCTTGTCGTGATCTTTGCTTTTAAAGCGGATGCCGTCTCAGAAAGATGCAGCTTCTGTTTCACTTTCTCAAGCACAACCGGGCTTTTCATTATCGTTTGAAACGTATTGTTGTAATGAAGATTCAGCTGAACGTCGCTGAGATTCGAATTTTTTTCACCGCTTGTTTCATGAATGAGCACTTGGGTCGATGCCTGATAAACGGGCGAAATCACCCGGAATTGGATGTATCCCGTCACCAGCGTTACAACTGCTGTCATGATAAAAATCAGTAAAAATCTGTGTTTAATAATGTCAAATAACTCTTTAAAACTCATATTCTCATTCATGTAATTACAGCCTCATCCTTATTGCATCAGGCTTAAACGCCCCCTTCTGTTAATGATTGGATTATAAAAGAAAAGGTCGAAATTTGAAAATTTCAAATTAAGCCATTTAGTTCTTTTTAGAGAACATTATCATGATTTTCCTCTTATTTACTGCACTTCCCTTATAATTTTAAATTTTATAAAGAACGAAAAATTTCTTATAATGAACAAAAAAATGCCAGTATACAGGGGAGAATTCAGCACAATGATTGGAAGAATAATTCGTTTATACCGCAGAAGAAAAGGCTACTCTATTAATCAGCTAGCAGTTGAAGCAGGTGTCTCTAAATCTTATTTAAGCAAGATAGAACGGGGGGTTCACTCAAATCCGTCCATCCAATTTCTGAAAAAAGTATCCGCCACCCTGCAGGTCGATCTGACGGAGCTTTTTGATGCCGAAACGATGCTGCATCACATGGGAGGCACGGAAGATGAGTGGCGCATCCACCTTGTGCAGGCCGTGCAGTCGGGCATGCCGAAAGAAGAACTGTTCACCTTTACGAACAAACTGACTGAAAAGCGCCCGGAGCCCGCACCCTACCGCAACAGAAAACTGACTGAATCCAACATTGAAGAATGGAAAGCGCTGATGCAGGAAGCAAAAGAACTCGGCTTGTCCGTTCAGGAAGTCAGATCATTTTTAGAACGGAAGCGTTACTGATGATATGCTGATGAAAGGGCTTTTATTCGCTTCATGCCTTCATCTCTGTTTATAATGAAAAGAAAAAAGGGGATGAAATCATGACAAAACTTACCGTTCAAACCCGCTGCGGCGCACTGAAAGGAACTGCCGGCCGCGGTGCCCGCACATGGAAGGGCATACCGTACGCGAAGCCGCCCGTCGGAGAGCTGAGATTTAAAGCGCCGGAGCCGCCCGCACCTTGGGACGGCATAAAACATGCCGATTCGTTCGGGCCGATTTGTCCGCAGCCGGATGATATGCTGTCCATATCGTTTTCCGGAGATATACCGCCTCAATCTGAAGATTGCCTTTACCTCAACGTTTTCGCCCCCGATTCAGAGGGCGAAAAAAAGCCTGTCATGGTATGGATACACGGCGGGGCATTTTATTTAGGTGCCGGAAGCGAACCGCTTTACGACGGATCTGCCCTTGCCGCTGACGGAGATGTCATTGTCGTGACACTCAATTACAGGCTCGGACCGTTAGGCTTTTTACATTTGTCTTCTATTCATGACGCGTATTCCGCCAATATCGGGCTGCTCGATCAGATCGCCGCGCTGCGCTGGGTGAGGGACAATATCTCCGAATTTGGAGGAGACCCGGATAACGTTACGATATTTGGTGAATCGGCAGGCGGTATGAGCATCGCTGCGCTTATGGCAATGCCTGACGCAAAAGGCCTGTTTCATAAAGCCATTTTAGAAAGCGGCGCCTCTCATACGATGCCGGCGGATATGGCAAAAGACATCGCGGCGGCATTTATTCATGAAGCCGGCACTGATCAATTGCAGGAGCTTTCCGTTAATGACCTGCTTAAGACTGCGGATAAAGTGCGGCGCTCACTGGATCAAAACATTTTTCAGCTTTTGTTTCAGCCCGCCATCGATCCGGCCACATTGCCTGCGGAACCGGTGAAAGCCATAGCAGACGGGGCCGCAGAAGGCATACCTATGATCATCGGAACCAATCGTGATGAAGCATATTTGTTTTTCACCCCTGATACAGACATTCACTCCGAGAAAAAGCAGCAAGATTATTTGCATTATCACCTCGGAGAAAACTGCACCGAGCAAGCGGCAGATTTATATCCGCATTCATTAAAGGGACAAATCGATATGATGACGGATCTGATTTTCTGGCGGCCGGCTGTCGCTTTCGCACAAGGACAGTCGCAACACGCACCGGTCTGGATGTACCGCTTTGATTGGCATGGCGAAACACCGCCGTTTCATAAAGCCGTTCACGCTCTGGAATTGCCGTTTGTGTTCGGAAACTTTGATTCTTTGAGAAAGACGCTGCAAGAGCCGCTCGGTGATGACGCAGAACAGCTTTCCAAACAAATTCAATCCGCATGGCTCGCTTTTGCAAAAACCGGAAACCCGAACACCTCTCACTTCAATTGGCCTGAATATGAAACCGATTCACGCGAAACTTTGCTTTTCAACACGGATACCGCTGTCGAAAGTGATCCCGATTCAGCAAAACGCCGCATCCTGTTTCAAGCATAACAAACGCCAAGGGAGCCGGCTCCCTTGGCGTTTCATTTTCATCTTACAGACATCAGTCAGCTTCGCAGCATATCCATTTCCGCATTACCCCTGATATGTTATATTCCAACCCAATACGTTAACCAAACATTCATAAAGGAGTTTCTATATGGAGAAATCAAGTATTATCGGTACAGCTGCCGTTATAATCGGGGCGCTTATTATCTTAGTTTCATTTATCTTCCTGCGCGACACTGATTTCTATGCCGTGAGGTGGATAGGGGTTGTTATCATGGTTGCAGGGTTTTCATTCGGTCCGGCCCACACCATTTCAAAACATAAAAACAAACATGAAAAAGAAACCCGGTAACCTTTACTGGGTTTCGTTCATACATTTCATTTTATCTCACTTCATAATGCAACTCCGCAAATTGTTTGTAACGCCTGACATCAGTCAGCTTCAGTCCTGTCTCCCGGTCTCCGGGTTTAAACAAAGAAATTCCGCGGCCGAGCAGAACGGGGGCGATCTGAATGATAAACTCATCGACAAGTTTTTCCTCCAAAACCGGGTGCAGCAGATCACTCCCGCCGACAATCCAAATCCGCTTGCCTTCTTGCCGTTTCAATGCATTTATAAAATCGGCAGGCTCTTCATGAATAAACCGCACATGTTCAGTACGCCCGGTCAATGTCCGCGAAAACACATAGCATTCTTTACCTTTGTACGGAAATTCCTCAGGCAATAAAACCAATATTTCCTCGTATGTTTTTCTGCCCATAATGATCGTATCGACAGATTCATAGAAAGCTTCATAATCGGTGCTGTCTTCACCTTCAGTTCCGATTAACCAATCTAAAGAATGATTTTCCCGCGCAAGATAGCCATCTGCGCTGACAGCTCCGTAAAAAACGAGCTTTCTTTGACCGCTCATAAAAATCCCTCCCCCTTTTTTATTATACCTTAAACATGCGGGTGAAATGAAAAATGATAAAATCGGGTAAAAACCGCCGTTACCGGGTTTTCGTTTCTTCCTGCTTTGGAGATGCTGTTAATATGCCGTCTATCCATCTTCCGGTAATCGGCATAAAGAAATGAAGGATGATCCCGCCTAAACAAACGGTTAATAACGTTCCGATGCCTACCGGACCTTTTAGCATCACGGCCAGTATGAAAAATATGAAGTAAATGACCGTTCTTGAAAAAAAGATGCTTCTCCCGGTTAAATCACGGACAATTAGCGTTAACCGATCAACCGGGATCGGTGCGAAATTTGTGTGCAGATAGGTTGCGGTTCCTATCCCTATCACAACTAAACCGATTGCAAAACAGCCCGCCTTTCCGTACCATAGTTCAGGCGTTATGACTCGATGCAGAAAAAAAAGCCACATATCAATCCCGATTCCCGTTATGAACGCCGTAATCATCCCTGAAAATTCCGGTCTTTGCCTTTTTAACATTGAATTACAGCAAATTAACAGGAAAGCGATGATGATTTCCCAGCTTCCCACGGTAAGCCCTGCATGGACGGACAATCCCACAATAAGCGCATCAAAAGGCGATGTTCCAAGATCTGATTGAATCGTGACAGAAATACCAAAGGTCAAGATCATGATTCCTAAAACATAAAAAACATATTTCACTTTATCGTCCTCATTTTCTTATTTTATGTTGCAAATACAACAAAATTACGGTATGTTTACTATACGGTATTTTCATTGCAAATACAACAAAATTCAGCTGATATGATAAATGAAGAAAGGAGCTGTATGACCATGAGTATTCAATTAAAAAAGTGCAGCCTTAACGATATAACAGAGCTCCGGGAGATAAGCATTGAAACATTCAATGATACATTTAAAGATCAAAATTCACCTGAAAATATGAAAGCTTATTTGGAAAATGCATTCCGCTCTGAACAGCTGAAAAAGGAATTATCCAATCCGTCTTCTCAATTCTATTTTATTTATTATCATGATGACCTTGCGGGGTATGTAAAAGTCAACATGAACGAAGCACAGTCAGAAAAAATGGGGGATGATTCTCTTGAGATTGAGAGAATTTATATAAGAAAAAGCCATCAGAAACACGGGCTTGGCAAATATCTGCTGAATGAAGCTGTGAAAATCGCAACAGCACACAATAAAAAGAACATCTGGCTGGGCGTATGGGAAAAAAACGAAAATGCAATCGCCTTTTATCAAAAAATGGGGTTTGTCCAAACCGGAGAACACTCTTTTTATATGGGGGATGATAAACAAGTCGACTTTATCATGACCAAAACCCTCTCGTAAAAGGATACAAAAAACCCGGCCAAGCTGCCGGGTTTTTTCTCTTATTTTAATTTTCCCGCACGGATATCATCGGTCATTCCTTCGTACGGCGCTTCTGAAATCAATGTTTCGTTATTGATTCCCGCATTGTTAAGATACGTAATATCCGCAAACTCGGGAACGACATATTTCGGGTACGTTTCATATTTCTCACGTGACTCTTTCATCACGTCAATGTAATCATTTTGGTAGCACACCGTGATTTCCGGATGCTCATGCACCCATTTCGGGAAGAAAATAATTCCGTGCATCCGTTTTTCATTCGGCATAAAGTTTAAGGAAACGTCTGTGCCTGTCGGTTCAGTCCATGACACTTTGTATACGCCTTCTGTCAGCTTGACGATATTCACTTCCTGGTCGCGCACCCAACGGCCGCCTACCATTCCGCTATGAATCCGATAGTCGATCGTATGATCATTTTTAATATAGATTTCATACTCCCAGCCGTTTTCATACGTGTAAATCATATGGCTTCCGATAAAGTTTTCCATGTTGACTCACTCTCCATCTTATTATTGAATTTCATAAATATCTAACCGAATGTCATCCGGCAATCTGACCGCAGCCCCGATAAACAGCCGGTCCTGCAGATGCTGATATGCCTCACTGCTTGTTTCAAACACAGGCACAGTGCGGAAATACACGTGCTCGGGATCAATGATGCGTTTCACTGACTCATAAATGACTTTTTTAAAGAAGGTTCATTCAAGGACGTATCACCTCCCGAGACATTATGTTTGTTTAAACATGTAACTATTTACATGATTAATTGTAACGCTGTTAAAATGGACTGTCAAATAATGAGCTGTTTCCGGTTATGTTTTACAGTGTTCAATAAAAAAGACAAGGGCGGCACATGCCGAAACCCTTGTCTTTTTCGTTTAGTACAAATTCATTACCGCTTCATGCTCCATATGCAGCTCGCGGATTAGAAAGAATGATCCGCGACATCTGCTGCAATAAAAGGAATCTTACAAAAATAAAAATGCCAGCTGGGCGTCTAAAGATTTTTCTTCCGCATCCACAGAGGAGCTTCCTATTTTGTCACCTACAGGATCATATAAACCGTCAAATTCTTTAGTTTTATCGCCGTTTAGATACCCCTCAACTGTAATTCCGCCAGTTGGATCAATAAAATAATCATCATAAGAAATTTTCTCTATTCCCTTGTACTCGTGATGCAAGTATTCGGTCATTTTACTTTTGGCTTTTTCAAAAAGAGCCTTTTCTTCCTTTTTCACATCATATTGATGCTTCATAATCAACCCTCCAACAGTTATAATTAACACCGATACAATAATAAGGTATTTTTTCAAAAAAAATCATCCCTTTCCCTACCCTATTTTACATGACAAGAAAGGTGCTATATATCTTGAGCAAGAAAATCAGGACTTCAAGCCTGACAAATGAAACATATTACAGGATGAGTCAACGTGCTTATAACTGTGACTATCTTAAAAGGAAATTAGTGAACACTGAGTATATACGTACTAATTCTTTCATTTCAAAACCTACTTACTGGTACGTCGATCAAATAAAATCAGACGATAATACAGGACTTGATTCGGTTGTATTAGTACAAGCAGTGAAGAAAAACGGAAAATGCGTAAAATCAAAAAACTCGAAAACGTGGTCGTCCCCTTTGCAGGAACCGAAATCGCAAAAGGCCCGATCTTTGACTGTGGAAATATTGTTTTCGGAATGATCCGAAAACAGAAGTGTATTATAAAGAGAAAAACAAGAATGGCTACTCTTTAAGCAAAAGGATTTATCGATTAGAGTTTTTGGGGCCAGCCAATAATACATATGAAGCATACGCAACAATAGCAGGCAAAGGTACACATGTAGCTCGCGGAATAGAAAAATGGTCCACAATTTCCGAAGCAATTGAAGGTATAATACAAAAAAGACGCCACACTGGCGTCTTTATTAATAATCGCAGTCTTTATCTCTACATTCTTTCTTTCTCACAGCATCTATAGTGTGTCCCATAATCTTGTCATTTGCTTTATCATAAATACCGTCAAATTTATTTGATGTATCATCGTTGTAATAGCCAAATACCTCTATCCCGCCCATTGGATCTGTTTCATATTTATCTTTAAATGTAACGTTATGTATTCCTTCATAATTCGCTTTGATAAATTTCTCCATTCGTTCTTGAGCAATCTTTACCTCTTCTGCCTGTTCATTTTTATCATTAATATTCTTCATTATAAAACCCCCAACTGCTATTAAGATAATGAAGATAATAATATATTTTTTCACAGAATCATCCGTCCCATCAGTTATGATGAAGCTCGCGGAATGGAAAAATGGTGGTGACATCCGATGCATTTAGGGTCTTAAGATTTTTCTTCAATGTCCGCAGAGGATCAAATAAGCGGCAATCCAGAGTACTTCTTTATTCCAGCGTCTTTTTAGTATTCACATTCTTTTTCCTGACATTCGGGTTTCTCTTCTGCATCGACTGACGAAACTCCTATTTCATCATTCGTTTTGTCATAAAGTCCGAAAAATTCTTTTTCCTTATTACCATTCAAGTACCCCTTCAAGGAAATACCACCCATAGGATTTATTTTATAATTGTTAATGTATGTAATCCGCTTTATATTTTTGTAATTAGCTTTTATATAACTTTCCATTTTATTTTTCGCTTGGATAAAAAGTTCTTGTTCTGCTTCTTTTTAATCATGGTGGTACTTCATGTAGATACTTCCTGACGCTATAGTTATCACAAATATTAGGGCAATTTTGCATCTCTTCACAAACTCATCCTTTCTTAGATTAAATTTATATCAACCTCGGGGTGTTGTACATGTCTAAAAAACATCAACGTATCAAGTATCAGTGATCGAGAATACTTTTTTATAAGCGTTAGTTATAGTTAGATCTAGGTTAAATGAAGTAATGAAGGAGAAAGGAATTCAAATCCAGAAGGAATTGGCTGATTTAGTTGGTTCTACTGAGGCTGCGATAAGCAGATTTAAAACAAATACAAGATATGATATCACAACACTATTCATTATTAACTGAGGATTAAATGTACCTATGGAAGATTTGTTTTATGTCGAGGAGATAGAGTAAGAGCAATAAAACAAAATTAGCTCAGCTCGATTGAGCTGGCTAATTTATCTTGTACAAAGCTTATCTTTACATTCTTCTTTGGGTTCGGCATCAACCGTATATGATAATATTTCTTTATTGCCTGGATCATATAGACCTTCAAACTCTTTTTTTCCATTCGTATAACCCTTAATACTAATACCACCCATTGGATTAATATGGTAATCCTCGGAAAAATGGATATTATCCACATTTTTATAGTTCATTGTTAAAAACTTTTCCATATGATTCTGGGCTTCTTCGAATAACGCAATCTCTTTTTCCTTCTGATCATACTGATGCTTCATAAAAAGTCCCCCAACTGCTATAATTATTAAAATAAGGATAATTATGTACTTTTTCTTTTTCATTTGGAAATCAATCCCTTCCTATAAATAACTGTCGTTCTTAAGTAAACGAAATGAGCGAAAACTTGATATGAATATACTTTCAGCATGTCAAAAGCAAAGCTAACCAATTCAGAATTCATCGCGATTGTTGCTGACAAGTTAAGATTGGAACTTAAAGCGAGTAAAATGCTGATCTGACGTTTTCCTGTCGTTGAGTTGTCATGATATTTGTACGCGTTTACCGTTAATATCGGGGATACCTCGACAAATGAGACGGTAGAGGCGATTGATCTCAGGAATAGGTTTGAACTGTATGAGAAACATATCACGAATTTTGTAAGATAATTAAACAAAATAAATACCCACTCATCCTGAGGTGGGTATTTTACCTTTCTTCGGCATTGACCACTGAAATACCTATCTCCTTGTTCGTTGGATCATATATACCGGAAAATTCTTTTTCTTTATTATTATTTATGTAGCCTGAAACTTCAACTCCGCCTGTCGGATCGATATTGTAGTCTTTTGAAAAGTGAACTTCCTGTACATTTTTATAGTCTTTTTTTAAGTAATTCCTCATATGATCTTGCGCCTCAATCACAAGTTTTTCTTCGTTTTTATGTTTATCATATTGATGCTTCACGAAAAAACCTCCCACTGCTATAATTATAACAATTAGGATAATAATGTATTTTCTCATGCGTATCATCCTTTCGGAACTATTTTACAATATAAGAAAGGTGATGTATATATGCCAAAAGGAAAAGAAATAACCGTCTCTGATGTCACAGATAAAGAATATTACCGTTTGAGTCAAGCAGCTTACAATTATAAAATGTTAGCCCTGCATATGAAATATAAAACTCCTTATAAAATAAGTAAGACGTCATATTGGTACGTTGAGAAAGTGAAGCAGGATTCTGATACGGGTCTTGATGCCTTTGTATTCTCAAAAGGCATCAAGTCCAAAAACGGAAAATGGATAAAATCAAAAAACCCCGAAAACGTGGTCGTCGCTTTTGCGGGAACCGATATCGGAAAAGACCCGATCAATGACGGCGTAAAAGCGGACGGCGGGAATATTGTTTTCGGAAATGATCCGCAAAAAGAAGTGTATTATATTGTAAAAAAAGGCGCGGAGGATACCTCGAAAACACTCGGAAAATATAATGGAACGCCCTCTCAAGACGCCATGCTCACAACCGGAAAGTATAAGCTGATAACGAAAACATCGCAAATCGATCAAGCCGATCAGCTGGTACGCAGCGTAAAGAAAAAGTATGCCGGAACATCAACGATTATTTCAACAACCGGCCATTCACTCGGCGGCGCTGAGGCCGAATACAGCGCGGTGAATAATGATGTGTACGCCGTCGCGTTTAACAGCCCTTCCGTCGTGAAACTGCACGATGAGGAAACAAAGAAAGACATCAACAGCGGCATATACGATCCTTACATCCGGTCAATTATCAATCCGGACGACATGGTCGGGGCGGGTTATTGGAACGAATATGACCGCCACAACGGGACAACGATTTATACGAAAAACCCCTCACTCTCACAGTTCAGCCGGAAGCAGCGGCTTGATGGGAACTTGAACGAGCAGATCGGCAAAAATCTCGCTTATTTCTTTACTACCGTCATTCTGAGAAATCCGGATACACACGGCTTAAATGAAGCGAATTTCATATTTGACCGAAACGGAAACATCACAAATCCGAACGGAGATGAGTTAGTCTTCGATAAAAATCTCGGCGCTCTTCTGCCGGCCGGTGCGATCGGAAGCGGAGACGCGATAAAAGTAACGCCGAAAAACGCAAAGAAGCTGGCTGAAAAGGTGCAGGCCATGACTGAGGATTTGCGGACGATGAAAAAAGAAGCGCAGAACGCCTATCAGGAGCACGATGAAAAAATCGCCGAGCTGAAAACGGAATTTTACGGCCAAGTCGGACACGGCTTGTTTGATCAGCTTCAAGCACAGGACGTGACCAATACAATTGAAGATATTGCGCAATCCTACGATAAAGGACCGATTTTTTACGACACACAGGCTGAGCAGGCGTTTATTGATTCTTTGCAGGCGGCGATCACGGACCTTGAAGAGATCGGCGGATTCTTACATAAAATAGCGGACGAATTTCAGGAAAAAGACCAGATGCTCGCAAACTGGTTAAGATGATAGAGGTGGATACATAATGCCGACATTAGACGAACTTTTAGAACACAAGGACGACCCGATGAAGAAAAGGCTGCAGCGGCAGATGCTGAAAACCGCCATGACGCAGGCAGCGGGGACAAAACTGGAAACAGTGCGCCAAACGCTGAAACCGACATTCGAAATGGATACGTTGAAAGATGAATTATATGAAGTGTATTCAGCACTATTGAACAGCTTTGAAGGCAAGGCGCAAAAAGCTCTTGCGCAGCGGATCAGTGAAAGTGCGCGGCTGATTGCCGGCACCGAACATAACAGAGACACATTCATTAACAGTTTCAAAACAAGATAAAATAAAAAAACCTCGCAGATTTATCATCTGCGAGGTTTTTCCTATCTTCTTAACTGAGACGCGCTCGGAGGGATTCGAACCCCCGACAGACGTGGTACCGGAAACCACCGCTCTATCCAACTGAGCTACGAGCGCACGTTTTTTCAATCAGATACCTTTATATTATAATAAAGAAACGCACAGAAAGCAACTCTTTTTTGATTATACACAACAGGATTATGCAGCGTCCTCGTGCAGCATAATCCTGCATCGTTTAACGGCATTGATTTTCACAAAAAATGTATTTCAGGCGGACTGCCCTCGGCTCGGTACATTTCCACCCGCTTCAGAAAAAGCGATAATCACCCGTTTCAGCTTTTTTTCCAAATGTCCTTTAACGTCCAATAGGTGAATTCCTCAACCTTTACGGCGCCTTTCTCAGAAAACAGCTCAATCCCCAATCTGCCTTCATTCGGATAGATACGGCTTGTCATCGTTGTTTCTCCATGATTGGCGAATACTTCAATCGAGGATCTGTCAATAAAGATACGCAGCGCCAGCTTGCCGTTTGCATCCAGCCGCACCCTTCTCACACCGTCTTTCTCTTTCCCCATCTTGGTGCAATCAAGTGTCAGCTTTTTATCCGTTAGATTGTATGCCAGCACAAGTTCTTCTTCGTCAAGGCCGCGAATCTTAAAACCTGCCGTTTCGGCATCAGAATCGTTTACATCAAACACGGCTCGGACTTCAAGCAGGTCTTCGGACGTCTTTGCCAAGTAACTCCCTGAAACCGATCGTCCGGCACATTCCCGATATTCCATTTTCCGCAGCTGCTTGGTTTCTTCCACGGGATTCATCAAAAGTTTATGATCATCACGCAAGGTCAGTTCCCGCGGCAAAGTCAGTGCACCGCACCATCCGTCCGCTTTTGTCGGCATCTCAGATTCCCACATATCCATCCAGCCGATGGCAATTCTGCGTCCTTTATCATCTAATAATGTTTGCACGGCGTAAAAGTCATGGCCGTGATCCAGTTCTTTAAAAGCGCCGTGTGTAAATTTGTTTGTTTCATTATTATAGTCACCGATTAAATAGCCGGTTTGATGTAAATTGTTATATGAATCGCCGTCCGCCTCGATACCCTGGGGCGAAATCAGCAGGACATGTTTGCCGCCTAATTCAAAGAAATCAGGACATTCCCACATATAACCGAGATTACCGTCACTTTGGGCGAGAACCCCCGCGTATTCCCAATCACGCAAATCAGGTGAACGGTATAAAACGACCCGTCCGACGTTTTCTTTTGAAGAGTTGCCGATGACCATATACCAAACATCGCGATGCTTCCATACTTTCGGATCGCGGAAATGACGGGCGCTGTCTTCCGGCGGTTCCGTAATAACAGGGTTTTCCTGAAGCTTTTCAAACACGGTTCCATCTTGGCTGACAGCGATATTTTGAGTCTGATAGAATAGGTCTTTCTCTTGATCAATTATATTATGTCCTGTATAGATAAGGGCTAATCTTCCATGATCATCGACCGCGCTTCCCGAAAAACAGCCGCTTTGATCGAATTCGTCCCCCGGAGCTAAGGCAACCGGCAGGTGCTCCCAATGAATGAGATCTTTACTTTTTACATGTCCCCAATGCATCGGCCCCCAATGCTCATCATACGGATGATGCTGAAAAAAGACGTGGTATTCTCCTTTAAACTGAATAAGCCCGTTCGGATCATTGATCCAATTCGCCCGCGGCATAATATGATACCCCAATCGATATCTTTGTTTCACTTTACCCTCGGCTTCCTTCAAAGCTTCTTCCGCCTGCTGAATTCTGTCCATTTGTAACATCCTCTCTATCCGATTTTTTGCAGACGCTGGACACGCCTGCTGTTTTGTTTCGGGCCCAATAAAGTAAATATGGAGATGACGGTAAAACCAAAGACGACGAATCCCATGATGAGATAGGTTTGACGGAACCCCGCACTGTCATATAATCCTCCCGCAAGCGGCGACAGAATCGACGCGCCTGCCTGAGATGCGAATTGAAAACCGACGAGATAAAGGACGGACGACAGACGCGTATCAAAATTGGCGGCCAAATATTTAAAAACGGCGATCAGCATAATCGGCAATTCCAGTGCGTGGATGAGTTTCATTGATGAAATGCCTACAGGCTCAACTGCAATTCCGGACCCGACGATGCGGAAAGCCATTAAAAACCCCGCTAAAATCAAACTGTTTTTCGCTCCGAACTTATTGACGATAAAAGGCGCAAGAAACATCATGCCGGCCTCCAAAAACACCTGGAATGAATTCAGATAGCCGAATACTTGGTTACCCATCGACACTGAAGGAAACAAAGACGCATAGTAGATCGGGAACTGCTGATCATAAACGCCGTAAATGCAAGTCACCCCGATAATGTACATCATAAAAAACCAGAAATCTTTTAATAAAAAGAGCCGCCCCACATCTTTTAACCGGACCGATTCCGCTCTGTTTTTCTCATGATCGGTCATTTCTATTTTCACGGACATGATAATGGCCGTTAATATGACGGCTGAAACAGACGCGATCCAGAAGTTGATATTGGGATTGATATTGAAAAGCTGCCCTGCAAAAAATGCAGCCGCCGCCCAGCCCAGCGAGCCCCACATTCTTGATTTTCCATACTCGAAATCATACTTACGGCTGACCTTTTCAATGTACGTTTCAATCGCGCCTATTCCCGCCAAAAAAGCGGCTCCCAAATATAAGCCTCCGACAACGGCGCCAAGAAAGACGTTGTATTGTAAAAGCGGCCCATAGACGTAGATATAAAACGGACCCGTGAATATGAGAAGACAGCTGATCATAAACAAAATCTTTTTCTTCAGCCCCAATTTGTCAGAGATAAAACCGTAAAGAGGCTGCATGCACAGGGCAAATACGGCGTTTACAGAAAAGATAATGCCTGTCGCTGATCCGTTTAAATTGATTTCCTGCCCTAACCAAATCGCAAATAAAGAATAGCTGGAAGACCAAGTAAAAAAGAAAAAGAAGAAATAAGCACTCAGTTTCCAATACAGACTTTTTGAGCTTTTCATTTGCACCGCTCCTTTAATAGGACCTTTTAATAGTCATTTTGAGCCGCATACTTCCTTCTTCATATTCATCACATACATGCGAGCTCTGAGTAAGCGCTTACTTTCCGCCGCTGCTTGATTCTTTCACTTTATTGCCGCCAGCCATCTCTCCATACCCGTCACTTCCCTTCACTCCGTAAATAAAGCGCTTTCAAAAAGAATTGTATGTCAACCGGTTTCATATGTCAATCGGTTGACATATGATTTTCTGATTATTCCAATCAAACAAAACGCACCCTCTTTATATGAAAACAGAAACATGGAATGTCCTTGCACATGTCAGCCTGATTCTCTAAAATAAGTGCGTGACGGAAATTGTAAGCCATTTCAGTAAGCAGGAGGGCACGGGAATGAAGCCTAACATTCATGATGTTGCGAAAATAGCGGGAGTTTCATCTACAACCGTTTCGCGGGTATTAAATAACCGCGGCTATATCAGCGAAAAAACAAAAGAAAAAGTGTACAAGGCGATGGAAGAAATCAATTACTTTCCAAACGATCTGGCCCGCTCTTTATTCCGAAAACGAACCAATTTAATAGGACTTATCATCCCAAACTCCAGCAACCCGTTTTTCGGCGAACTCGCCTTTCATATTGAAAGCATTTGTACGTCCATGGGCTACAAACTGCTGCTTTGCAACAGTTTACATCGAAAGGATAAGGAAGAAAAATATTTGGAGATGCTGATAAGAAACCAAGTGGACGGCGTGATCGCCGTGACTTATAACCGGGGAATTCTCAATTATCACAAGCAGAATCTGCCGATTGTCGCCATTGATCATTACTTATCGGACACGATTCCCGTCGTCGGCTCAGACAACTATGACGGCGGAAAAAAGGCGGCTGAACTGCTGATTGAAAAAGGGTGCCGGCACATCGTCCATCTCAACGGCCCGATTGAACTCGAAACACCGGCAAACCTCAGAAGAAAAGCATACGAAGACGTCATGCATGAACACGGACGGAAGCCTATTACATATGAAGTACCCTTTTATCAGCATTACCATGATATTATTTCAACATTATTCGATGAACAGCCTGACACCGACGGAATTTTTGCCAGCGATGATATCATGGCGGCTGCCGTGATGACCGAGGCCAAAAAACGGGGGAAAGACATCCCGAATCAATTAAAAGTGATCGGTTATGACGGCACTGAAACCGTTCAATCGGTTCTGCCGGACTTGACAACCATCCAGCAGCCGATCGAATTGATTTCCAAAACAGCCATCGAGATTTTAGCAAAAGAAATTGAAGGCGAATTTGATGATTTGCCGCTGGAAACGTATTTGCCGGTACGGCTTTTGGAAGGACGGACAACGTAGTCAGACCGTTCAGCCGTATGTACCGACGCGACTGCGGTCTATTTTGAGCGCTCCGGCCATATCATTTTCTCAAGGCTCCGGCGCTGATCATCCTCATTTTCACTTTGCTGTTTGAACTTTTTGTTTTATGGGAAAAATGGTGTTAGAAGAAAAGGTTGGCATTTTGGTCAGCGTTTTGTTTGACCTTTATTGACCAAAAATGTATCATGTAAATACATACTTACCTAAAAGGTGAAGGAGGAGCATTATGAATTTAATACCTACAGTCATTGAACAAACGAACCGCGGAGAAAGAGCTTATGACATTTACTCCCGTCTTTTGAAGGACCGTATTATCATGCTTGGATCTGCGATTGATGACAACGTTGCGAACTCCATCGTGTCACAGCTTTTATTCCTTGAAGCGGAAGACCCTGAAAAAGATATTTCCATTTACATTAACAGCCCTGGCGGATCAATCACTGCCGGTATGGCAATCTATGATACAATGCAGTTCATTAAACCGAAAGTATCCACGATCTGCATCGGTATGGCCGCTTCTATGGGAGCATTTTTACTTGCAGCCGGAGAAAAAGGCAAACGTTACGCGCTTCCTAACAGTGAAGTTATGATTCACCAGCCGCTTGGCGGAGCGCAAGGACAGGCGACAGAAATTGAAATCGCCGCAAAACGCATTCTCTTGCTTCGCGACAAATTAAACAAAGTGCTTGCTGAACGTACCGGCCAGCCGCTTGAAGTCATTGAGCGCGATACAGACCGCGACAACTTCAAATCAGCTGATGAAGCTTTAGAATACGGCTTAATCGATAAAGTGCTGACACGCAATACGGAAGACCAGAAGTAATGCCCAAAAAACCTGCAAGAGATGATGTCTCTTGCAGGTTTTTTTATGCTTTATTCCCATTCAAAAAAGTAATGAATGCTTTGACGACAGATAATTCTAACGCTGAAGAATCATACATGAGCCAAGTATCGCGTATCACAGGCTCATTATTTTTATAGGATAGCGCCAATGTGTATAATTCATCAGAAGGCTGAAGACAGATTTCCGGCACAACAGAATAACCGAGGCCGTTTTTCACCATCTCTTTACAGGTTTCCTGCCTGTCTACCTCCATTGCAATGAAAGGCGGTTCAGTAAATTGGTTATTCCACCATTTTTGAATCAAACTTTTCAAAGAAGCATCAGTTTGATAATAAATCATCGGCAATTTGGGAAGGTCCTCACTGTTGATTTCAGTTTTTGAAATAAGGTACAGCCTCTCTTCATTCAGCAGTTGTTTTTCTCCTTGCCAATCATAATTCCCCCTCATAATCCCAAGGTGTACCCCCGAATGATGAAGCAGATCCATCACCTTCGCACTCCATCCCGTATTGACGTGGAATTGAACAGACGGATACTGATCAGAAAACCGTTTTAGAATCGCCGGGAGCTTATACTGAGCAAAATTGCTTGAGACTCCTAATCTGAGAACCCCGCTGACTTCATGGCTCATATTGAGCATATCATCCTTCACTCTTCTGAACTCCTGCAGCATCTCTTTCGAATAATCAACCAGATGTTCACCTTCTGAAGTGAACTCCATCCCTTTTTTTCTTTTATAAAAAAGGCGCACTCCGAATTGTGCTTCCAGGTTTTTGAGCCGATAACTTAACGCCGGCTGTGTCATATATAATCGCTCTGCCGCCTTCGTCATATTTTTTTCTTCGAATAATGTAATGAGCACAATCCAATCCTTTTCATCCATATGAAATCCCCCAAAATATTTTTCTGCTATAAAATTTTCTCCTATTATAAAAGTTTTTTATTCAACTTTATAAAAATTATATGTTTTACTTATAATCCTTATTTATCATACGATATCTTCCAAAGGGACCGGTACCTTTTTATCCACACAAAATGATGTAAGGATGAGACAGCATGGAAAAAGTTCCTGTAACCGTTATGAGAGGCGGCACCAGCAAAGGCGTTTTTATTCTTCAAAAAGACATGCCAGACGATACAAACCTATGGAGCGATTTTCTTTTAGACATTATGGGGAGCCCTGACGAGAGACAAATTGACGGTCTCGGCGGCGGCCATTCTCTCACAAGCAAGGCAGCCATTATTAAGAAATCCGCCAGAAAGGATGCAGATGTTGAGTATACGTTTGCTCAGGTCAGTCTGACTGACAAATTTACCGACTTCAAAGGCAATTGCGGAAATATCTCTTCTGCCGTAGGCCCTTATGCTATTGAGAAAGGGCTCGTTCAAGCTGAAGAGCCGGTTACAAAAGTCAGAATTTTAAATACAAACACTCAAAAAGTGATCGCAGCAGAAGTCGAAGTCAGAAATGGAACATTTCATTACCAGGGGGACTGCTCTATTCCGGGGGTTCCAGGTACAGCTTCTCCTATTTATCTTTCATTTCACCAGGCTGAAGGAGCGGTGACCGGTAAGCTGTTTCCCACCGGTCAGCCTATTGATGTTCTCGATACCCCGTATGGAAATATCTCGGTATCGATTATTGATTACGCCAATCCGCTTGTCTTTGTAAAAGCAGAGGACACGGGGCTTACCGGCTTAGAACTTCCGGATGAATATACCCCGGATATATTGGAAAAGCTCGAAATGATCCGATCGATTGCAGCCGAGAAATGCAGATTCGCTCCGAGACATGAGGCTGCTGCAAAATCACCGGCCGTACCAAAACTGACATTAATCTCATCTCCAGCGGATTATATCGATACAAAAGGGATAAAGAGACACGCAGAAGAGATGGATCTTGTCATTCGTATGATGTCCATGCAAAAACCGCATCAAGCTTTAGCCATTACAGGGGCGGTATGTACGACTGCCGGCATGCTATTGCAAGATACAATATTATCTGAATTTTCATTCTCCGGGAGAACGATCCGATTGGGGCATCCAAGCGGTATTTTAAAAACCGAGGCAGATGTTGATCCGGACGGAACAACGATTAAAGTAGTACGCACAGCAAGAAAAATCTCTGAAGGCTATGTGTTTACTAAACAAAGTTACAGCATGAATACGCTCAATCACATTGGTTAATACCGTCTTCAGACAAGTCAAAGATAAACGGAGGAATACGAGATGATCAATGTAAATGCGTCTAATCGATTAAACAGACTGCCTTTTTCAAGGGCCCATCAAGCAGTGCTCGTTATCCTTTCATTCGCTTACTTTTTTGATTTTATCGATTTAAATACGTTTTCATATGCGGCGCCTTCACTTTTAAAGGAATGGAACATATCCACTCATACTATCGCTTTTATTACATCTGTCTCCTATTTCGGAATGTTTATCGGCGCCTCTGCCGGAGGATGGTTTTCAGACCGTTTCGGAAGGAAAAAAGGTTTAATTCTGGTTGTCACCTTTTTCTCTTCCTTCTCCCTCCTCTCTTCTCTGGCTTGGAACCCAGAAATACTCGGTGTTTTTAGATTTTTTACGAGTTTAGGTATCGGCGCCACAACGATTGTGGCGAGTACGTATATCAGCGAATTTTTCCCATCCGCAACTAAAGGCAAATACCAGGCAATCTGTATTACAATCGGCATATGCGGAATTCCTGCGGCCGGCTGGGTGGCTAAATTGGTCGTGCCGTCCGCCTCTTACGGCTGGCGGTTTGTCTTTCTATTCGGCGCGGTCGGTATTTTTTTTCCGCTGATCGCCAGAAAACTGGAAGAATCACCGAAATGGCTGGACACGAAAGGAAAAAGCGAACAAGCACACCGCATTCTGCTTGAACTGGAGGCAAAAGCAGAAAATGAAAAGGGTGAACTGCCTGAACCAGCTCCGGCTCTGCAAAGCAGACAAACCGCTGTAAAATCCGTTCCATATCGGACGCTGTTTCAAAAGCCTTTAGCAGGAAGAACTTTTGTTTTAATGACGATGTGGGCAGCTTCCACCATTGCAATTCAAGGCTTTGGCACGTGGGTTCCCACCCTTCTGGTGAAAGAAGGCGTATCAATGGATGAGTCTATCGTATACGTCACTCTGGGAACGATCGGTGCCCCGCTGGGCGCTCTCATTGCGGCGCAAATCTCTGACCGTGTGGATCGAAAGTGGGCCATTTCTGTTTTATCGTTAATTATTATGGCGCTTGGATTCTTTTACGGCATCAATCCTTTGCCGATGGTCATTATCGTATGCGGATTTCTCATGCATATGTTTGAGCGTACTTTCAGTTCGATCGCATATGCTTATACGCCGGAATTATATCCGGTTGAAGCCAGGGCATCTGGAAATGGCCTCACTTACGGCGTAGGACGCCTTGCAAATGTAGCCGGTCCCTTTGTCGTCAGTTTCCTGTATTCAGGCTACGGATTTTTAAGTGTTTTCTTATTCTTTACAGGCTGCTGGTTTCTTTGTGCACTGACAGTCGGTATATTTGGAATCGGTTCAAAAAAACAAAAGATGGAGCAGGATGATTTCATATCGGAAGAAACTTTCGTGCAACAAAAGTTGTAAACGCATACAGTCTGGAAACCGCAAAACATCCATCTCCTTTGAGGAAATGGATGTTCTTCTTTCAACCCCAACAGCATTCTCATTCGCCTCTTATTCTCAGACATATCTCTTATTACGAAGAAAGGCGTGGTACGCATGAGAAGGAGAAAAGAACTTTCCGTCAGAATGAATTAGATGCAGCCGCCGAAACATATTTTAGACCGCTGCCTTACAATTCACGCCATTTCTTATCTAAAATCGGGTATGTATACCGATTCATCTGCTCAATCAGCTCATCCGGCCGGGAGGAACTATGTATCAGCTTTAAATGAGACTCATTCGAAAATCCTTCCTGGATGCTGTACTTGACCATCTTCATCATCGGCTCAAAATACCCGTTCACATTGTACAGCCCGATCGGTTTTTGATGAATGCCGATTTGCGCCCAGCACAGCACTTCAAATAACTCTTCATATGTTCCGAAACCGCCGGGCATGGCAATGTACCCGTCGGCAAGTTCACTCATTTTCGCTTTCCGCTCATGCATGCCGCTGACTTCAATCAGCTCCGTCAGATTCTGATGAACAATCTCTCCGCTGAAAAGCCCGCTCGGCATGACGCCGACAGCTTTTCCGCCGCCTGCCATTAACGCATCAGCGACGGTTCCCATCAGACCGACCCGTGAACCGCCGTAAACAAGGCCGATTCCCTGCTCCGCCATATATTCACCCAGTTCGGCCGCTTTGCGTTTGTACTCTTCATTTACCCCCGGGTTTGACCCCGCAAATACACAAATGGTTTTCATTTTTTCATCTCCGCATCTATATATGTACATCAATAAACCAAAATACACTATATATTGTCCCATCTCTATATGATAATATCAATAAGAATCATACAGGACATAAGGAGTGTTTCACATGCAGATGGCTGAAGCAGAACAATGGACGAAAGATTTTTACGAAAAACGAGGATGGACGGCGTACGGGCCATTTATCAGAATCGGCTTTTTAATGGAAGAGGCGGGTGAGCTCGCCCGGGCGGTAAGAGCATATGAAATCGGCAGAGACCGGCCGGATGAAAAGGACGCGACCCAGGCTGAACGCAGGCAGGAGCTGATTGAAGAAATGGGTGACGTCCTCGGAAATCTGGCTATCCTTGCCGATAAGTACGGAATCACGTTAGAAGATGCGATGAAAGCCCATCAGGAAAAACTGATCAAGCGCTTTGAAACCGAATAAAAACACGGCCCGTCCGCTTTTTCATGGACAGGCCGTATCTGAATTTATCCCGTTATCTCGTCCTGATGCTCAAAGAAATGCTGTTTCCCGATTTTATGAAACAGCCCCGTCTTCCGGATCAGCTCTCTCGGCTGTGACTGCAATCCGACGATCATCAATCTCCCGTTATGCCGTTTGATCCGGTTCATTACATTCCCCAGCACCGCTTCTGCGGAGGTATCCATGTAATGCACATTATTCATCAGCAGAATAAGCGTCTTCGGCTTTTCCTGAAGCCTCTCCAGCAGCGATGATTCCAGTGAATCAATTGAACCGAAAAACAGCGGTCCTTCAATGGAATATGTGCTGACGGACGAATCATTTTTAACCGATTTGACTGCGGCATGCGGTGTTTTAATGCTTGTTGATTCGCTCATTTTTCTGATAAAGAAAATAAAAGCGAGCACAAGACCGGCAGAAACGCCGATAATTAAATCAAACAGAACCGTCAGCAAAAAGGTTGCCGCCAGTACGAATGAATCAGTGTTTTTCAGCCGCATCATATTGGCGACTTCTCTCCGCTCACTCATGTTCCAAGCCACAACCATCAATACCGGCGCCATGCTTGCCAGCGGTACGTGAACGGCAAGCGGGGCGAAGACGAGCAGGACGAGGAGGACGGTGACTCCGTGGACAACACCGGAAATCGGAGAAACTGCGCCGTTTTTAATATTTGTTGCGGTCCGCGCAATCGCTCCCGTTGCCGGTATGCCGCCGAAAAGCGGCGCTGCCATATTGGCGATGCCCTGCCCGACAAGCTCCCTATTGCTGTCATGCCGTGATCCTTTCATATTGTCCGCGACCATCGCCGATAATATGGATTCAAGTCCGCCGAGAAGCGCAATGATCAGAGCCGACGGAAACATCATCACCATGTTATCAATTGAGAAATCCGGAAGCTGGAAAGCCGGAAGCTGCCGCGGAATTTCTCCGTAAGCAGAACCGATTGTCGCCATTTTGTCAGGAAAAAACACGACCGCCGCGGCTGTAGAGACAAGCAGCGCCACAAGCGCGCCCGGGATCTTCGGCATCAGCCTGGCTGATAACAGCAAAATGGCCAAAGCAATTCCCGCGATGAGGATGCTGTACAAATTAAAGGTTCCGATCTTCTTGCCTATTTCCGCAATGTTGAGGATAAAGCTTTCATGCTTTTGGATATCGCGCAGACCGAGAAAATGGGCAATCTGCTCCGAGAAAATCAGCACCGCGATCCCGGCCGTAAATCCGACGATCACCGGCTTCGGCACGAATTTCATAATCTTTCCGAGCTTAAATACGCCAAACAGGACGAGCATGACGCCTGCCATAAAACCGGCTACAAGTAAATTCTCAAAACCATACTGCATCACAATGGCAAATAAAATGGGAACAAACGCCCCTGTAGGCCCGCCGATCTGATATTTAGAGCCGCCCAACAGCGAAATCAGAATTCCGGCCACAATAACGGTGTAAAGCCCGTATTCCGGACCGACCCCCGAGGCGATGGCAAAGGCCATCCCCAGTGGAATCGCTACAATTCCGACCACAATTCCCGCGATTAGGTCTTTCTGAAATTTCTGCAAATTGTATCCCTGATATCTGCCGGTAAATTGCATCGTCAGCTGCATCCTCCTTTGACTGTTTCATAACCGTCAACGACTACATCCAGCGTCCCCGTTCCCGGATCGATCACCAGCCCGTGCACCGGCACCTCTTCAGGCAAGAGCGGATGATGCCTGACCATATTCACGCTGTGGGCCACGCTTTCTTCGACGCTGTGAAAACCGGTCAGCCATGTTTCCAAATCGACTCCCGCATGCTGCAGAAGGCTGAGACATTTGTCCTCCACCCCGCGCTCTTTTGCTTTATTTAATATGGAAGCCGCATTTAATCCCGACATTCCGCACTCGCGGTGACCTATGATGCAGACTTCCTCTGCCTGCAGTTCATAAACGGCAACCAAAATGCTCCGCATGACACTTCCAAATGGGTGAGAAACAATGGCTCCCGCGTTTTTTATGATTTTGGCATCGCCGTTTCTGAGTCCCATCGCCTGCGGCAGAAGCTCCGTCAGCCTTGTATCCATACAGGATACGATGACAAGCTTTTTTTTCGGGAATTTTGTCGTTTGGTAAGGTTCATATTTCCTTTCTTGGACAAACTGCTGGTTGTGCTCCAAAATGCTTGTTAAAGAAACCATTTTTCTATTCATCTCCCATCCGATTGTATTGCAAGCCTTCTTACCCAGCTTACAGTAAGGAATTATAGCACAGAAAAAGGCCTCAAAAGCGCTTTCAAAAAAAGACACGATAATTTGACTGTAAATTCAGATTATATTCATTTATATCTTTCAAAAATAATAAAATTTATCTTTACACCAACCTATAAAGCTTTTGAAAACAGCGGTTCCGCTCATTTTGCCTTCAGAAATATAGGCGGATTCTGTTATTGTTTGGAGAAATCAAGCATGTACATTCCTTTTTCTTTCATTTTAAGTTCAAAAGAACCAGAAATTTATCGTAATGCGTTTGATTATTTCTCACGTTACCGCTTCTCTTATATAATAAAATAGAGAAGAAAGACAAAGGAGGAGAAGCCCGTTGAAACCCTATGTATTCATCGCGAAACCGATACCGCCCGAAGTCGAACAAATGATAGGCGAGCATTGCCGCTATGACATCTGGAAAGAAGATACCATTCCAAAAGAGAAACTGTACGAAAAAATGAAAGATGCTGAAGGGCTGCTGACATCCGGAACGGCAATTGACAGTGATTTGCTGGATCACGCGCCGAAGCTGAAAGTCGTCAGCAATAATTCAGTCGGCTATGATAATTTTAATATTGAAGAAATGAAAAGACGCGGGGTTGTCGGCACGCATACACCGTACACCTTAGATGACACTGTCGCTGATCTGGCTTTTTCATTAATTCTGTCTTCCGCCAGACGGGTTGCCGAATTGGATCGATTCGTCCGCGCCGGCAAATGGGGAACCGTTGAGGAGGAATCTCTTTTCGGTATGGATGTCCACCATCAGACATTAGGAATTATCGGCATGGGCAGAATCGGTGAACAAGCTGCCAAACGGGCAAAATTCGGCTTCGATATGGACGTGCTGTATTATAACCGCAGCAGAAAACCGGATGCCGAGAAGGAACTCGGGGTTACATATACCGACTTAGATACACTGCTGAAAACATCAGACTTTGTGCTTTTAATTACCCCGCTTACTGACGAAACATATCATATGATGGGAGAGAGGGAATTTAAATTGATGAAAGATACGGCATGTTTCGTCAATATTTCCCGGGGAAAGACAGTTGATGAGAAAGCGCTCATCCGCGCATTGCAAGAGGGCTGGATAAAAGGCGCCGGTTTAGATGTGTTTGAAAAAGAGCCGATCGCCGAAGATAATCCGCTCCTGCAGCTGGAAAACGTCACATTGCTTCCGCATATCGGGTCAGCAACCGCAAAAATCCGCTTGAATATGTTCAAGCAAGCCGCACAGAACATGATTGACGCCGTATACGGAAAAACACCGAAAAACCTCACGAAGGAATTTCAATGAGATGAAAAATCCCGGCCGTTTCAGCCGGGGTTTATTTTTCACTAGATCAAAAGTACTATTTTAAAATTCTTTCTATTCCTTTCTCTTGATGCTGATACAATGAAAAGGAATCAGCTTCACATGATAAAAATGGGAGGTATTGCTTTGAAAAAACGATTATCGTGGATTTCCGTTTGTTTGCTGGTGCTGTTCTCCGCGGCGGGGATGCTGTTTTCAACGGCTGCCAAGACGGATACATCTTCTCACAAGGCGCACACTGAAGCACAGGTTATCAACACGTTTGACGGGGTTGCGGATTATCTTCAGACCTATCACAAGCTTCCTGATAACTACATTACAAAATCAGAAGCACAGGCCCTCGGCTGGGTGGCATCAAAGGGGAATCTGGCGGACGTCGCCCCGGGGAAAAGCATCGGCGGGGACATCTTCTCAAACAGGGAAGGCAAACTCCCTGTAAAAAGCGGACGGACGTGGCGTGAAGCGGATATTAACTATACATCAGGCTTCAGAAATTCAGACCGGATTCTTTACTCAAGCGACTGGCTGATTTATAAGACGACAGACCACTATCAAACCTTTACAAAAATGAGATAAACACATACAAAAAACGGCTTCCCTGCGGAGGCCGTTTTTTTGCAGAGAATCTGCAAGCTTCATATAAAATGAGCAGTAAATTTTTCTTCAAACTCTGAGCGGTCTATTCTGCTGTTTTCCGCCGTGCCATCGTGTTTTTTTATTGTTATATTGCGTTCAGACAGAACCATGTGCCCTTCCGGTGTCCGCTTAGAAGCCAGCAGGCGTTTGTTGAAAGGAGAACGTTCATGTTCAAAGATTGTTTGTTTCATAGACTTGAGGTCCTTTTCATCGATTTCTTCAAGCGAAAATGCGTAGCCTGTCTGCCAGCCGTCCCCTTTGTTCATTTCAAGCACGTATGTCCCGAATTCCGTCTCTTCTATCCTCACGCGGAACGCTCCGGCCGCTGATACCGTCTCGTCTCCCGACATCGGCACAGGCTGCATGGCGAGATTGAGGCCGAAGCCTGCATCAGCGATGTACTCATTTCCCCCGGCGGAAAGAAGTACGGCCGCATGTGTGCCGGGCAGCGCCCAGCCGTTTTTCCAGACCGTTCCGCGGATCAATTTGACATCAAATCCGGCATCTTTCAGGATGAAATAAAGCAGTCCGTTCAAGTCATAACAAAGACCGCCGTGAGGTTCCTTCACCATGTGCCGCCACAGTCCTTCTTTCGTGACGTCATATTCTTTTTTGGACAAAACGGCGCGGTTTTCAAACGGAAACCGATACGCGAGCGCCTTTAAAAACTCCGGCAGGTTGCTGAAATCGAGGGAATCCTTTTCCCAGCCTATCGTTTGATAACAATCTTTCAGAAACTCATTCATCGTTCCGTCCCCCTTACAAAGTGTTTACACTTCTTCCTGCACATAAGCGGACAACTTTTCCAGCGCTTCCTTTTCATCGTCGCCTTCAGCGATCAGAGTGACTTCCGTCCCCGTACTGACCGCCAGACTCATTAATCCCATAATGCTTTTGGCATTCACTTTCTTGCCGTTTTTCTCAAGAAACACATCTGATGCAAAACGATTTGCCTCCTGTACAAACAATGCAGCGGGGCGCGCCTGCAATCCCGTCTTTAAACGCACTTCCACTTTCCCCTGAACCATAAGATCTCCCCTTTTCTGTACGGTTATTTCAAAGTGATGCTTTGTCCTGTACGCAGCTGTTCTGCGATTTCATCGAGCTTTCTCAGCCTGTGATTGATGCCGGATTTGCTGATTTTCCCGCTTGCAACCATTTCCCCCAGTTCTTTCAGCGTGACCTCCTGATAATCAATCCGCAGCTGCGCAATTTCGCGAAGCTTTTCCGGCAGCGCTTCAAGACCGATCCGTTCATCAATGTATTTAATATTTTCCACCTGTCTGAGAGAAGCCCCGATGGTTTTGTTTAAGTTTGCTGTTTCACAATTGACGAGGCGGTTCACTGAGTTTCTCATATCTCTGACAATCCGCACATCTTCAAAGCGCAGCAGTGAATTGTGAGCGCCGATGACATTCAGAAATTCAGTGATTTTTTCCGCCTCTTTTAAATACGTAATATAGCCTTTTTTCCGTTCAAGCGTTTTGCTGTTCAGATGAAAATCATTCAGCAGGGCGCATAATGAATCGTTATGTTCCTTATAAAGCGAGAAGATTTCCAAGTGGTACGACGATGTTTCGGGATTATTCACAGATCCTCCCGCCAAAAACGCCCCTCTCATATAAGAACGTTTGCAGCACCGTTTCGCCACCAGTTCCTCAGAAATATTCCGTTCAAATACAAAGTTCTCCCCGAGGATTTTCAATTCCTCTAAAATCAGCTTTGCATTTTCAGAAAAGCGCACAATATAAACATTATTTTTTTTCAGCCGCATTTTTTTTCTGACTAACAGTTCGACCGATACATCATATTGTTTCTTCAGCAATGTATAAATGCGGCGGGCAATCGCCGCATTTTCGGTTTGAACGTCAAGCACGAGATGGCGGTTTGAAAATGACAGGGAACCGTTCATCCGAATCAGCGCGGACAGCTCCGCCTTGGCGCAGCAGTCCTTCACTTCCAGATTCGTCAGTTCTTTTTTTGTTTCCGATGCAAATGACATATTAGCCACCTCATTTCAAAAGGCCTCTAGTCCCTTAATAAATCGACAAGAAGAGAAGCCACTTTATGTGTATCGTGACGGATTACGCCATTTTTATACGTGATAATCTGATCCCTGATGACCTCAAGCCCCATGGATTTCAGCTTTTCAACATTGAAGTCGACGGGCCGGGCCAGCTCTTTCGCATATTTGCTTTTGATTTCGTCAGGGATCTCCTCATTGTTGATTAAGATCGTGTCGATAAACGGCTGCTCCATATGATCGTTCAGCGCCTTGACATGGTCGGCCGCGCTGTATTGAAGCGTCTCGCCGGGCTGTGTCATGACGTTGCATATATATACTTTTTTGGCCGCGGCCTTGACGACTTCCTCTCCGATTTTCGGCACGAGCAGATTCGGAAGAATGCTTGTGTACAGGCTTCCCGGACCGATAATGATTAAATCGGCCTGACGGATGACGTCAATCGTTTCCGGGAGCGGATCAATTTTCTCAGGCGTAAGAAATACCCGTTTAATCCGCTGGCCGTAAGAAGGGATTGTCGATTCTCCGGAGACGACCTGCCCGTCCTCCATTTCAGCGTGAAGAACGACACTGGTGTTGGCAGCAGGCAGCACTCTGCCGCGGACATTCAGCACCTTGCTCATTTCGGTGACAGCGTGAAAGAAATCACCGGTTATATTTGTCATCGCTGCCAAAATCAAATTGCCGAGCGAATGTCCGGTTAAGTCGCTTCCTTTGTTGAAACGGTGCTGAAACAGATTTTCAACGAGCGGCTCAACATCTGACAAAGCAGCCAGTACGTTACGAATGTCACCCGGCGGCGGAATTTGAAGTTCATCCCGCAGACGGCCTGAACTTCCGCCGTCATCAGCAACTGTCACAATCGCCGTAATATCAACGGGCTTATGCTTTAACCCCCGAAGCAGCACGGACAGACCCGTTCCGCCGCCGAAGATTGCGATTTTCGGCTTCTTATTCATTTCCGGCTTCTCTTTTCAATGTCCCGGTGAGTGACATGAGTATAGAAATCTTTTTTAAAATAGTCAGCCAAATACTCAGCGAGCGTGACGGAGCGGTGCTGGCCGCCCGTACAGCCGATCGCGATGACAAGCTGGCTTTTACCTTCCCGCTTATAAGACGGAAGCATAAAGCCGAGCAGATCAACAAGCTTTTCAATAAACTTTTGTGTTTCGTTCCACTTCATCACATAGGATGACACTTCCTCATCTTTCCCCGTAAGCGGCCTCATGCTTTCAATGTAGAACGGATTCGGCAGAAACCTTACATCAAACACGAGGTCGGCATCTATCGGAAGCCCGTATTTGAAACCGAATGACATCACGTTCACTGTAAATGTTTCACCTTGGTTCGTGGCAAAATGCGCCACGATTTTTTCACGCAGATCACGCGGTTTCATATCCGATGTGTCATAGATCAGCTGAGAGCGCCCTTTCAATTCTTCAAGCAGCTGGCGTTCCAGCGCGATTCCTTCAAGAGGAAGCCCGGTAGCGGCCAGCGGGTGAGAACGCCTCGTTTCTTTGTATCTCGTCACAAGGATGGAATCCTTAGCGTCTAAAAAGAGAATGCGCGGTGTAATCCACGGATTTTCCGCCATTTCATCCAGCGCCTCAATCAGCCTGTCAAAAAATTCACGTCCCCGCAGATCCATGACAAGCGCAACCTTGCTCATTTTTGAACTTGATTCTTTCATCAGCTCCAAAAATTTCGGCAGCAAGGAAGGCGGCAGATTGTCGACGCAAAAATAGCCGAGATCCTCAAAGCTTTGAATGGCGACGGTTTTCCCCGCTCCAGACATTCCCGTAATGATGACGAGCTGAATATCATGGTTTTCATTCATACTCATCTTTCTCCCCCCTGCGGTCTTTCTTTTATTTGATAAGCTGCGGATCTAAACGATAGCTGAGCAGCTCGAAGTCCGGCGTATACGTAAAGGTGCCGTGCAAAAGCCCTTGGCCCTTGATCATAAAATCAAGGATATGCCCGTCTCCGGGGGCCATCGGAAGGCTGTGGATATCTTTTACGTCATGCCACTTCAGAACGCCTTCCTCTGATTCAGCGACATTCCGCCCCGTGTAGGAGTCGGCGACGAAAGTAAACATCATCCACTCTGACACGATTTGTTCCTGTTCCTTAATAATAAAGGTAAACACGCCTTTTAACTGCGGATTTAGTATATAAATGCCCGTCTCTTCTCTGTACTCTCTGATGACGGAATCTCTGACGGATTCGCCGCTTTCCATCTTCCCGCCGGGCGCGACCCACCAGCCCCGTCTCGGCTTTTGGAGAAGGAGAACCTGATCATCTGTCTGCAGCACACAATTTGTCACTCTTTGCACAAGTACGTCACCTAACCTTCTCAACAAATCATCGTCTCTTCATTATACCGTTTCGGCATGTCTCTCACAATGCAGAGACACCGACATCCTTTTCTTTTATTTGACAGAAAACAAAAAATCGCAAAAAAAGGGCACGGATACTGGAATCCGTGCCAAAGTGTATTCATTAAAAAGGGGGTCAATTACTACATTCATCTTAAAACATCAGTATTTCACCCGTGTTACAGCGTAATTAAAACACAGTAACGATTCAAAAACTGAACATTACAGTGATTATTTAACGGTTTTGAGCGTTTCCTCAAGCTCTTCCACATAATGCTGAACGCTTTGAGCCGCAATACTTCCGTCGCCTGTCGCCGTTACGATCTGGCGGAGCGTTTTTTCACGGATGTCTCCCGCAGCGAAAATGCCTGGGACTTTTGTCTCCATTTGGGCATTTGTTTCAATGTAGCCTTCTTCATTTGTGATGCCCAAGTTTTCGAACGGTTTAGAAAGCGGAAGCATACCGATATAAATAAAGACGCCGTCAGATTTGAATTCTTCCTCTTCTCCCGTCACGGTATCCACAAGAGTAAGTCTGCCGACTTTTCCGTTTTCCTCATGGATTTCTTTTACGGTTTTGTTCCATTTGAAGTCAATTTTCTCATTGTCAAAGGCACGCGCCTGAAGAATGCTTTGCGCACGCAATTTGTCACGTCTGTGAACGATGGTGACTTTTGAAGCGAAGCGTGTCAGATAGACGCCTTCTTCAACGGCGGAGTCTCCGCCGCCGACAACGACAAGCTCTTTATTTTTAAAGAACGCGCCGTCACAAACCGCGCAGTACGATACGCCGCGGCCGCCCAGTTCTTTTTCGCCGGGAACGCCGATCTTTTTGTATTCCGCTCCGGCAGAAATGACGATGGCGCGCGCTTTATATTCTTTTGAACCGGCTTTGACCGTTTTATATTCTTTACCGTCCACGATTTCTTTAATATCGCCGTACGCATATTCCGCACCGAATTTTTTCGCATGTTCAAACATTTTATTAGAAAGTTCAGGGCCGAGAATGCTTTCAAAACCCGGATAGTTTTCAACATCCTCCGTATTGGCCATCTGGCCGCCCGGAATTCCTCTTTCGATCATTAATGTGGATAAGTTCGCTCGTGATGTGTAAACAGCAGCGGTCATCCCCGCCGGACCCGCGCCGATAATGATCACATCATAAATTTTTTCTTCTGACACCATGATTCACTCCTTTTCGAAATGGGGCGCACCCTATATGACTAAGAATCCCCATCAATCGTATTCCTTACCCATATCCTATTAAATCTGAGGGCAATTCGCTATTTTTTTGCTCATTTTTCTGAGAAACCGTGATTAGGGAGCTCCTGAGCGGGTATACAAATAAAGAAAGAGCCTTCCGGGATAGAAGGCCCTTGTCTTATTCATTATTGCACGACACGTCTTACATTGCCGTTGAATGCTTTCTTCCAGTAAGGGTTGCTCATAGAATCAATGGATACACCGTGTGATGTATTATCGTTCAGGAACGTTCCGTTACCTAAGTAGATGCCGACGTGGCCGTTTGTTTTATACGTGTTGAAGAATACTAAGTCTCCGCGTTTCATGTCAGACGCGCTTACTGCTTTACCTCTTCCGATTAATGTATCTGTGTTTGTGCCGCTTGCAGGTCCGAGATTAACGCCTGCGTTAGCATAAGCCCAGCGTACGAATGAAGAGCAGTCAAAGATACGGTTGTCAATATCGGATTGAGTGCGTCCGCCGCCGAATTTATACGGAGATTGACCCACAAGGCTTGATCCTACGCTGATCGCGCCTTCAATACCGCCTGAATTTGAAATAACAGATCCCCCGTCAGAATCATCTGAACCGCCGCTGTTATGAGATGATCCGCCTGAAGTGCTCTTCGGTTTGCTTGAGCTGTCAGATGAATCAGATGATGTTGAAACAGCCGCTTTTTTCACAGTTTTAACCGCCGGTGCCGGCTGGCTGTCATCTTTTTGGTTTTGGTCTTCAGAAGCTTTTTGCGCTTCTTCCTGTTTTTTGATCAGGGCAGCCGCTGCAGCCTGCTCAGCTTTAATGCGCTTCTGTTCTTTTTCAGTGTCAGCTTTTTGGTTTGCAAGCTGTGACGCTTCTTTTTTCAGATCAGAGATAGCGGAAGCCGCTTTTTTCTGACCGTTTTTCGCTTCGTCGAAAAGCTTGTCTTTCTGATCAAGCTGTTTGTTCAGATCTTTTTGCATAGACTCGAGTTTCGCAAGATCATCTTGAACTTTTTTCAGCTTCACGTTAAGTTCAGCCTCTGCGTCTTCGAGTTTCGCTTTATCCTGCTCCTGCTGTTTGATCAGGTCTTTATCCGCATCAACGATAGAAGATACTGCAGTCGCACGGGAAATGAAGTCTCCGAAGCTTGTCGCCCCTAAAAGTACATCTATGTATCCTTGAGAACCGCCGTTTTCCTGTAAAGAGCGAACGCGTTTTTTCAGGATTTCATTGCGTTTTTCAATACGCGCTTCTGTTTCTTTGATTTCTTTTTTCAAATCAGCGATCTGCTTTTTCGTTTTTTCGTTTTCAGCTTTTTTATCTTCGATTTTATTGCTTGTATCCAACGCTTTAGCGTTAATGTCTTTCAATTCTTTTTCAATCTTAGCCTGTTTGTCCTGAAGCTTGGACAATTCTCTTTCTTTTGCTTCAAGGCTTGAAGCCACCTCAGATTGCTTGCTTTCAATTTTCGCTTTTTTGCTGTCTAATGTTTCCGCCGATGCAGTTTTTGTAAACGGGATCAAAAAACTGCTTGTCCCGATGACGGAAGCCAAACCAAGTGTTAATAAACTCTTTTTCACTTTTTCTTTCCTCCCTTTTACTTTAAACCTGTTCTCATTTGGAATTCTATTATGAACATCAAAGTTACGCTCCCTCACATGCCCGTGAGGCTGATGATTTTTATGTACGATTCTTTGAATCTGGTTAATTGGTATAGATTATACAGCACATGTAAAATAAACTAATCTCTTATGTACGAGACTCATTATACCATCATGTTTCGACAATTTTTATTACAGTTATATTTCAATGTGATTGCAAATCTCATATTTTGCAAAATAAACGGTGATTACGGCCTGATTTCGATTCAAAAAGCAAAAAAATACGTATGAATACCTCTTTTTTCGGCGGTAAAGTTCTGTTTTGCCCCTTTCTGATAAAAAAAAGAACCGACTCTTTATATAGAAAGAATCGGTTTTATTCTAATATATCATCTATTTGTCTGATGTATTTCGAAAGGGTTGCCGGGGTTATACCGTAAACGGCGGCCGTTTCTTTTTTCGTCGTTTTTTCGCCGTTTGCTTCTTTCCATACGTATGCGATGGCTGCGGCCCATGCCCGCTCATTCTGTACGGCAGCGGCGGCGCGGATGTGCTGAATGACGTGAAAAACCCAGCAGCTCATGACGTCAGTTTTTAAACTGTCGGCTTCCGCTTTCTCCAGAAGCTTGACCGTCCGATACGTGAACAGCGCGTCACCGGAGACGCCTGAAGCGCCTTTTTCACCGGAAAGCAGCAGTCTGACGAAATCTTGTTCAAACGGTGAAACGGCGCGTTTTGCCGTCAGAACTTTTTCAAGCTGGTTCCGCTCTCCTTCAGCGCTGCTGATATAATAGGCGGCAAGCCGCTGTTCCAGTGAAGCAGGCAGCGATTCCTGCCGCTCCGCCCAAGGCGCGGGCCGGTCTGATTCGGGAAATTCGGCTTCGGCCTTCTTCCAAATGGTTTCTGCAAATTCTGTGCGGCCTGTCCCGTAGGCTGAGGCGGCAAGCCAGTAATAAAACGTTTCGTCGCCTTCGAACCCGCTTTTGTAAAGAGAACGGAGCCATTTATAACCGAGATCATGTCTGCCGACAAGCGCAAGCGTCGCCCCCAGCTTATAGCGCTGTTCGAATAAAATCGGATACACGTTGGCGAGTTTTCCGCTCAATTCTCCGACTTTTTCATCTTCCCTCTCGTAATAGCAGAATACAAGGAGGTTGCACAGGGCATGGAGATTGCCTTCATTTTTCTCAAGCACTTCGAATACCGTCTGTTTCGCTTTTGTAACATTGCCTGAGTAAAAGTAAGCGAGCGCCAGGTTGTTGTATGCAGACCAAAGCTCGGGGTAATCGGCCGTAATCTCTTCAAGCATGACAACCGCTTCATGAAGCTGGCCGCTCTCAAGAAGCGTTTTTGCCCGGTCCTGCCTGATCAGCAGCTCATCCTGGTCATAGAGTGATTCGTTTTCACCCGCTTCGCCGAAATCCAAAAGCTCCATCAGATTTTCAATCTCTTCGCTGAATTCCCCGTCCGGATCGGCATCTGAATAAGCCGCCGCTTCTTTGTATGCTTCCTGAAAGAGCCCCAAATGCGCGAAATTATTCGCTTTAAAATAATGACACTCGGGCATTTCTTCTTTCAGGTTCACCAAAATAAAGTCGAACAGCTCATTTGACTGCTGGTAGTGGCCCATTTCAGAATAAATGACGGCCAGCCGTGACAGCATTTCGGAATCATTCGGCTCGAGATGGACGGCCCGCTGAATCAGTTTGCTGGCCCGTTTTAAATTCCGCTCTTTATATGCTTTTAAGCCTTTATGAAAAAAATATTGTCCATCCTGAAGCAGCTGGACAATTTGCGCGTGCTTTTTCTGTTCAGAAGTGTGTTTTCCCACAAATATCCTCCGTTTTATACGTATTACCGTCAGTAGTATACCATAAAACGGTTTCGCCTCAATAGTTCAAAAGACAGGATCGGCTTCGTTTTTTACTGGCTGGTTCGACCAGATTTTAGCTGTTTTTTTCACGAGGCTCGGCTGGAAGAATGACGCGGAAAAGGGTTCCTTCGCCGCGCTTGCTCTCAACCTCTATCGAACCGCCGTGCAGCTCTGCGATTTTTTGGGCGATGGACAGGCCGAGCCCGCTTCCCCCTGCGTTTCTCGCCTTATCCGCTTTATAAAACCGTTCAAATACCCGCTCCGCCTGTTCAGGCTCCATTCCGATTCCGTCGTCGGCGATTTCGACAGCCGCCGCTCCCGGCAGATCAACAATTTTAACGGAAATGCTGCCGCCTTCACCGGTAAATTTCACGGCATTGTGAATCAGATTCATCCATACTTGGCTGAGCAGCGCTTCATCTCCGTACACATACGACTCCTGTAAATCAATGAGAAACTCAATCTGTTTGGCGGACCATTCAGGCTCACAGGTCAATATGGTGCGCCGCAGCTGTTTGTCAATGCGGAACGGTTTTTTTTGTATCGGTTCGGTTTGGCGTTCAAGCGCAGTGAGCTTCAGCAGATTTTCACTGATTTTTGATAATCGTTCTGTTTCTGTCTCGATGATGTGTAAATAGCGCCCCCGCTCCTCATATGATAAATCCGGTTTTTTCAGGAGGTGCGCGTAGCCCTTTAATGAAGTAAGCGGGGTTTGGATTTCATGGGAAACGTTCGAAATAAATTCTTGTTTCAGCTTTTCCATTTCACTCAGTTCCGCGGCGAGTGTCGACAGTTCATCAGCCAATTTCGTCACGGGGTGGTCCCGTTCAATCTTCTCCATTTTCCTGGAGGCGGCCGCTGTGAAGTTGCCGCTCGACATTTGCTTGATCGTGGCGGTCAGCGAATCCCAGATCGCATGATGTCTTTCACGTGCTGACTTTGAAAAGATAAACATCGTTATAAACAGCAGGCCGAAAACAAGCCAGAGCGTCAGAATCTGCTCGGCGTACGGCACAAGCAAAATCGGCCATATGAGACCGAATCCCTGAACGATCAGATGAGCCGCCAGCCATAAGAATGCGGTGACGGTGAGAAGGATGATGATTTTTCCAGCCGTTCTGAAGATCCGTTTCATTCTGTCACCACAAACCGATACCCGAGCCCCCGCACCGTATGGATGGCAAACGGATAGTCCTTTTCCGGAAACCGTTCCCTCAGCCTTTTAACATGAACATCAACCGTCCGCTCGTCACCTTCATAATCAAAGCCCCAAATATCTTCTATTAATTGTTCTCTTGAAAACGTCTTATTCGGATAACCGGCGAGCTTAAATAAAAGCTCAAATTCACGCCGGGGCAGCGTCAATCCCGCTCCGCCGCCGCGCGTTACGGTGCGGGATTGCTTATCTAATGTGACATTTCCGATGGTCAGCAGTTTTTCAGCGGTGATCCGGTACCGTTTCAGCAATGCTTTGACCCTTGCTTCCAGCTCAAGCGGCTCAAACGGTTTGACGAGATAATCATCCGCTCCGGAAGTAAAACCTTGCACTTTGTCCAGCGTTTCGCCTTTTGCCGTCAGCATCAAAATCGGAATGTCCGTAAAGCTGCGGACGGCTTCACTGACTTCAAACCCGTCCATTTTCGGCATCATCACATCCAGTATGATGAGATCAATAGGTGCTGATTCGATCAGCCGCACCGCCGCTTCCCCGTCTTCCGCTTCTGCGACGTCAAAGCCGCTCTGCTCCATCATGAGTCGGACAAGCTCACGGATATGGCGGTCGTCATCCGCAACCAATATGACAGCCATAAAAATCCCTCCTTCTGCTTTTTTGCCTGTCTTCTTTTAATGAATCGACATGATGTCTATTAACCGTCTTATTTTTTCATTGTCTCCTGTATCGACAGACACTTTTTTTGTATGGCGGATCATTTCCTCCGTCACTTCTTTCATTACGCCTTGATCAGTATCTTCACGAGACTCCCAGCGCAAAGGAACATTGTATACCTGAATGGTACCGTCACCATCGCTGCTGTAAGTGACTGACCCATCGACTAACCGGGAGCCTGCTAACTGCGTAACATCTTCGGGATAGCGGGCGCTCGTATGATCGTCAGGGTTGACGTATGCCCCGGCCGGAATGCGGCGAACGTTCAATTCATCTATCTGCTGATTTTCCCCAAGCTGCAGCCAGATGCGGGCATATTCAATTTGCAGAGGAGAATAATCTGCCGACATGTTGTTCGGTTGGCTTTTGTCCGCAGAGATGTGATGTGAACCTTTGTTTACGGGTTCTTTTTTTTCTGCCGCTGATGCTGTTTCAGCCTTGTTGATGCCGCTGCTTTCTCCGGCCGGACTTGAAGAATGGCTCGGCTCTTCATCGTTACCGTCCGTACACCCGGCAGTCATGAATACGAGCAGTAAGGCCGCGTGACAATAAAAAATCTTTGTGCGTTTTTTCATAATTTAACCCCCGCTTTCTATGAAGAGAACTCCGGCTGCAAAATAAAAAGCAGCTTTTTCAGCTGCTTTCTATTCATAAAGTCTTGCTTTACACAGCTTTGTTTTCTAAGTCGGCATTCAGCTTCAGCTGCTGCTCCGCAAAATCGCGGTACAGCGAATGGGATGCCATTAATTCATGGTGTGTGCCCCGTCCGGTGATTTCACCCTGTTCGACAAAGAGAAGCTGATCTGCATCCACAACCGTGGATAAACGATGGGCGATCACGATCGTGGTGCGGCCTTCCATTAGAACTTCCAGCGCCTGCTGCACCCATTTTTCAGATTGGCTGTCCAGACTTGATGTCGCTTCATCAAGCATCAGAATGCTCGGGTTGCGAAGGAGCGCTCTGGCAATGGCGATGCGCTGGCGCTGTCCGCCTGACAGCATAATTCCCCGCTCACCGACCTCTGTTTCAAATTTCTTCGGTAAGTCTTCAATAAATTGCAGGGCGTAGGCCATGTCAGCCGCTTGCCTCAGTTCCTCATCGGTCACCTCGCGTTTTAATCCGTAGCAGATATTGTCGCGGATGGTGCCTGACATTAACGGGCTTTCTTGCGACACGTAGCCGATATGCTCCCGCCATGACTCAAGGGAATACGCATCAATCGGTTCATTTCCGAGCAGGATGCTGCCCGCAGTCGGGTTGTAGAATCGTTCAAGCAGCTTAAATAACGTTGTTTTCCCGCCGCCGCTCGGTCCGACGATCGCGGTGACTTTGCCGGCCTCAATCGTAGCCGTAATGTCTTTTAAGATGGTTTGATCTGTTTTGTAGCCGAATGAGACTTGTTCGAGCTTAATCGGCTGATCTGCGTTTTCAATGGCTTTTCCGGTTTGGATATCTTCTTCTTTTTCTGCAAGAATATGAATCATCCGTTCCGTTGCGCCGACGGATTTTTGAAGCTGTGTGAAAAATGAAGTGATCTGGCCCATCGGCATAATGATCTGAAACAAATACAGGATAAAGGCAACGAGTGCGCCGGCTGTCAATTCACCGGATGACACCTGCATCCCGCCGTACCCGATGACAGCGACCAGCGCCGCCATTAATACAAGTGTAATAAGCGGGCCTACGAGCGACTGCACCTTCGCTTCACGCAGCCCGAGTTTAAAGAGCGCCATGATGCCTGCTTTTCCGCGTCCGTATTCCGCTTCTTCAGCGTTTGACGCTTTTACAAGCCTGATTTCCGGGAGGATGTGGTTTAATAATCCTGTGAATCTCGCCGTTTCATCCTGTGTTTCCCGAGAAATTTTAAACATTTTCCGGCCGATCGGCACTAAAATCACCGCAGCCAGCGGAACGACGATCAGCACGAGCAATGTGAGCTTCCAGTTCATGAAAAATAAGATCGTCAGTGACCCGATAACGGAAATGATTCCGGTAATAAATCCGCTGATATTGTTTGTGATCAGCTCTTTTACCACCATTGTGTCATTGGTGACACGGCTGATCGTTTCTCCCGTGGCGTTTTTGTCAAAATAAGAGACGGGCAGTTTAATTAATTTCTGCCACAACAAATCACGCAGTCCCGAGATGATTTTCTGGCCGCTGTAGTTCAGGGCGTAGGTGGCGTAGGCGCTTAATGCGGCCTGTACGATAAACACGGCTGCGATGATTCCGATTTGCACGCCTGACAGCGACGACACGGAAAAGCCGTCAACGAGCTGCTTTGTCAACAGCGGAATCAGCAGGCTGACGAGCGTTGTCACAATACTGAGAGACAGCGCGAAGGCCAGCATACCGTATGATGGTTTTGTTTTTTTGACTAATGAAAAGAATGAGTTGAATTTCCCTTTTGGTTTTGGTTGTTTATTCGGCATATGTTTTCCTCCTATATCACTGTTTATACTATAACGGATGTGCATGAACGGAATATGAACAAAACGTATATTTTTGATAAAAACCAAAATAAACTCTATTAGTCAATATTATCAAATTCATCTGCCTTCGGTTGCGGAAATAAGGAATATTTTATTGAATGTTTAAGTTTGACAGAATAAAAACCTCACGGATCTCTCCGTGAGGTTTGTTTTTACTCAGATGCTGAATGGCGTTTCGCAAGGACGTCAAGCACGTCATCCAAAGGAAGCGACTGCTCACGCAGAAGAACGAGCAAATGATACAGCAAATCCGCCGCTTCCCATTTTAATTCTTCATGGTCGCGGTTTTTTGCGGCGATAATAACCTCTGCGGCTTCCTCGCCGACTTTTTTGAGGATTTTATCGACGCCTTCCCGAAACAGGTACGTTGTGTAGGCTCCGTCAGGCATCTCCGCCTGCCGTTTGGCGATCACGCTTTCCAGTTCATTTAAGATGCCGAAACGATCCTGCGCGTCTGCTTTTTCCGTGGAAAAACAGCTGTAGCTTCCCTTATGGCATGCGGGTCCTGAGGGCTCCGCAAGCACGACAAGGGCATCTTGATCGCAATCATAACGGATGGCTTTCACCTTTTGGGTATTCCCCGATGTCGCTCCTTTATGCCACAGCTCCCCGCGTGAACGGCTGTAAAACCAGGTTTCTTTCGTTTCTATCGTTTTTTCATAGGATTCTCGGTTCATATAAGCCAGTGTCAGCACTTCTTTGCTTGCCGCATCCTGTATGATGGCGGGTATCAGTCCGGCCTCGTCAAACCGCAGTTCATCTGCCTGTTTCATCTCACATTCACCCCGTGTTTCTTCATATAATCTTTCACTTCTTTTATAGATGTCTCTTTGTAATGGAAAATAGAAGCTGCAAGCGCGGCGTCCGCTTCACCGACTGTGAAGGCTTCAAGCATATGGCGCGCGCTGCCGGCTCCCCCTGACGCAATGACGGGCACCGGGACGGCACGTGAGACAAGCTGTGTGAGCGTATGATTAAAGCCTGTTTTCTCACCGTCTGCGTCCATGCTTGTCAGCAGGATTTCACCCGCTCCCCGGCTGACGGCTTCTTTTGCCCAGGCCGTGACTTCCCGCTCGGTTTTCTGTCTGCCGCCGTGCGTGTACACTTTATAGCAATCCGAATCTTCGTCATACTTTGCATCAATCGCCGCTACGATGCATTGCGAGCCGAAAAACTCAGCTCCTTCCGTAATCAGCTCGGGACGGAGAACGGCCGCTGTATTAACGGATACCTTGTCAGCGCCGGCGCGAAGCATTCGTTTCATATCGCTTAATTGATTGATTCCGCCGCCGACCGTAAACGGAATCGCCAGTTTTGCCGCAACTTGTTCTACGACGTCTGTCATCGTCTTGCGGCCTTCGTGAGAGGCGGAAATGTCGAGAAAAACAAGTTCGTCAGCGCCCTCCCTGTCGTAGGCTTCGGCCAGCTCGACAGGATCGCCCGCATCTTTCAGCCCGAGAAATTGAATGCCCTTGACGACGCGTCCTTCTTTCACATCGAGACACGGAATGATTCGTTTCGTGATCATGCGTCCTTCACCCCGCTGAGCGCTTCAGCCAATGAAAATTGTTTTGTATACAGTGCTTTTCCGATAATCGCTCCCGATACGCCGGCGTCTTTGAAGCGGGCCAGTGCTTTGAGATCGGCGACTGAGCTGACTCCGCCTGAAGCAATGACGTCTTTTCCCGTTGCTTTTGCGAGCTGAACGGTGCTGTCGATGTTCGGTCCTGACAGCATGCCGTCAGTTGCAATATCCGTGAAAATGAAGGTTTCCGCTCCTTCGGCCGCCAATTCACGGCCCAGATCGGCCGCCCTTACCGAGGATGTTTCCAGCCAGCCTTCCGTCGAGACATAACCGTTTCTTGCATCAAGGCCGATCGCGATTTTGCCGCCGTATTGTTTCAGCATGCTCTTCACAAATGCCGGATCGGAAACGGCCGAGCTGCCGAGAATGACGCGATCAACGCCTTGTGATAAATAACCGTACACATCCGCTTCAGAACGGATACCGCCGCCGATCTCGACTTTGACATCAAGCTGCCGCGCAATGTCAAGAACATGCCTGTCGTTTACTTTCCTGCCTGCTTTCGCGCCGTCAAGGTCCACGAGATGAATCCATTCGGCGCCTTCTTGTGCAAATTGCGCCGCCATGTCTAAAGGAGAGTCACCGTATATCGTTTCCTTGCCGTAATCGCCTTGGATGAGGCGGACGCATTTGCCGTTTCTCATATCGATTGCCGGATATAATGTAAAAGCGTTCATTTCTTCACCTTCTGTTCCGCTGCCATTTTTGTAAATTGTGTTAAGATCGCCATTCCGGCTGTACCGCTTTTTTCTGGGTGAAACTGTGCACCGAAGATATTGCGTTTCCCGACGACAGCCGGAACACGAACGCCGTACTCAGCGCTTGCCAGAAGATCGCCGTCTTCCATCCCGTCTATATAATAGGAATGGACAAAGTAAACGAAGCCTTCTTCCGCTTCCGAAAGCAAAGGAGACGTTTGGTGAAACGTCAGCCGGTTCCAGCCCATATGCGGCACCTTCAGCTTGTTTCCTTCGGCATCTCTGTCTTTGAGTCTCACAGCTTTTCCGGCTAATAAACCAAGTCCTTTTGCAGAGCCGTTTTCGGTGCTTTCTTCGAAAATGAGCTGCATGCCGAGGCAGATGCCGAGGAGCAGCTTACCCTCGTCAACCATACGGTGTATGAATTGATCAAGCTTCGTGCTGCGTAAATTGTCCATGGCGTCACTGAATGATCCGACACCTGGAAGAATAAAAGCATCCGCTTTTTCAAGCTCTTCCGGCCGGTCTGATACGACATACGGGACGCCGACGCGTTCCAGCGCTTTCGACACGCTGAATAAATTGCCCATACCGTAATCAATTACACCGATCATTTACAGCATTCCTTTCGTAGACGGCACACCCTTGACGCGCGGATCAATGGATGACGCTTCATCAAGCGCTCTGCCAAGCGCCTTAAATACGGCTTCTATCATATGATGGGTATTCGTGCCGTAATGAACGATGACGTGCAGATTCATTCTCGCTTCGAGCGCCAGTTTCCATAGGAATTCATGTACCAGCTCGGTATCAAACGTTCCGACTTTCGCTTGCGGAAATGCAGCGCGCATCTCAAGGTGCGGCCGGTTGCTCAGGTCTACGGCGACTTGGGCGAGCGCTTCGTCCATGGGCACAAGCGCTGATCCGTACCGTTTGATCCCTTTTTTATCACCGAGCGCCTCCAAAAAAGCCTGCCCTAAACAGATGCCGATATCTTCAGTCGTATGGTGATCATCTATCTCCGTATCGCCTTTTGCGTCAACCGTTAAATTGAATTGCCCGTGCTTTGTGAACAAATCAAGCATATGAGTCATAAACGGCACATCCGTGCTGATGTCGGCTTTTCCTTCTCCGTCTATTTCGAAAGCCAGCCTTATATCCGTCTCATTTGTTGTTCTGGCGCGTTCCGCTTTTCTCATCGGTCATTCCTCCGTTTCTCGCTTCAATCGATCTTGCGTGCGCTTCAAGCCCTTCCAGTCTCGCGAAGGCGGAAATGCTGTCCGCGTGCGTTTCAAATGCCTTCCGGCTGTAAGAGATGATGCTCGATTTCTTTTGAAAATCTGTTACATTCAGCGGGCTTGAAAACCGCGCCGTTCCGTTTGTCGGCAAAACGTGATTCGGTCCGGCAAAATAATCGCCGACCGGTTCAGCGCTGTATCGTCCTAAGAAAATCGCCCCCGCGTGTCTGATGCTTCCAAGCAAAGCCTCCGGCGAATGCGTCATGATTTCTAAATGCTCGGGCGCCAGCTCATTCACCGTGTCCACCGCATCTTCCATCGATTCCGTAATATAAATGCGGCCGTGATCCCTGATCGACGCTTCGGCTATTTCTTTGCGCGGCAGGGTCTGAAGCTGTTTATTCACCTCATCTGATACCGCTTCGGCAAGCTTCTGTGAATCGGTGACAAGCACGCTTGAACTGAGCATATCGTGTTCGGCCTGTGAAAGCAGGTCAGCGGCGACTTCTTTGGGCACCGCCGTATCGTCTGCCAGGACCACGATTTCACTTGGCCCGGCAATCATGTCAATATCCACAACGCCGAAGACTTCGCGCTTCGCGAGTGCTACAAATATATTTCCGGGGCCCGTGATCTTATCAACAGGCTGTATCGTTTCCGTTCCGTAAGCGAGCGCGGCAATCGCCTGCGCGCCTCCCGCTTTGTAAATTTCTTTTATGCCGAGCTCAGAGGCCGCCGCCAGAACGCCCGGCGAAAGGCGGCCGTCTTTTCCCGGAGGACTGACGAGAACGATCCGTTCCACTCCCGCAGCGAGCGCGGGGATGACATTCATTAAAACGGAAGACGGATAAGCGGCCGTCCCGCCCGGCACGTATACGCCCGCGGAATCGAGCGCCGTTATTTTCTGTCCGAGCATCGAGCCGTCTTTGCGATGGTAAAACCAAGAGGATTGCAGCTGGCGCTCGTGATATTTTTTAATATTGGCAATCGCCTGTCTGATCACTTCCAGCAGCTGATCATCAAGCAGACGGTATGCCTCGGTGATTTCCTCTGCGCTCACGGCCATTTGGTTCAGGCTGATGCCGTCAAATGTTTTTGTATAGGCCAAAACGGCTTTGTCACCGTTTTGTCTGACGTCTTCAATAATCCCCCTGACGGTTTTCCGCTGCTCTTCGGTTCCGCTGTCGATGGAACGCTTCAGTGAAAACCGCTCGCTTCTTTTTACTGCGGTTATGTTCATTTTGCCGTTTCTCCTTCCACAACCCGTGCCAGCCTGGCCGCCATTTCGTCGATTACATCATCCTTCATGCGGTAGCTGACCGGATTGACGATAAAACGCGATGTGATGTCACAAATATGTTCTGATTCAACGAGACCGTTTTCCTTTAATGTCCGCCCGGTTGATACGATATCTACGATTCTGTCAGCAAGCCCGATTAAAGGCGCCAGCTCAATGGAGCCGTTCAGCTTAATGATTTCCACCTGCTCGCCCTGCTCTCTGAAATAACTCGACGCAACATTCGGATATTTAGTCGCAATCCTCGGTGCGACTCCGTTCCAATCCGCCCCGGGAAGCCCCGCAACGGCGAGATGGCATTTGCTGATTTTCAGATCGAGCACCTCATACACGTCACGCTCTTCCTCAAGCATGACATCCTTTCCGGCAATACCGGCATCAGCGACGCCATGCTCGACATAAGTCGTAACATCCATCGGCTTTGCCAGAATAAAGCGGAGATTTTCTTCAGGAACGTCAATGATCAGTTTTCTCGATTCTTCAAACTCCTCGGGCAGCCTGTATCCGGCCTGCCTCAGCAACCCGGCCGCTTCTTCGAATATCCGTCCTTTTGGCATTGCCATTGTGAGTACCTTACCCATTCCTCTCTTCCTTTCTGGCACCGATAAAGTATGTGACGTTTGCGAATGATTTTGTCATGTGATCGATATTTTCAATGCCCGCCAGATCCTGCAGGACGACTTTTCTGCCTCTCGCCCTTTCTTCCTCCGCGAATAAAATAGCCTGGGCCCGCTGCTCCTTGCTGAAAATCACGGCGTCCGCTTCACTTGTTTCTTCCTGAATGCCGAGCGCTTCAATCAGCCTGTCGATACGGAGCCCGAAGCCCGTGGCAGGAGCGGGACTGCCGAAATGGCCGAGGAGATTGTTATAGCGTCCGCCGCTTCCGATGACGAAACCGACATTTGCCGCGTACACTTCGAATAAAATTCCCGTGTAATAACTCATATGGCTTACCATATTCAGATCAAGGCGAATATGCTCGGCACATCCGTAATCCTCAAGAATGTCCCACAGGTCTTCCAGCTCCTGAATTAAGCTTTGTCCGGAGATTCCGATGATCTCCTCCGCTTTGGCGCAAATCTCTTTCCCGCCTCGCAATTCCAAAAGTGCGAGCAGCCGGCTTTTGTCTATTGAAGAAAGCGGAAGCGATTTGACATGTTCCCTGTATCCCACGTAATTCTTTTCAAAGAGAAAGCGCCGCAGAACATCCGCCCGCTCGGCATTACCCAAAACCTCGACAAACAGCTCATCAGCGAGTCCGGCATGGCCGATCGCGATTTTAAACCGTTGCAATCCCGCGTTTTTCAAAGCGCCGGCCGCCAGCGCAATCACCTCGGCGTCCGCGCTTGTTGATCCGTCGCCGATCAGCTCCGCGCCGACCTGTTCGAATTCGGCCGGACGTCCGCCTTCCCGCTCCTGAGCGCGATAGACGCTTGCCGCGTACCCCGCTCTGAGCGGATGATTGTGTTTGTGCAGCTTAGATGCCGCCACCCTGGCAATCGGTCCGGTCATGTCAGGCCGAAGCACAAGCGTTTTTCCGTCCTGATCGAGAAGCTTAAACAGCTGCTGTTCTTCAATGGCTGACTGGACGCCTACTGTTTCATAGAATTCTAGGGTCGGCGTCTCCATAAACTGATAACCCCATTTATCAATTAAATCCGTCAGTGTGGAACGGACTTTTTTCTTGGCTTCGTATAAACCGGGCAGCGTATCTCTCATGCCATGCGGTTTCTCAAACATAAACATTTGCCTTTTACACCTCCGCTTTGTCTGAAGGAAAATTCCGAATCCTTTAGTTCGCTAATATGATAATATGTTAGCAGATAAAAGAATGGATTGCAACGCCCAATGTCCGCCTATTCTTTTCCATAAACATGGCTAAAGAATGAACAAACCTGTAAACATATCGGAACGATCGAATCATATTGAGCAGAAGTGCTATAATACATAGAACAGCTTCATCAGAAACAAGGGAGAATAATTGATAATGAAGACGCTTGGAACATTATGTGTGCTGATTCTGACAGCCATCCTTGTCTATCTGGGATATAACATCTATACAAACGATATTCATTTAAATTTTTTCAATCAGCAGTCCGACGAGCCTGATGAGAAAACACCGTTAAAAGGGAGCGCGTCACCGCTGAATGTCGTTCTGTACAGACAGATGGATACTCCCAGACTGTACAATGGCTGTGAGGTGACCAGCCTTGCCATGATTTTGAACAATGCCGGATATCATGTGTCAAAAAATACATTGGCGGATAAAATCAATAAAGTTCCGCTCACATACAGCAGCGGGCTGAAGGGAGATCCGAATGAAGGATTTGCCGGAGATATGGAAAACGGCCCGGGTTTAGGCGTTTATCATGAGCCGATTGATAAACTTGCCAAAGAATATGCGGGAAACAAAGTATACGATCTTACGGGAAAAGACATTTCTTCAGTGTACCGCCAGCTTGAAAAAGGGCGGCCGGTCTGGGTGATTACCACCACATCCTTTAAGCCGGTTGATCATATGCAGACTTGGGATACGCCGAACGGAAAGATCGACATTACGTTCAGCATGCATAGCGTAGCCGTAACCGGTTATGATCACGATTATGTTTACGTTAATGATCCTTACGGCTATAAAAACAGAAAAACAGACCGGTCTGACTTTGAAAAAGCCTGGAAGCAGATGGGCAGCCAGGCCATTGTGATCAAGTCATAAAAAAACCCCGCTGACGTTAATCTGCGGGGTTTTCCATTCGTTTTTTCATTTCTTCGTGCGTATAAATCACCTGCATCGGATTTCCTCCGACAAACGCCCCGGCCGGGACATCTTTGTGCACCAGCGTGCCGGCTGATACAACGGCTCCGCTCCCGATGGTGACGCCGGGCAGAATGGTTGTGTTTGCCCCGATCATCACCTCGTCACCGATTGTGACAAAACCGGTCCGGTACTCATGTATTAAATATTCATGAGCCAAAATCGTCGTATTGTAGCCGATAATGCTGTTTTTTCCGACAGTGATTTTTTCGGGAAACATGATATCCGGCATCACCCTCAGCGCGAATGACGTCTGTTTTCCGACATTCATTTTCAAAAAGGTTCGGTACAGCCAGTTTTTCACGCTTAAAAACGGCGTATACCTTGCAATCTGAATGATGATGAAATTTTTCATCACCTTCAGGAAGGGAACCGTCTGATAAACATGCCACAATGAATTTGCACCTGCAACCGGATGGCGGTCTGTTTTTCTCACGGGTTACTTCACTCCGGTGATGTGCAATAAATCACTCATTTTCTCGAGCATATAATCGGGTTCATAGGCGGAAAGCGTCTGTGCGCCTTTAATCGTCCACGCGACGCCGGCAGTTTTCGTGCCGGCGTTTTTTCCCGCCATGACATCGTGATAATTGTCACCGACCATGATGGCTTCCGACGGATCGCACCCAAGCCGGCTGAGCGCAAGCCGCACAGGCTCGGGGTCAGGCTTCGGGTGCTTTACATCATCAAGCGTGACGACAGTATCGAAAAACGCCCCGATGCCTGTCAGCTTCAATCCCATATTGACTGTATCCCTCAGCTTAGTAGTGACAATACCAAGCTGATAGCCCGCTTTTTTCAATTCATCCAGCGTTTCATAAACCATTTCGTACTCCGTGACGAGCTCATCGTGCTTTTCATGGTTGAATGCTCTGTACATGCTGATCATCTCATCGCACTTTTCGGCATTAATGCCTGAAAACGTTTCGTACAGAGGCGGGCCGATAAACGGAAGCACATCTTCCCTTTTAAACTGCCCCGGGCAATAATGATCAAGCGTATGAAGGTAAGAAGCGATAATCAGTTCATTCGTGTCAATCAGCGTGCCGTCGAGATCGAATAAAATGGCGGTTACATGTTTATCAGTCATCTTATGTCCTTTCCGATTTCAGTCGTCAGTCCGTGTCAGCATACCGCTTATCGGCATACCCCTTCATGCGTCTGAAAATCATTAAAATAATCGCAAGTACAATCAGCACAATGGAAATGACCTGCGCGATCCGAAGCTGGCTCGTAAGCATCAGGCTGTCCGTCCGCATTCCCTCAATAAAGTATCTGCCGATTGAATACCAGATCACATACGTCAAAAACAGATTGCCCCTGCGCAGGTTCACGCGGCGGAGCAGAAGCAGAATCACGACGCCCGCAAAACTCCACAGCGATTCATACAAAAACGTCGGGTGATAATATTGTCCGTCTATGTACATCTGATTAATGATGAAATCCGGAAGATGCAGACTTTCCAAAAATGACCGGCTGACCGCTCCACCGTGAGCCTCCTGGTTGATAAAGTTCCCCCAGCGTCCGATGGCCTGTCCGAGCAGAATACTCGGCGCGGCAATATCCGCCAGCTTCCAGAATGAGATGCCTCTTACTTTTGAAAAGACAATTCCCGTTGCGATCGCGCCGATTAATCCGCCGTGAATCGCAATGCCGCCTTTCCAAGTTTTAATGATTTCCCCGGGGTGTTCCGAGTAATAGCTCCACTCGAAAAGCACATAATATGCCCTTGCGCAAATGATTGCGATCGGGATGGCGAAAAGAACAAGATCAATAAAAATGTCCTTTTTCAGCCCCCGCTTTTCACTCTCCCTCATGGCCATCCAAAGCCCTATTAACGCGCCCGCGCCGATAATGATGCCGTACCAGTGCACGGATAAAGGCCCGAGCTGCAAGGCAATCGGATTGATCGGTGTTCCAGCTTCATTCATATTATTGCCAACTCCTATTCGTCTTGTTCGCCGTCCTCAATGACATCCGCCAGCTTATTCGTGAATTGTTCGGCAGCATTTAAGCCCATCCGCTTCAATCTGAAGTTCATCGCAGCAACTTCGATAATAACGGCGAGATTCCGCCCCGGGCGGACGGGAATGGTCAGTTTTGTAATTTCCGTATCAATGATTTTCATTTTTTCTTCTTCAAGTCCGAGACGATCGTATTGCTTTCCTTGCTCCCAAAGCTCAAGGTCCATGACGATTGTAATTCTTTTATTGCTTCTGACGGCGCCCGCCCCGAACAGCGTCATGACATTTATAATGCCGAGCCCCCTGATTTCGAGCAGATGCTCAATCAGATCAGGCGCGTTCCCGACAAGGGTATCCTGATCCTCCTGCCGGATTTCAACGCAGTCATCCGCGACAAGACGATGGCCTCGTTTGACAAGCTCCAGCGCCGTTTCACTTTTACCGACGCCGCTTTTTCCCGTAATGAGCACGCCGACGCCGTATATATCCACAAGCACGCCGTGAATGGCCGTTGTCGGCGCGAGACGGCTTTCAAGAAAATTCGTCAGCCTGCTTGACAGCCTGGTTGTTTTCAGAGGGGATCTGAGCACAGGCACGCCGTTTTGCTCGGAAGCTTCTACAAGCTCCGGCGGGATCGGCATATCTCTGGAAAGTATGATAGCCGGCGTCACATCGGTGCACAGCGATTTCATCCGCTGTTTCTTATCTTCCTCGGGAAGCTGATCGAAAAATGACAGCTCCGTTTTTCCTAAAAGCTGCACCCGTTCTCTCGGGTAATATGTAAAATAACCGGCGATTTCAATACCGGGCCGTGATAAATCACTCATCGTAATCGGGCGGTTAATCCCTTCTTCTCCGCTGATCAATTCTAAATGGAACTGTTCCATTACGTCTTTGGTCCGAACCTTTGCCAAGATATGTTCCTCCTGTTCTGGGATGTTCCGAGCTTTGAACAGTTATATTTTATCACTTTACCGTCTGAACCAAAACAGATTTATACAATTCCGGCATAACTGGTCTAGATAACTAGTCTGAAAAGGAGTAAAATAAAACTAACAACTAACCAGAAAGGCGTGTTTTAAAGTGGCTGAAAGCTTGTTAATCAGCGGTGCGGACATCGTAACAGAAAAAGAAATCATCCGAAACGGTTTTCTCGGTATAAAGGACGGCATCATTTCTTACGCGGGAAAAACAAGGCCGCAAGAAACGTATGAGAAGGAATGGAAGGCGCCCGAGGGCTCGTATGCGCTTCCCGGAATGATTGATATCCATATTCACGGCGGATACGGCGCGGATACGATGGATGCCGATGTTGCGGCTCTTGATACACTGTCCGCCCGGCTGCCCGAAGAAGGAACAACCGCTTTTTTAGCGACAACGATCACACAGCAGCACGAAAACATTGAAAAAGCGCTCATCAACGCCAAAAAATGGGCGTATTCCTCACCGGAGACCCAAAAAGGCGCTGAGTTGATCGGCATTCATTTAGAAGGACCGTTTGTCTCTCCGAAAAAGGCGGGAGCACAGCCGAAACAATGGATTACTCCTGCTGATGCCGGGCTCTTTCAGAAATGGGAGCGGCTCTCGGGAGGGCTGATCAAAATCGTGACGCTTGCGCCGGAAGAAGATCCTGATTTCAGCCTGATCCGTTATTTAAAAAACCAAAACATCATCCCCTCAATGGGACACACAGACGCAGGAGCCGAGCTTTTACAAAAAGCGGCGGATGCCGGGGCGGTGCATATGACGCACCTCTTTAACGCCATGAGCTCCTTTCATCACCGTGAGCCGGGGGGCATCGGTACGGCTCTCGCCTGCGGCCGCATCACGGCGGAGCTGATCACTGACGGCATTCATTCTCATCCTCTGGCTGTTAAGCTTGCCTATTTGGCGAAAGGAAGCCAAAACCTGATCATGATTACAGACTCCATGCGGGCAAAAGGGCTTAAGGACGGAGAATACGAATTCGGCGGACAAAAAGTCACCGTTCGCGGGGACACGGCGCTTCTCTCTGACGGGACGCTGGCCGGTTCCATTTTAAAAATGAATGAAGGCGCGGCGCTCATGCGCAGGTTTACAAACTGCTCATGGCCGGATATAGCAAATATGACATCGGCAAATGCGGCCCGCCGCCTCGGCATATTCGACCGTAAAGGAAGCATCGCCGAAGGAAAAGACGCCGACGTTGTTCTGACGGACGGACAGTGCGGCGTGCTGGCCACGATTTGCCGCGGAAACACCGCATATATCTCAAGGGAGGCTGATTGGACATGAACGTTATCACATGCAGACATTATGAAGAATTAAGTGAAAAAGCCGCAGCGATTATCGCTGAAACAGTGAAACAAAAGCCGGATGCCGTTCTCGGCCTTGCGACGGGAGGCACTCCTGAAGGCGTATACAAAGAACTTGTGCGGATGCACCGCTCAGAAGGCTTGTCGTTCCGGAATGTCACGACGATCAACCTTGATGAATACGCCGGGCTTTCTCCCGAGGACAAAAACAGCTATCATTATTATATGAATACACATTTTTTTGCACATATCGACAGCCGAAAGGACCGCCACTTTCTCCCTGACGGACGGGCAGACGATCTTGATGCCGAATGCGGGCGCTATGACCGATTGATTCAAACACTCGGCGGAGCGGATATACAGCTTTTAGGCATCGGACACAACGGCCATATCGGCTTTAATGAACCCGGGACGCCATTTGAATCCCGAACCCATGTTGTTGAGCTGAATGAAGAGACAAGACAGGCGAATGCGCGGTACTTTCCGTCAATTGATCAAGTCCCTGAAAAAGCCCTGACAATGGGGATCGGGACGATTTTGTCCGGCAAACGGATTCTGATCATGGCATCCGGAAAAAGCAAGGCCCAAGCGGTGAAGCAGCTTCTGGACGGGCGCGTCAGCGAAGCATTCCCCGCCTCCGCCCTGCACGCGCATCCGGATGTGACGGTCTTGATTGATGAAAAGGCTGCGGGCGGCGATTGAAAGGATTTGACCTATGCAGATTGATAAACAATCTCCGATTCCGATTTACTTTCAGATTATGGAACAATTAAAAACACAAATCAAAAACGGCGAGCTGAAAGCGGATGCGCTGCTTCCGTCGGAGCGGGAATACGCCGAACAATTCGGCATCAGCCGCATGACGGTGCGCCAGGCGCTTTCCAATTTGGTGAATGAAGGATTTTTATACAGACAGAAAGGCCGGGGAACGTTCGTCAGCAAACTGAAGATGGAACAGCCGCTTCAAGGGCTGACAAGCTTCACCGAAGATATGAGAAGCCGGGGCATGAAGCCGGGGAGCAGACTTGCCGAATACCAGCTGATTCAGGCGACGGAAGAATTATCTTCTATCCTGGGGTGCGGCTATCCGGCAACGCTTCATAAAATCATCCGCGTCCGGCTGGCAAATGATATCCCGATGGCGATTGAGGCATCGTACATCCCGTTTGACAAGGCGGGAAAATTGGATGCCTCCCATTTTCAATCATCCATGTATGAGCATATTGAAGCGTACAATCAGATGCCGATCTCACGGGCAAAACAAGAGCTTGAACCGGGAACCGCTTCCGAGGAAGAAGCTGAGCTGCTCGGTATCCAGCCCGGCGCCCCCGTCCTCTATATCAAGCGGACCACTTATCTGCAGGACGGCACTGCCTTTGAGCACGTCAAATCCGCCTACAGAGGCGACCGCTACACATTCGTGCATTATATGGACAGGGTGAAATGAAACATCTCCAACCGTTACGGGTTGGAGATGTTTTTTTGATCTGCCATTTTCAAATCAAGCCGGTGAATGTTCTCTATGACTCTGTCAAAACGAAGAGGCTGGGGTTCCGGTATCTATTTTTATAAAGAAAAGAGTAATAAAATGCTATCCTCAGTTTTGGACAATATACGGAACCTGCTTTGAAATCAGCAGCAGCGGTTCTTTGTTTTTATGAGCCAATGAAAACATGATTGCGCCTTCAATCATCGAGTTGATTGTCATCCCAAGCTTCTCCGCTTCCTCTTGTTCAAACCCATGCTCAAGAAATTTTGCCGCAAACACATCCGTCCACTTCTTGAACACCTCAACACATGTGCATCTTAACGTTTCATTGATCAGAGCGGTCTCACCCGCCAGCAATCCAACCGGCACGCCCTCAATATTCTGCGGATCATTAAACTGTTCAGCCGTTACATGAATAAAGTGCTGAATCGCTTCTACAGGGTCCGCGGATTGAGACATACTATTCTGTATCTGCTTTTCAACGCATCTTCCCGTATATTTGATCGCCGCAATGGCGAGTTCTTCTTTTCCGTTTGGAAAGTGATGATACACTGACCCTCTGGGTGCTCCGCTCTCTTTTATAATTTGATTCAAACCAGTCGCATGGTATCCCTGAATCTGAAAAAGATATGCAGAGGTTTGAATAATTCTTTCTTTTGTCCCGGTTTTACTGTTCATTATGTTTCCTCCTGCATATTACGAAAACCAATCGATTTTAGTATAGAAAAGGGACATAAAAAAGTCAAAAACACTTAGTACCGCCATGCATGTTACAGAAAAAAACCTGCTGACCGTCAGATTTTCTTCTGACCGATCGGCAGGTGTATGTTTTTGCTATGGGTTTGAGGCATGCCTGAAATCAAACTGATCCGGAGCCGGGTGATACGGCGTATTTCCCGTTTTGAACATCCACAGCGGTGATATTGTTTTGCCGTTGTACGGGTCCTTCACGACGGTGTACCAGTAATAAACGGAATCAGGCTGCAGGCCGTCCCAGACCCAATTTGCGGTTTTTCCGCTTTTTACGTGTTTTTTATGACCGAGCAGTTCGTTCGTATAAACGTTGCATTCAAAATAATCAGTCGCTACCCTTTTCCTCTTCGGCTGTAAATCCATTTCTGCTGAGAATTCGTCTTTATCAGCGAACAGATCGGTGTCATAGTAATTGATGTCATCCGTGTACGGCGAGTAGGAGAACATGTGAACCTGATTGGCGGCCTGATCAAATTGCATTATGCGCATAAAGCCCTGCCCCCCTTCCGGACCGTCCTGGTAGTCGGTCAGAATTTGGTGGACGAGGCGGTCCGGTTTTCCGTCTCCGTCATCGTCAAGCGCATCGGTTTTTTTCATGGCGTTATGGTAATGGCCGCTTAATACCATCGCCACATTGCGATTCGGCTTGACGACTTTTCGATAGATCGTCTCCCCGATCGGGCTTCGATTTCCGCTCACAAGCAAGTACTCATGAAAGCATAAGATGGCGGTTCGGTCCGGATACCTCTTCAGCACTTGATTGATCCAGTCAATCTCTTGTTCCGTAATGCCCCAGCCCATATAAATCATAATAAAATCGTTCCCGCTTGCCGACAGCAGATCATAATGCCCGCGGTTATTTTTGTATGATCCGCCGTAATGCATGTTCTGTTCAAACCGGCGGCTCCCGAAGAAATCCCCGAAGGTTCGGTATGTGCCGTCTTTATGGCCGACGTCGTGATTGCCGGCAAGCACTCCGTACGGAATCCCCGCCTTGTCAAGCGTCCGCATGGAGTGATCGGCGTTTTTCCACTGTTTCATCACCATTGAATCATCGACAATATCACCGGTATGAAAGACATATTTAATATTGTGCTTTTCCTTATTTTCTTTGATCCACTCCGTCATTTTGTCAAAAATGTGCGGGTGCCCTTGTGCGTAATACTGTGTATCCGACATCCAGACAAACGTGTAATTGCCTTTCGCCGGTATTTGATCCTGCACGATGACATTCATTTTTGAGTTCTTCACCACATCCGCTGCGGAAACGGCGGCTTTTAATGTAAACGGCTTTTTATCTTTGGCAAGGACGCTGTCCGCCTCCTGCCAGCGGCTTGTCCGGTAATTCCAAATATACATGGTTACCTTTCGGCCGGGCAGAGAGCTTCCTTTCCAGACCGCCTCGGCCAGATCCGTTTCGTCGATAGACGGGTCAACGGAGACTTCGAACCGGTGATAAGGAAAACGCTCCATACTTTCCGCCGAAACGGTTTTTCCGTCATTTGCCGAGATACGGTTCATTTCCGGCAGGGTAAACGGCATTTCATTTTCTTTTACACCCTTCGGCGGTTCCGTTAATGAGGCGTGTTTATACACTTTCACGCTGCCCGGATTCCGCGCGGTATAACGGAAGCCGCGATAAAATGATACATTCATGTCATCCTTCGTCGGGTCTTTTACCCGGACGGACAGCTTTGCTTTGCGGGCGCCGATTTTTTGACCGGCAAGCTCCGGCTGGTTCGGCTCCTCCCGTTTGATATGGAAGGTGCGGACGGACGTTGTTTCATTTCCGGCAAGGTCTGCCGCAATGATAGTAAGGGTGTGCTTTCCGGGCTTGAGATCGGCTGATGACGTGTGATGCGGGAGCGTAATGCTTTCTCCGTCCAAAAACGCTTTCACCTCTTCCACTTTGCTCCATTTATCACGGATGTCCGCATTCAGCTCAACATTACCTTTCAGCGCCGCGCCTTCTTTAATACCCGGGACAATCTTCGGCCCCGAATTGTCCACCCTCACAGATTGGCTCAGCTGCTCCTCACCGTCACTGACAAAAATATGGTGATAGCCTTCCGAAAGCTTCGCCGTGTTCCACGGCAGCAGCCGTGACGTAAACAAATGATCCGGCAGGCTGAATGAGAAGGTCTTCTGCTGATTCGCCCGCCTGCCGTCACCGATAAACAGCTGCTCGGACGGGTCCGTCTTCCCGTCTTTGATCACCGTTCCGTCCGAAAGCACCAGACGGGCATGTTTCACGACAAAATCATCCCGATTCTCTCCCGTGTCATACGGAGAAACCTTTGAGCCCGAACGGATGGATACTTTCTGTGTTTTGCCCCCTTTTAGCAGCAGACGTTCCGGAAGCAGAACCGAGTGCGTTCTGTAGCGGTGAGACGGATCGTCAAAAATGTGCAGCACCTCGTTTTCCATCATGACGGTGTTTTGAAAATAAAGATTCGTTTTCCGGGCATCGAAGGCGAAATAGACCTCTTTTTCCAGCGCCGGCCGGGTCTCCTGCCGCTTGCCGTCAATCCACAGCTTGATCTCATCGGCGCTGACGTCGGAAGTCGCTTTGAGCAGATAGGTGCCGGATATCGTATCTTCCGGTTCAACATTCATTCTGAGTCCGTGTGATTTGCTCGTCTGTTCAATGTCAATCATCTTGACGGGCGTTTTTGCTTCATTTTCTCCATCACTGGCTGCGATATAATACTCAAGCTGATCCTGGCCGAGCAGTTCCGGGGAATAAAGAATGTGATGGTATAAGCTGTCGTTGCGGTCTTTTTCGGCCAGAATTCGTTTGAATGGTTTTTTCTCATTGGTCCGGTAATAAAACGCGGCTGTTTTGACAAGGTTTTTGTCTTTTATGTCAGCCTTTAATTCAATGCTTTCAGCGGGCCGGACGGGCTTTCTGTCTGTAAGGTCTTCGATGACCGGTTTTTCCTTGTCCGGTTTGATCACCCTTTTCTGCTGCGGAATCTGCGCCTGAAAAACGGAGCCCGGTGACGGCTTATGCTCGCTCGTGGAGATCTTCAGCAATTCTCCCGTTCCGTTCAGCGGATATTTGTACAGCAAAGAAGTCAGCCGGCGGAAAGCGTGTTTCCGGTATTGCGCTGAGGCGATATCCTTGCCGGTATTTGCCGACAGCACGACCGTACGCGGGCGGCCGTTGGACATTCCGTCTGTCCCTTCGATGACGGCGAGATGTTCTCCTTCCTTCAGACGTGTCCCGTAATAGCGGTTGAAATCATCTATCGTCAGTTCTGATGCGGCGCGTCTCAGCCAAAACACGTAAGTCCCGCCTGACGGAATGACGGTATCTTCTTTCGGCCTCCATATCATATCTGATTCCGGCCCTTCCTTCGGATAGCGGTAGCGGATATGATAGTCTTTAAAATGAATGGGCCTGTCCGTCGTGTTATACACCTCGATAAATTCATAGGCATCAGCGCCGTCTTCATTTTTCGTATCAACCGCAAGCTCCGTAATCATCAGCTCGGGAATATGATTCAAATCGGCTTGATAGCCGTCCAGCTTCAGCCGCTTTTTCTCCGATTCCGCCCGCTGTCTGCCGTTGGTGAAAACGAGGTAATATTCCAATTCTCCATTCCAGATATCCCGTTTTGAAACCTGGGCCGTAAAAAGCCGGATTGCGCCTGGCGCGGGCTCCATCGGCACCATCTTAAACCCCAGCTCATTGCTTTGTTTATAAAAAAGAAACGCCGAAAACGCTTGATAGTCAGCATTCCGTACATGAGCCTGTATGAACAGGTTTCTTTTCATTTCCGCCTTTACTTCGATTTGGGGAGGATTCTCCAGAAGCGGTATGTAATGAGGCGGCTGTCCGAATTCCTGCTGATTCACGGGGATTGCCGATTCTTTGCGCGCCGCATCCGCAGAAGGACTCACACAAAGCAAACCAATCAGAAAAAAGAGCGTCATCACAAGTTTCATCTCATTACCTCCCTATGCATTATGTTGCGTCAGGAGGCTGCCGCTTATGTAAACCGCACATAAAAAAGCTGCCCTCTCGGGACAGCTTGTTTTTTATCCTTTTCTAAGCGGCTCCAATATGCCTTTTTGGATCAGCAAGTGGAAAACGGACAGCACGACGGATGCCCAAATGGCGGTGCCGAACCCGTCAATCTGAAAGCTGTCTCCCATCAAGGCTGCGGTCATCATTAACGTAATAGCGTTGATGACAAACAGAAAGAGGCCGAGGGTCACAACCGTGACAGGCAATGTCAATATGACGATGATCGGTTTGATCAGCACATTTAACACAGAAAGAATCACACTGGCGATGACAGCCGCTCCGATACTGCTGATATGGACGGAATCAAAATATCCCGCGATAACGATTAATAATAAAGCATTTACTAAAATGCTGACTGCCCATTTGATCATTTATTTCAAATCTCCTTCTAAAGGTACAACAAAACACCAGATAATATATACAATCGGCACGATTCCGCTCGTGACAAGCGCTAATACAACGGTTATAATGCGCAAAAGCGACGCATCCATATTGATGTACTCCGCCAAACCGCCGACGACGCCGGCGATTTTACGGTTTTTTTCTGAACGGTAAAGTCTTTTCATCCAATCACCTCTGAGTATGCTTGAGCTTAATGGCTCCTGTTAACGATTCTGAGAAAATCGAGAGATGCTGATCATGGCCTTGATTTGATGCCAGCATCAGTTCTTTTTGAATGGTATCATTCTTTTCCTTTAAAATTTCCGCATCAATCAGCTCATGGCTGAGAGAGCCGAGATTGCTTTTGAGCTCCGCTTTCACCGCCGAATCATCAGGCAGAGCGATCTCCACGTTTCCGGTCGTCGTTTTCGTGTAGATGGAGCGGCAGTGCGGCGCTGTCACGGTAAGCATGATATTGCCGTTAAAGCTTTGAACGTCAATGGATTCACTCGATCCGCGCAAATCAATCAAGCCGTTGATCGTTTCCGCTTCAATCGCGCCGCATTGATGTCCGGCCAGCTTGATTTGTCCGTTAGCCGTTTCCGCCGACGCTTTCTCAGCCGTCAAATGAGAGAATGACAGAACGCCGTTTGTTGTTTTCGCCGAGAATTCTTTTACATGTAAATGTTCCCCTCTGATCGGTCCGTTAAACAGCTTCACTCTTATCTTATCGTACTCTTTCTGGGGAACATAAAGCGTAACATTGGTTTTCATCGTTTTCTTTTCCGTGCGGACAAAAAACTTATTGCCCTTCACTTCACACTCAATATGCTGAAGAAATGCGGTGCGCGCCGCCTCCTGACTGTCCGCCCGGTACACTTTCGCCTGGCACTCCGCTCTGATATCTTCATCCGCCCACGGCACGATATTGACGCTGCCGTTTGCGATCTGCATATCAATGGCCGAGAATTCACTGTCTTTAAATTGAAAAATATGCTGCACTTCGTGTGCGTGGCCGAAATTCAGATCAAGATCCGCTTCCTTCACTTTTTTGACGGCAGAATCAATCCAGTCGAACAGCTTCGCCCCGAGCGACGGCTTTTGGCTTCCTTTTGCACCGCTTTCGAAATCTTCCGCAGGTTCCTGAACCTCCGCAGATAACGCGGTGATCTGATCTTCTTTTTCTTTATATTCATGATCCAGTTTTTCAATGAGCGTCAGTGCTTCCTGCGCCGTCAGCATGCCGTCTTCCACAAGCTTTAAAATCCGTTCTTTCTCCTGTTTCATACAAAACTCCTCCCCCGACTTTTCTTACACCTGGCGTAACACCTTAATTCCCTGCACGATATTCCAAATGACCATTCCGATGAGGATCAGAAAATAAACAGCTGCTCCTGTTATCATAACAAAAACGGGCACCATACTCTCCCCCTGGGCCGTAATCAATCCGCCGACAACACCGGCGGTCACAATCAGCAAGCCCGCAAACGGAATGATATGGGAAATCAGAGCACGCATGGCATGCCGCTTCGTCTCTTTTTCATCGACGACAAAGTAAGCCACAATCGGAAGAATGAGCGGCGCGAGAAACACGCTGAAATAACAGATTGATGCGATAATCGCTTGATTTCGGTTCAATAAAAACACTCCCTGTGCCGTGATATAAAAAACCATTCCTTATACATACGTATGACGAATGAGCGGGTTTCATTTTCATGCTAAGGACATGCTTCGTTATACGTAATTTTTGGTTTCAGAGATTTCACTATAGAATCTTTTCCCCGAACCGATTACAATATGTAACAAAGCCTGACCGTATGCAAGGAGGACATACAAATGGAGAAAGATCCCGAAAACGCCCAAGTAACGGAAGAGAGTCTTCGAAATTTAATTCGCGAACAGAAAAGAATGAACAGCGAAATGCTGGCTGAATTGGAACAGATCAAAGCAGCCCCTCTTCCCATTTCCCATGATATCCAATATATAAAAGTGCTGCTGGACAGCAGCAGCACCCATATTCTGCAGGACTTAATGCATTTAAGCAGACAGCTTCCCCAACAGAAAAAAAGCCTGTAACAACAACAGCCCAAAACCGATGAGTTTTGGGCTGTTTTTATTGATCTATTACGTGGCTGCCGTTTCTTTTTCGGCCAGCAATGTTTTCATCCGTTTTTTATCGCGTTCCATTACCGGTTTCAGATAGCGGCCCGTATATGATTCTTTCACTTCCACAACTTCTTCAGGCGTTCCGGAGGCTACGATCGTGCCGCCGCCCGCTCCGCCTTCAGGTCCCAGATCGACGATGTAGTCCGCCGTTTTAATGATATCGAGATTGTGTTCAATGACCAAAACGGTATCACCGTTATCGACGAGTCTTTGAAGCACAACCAAAAGCCTTGCGATATCATCAACGTGGAGGCCTGTTGTCGGTTCGTCCAGAATATACAGTGTCCGGCCGGTGGAACGCTTATGCAGCTCGGAAGCGAGCTTGACGCGCTGCGCTTCTCCGCCTGACAGCGTCGTCGCCGGCTGGCCGAGCGTCACATACCCAAGTCCGACATCAGCAAGCGTTTGAAGCTTGCGTTTGATTTTCGGGATATTTTCAAAGAAAGACAGAGCATCTTCCACCGTCATATCCAGAACGTCGGAAATGCTTTTTCCTTTGTATGTGACCTCAAGCGTCTCCCGGTTGTAACGTTTGCCGTGGCACACTTCACACGGAACGTACACGTCAGGAAGGAAGTGCATCTCAATTTTGATGATGCCGTCGCCGCGGCAGGCCTCACAGCGCCCGCCTTTTACATTAAAACTGAACCGGCCTTTTTTATAGCCGCGCACCTTTGCTTCATTTGTCTGCGCGAATACATCGCGGATATCATCAAACACACCCGTGTAAGTTGCCGGATTTGATCTCGGTGTCCGGCCGATCGGCGCCTGGTCGATGTCGATCACCTTATCAAGATGGTCAAGGCCTTTGATTTCTTTATGGCTTCCCGGTTTCGCTTTGGCTTTATGAAGCTTTTGCGCAAGCGCCTTATGCAGAATTTCATTCACAAGCGTGCTTTTTCCCGAACCGGACACACCTGTCACCGCCGTAAAAGTGCCGAGCGGGAATTTGGCGTTCGCTTTTTTCAGGTTGTTTTCTGAAGCGCCTTTGATTTCAATGAACCGGCCGTCAGGCTTTCTTCTCTCCGGAGGCATCGGGATGAATTGAGCCCCTGACAAATAACGTCCGGTCAGAGAATCCGCATCATTCATCACTTCTTCAGGCGTCCCCGCCGATATGACGCGGCCGCCGTGAATGCCGGCACCCGGGCCGATATCTATCAAGTAATCGGCAGCCATCATCGTATCTTCATCATGCTCCACGACAATCAGTGTATTGCCGAGATCCCTCATGTTTTTCAGCGCGCTGATCAGACGGTCATTGTCACGCTGGTGAAGGCCGATGGACGGCTCATCAAGAATGTACAGGACGCCTGACAAACGGGAGCCGATCTGCGTCGCAAGCCTGATACGCTGGGCTTCTCCGCCTGACAGCGTTCCCGCCGCCCTGCTCAGCGTCAGGTAATCAAGACCGACTTTATCTAAAAAGCTGAGACGCTCCACAATCTCTCTTAAAATTAAATCGGCAATCTGCATATCTTTCTCAGACAGCGTCAGGTTTTTGAAAAATTCCAGCGCATCGCCGACGGAAAGCTCGGTAATGGTGCCGATGTGGCGCCCGTTGACCAAAACGGCAAGCGCTTCTTTCTTCAGCCGGTAGCCTTTGCACGTCGGGCACGGCTTCTGTGACATGTACTGCTCCATCTGTTCACGGATATAATCGGAGCTTGTCTCTTTATACCGTCTCTCAATATTGCGCAGCACACCTTCAAATTCAATTTCATTTTCGCGCACTTGTCCGAAATCATTCTCGTATTTAAAGTAGATCCGTTCATTGCCGCTGCCGTACAGCACTTTATCAAGCTGATGCTTCGGCAGGTCTTTGACTGGAGTCTCCATATCAATGCCGTAATGGCGGCAGACCGCCTGAAGCAGCTGCGGATAATATTGTGAACTGATCGGCGTCCACGGCGCGATGGCGTGTTCCTTTAATGACAGTTCAGGATTGGGAATGACAAGCTCAGGGTCCACTTCCAGCTTCAAACCGAGACCGTCACAAGTCGGGCAGGCGCCGAACGGGCTGTTAAACGAAAACAGCCGGGGTTCAAGCTCCCCGATAGAAAAACCGCACAGCGGACAGGCGTGATGCTCGCTGAACATCAGCTCTTCCTGACCGATGACATCTATCATGACACGGCCTTCCCCTAAGCGGAGCGCGGTTTCCAGTGAATCGGAAAGCCGGGCGGCAACCCCTTCCTTGACGACAATCCGGTCAATGACCACTTCAATGGAATGCTTTTTGTTTTTTTCAAGTTCAATATCGTCGGAAAGCTCGGCCATTTCTCCGTCAATCCGCACCCTTACGTAACCTTGCTTTCTGATTTGGTCAAGCACTTTGACATGGGCGCCTTTTCTGCCTGAGATGATCGGCGCAAGCACTTGAAGCTTCGTCCGCTCCGGATATTCAAGAATCCGGTCAACCATCTGTTCGATCGTTTGCGACGTAATTTCAATGCCGTGCTCCGGGCAGTGCGGCTTCCCGACTCTCGCGTATAAGAGCCGGAGATAATCATAAATCTCCGTTACTGTTCCGACGGTTGACCGCGGATTGCGGCTCGTCGTTTTCTGATCAATGCTGATCGCCGGAGAAAGCCCTTCGATCGCATCAACGTCTGGCTTATCCATCTGCCCTAAAAATTGGCGCGCATAGGCAGAAAGCGATTCAACATACCGCCTCTGTCCTTCCGCGTAAATGGTGTCAAAGGCAAGGGATGATTTTCCCGATCCGGACAGCCCCGTCACGACGACGAGCTGATCCCGGGGAATCGTTACATCAATGTTTTTTAAATTGTGCGCCCTTGCGCCTTTCACCTCGATCCGGTCAATTGCCATGTGTTCATCATCCTTCCGCTTTAAGCTCTAACAGTAAATCACGAAGCTCTGCCGCCCGCTCGAAATCAAGCGCTCTGGCCGCTTCTTTCATTTCGTGCTCCATTTGCTCAACGACTTTCTGGCGTTCTTTCTTCGTCATCTTCGCCAGTTTAGGCGCGGCTTTTGTTTTATATTCTTCTTTATCCTCAGCGGCCTGCGTCGCGCGGATCACATCGCGGATTTCCTTATTGATCGTTTGCGGCGTAATGCCGTGAATTTCGTTAAAGCGCTCCTGCTGTTCCCGTCGGCGCTTCGTTTCATTAATTGCGATCTCCATCGAATTCGTGATTTTATCGGCATACATGATGACGCGGCCTTCCGCGTTTCGTGCCGCCCGTCCGATCGTCTGAATCAGCGAACGTTCAGAACGGAGGAAGCCTTCTTTATCCGCATCGAGAATGGCGACAAGTGACACTTCCGGAATATCAAGCCCTTCCCTCAGCAGGTTGATGCCGATTAACACATCATGTTTTCCGAGGCGGAGGTCACGGATGATTTCAATCCGTTCAAGCGTCTTAATCTCGGAATGCAGATAATTGACCTTGATGCCGATTTCCTTGAGATAATCGGTCAGATCCTCTGACATTTTTTTCGTTAAAGTCGTCACGAGAACGCGTTCATTCCGTTCAATCCTCGCCTGAATCTCGCCGATCAGATCATCAATCTGTCCTTCGATCGGACGGACGTCAATGAGGGGATCGAGGAGTCCCGTCGGTCTGATGATCTGCTCGATCATTTCCGGCGTATGCTCAATTTCATACGGTCCCGGAGTCGCCGACACGTACACGATATTGTGCATATGCTTTTCAAATTCCTCGAATCGGAGCGGACGGTTGTCAAGCGCTGACGGGAGGCGGAACCCGTGATCGACAAGCACCTGTTTTCTCGCCTGGTCACCGTTGAACATGCCGCGCACCTGCGGAATCGTCACATGTGATTCATCAACGACAATCATAAAATCGTCCGGAAAATAATCAAGCAGCGTATACGGCGTAGAGCCCGGCGGACGGAGCGTCAAATGTCTTGAATAGTTCTCGATCCCTGAGCAAAAACCCATTTCCCGCATCATTTCAAGATCATACCTCGTCCGCTGCTCAAGCCGCTGCGCTTCAAGGAGCTTGCCGTTTTCGTGCATCACTTTCAAGCGCTCCTCAAGCTCCTGTTCAATATTCAGAATCGCTTTTTCCATCTTTTCCGCCCGGGTGACGAAGTGGGAAGCCGGGAAAATCGCGACATGGTCACGGTCGCCGAGAATTTCTCCGGTCAAAGCGTCGACCTCCCTGATCCGCTCAATTTCGTCTCCGAAAAATTCCACTCTGATACAATGTTCGTCACGGGAAGCCGGAAAGATTTCCACAACGTCTCCGCGCACGCGGAACGTCCCGCGCTGAAAGTCGATATCATTGCGGGCATACTGGATATCCACAAGCTTTCTCAGCAGCTCGTTCCGCTCAATCTCCATTTCCGGTCTGAGCGACACGACCATTTCCCGGTATTCTTCAGGCGAACCGAGGCCGTATATGCATGACACACTCGCGATAATGATGACATCTCTCCGTTCAAACAGAGAGGATGTCGCGGAGTGTCTCAGCTTATCAATTTCATCATTAATGCTTGCGTCTTTCTCTATAAAAGTATCCGTTTGAGGCACGTATGCCTCCGGCTGATAGTAATCGTAATAGCTGACAAAATATTCGACAGCGTTGTTCGGGAAAAACTCCTTAAACTCGCTGTACAGCTGTCCGGCAAGGGTTTTGTTATGGGCAATGACCAGTGTCGGTTTGTTCACTTCTTTAATCAGATTGGACACGGTAAAGGTTTTGCCCGTCCCTGTCGCACCCAGGAGAGTCTGGTGTTTTCTGCCTTCCTGTATGCCTTTGACAAGCTTCTCAATCGCTTGCGGCTGATCTCCCTGGGGCTGATATTTCGAGACTAACTCAAAACGATCTTTCACAAAAAAGCCTCCGTTTCTTTACGAAATCTTCCTATTGATATAGTAACACAATGACGGGCAAAATCACTAAAAATACGAACTAAAGTTCGATGGTTTATTTTTACCAAGTCAATTTTTGTATAAAAAACCTGCTTTTATGGCGTAAAAGCAGGCATTCTATTTCATATTCACCATGTCAGGCATTGTCTTTCTTTTTGTCTGCTTCTTTTTTGGCCATGTACAGCCCTCCGGCCACCAGCGATACGACATCCAATCCAACGATAAAATACGTTTCGGTGTAACCCTTTAAATAGGATGCGAAAAGCAGTGCGGCTGTGAGAGCGATCGCCACATAGTGGTTAAACGTGACGCGCGTAAAAAGGACGACCAGCATAAAAGGGAAACATAATGCAAAAACGGCTTTTGTAATCACAAAAACCCTCCTCGGGAATTCTTCATCTCATCTGATTATAGTAAAAAATGAAGAATCGGACAATCGTTCCCCTGCTATCACAATACCCTTTTTCGGCAGTCTTCAATCATCTGTCAAAGAAAATGTGAATATAAATCCATTGAACCATTAACCAGATGAATCGAATTACCTTTCTTCAGCCGAAAGGATGAGAAGGTTTAGGTCTTTGTATCTTTGACAGTTTCTTCCTCCCTCTTTACAATGTAATGATAGTGTTTACTATCATTTTCTTGGATGAAGAAAAAAAGGGGGTCATACCGCATGTATTCAGTGCGATTTCAAAAAGCGGAAGAATCGAGCCGCTCTGCAGGAGCAAAAGGAATGAACCTGATTAAACTGACGAAAAACGGGCTGCCCGTTCCCGGCGGTTTTATCATTCAGACGAATGCCCTGACACGTTTTATGGAAGACAACGGGCTTCAAGCAGATCAGGAACAGATGGAGCGCGCCATTATGAACGGCACGTTTTCAAAAGAGCTTCGGGAGGAACTGACAGCGTCGTTTTATGAATTGAGAGAATCATACGCCTCTGTCGCCGTACGTTCCTCCTCCGCGTCCGAAGATCTTGAAGGCGCTTCTTTCGCGGGCCAGTACGAAACCTATTTAAATATCAAAACTGAAGAAGAGTTTCTCGGAAAAGTGAAAGAGTGCTGGGCTTCCTTCTTCTCGGCGCGGGTCAGCGGTTATAAAGAGAAAATGAACAATGACACCGCAGAACCGTTAATGGGCGTTGTCGTGCAAGGTCTGATCAATTCCGAGGTTTCAGGGGTCATTTTCAGCCGCAACCCCGTCACACATGATGACGGAGAACTGATGATCAGCGCGAGCTACGGCCTCGGAGAAGCAATCGTCTCCGGCAGCGTGACGCCCGACACATTTATCGTCAATAAAGACACATTTCAGATTGAAAAAGAAATCGGCTTAAAAGAAATGTATATCGTCTCTAAAGACGAAGGCGTGACGGAAAAAGAGACGTCCGCTGACATGAGAAACCGCTTCTGCCTTGATGACGAGAGCGTCAAAGAGCTTGCCATGCTGACGATAAAGACGGAAGAACTGTACGGTTATCCCGTGGATCTCGAATTCGGATTTGCCGAAAATAAGCTGTATCTGCTTCAGGCCAGACCGATTACAACGATCGCGCAGGATCAGAAAGCGGCAGACGAAGAACGGGAATTTATCATGACGCCCCGGGATCAGAAAGATTTTTGGCTCAATATGGAGTCCAATATAGAAGGTCCCGTCAGCCCGTTATTCGCTTCACTCATTGTGCCGGCTTTGGAATACGGCCTCAAAGAGAGCACGAAGACCTTCCCTGTGATGGGCATCGAGATTGAGCGTGTCAAACTTCATCAGGGCCATGTTTTTTCCAGACAGCATAAGACGGACGACAAGCTGCCCGCAGAACAGTTAGAAGCGCTTTTCCCCGTCTTGGCTGACCGCATGTACGATATTATTCAGGAAACCTTTCTGCCTTTTTATCAAAAGCTGGACGAACTGGCGCATACAGACCATACGCCGGAGACTGCCATTGATGCGTTCCGAAACCTGCAAGACTTCTATTTAAAAGGATACGCAGAACATTTCAATATTGTCTTTCCGCAGGTTGCGTTAAACATGATACTGGAATCTATGTACGGACAGGTTGAGAAAGAAAACACCTCCCTTCTGTATGAAATGCTGGCCGGCGTCATGAATAAGTCATTGGAGACCGACAGACAGCTCTGGCTGCTTTCCGGACAAGTAAAAGACAGCCCTGAGCTGCGGCGCGTCTTTACGGTTTCTCATGCCGATGAGCTGCATCAGACGCTTCTGCAATCAAATGAGGGAAAACGCTTTCTCGAACAAGTCGGCGAATTTTTACAGGAATACGGCTGGAGATCCGTGAAAAGTCATGATCTCATTGAAGAAACTTGGGCGGAAAACCCTTATTTCGCTTTGGCCAACATTCAGAACTATGTCCGAAACGGATACGATTTTGACAGTGAGTTTCATAAAACGATAGAAAAACGAAAACAGCTCTACGCCGACTTTATGGATAGAATTGAAGATGACGGCTTCCGGGAGACGTTTGACCGCTATTATCAGTGGACATTGTCTTCATCCGTCATCAAAGATGATCACCATTTTTATATTGATGCGATGCTGGACGCCAAAGCGCGCCTTTGCCTTCTGAAAATCGGCGAGCTGCTTCAAAAACAAGGCGTAATCGATGATCGGGAGGATATGTGGTACTTATACAGCGATGAAGTCGAGAAAGCGCTGGCGTCGCCGGTTCCGATGCAGGAAAAAGCCGCTGAACGAAAACGGCTCTTCCAGCAATATCAATTGCTTGAAGCCCCCGCTTATCTCGGGACTCCGACTTCGGAACAGCTGAAAACGGCTGAACAGATTACCGGCTCCATCACAGAAGATGAAAAAAACACTGAACATCAAATTTACGGACTTGCAGCGTCAAGCGGAATCGCAAGCGGACCGGTGAAAGTCATTCGTGACGCAAGTGAATTTTCCCGTTTTTCAACAGGAGACGTGCTTGTCTGCAAAATGACGACACCGCTTTGGACCAGTCTGTTCCAGAATGCAAAGGCCGTCATTACGGACACGGGCGGCATCCTGTCACATGCGGCGATCATCGCGAGAGAATACGGGCTCCCGGCCGTTCTCGGCACACGTGCCGCGACTGACAGGCTCAACGACGGAGATATCGTCACGGTAGACGGGACAAACGGCAAGATTACGATTGTCAAACGCGCTTCATGCTAGGTTTCCCTCTTTATTGACGGGCAGGGCGGGTGTATACTTGTCCTGCCAGTATTTACGCGAGGTGAAACATGTTGAGAACGACGAACAAGAGAATTATTGACGCCGCGATGAATCTGATCATCCAAAAAGGATACCGCGCAGCGACAACAAAAGAAATCGCAGAAAAAGCAAAAGTAAGCGAAGCAACGATTTTCCGTAATTTTAAAAACAAACAAGGATTAATGAAAGCCATGATTGAACAGCAGGCGCCGGTTCCGGAAAGCATAATCACCAAGGCGGAAGGCGATCTGTATGAGGATCTTCTTCATTTCGCCACGACCCTTCTGCAGCAATTGGAACAAAAAAAAGAAGTGTTCCGCATCTGCCTGCGCGAACCGGAACTATTCGAGGACGTCCTGCAGGATATTGTCGTATATCCTCAATCCGTGAAAAAGCATTTAATCGTTTACTTTAAGGAGCTGACAAAGAAAAATATGATAAGCCCCGGCAGCGAAGAAGCTAATGCAGACGTCTTTATGACGATGATTTTCGGTTATTTTATACACCGGCTGCAGCTGGGGAAAAGAGTCATTACTCTCTCTGAGGAAACGATGCTGAAACACAGCACTGAGATTTTCATGAAAGGCATTACCGGCCGGTCATTTTCCGGCTCCAAGGAGGATGAAGGATGGGTTCAAAGAAAGAATGGGCGCTGATCGTTTCGCTTTTGCTGGGAGCCATACTCGTTCCCATCAATTCTACGATGATCGCAGTCGCCCTTTCATCCATTTCCCGCTCATTCAGCGAATCAATTGCCAGCATCACATGGGTAGTGACCGTGTACTTAATCGTGATGGCAGTGACACAGCCCATTGCCGGCAAACTCGGTGATATGTACGGTAACAAAAAAATGTATTTATGGGGCGTCGGCCTTTTTCTCATCGCATCATTGGGGTGCGCCCTCTCGCCAAGTCTTTTCTTATTGATTTTCTTCCGGGCGCTTCAGGCTGCCGGCGGCGCTTTGCTTACGCCAAACAGCATCGCCATCATCCGCCATGTCGTGTCTGAAAAACGGCTTCCGAAAGTATTCGGCTTTTTCGGCCTCGGCGCCGGGCTGGGCGCAGCTCTCGGTCCGTTTATCGGCTCTCTATTAATTGAGAGCTTCAGCTGGCATTCAATCTTTTGGGTCAACATTCCGTTTCTTGCGATCGCACTCGTGACGGCATTAATGATGTTTCCTAAATATAAAGAAGAAACGTCTGACGCTCCGCTTGATATCATCGGGTCCGTTTTGCTTGCCGGAAGCATTGTATCTATTATTCTTCTGACGAAAAATGAAAGCTCTTTGGGCTATTGGGTGTACGCGCTGCTCATTCTCGTATTGGTTCCGCTATTTTTCAGGCGGGAGCTGCGCACGAAACATCCGATTATTGATTTTGATCTATTTAAAAACACGACCTTTACGAGCGCCAATCTGTCGGTTCTGTTAAGTAATTTAATGATGTACGCCGTGTTATTGATTATGCCGCTCTTTATGACCGGCCACTTCAGCATGAACACGTCGCACAGCGGCATGGCGCTGTCAGTCTTTTCTGTTTTCATGTCCGCCAGCAACTGGGGCGGAGCTCAGCTGCATCAGAAATGGGGCGCGCGAAGAATGATTTTTCTGTCCTTCGGGCTGATGGCCGCAGCCAATCTCTTATTTCTGCTTTTGGTTTATTCCCATTCCGTTCCGTTTCTTATGGCATCGCTTATTGTAGGAGGCATCGCGTCAGGTGCGGGGCTGACGAGCATGCAGGTATCTTCTCTTGCGACGGTAGAACCGGGCATGTCCGGCATCGCATCCGGGATTTTCTCCACCTTCCGTTATTTCGGAAGCATTATTTCTTCAGCACTGATCGGTTTAATCTCCGGGTTTCATATTCTGTTTATCATATTGATCGGAGTTTCTGTGATCGGCTTGTTCGTATCGCTTGGAATTAAGTCCGGGGAAACCGTTCAGACGAAAAAAAGCCATTCGGCATAACGAAAAAGGTTCCGTAAGCATCAGCTTTCCGGAACCTTTTCTAGTTTTCCTTCTTCATTTTCTCTCTCAAAGTGTCACCGCAATGCCGTTTGCTCTATAAGAATCTTTTGATTTACAAGAGAAAAGGGGAATGTAAATGGCTGAGAGTTCCGATCAAGTTCGGCGCTGACATCGTAATCCGGCCGTAAAAAGCCCGGCCGCCGTCTTTTATTTTATTTATTTCACTCACTCCTATGTTCAACTTGAGCCCACTATCATTACTATATAAACCTATAAGTATTCAAGATACATTTAGTTGTACTTCTCTATCTCTCGCTGCTCTGCCAGCAACAAATTCACCATATCACTATAGCTATTCAAACCGTCTGTCTGATTATTTGCCTTCAGATATACATCATTTACATTTCTTGAAATACTTGAAATAACACCCTCATACTTATCCCGGTACTGCTCATTTTGTTCTATATCATGCTGCACCGCCTTGGACAGACTGGACATTATATCAGACGCCTGATCTGGATCCACTTTCTTTAGCTCAGATATAGAATAAACAAATGCTAGAAAAAAACCACTGTAAAGTATCATTGGATCATCCTGCTGCTTACATGCCAGATATGCTATAAAATTTGCCTCATCCTCATGCATGAAACCACTCTGATGTGCCAATTCATGTGCCATAGTAGCAGGCACCAAGAAAACGGGCACATTAACATTGATATTGGATTCATAAGTAAAAGGGACAAAGATACCATTTATCCCTGCATGCGACATTAGCTTTGACATCACAACTGGTTTTGGTGTTGAGTATAAAGAATGCTCCAAAATAGGATATTCCTTTGATAACATTTGCATCGAGAACACTGCGTGTTGTGCATAATAATCAAAAACCTCTGGTACTTGAGCCAAAAGATCAGTGTCCGCTAACTTTTCCCTTGCCAATTCCATTTCAACGGCAAGCGACTTACTCAATTTGACCAGTTCCTCCTTGCTGTAGTTCTCTTCTTTATATTCGGTATAAGACAAAAAAGAATATCTGTAATAGTTTATTCCACCCAAAATAGTATAACAAAAATATATCACGCTACAGATCGTAACTATTCCTAGAGCACCACGATAAACTACCATCCTACGTACACCTTTACTCATGATAACCTTGCGCACATAATAAACGATATAAAATAAAAAAAGTAACACAACCAACACGACGAGCCATTCACTAACAGAAAACTTGACCCAAGAAGGTACAAATCCTACTATTTTTGACAATAACGGATATACAGACCTACTGTATTTTTCCGCCCAATCCTGATGGTTCTGCGCGTATTTTGTCAGTATGTAAGCTATAACTCCAAGTGAAATCAACGGTAATCTCTTAAGTAAAAGCTTTTTTATAATGTACTCCCCCTATCCAACATAACCATTATAATCAGTTATTCTTAATATATATCCCGCTAAAGATTCATCTTCTAAAGGTTTTGGAGTTAGCAATAACCTTTCCAATAAGCCATACCTCTCCTTCATTTATTTTTTTATTATTTCAAAATAAAACAGCTAAGAAAATATAATTTTCTTAGCTGTTTTACTTTCTAACTGATTTTGAAATCTAGTTTAGGAGTTCTTGAAACTATTCCGAATAATTATGAAAAATCACATTATAATGCTGTCATTTCTTCGTGCTCGTGTTCATCCTGCACGAATAAAATACCTAATTCATGATGTTCGCCTTCATAGGACGCGCGCTGATCAAAACGGATCTCACCGTTCAGGCCGATGATCTCCATTTTTACAAATGCGCGGTTCTTTTGAAGTGCTTCATAAAAATCCGATACATGTTTCACGGGGATGCCGTTTACTTTCGTAATAATCTCACCGATCTTCAGCTCAAGATCGTCCGCGGGTGTATTCGGAATGATGCCGAGCACCATTAAGCCCTGATCCCGCTTAGAGAAATAAAACGGAGCCGCGTTATCGTTCAGCCGCTGTCTCAATGATAAAAACAGGCGTCCGAGCACCGCAATACAAGCGGCAGCTCCGGCAAGCGGAGTCCACCAAAGGGCAGCTGCCCCGAATGCGGTCACGATAACCCCGAGAATCATGACGCGTTTCGCCGTTATCCTTATGCTGACTTCCGGAAGTGACCCCTGCACACGCTGTCCGAAGCCGGCGATATAAGGAATCCAGATCAAATGGAAAGAGCCGCCCGGTACGGTAAAGACAGGCCACCAAGAAAGGTGTGACTCAAGCCCGCTGCCCGGCACCAATAAGAAAAGCGGAAGCAGCCATGCGCGATTCGCCAATTGTCGGCCGATGGGCAGGCCTCTGCTGCTGACGACAAGCGCCGGAGATGTTTTCAGATGCGCTGAACGGCAGGCAGCCGCTCCCTCCGTGATAATCAAAAGGCCCATAAACACGGCCGCCGATGCCCAATTCACACCGAATGCCTGCGGAAACCGATCCGCAAACGGCACTGTGTGGGTATACTGAAGGATAAACGCAATGAACATGCCGGCGCTGACAATATAAGCTGAGGACAGCCAATTCATACGGAACGTCAGCGAAAGCAAAGCAGTCACAGCCGCGATTATGCCGAGAAGACCGAATGGAATCGAAATTCCCAGTCCAAAAAATAATATGGAGAGAAGAATACCCGGTATAAGTCCTTTTATGTATGTAAAGATAAGCTCGTCATACATATCCGCGATTTTTGTATGAAACGTATGGCGTTCACGTTTGATCCGCAAATATCCGCATGCGAGACTTATGATGATAAAAAACCAGAACATCGGGTGCAAAAAAAACAGACCGATACTTTTCAGAAGTTCAATTCCCCATTGAACAGACACTGCTTTCACCGCCTCAAGCCAAACATTTTAATTCTATTCTACCAAATAATCATTGGCTTGAATATCTCAAACGTCTATCTCTCTTCCGTCATCCACAGCGTTACATTTGAGAGAGAGAAATCTTTCAGATAGTGGTCAACCTCCACCTCGATCACGCCGCTGATCAGAAGCATGGACCGCTTAATATCCGTCAGATTGATTCCTAAACGTTTATGGTTTTTCATTAAGTAAGTGAAATAATGCTTCGCACACTCTTCATTGATTTCGTGAACGCATTCAACATTTGTGTAATTGACCAGGTATCTGCTGAACAGCATAAGAAGACTTAGTGCTTTTGTTGATGAAAATGTGACGTCTTTTGTTCTGTCTTTTAGTTGTTCCACTAATTCATAATATTTTTTTTCACGCACAATACTTGCCCTCTTCAATTGTGAACCCCCATTTTTTTATCCAGATAAGCACGGGTGATTACAGCTGCCGTGCTGAAGCGCCGCAAACACTTCTGCTTTCGATACTGAAATGCAGCTGCCAAACTAAAACTGTTCTCTATTAGAACCTTCTTTTATTGTAAGAACTAAAACTGACTGAGGCAACTTTCAAAAGTTTCATTTTGAATACATATTAAATCGGCATAAAGTCTCTCTTCTCTATAAATATCGGGTAATGTTTGTCCTTTATAAATGTTTAAATGTGAAAATTTTTTTAATATCTTGTCAAAACCGTCATAATTATATGTCTTTTGGTTCACTTTTTATGAATGACAAAAGAAACAGGAGACGCAAAAAACGCCTCCTTTTCATTTATTTTACAAATAATGATTTTAACGCCATTTGCAGCTGCAAATCATTTTTTTCGTCAGATTTCTTTTCATTCATCAGCTGATTCATTTTTTCCGCTGTCTTTTTATCAATGACCGCTGTTTTATCAAGCTTGTACCGGTCTTGAAACGCCAGAACGGCTTTTTTCATTGTTTTGCTGAAATAGCCGTCTGCTCTGCCCGGGTCAAAGCCTAGGCCTTTCAGCAGGATTTGGGCGTGCTTGACATCCGCGCTGTTCATATCAGGCTGAAGCGGCTGTTTCAGCTGAAGCGGTCCCGCCGCAAAATAATCCGGCTGGCTCACAGCGATTGTCGGAGCAATGCCTTTTTTGTGAATCCAATTGCCCTTCGGTGTCAGCCATTTGTAAAGCGTCAATTTAATGTTGCTCCCGTCTCCCATAGGCACGGCCTGCTGAACCGTTCCTTTACCGAAAGAAGTGTCGCCGACAACGTCATAATGTCCCGCTTCTTTTAACGCGCCCGCAAGAATTTCTGAAGCGGAGGCGCTTCCTTTATCTGTTATAACATTGACGGGATACGGCTTCTTATGTTTTAAGGTTGAGAAATATTGTTTTTTATCGCCGTTACGCTCCGCAATTTGGATATACGGCATGTCTTTTGTGATGAAATGCTTTAAAATTTGTTCGACGCTTTGAAGGTAGCCGCCGGGATTCCCCCTTACATCAAGGACGAGACCGTCAATCCCTTGTTTTTCAAGCTTTTTCAGCGCCGCGGCGAAGTCCTCGGCGGTATGCTCGGAAAATGTCGATATGCCGATGTAGCCGACATGATGACCGCCTGATTCTTTGCGGGAAGCAAATACGGTTTCAAGCGGGATTTCCGCTCTTTTAATCCGGAATGACAGCTGTTTTTCAGTACCCGGACGCTGTATTTTAATAGAAACCTTCGATCCTTTTTTTCCTCTGATTTTCAGCACGGCTTCGTTTAAATCTTTCCCGTTCATTGACACGCCGTTTATACTGATGATTTCATCATTCGGCTTGAGGCCCGCTTTTTCTGCCGGAGATTGCTTAAACGGTGATACGATAATGATTTTATTGTCTTTCATACCGACTTCAGCTCCGATCCCTTCGAAAGAAGAATCAAGAGAATCGGAAAATTGCTTAGCGGTCTGCTTGTCCATATAAACGGAATAAGGGTCGTTTAATGTAGACAGCATCCCCTGAATCGCTCCTTCAAGAAGCTTTTCTTTATCTACATTTTCCACGTATTCGTTCGAGATCAGCTCATATGCTTTTTCGATTTTTTCCATTGCCCGGGTTCTTTCTGCGTCTGATGAATTCGGCTGTGCCGCCCCGGCAATATGGGCTCCGCCGCACATCATGCTTAGGGCCGCTATCACTGCGATCATTTTCTGCTTCATCGTTTACCTCCTCTTAGTCCTTTTACGAAAACCTGGAGATAGTATGTGTAAATTGCAAAGAATTCATGTAACGGCAACAAAAAAATGAAAATGCGAGATTGTTTCATATATATGGGTAACGTATAATATTTTGTATGCAATTCATTAAATATACAGGAGAATGCGATATGAAAATAAAATTATCGATTTTATCCGCGGCGGTTCTGGCCGCAGGCATTACCGCCTTTGTCTGGCCAAAAACAGAGGCCAATGAGAAAGCGCAGACGGACGCCTTGTATGTTTCTCCCGCAGGCAGCGACCAAAATGAAGGAACGAAAGAAAAGCCGTTCCGCACATTAAAACATGCGGCTGAAAAGGCAGAGGCCGGGACAACCGTATTGATTCGGGAAGGGACATATGATGAAACGTTTGAAGTAAAGCACAGCGGCACGGCCGAAAAGCCGATTACATTTCGGAACTATCAGAATGAGCATGTCTCAATCAGCGGCAAATCTGCGCCAAAAAGCGATTCTGAAACTCCGTTAATCCAAATCCGCAATAAACAGTACATTACCATTCACGGCGTTACGCTTGAGAATCTCTCCGTATCATCAGAAGATGCGACGGCCATGGGGATCTGCGTCACCGGATCAAGCAGTCATATCAACATTGACGGCAACCATATCCGGAACATTAAAACCACGGCTGATGAAGGAAATGCACACGGCATCGCATTTTACGGCACAGGTGCCATGAAGGATGTCAGCATTACAAATAATACGGTTGAAAAACTGACGCTCGGCGCAAGCGAAGCGGTCGTGCTGAACGGGAATGTCGACGGATTTAAGATTGCCGGCAATACCATCCGGGACAATAACAATATCGGGATTGACGTGATCGGATACGAAGGAACGTCCAAGCAAAACGACTATGCGCGAAACGGCGTCATTGAAAACAATACGGTGAGCCATAACTCTTCTTACGGAAATCCCGCTTACGGAGATGAATATTCAGCGGGCGGTATTTACGTTGACGGCGCAGAACATGTGGACATTAAGAAAAACACCGTTTACAACAATGACCTTGGGATTGAAGCCACCTCTGAGCATAAAGGGAAATACGCACGAGATATCCGGATTACGGATAACAAGGTGTACGGCAATGCATACACCGGTATTTCAATCGGAGGCTATGACACGAAACGCGGCGGCACCATCAATTCGGTGATCGCTCACAACATCATGTACCGAAATGACACGAAGGACCTTGACGGCGGCCAGCTGCTCCTGCAGTACGGCACAAAAGGGAACACGATCGAAAAAAACATCATGACGGCAAGCGATTCACGGATTTTTATCGCAAATGATTTTACGAAAAACGAAGAAAATACCGTTAATCATAACGTCTATCACAAAGAAGCGGGAAAAGACGGCATCTGGAATTGGAAGAACAGAGAATATGATTCATTCACAGCGTACCGAAAAGGAACGGCAAACGATTCGGATTCCATTTATGCGGACCCGATGTACCGTGACGAATCGTCTTATGACTTTACATTAAAGCCCGGATCACCGGCCCTGCCCGTCATTCAGTAACGAAACCATTAAAAAAAGCCAGTCTGTATCAGACTGGCTTTTTTTTATACACGAAGGAATTTCCGGATGGAAGTCAGACTTCCCCATACTCCGATCACCGCGCCGATCAGAATGAGCACAAGTGATACTTGAAACACAAACGGACTGTACGGCAGAAGTGAAACAAATGATCCCTGAACTTTCGGGGCCACCCAAGCGACCATCGACTGGTACGTACTCAGTACGAGAGCGATCGGTATGACAGAACCGAATACCCCCAGCAGCAGTCCTTCCAGGAAGAACGGCCAGCGGATAAACCAGTTTGTCGCGCCGACAAGCTTCATGATTTCAATCTCTTTTCTTCTGGCGAAAATCGTGATTTTAATCGTATTCGAAATTAAGAACATCGCCGTGAACAGAAGGCCGATGATTAACGCAATCCCGATGTTGCGTGACACCCCGACGATCTTAAACAGACGGCTGACTTCTTCTTTCCCGTATGTTACTTTATACACATGATCAAGCTTCTCAATTTTTTTCGCGACTTTCGGCGTATCATGCGGATCTGTCGTTTTGACGATAAACGCGTTGTTCAGCGGGTTTTCCTGATCTTGCATTTTCATGGCCTTTCCGCTGTCGCCGAAGCTTTTGACCAATTGATCAAGCTCTTTATCTTTAGATGAAAACTCTACGCTTTGGATTCCTGAGATGTCTTTAATCTCATTCTGCAGCGTATCCTGCGTTTTCTTATTTGACGTCAGATCGATTAATACTTTAATTTCCACTTCTTTTTCAGCATTTTTAGCCATGTTGTTTAAATTCAGCATAATGACTAAAAACACGCCGACCAAAATCAATGTAACGGTAACGGCACTGATGGATGCAAATGTCATCCACGTGTTTCTTCCGAGAGATTTAAAACTCTCACGCAAATGGCGCCCGAGAATTTTAATCATAAGAACCATACTCCCCTCTTGACTCATCACGCACAATAATTCCGTCTTCGATCGCGATGACCCGTTTCTTCATGGTGTTTACTATTTCTTTATTGTGTGTCGCCATCACGACGGTCGTTCCGCGGTTATTAATCTCTTCCAGCGTCTTCATCACTTCCCATGATGTTACCGGATCAAGGTTGCCCGTCGGTTCGTCAGCTATCACGACGTCAGGATTGTTGACGATGGATCTTGCGATGGAAACACGCTGCTGTTCTCCTCCGGAAAGCTGGTCGGGAAACTGCCGCGCTTTATGCTTCAGCTGCACAAGATCGAGCACTTCGAGCACGCGTTTTTTAATGACCGACTGCTGCTCTCCGATAACCTCAAGCGCAAACGCTACGTTTTCAAATACCGTCAATTTCGGAAGGAGTTTGAAATCCTGGAAAACAACACCTATTTTACGCCGCACGAAAGGAATCTCTTTTTCTTTCACAGCCGCGAGATCTTTATGATTAATCAATATTTGCCCTTTTGTCGGTTTTTCTTCTCTGTAAATCATTTTAATAAAAGTAGATTTACCGGCTCCGCTCGGTCCTACGACATATACAAATTCCCCGGGATGAATCATGACTGACAGCCCGTTAATCGCTTTTACACCGTTCGGATAGGATTTATATACTTCTTTCATCTCTATCATGAAATCACCTAATCTTTTATTTATGTCTTGCAGCCATAGAGTTCGCAAACGTACAGCGGTTTATGGCCGATTTGTCAGGAAACAGATGAAAAATCTGAAAGTTCCTTTTCCTCAGTACACTTCATTATACGTCAAATTTAGACATATTACTATTACAGTTTCTTTTCATTCCCAGACCGAGAAAAAACCTTGCCCCTATAACAGGCAAGGTTTTTCTGTTATTTTTTCTGTGACAGCCATTTTGCGATCTTCGCGGCTTCCTCATCATTTACAAGATGGCTCGGCATATTGCCGCGTCCGTTTTTAATGATGCTTTCAATTTTAGCTTCATCATACTTCCCGCCGACTTCCTGTAAATTCGGACCTCCGCCGCCTTCTAGGTCTTTACCGTGACAGCCGATACAGCTTTGCTGATAAAGTTCTTCACCCGCTGACGCAGATGCTTTTGATCCGCCTGAGCTGTCAGAGCTTTCTTTTTTCGATTCATTGGATCCGCCGCATGCCGCCAGCAGGACGGACATGGTCAGAACCAGCGCCAGCAGCGCCCATTTTGATTTCATATGTAAGATGCACCCCTTCGCTATTATAACCTCGTTTACGCGCGTTTGAAACCCTCGCCGAGCACCTCGCTTGCGTCTGCGACAATGACAAAGGCTGACTCATCAATTTGTTTGACGATTTGTTTCAGTTTTGTGAATTCGGTCTGACCGACGACACACATTAAGATCGGCCGGTCATGTTCCGTATACCCGCCGACTGCGGAAATCTTCGTCACACCCCTGTCGATTTCTTTAAACACAGCTGATCTGACGGCTTCTTCATGCTGCGTAATGATTAAAGCCATTTTGGAGCGGTTGAACCCGACCTGCACGACATCAATCGTTTTGCTTGAAATAAATACCCCGAGCATCGCATACAGTCCCTGCTCCACTCCGAAAACGAGCATCGCGCTCAGCACAATTAATCCGTCCATGATGGCAAGGCACGTTCCCAGCGACAGCCCCGTGTATTTGTGAATGATCTGCGCCGCCAGAGCCGTTCCCCCCGTGGAGCCTTTGCCGAGATACACGATGCCGATTCCCGTTCCGATCCCGACGCCTCCGAAAATCGCCGCCAGCAGTTCATGGGTCGTCGCGGCAGGCAGATCTCTTGTTAAAAAGACGGCAAGCGGCAGAACGATGGAACCGACCAGTGTCTTCATTCCGAACTTCCCGCCGAGAATGATCACTCCGGCGATAAACAAAGGGATGTTAATAATCCACTGCACATAAGCCGGTTCAAAACCAAACGTTTCTAAAATGGTGCTGATCCCGCTTACTCCCCCCGCTGCTATACGGTTCGGCAGCAAAAATACGTTAAACACGACCCCCGTAATCGCCGCGCCGATCATGATATATATGTAATCTTTGATCAGACGGAGCGGCTTATTGTGATTCACATCCATGCAAAATCCTCCGTTCTCCGATTTTCTCTCGATAGCATTTTAAGTCTTCCCGGCTTAGAAGTAAATAACAGCCAAATACCGTATTAATTTGCTAAAGCGCTGTTGTGAAAAATGGAAAAAGAGAACGGATAAAAAAACACACCTTGCCAAAGGCAGGTGTGTTCCCGGATTACGACAGTTTAGAACGTAAATAGGCGTCAATGAAGATATCGATATCTCCGTCCATAACCGCCTGCACGTTCCCCATTTCCGTATTGGTGCGGTGGTCTTTCACCATGGAGTACGGATGGAAGACGTACGAACGGATTTGGCTGCCCCAGCCGATTTCTTTCTGTTCGCCGCGGATTTCGTCAAGCTCCGCCTGCTGTTCTTCAATTCTGCGCTGATACAGCTTCGCTTTGAGCATTTTCATCGCCCGGTCGCGGTTTTTGATTTGGGAGCGTTCCGTCTGGCATGTGACGACTACATTTGTCGGCAGGTGGGTGATCCGAACGGCTGAATCAGTCGTATTGACGTGCTGTCCGCCGGCACCGCTCGCCCGGTACGTATCAACTTTAATATCTTCGGTACGAATATCAATGTCGATTTCTTCATTGAATTCAGGCATGACTTCACATGACACGAATGACGTGTGACGGCGGCCTGATGAATCAAATGGAGAAATCCGCACGAGGCGGTGTACGCCTTTTTCCGCTTTTAAATAGCCGTATGCATTGTGGCCTTTAATAAGCAGTGTGACTGACTTAATTCCTGCTTCATCTCCCGGGAGATAATCAAGCGTTTCAACTTTGAAGCCGCGTCTTTCCGCCCAGCGGGTATACATTCTGAGCAGCATGGAACCCCAGTCCTGGGATTCCGTACCGCCGGCGCCCGGGTGAAGTTCTAAAATCGCGTTATTTTTGTCATATGGTTCACTGAGCAGCAGCTGAAGCTCAAATTCATTCAATTCCTTCGTTAATGACTTCAGCTCTTTTTCAAGCTCTTGCTGAAGGTCCTGGTCAGGTTCTTCTTTTAAAAGATCATGTGTCATTTGCAGCTCTTCGTGAGACTCGCTCAGCTGATGGTAGGAGTTCACGTATTCCTTCAGACCGTTCGCTTCGTTGATGACGGTTTGGGCCTTCTGCTGGTCATTCCAGAATTCCGGTTCCGCCATCTTTTCATCTAATTCTGCAATGCGGGCTTCCTTTGATTCGAGGTCAAAGAGACCCCCTGAAGTCCGCTAAACGAGAAGCCATATTTTCGAGCTCTGCCCTGATTTCTGATAATTCCATTCCATTCACCTCATTAAAAGATCCGGGGCGCCATAAGACGCAGACCCGGTCATGTTCGCTTCATACAGTCGAGACTATTCTGTCCGGCCGCAGCAATTTTTATATTTTTTTCCGCTTCCGCAATGGCAAGGCGCGTTGCGTCCGATATCCACAACTTTGCGGACCGGCGCTTTTTTCGCTTGTTTGGCCTCATCGCCGTCCTGCGGCTGATGAGCCGTCGTTTGGCCCTGAACAACTTCTTCGCGTTCCAGATTGCTTTCAATCTCGGCCTTCATGACGAATTTCGCAACTTCGTCCTCAATGGACTCAATCATGTGCTCAAACATTGCGAAGCCTTCCATTTGATATTCACGCAGCGGATTTGTCTGCGCATAAGCGCGAAGGTGAATCCCTTGACGCAGCTGATCCATCGCATCAATATGATCCATCCATTTTGAATCAACGGCACGCAATACGATGACTTTTTCAAATTCACGCATCTGCTCTGTACCGAAATTCTCTTCTTTTTCATTATATTTTGTCATGATGCGGTCCATGATCATCTCATGCATTTCATCCGGTTCTTTTCCGAAGATATCGCTCTTTTCAAGCGCGCCTTCATCAAGATACGTTGAATTCACCAGCTCCACGAGGCCGTCAAGATTCCATTCTTCCGGAAGCTCCTCTTTCGGCGTATAAGCGGCAATCGCACGCTCCAGAGAAGACTTGATCATGCCTTCCACAATGTCGCGCAGGTTTTCAGAGTCAATGACTTCAAAACGCTGCTTGTAAATGACTTCGCGCTGCTGACGGAGCACGTCGTCATATTGAAGAAGCTGTTTACGTGAATCGAAGTTGTTTCCTTCGACACGTTTTTGAGATGATTCCACGGCGCGTGACACCATTTTGCTCTGAATCGGCGTGGAGTCATCCATACCGAACCGGTCAAGCATCGCCATCGTCCGTTCAGCTCCGAAACGGCGCATCAATTCATCTTCCATTGAAAGATAAAATTGTGTGATGCCCGGGTCTCCCTGACGTCCTGAACGTCCGCGGAGCTGATTGTCAATCCGGCGGGATTCGTGGCGTTCCGTACCGACGACCGCAAGACCGCCAAGCTCTTTTACGCCTTCGCCGAGTTTAATGTCGGTTCCGCGTCCCGCCATGTTGGTCGCAATCGTGACAGCGCCTTTTTGTCCCGCTTCTTCAATAATCTGAGCTTCACGCTCATGGTTTTTGGCATTCAGCACCTGGTGCGGAATCCCTTTATTCTTCAGAAGTTTAGAAATCAATTCAGACGTTTCAACGGCAACCGTACCGACAAGAACCGGCTGTCCGGTCATGTAGCGCTGGGCGACATCCTCCGCCACCGCCTTGAATTTCCCTTCCATTGAGCGGTAGATCAAGTCCGGACGGTCGTCACGGATGACCGGCTGGTTAGTCGGGATGGATACAACCTGCATGTTATAAATATTGCGGAATTCTTCCTCTTCCGTTTTTGCGGTACCGGTCATACCGGCCAGCTTTTCGTACATACGGAAATAGTTTTGGAACGTAATCGTCGCCAATGTCATGCTTTCATTTTGAATCTCCAGGCCCTCTTTCGCCTCAATCGCCTGGTGAAGACCTTCGCTGTAGCGGCGTCCTTTCATCAGACGGCCGGTGAAGGAATCAACGATGACGACCTGGCCGTCCTCAACAACATAATCCACGTCTTTCTGCATCGCCGCATGGGCTTTTAAAGCCTGGTTGATATGGTGGTTCAAGGCTACGTTTTTGACATCAAACAGGTTGTCGATGCCGAACGTTTTTTCAGCCTTCGTCATTCCTTCTTCCGTCAGCTGAACGCCTTTCGTTTTGACGTCATACGTATAATCCTGATCTTTCTTGAGCGTGCGGACAAACGCATTTGCCTGCACGTACAGTTTTGTGGACTTCTGAGCTTGTCCGGAAATAATCAATGGCGTTCTCGCTTCATCGACTAAAATTGAATCGACTTCATCAATAACGGCAAAATGAAGCGGGCGCTGCACCATTTGTTCTTTATAGAGCACCATGTTGTCACGCAAATAATCAAAGCCGAGTTCATTGTTCGTTGAATACGTGATATCGGCAGCGTAAGCTTCGCGTTTTTCGTCTTTTGACATTGAATTCAGGTTCAGGCCGACTGTAAGCCCGAGAAACGCAAAGATTTCTCCCATTTGCTGGGCATCACGGCTTGCCAGATATTCGTTGACCGTTACGACGTGAACGCCTTTTCCCGTCAAGGCATTTAAATACACGGGAAGCGTAGACGTCAGCGTTTTCCCTTCCCCTGTTTTCATTTCGGAAATGTTCCCCTCATGAAGGGCGATGCCCCCCATCAGCTGCACTTTAAACGGGAACATGCCGGTTACGCGGCGGGAAGCTTCACGAACGACGGCAAACGCTTCGACAAGAAGGTCATCCGTCGTTTCTCCTTTTTCAAGCCGCTCTTTAAATTCCGCCGTTTTATTTTTAAGCGCCTCGTCAGAAAGATTTTCATAATCTCCTCTTACGGCATCAATGTCATTTGCTATTTTTTCGTATTTGTTCAGCGCACGTTTGGTCGGATCAAACATTTTATTTAAAATCCCAAGCATCTATAACGCTCCTCTATGTTCACATGCAGATTTTGCATGGAATAAATGATAATTTTCTGTCCATGTATACCTCTCATTATCATAACATACCTTTTGCTATTTCCAAAGAATTTGCAGATAAAGATAGAGAAAAACCTTCCGCGCGTTCACGGAAGGCTGGATGGGTTTATTCAGTCGGTTCAATTAATCCGTATTTGCCGTCATTTCTGCGGTAAACGACATTTGTGAGATTCGTCTCCGCGTTGGTGAATACGAAGAAATTATGTCCGAGCATATTCATTTGGAGAATCGCTTCTTCATTATCCATCGGTTTTAAATTAAAACGCTTTTGACGGACAATTTCCGGGCTGTCATCTTCAATTTCGTCCTGAACCGCTACGCCCGTATCAGCAGCGCTGCCGTTCTCGAAATAATGTTTCGGAAGACCCTGCTCGCGGAATTTTCGGTTGACTTTTGTTTTATGCTTTCGGATTTGACGTTCCAGCTTGTTTGTTGCGAGATCAATTGCATTGTACATATCCTCGTTATGCACTTCAGAACGAAGCGCCAGATCAGTCATCGGAATGGTGACTTCAACTTTGGATTCCTTATCGTTATAGAATTTTAAGTTGACGTTCACATCGGCATTGACGCTCTGCTCGAAATATCGTTCCAGCTTGCCGATTTTTCTCTCCACATGATCCTTTAACGCAGGTGTAACCTCAATGTTTTCTCCTCTGATATTGTAGTTCATCAAAGAACGCCTCCCTTTATCTAAGGATATGTAACTATTTCTCTTTTACCCCTTCTGATCCCTGCTGAAACGTTAAAATAATGTGTAAATTCGGTGAACGATGACGAATGGTGTCGGTTTTATCCGGCAGCTTCCGGCAGGATTATAAGTATATGCAAAGGACGCAGGCAAAAGACCTGCCGCTTGCAGCAGGTCTAGTGAAGAACATACGGTTTGATACAGTCGTGCGTCTGCTCCATCCATAGCTTATAATGCGGCAGAAAGATGGTTTTTAAAAACTCCTGAAAAGGGGCGGACGGGAAATCATAATCATTTAACATGCTGAAATCCTGAAAGATCTCGTCAAATGAGCGGATCGCCGTCTCCACGCATCGGCACTCAATGATAGACAGCAGAAGCGCATGAGAGGAATCGAGATGAAAAAAAGCCTGAATCAAATCGTTGTAAATCCGCTCGCCCTCCGTCTTAAAAAAATCATCCTGCGTGTCCAACAGGTAGCAAAGCCCCTCATCAATCGTAAAAAGAAGCTGGTAATAGGCTGACACCAAATGGTAATCGTTCAAACTTCTCAAAACACTCACCTATTTGCGTTTGTCGTAATAACGGCCGTCACTTGTCGTTTGCTGATACGGATTGAAATACGTATTATGGTAGATTCGTTTTTTCTTAAGCGTTTTTATTTCATTTCGGATACCATCCTGAATCCGTTTCACTTCGCCGGTAATCAGACGGTCCATCGCGGCCACCTGCCGAAGCAGCGTTTTTTCTTCTTCGGAAAAAGGCGGCTTTATGCCCGCAAGCATCTCCTCCCTTTTCTCCGTAAATGCCGTAACGCTGCTGATGAGACCGTCGCTTTCCGGGGCGTCCTTCAGTGCGGCGTACATGTTCTTCGTTTCGTTATACAAAGAAAAGACATTGCTGTTCATCAGGCAAGGCCGCCCGCGCCATGGCTGTTTTTCCGTTCACTCTGCATGGCCTGCTTCCACGTGTCGCGAAATTCAGTAACGAGCTTTTCCGCTTCATCTAAAAACTCTCCGTTATTCTGCACGTTCGCGTCGATCAGCCGGCGGCGGATGTAATCATAAATGGATGACATCTGCTCGGAAATCTCAATCTCCCGGTTTAACGTGATGCTGAGCTCTTGAATGATGTTTTGCGCCTTTACGATATTTTCATTTTTGGCTTCAAGGTTGTTTTGCTTCATCGCCTGCCTTGCCAGCTTAATGAATCGCAGGCAGCCGTTATAAAGCATAAGGGTCAGCTCTTCCGGAGCGGCTGTAAAGACGGATGTCTGCTGGTAAGCAGCAAAAGGATTATTTATTGCCATTTTTATAAAACCCCCAAGGTTATGAAGTTGAAGATCCTAACATTGACGTGAGATATGAAGATTGGCTGTTCAATTTCTCCAATGCCGTATCCAGTGCGCTGAACTTTTTATAATATCTCGTCTCGATGTCATCCAGCTTCGTTTTCATATTGGAAATATTTGTTTCTATTTCATCCAAGCTTTTTCCAATGGCAAAGCTGGTTGATACCGAGCTTTCCGTACCCGCCTGTTTTGAAATTTGAATCTGCATTTTGTTTAATGTGTCTTTTAATCTCCGGGCAATCCCCTGTTCCTCCGGGTTTTTGGTTTTCGCTGTATCAGGGCTGTCTGCATTAAACAGTTTAGCCACGAGAGCAGGATTCTCGGTAATTTTCTGTTTCAGTTTCGCTTCGTCTTTAATGACAAGCTTTCCTTGATCCGTATAACTATCAGACGTCTCAATTCCGAAATCGGCAAGCTGATATTTTTTCCCGTCAATCGTAACCGTTGAGTACAGATCAAGCCGCATCTCCGCCAAACCGTTCTGCAGCGTGCTGTCGCTCCGTAATAAACCGCTTTTGGCCTTTGCTTCCCACTGCTCAATCTGCTTATCGGTCATCGCTTCTCTTTGTTCATCGGTTAGCGGCTTATAATCACGGTATTTTGATTCTGTCACCTTCTCATTTGCGCTTTTAATTAACGTATTGTATTTATCAACGAAATCTTTAATGTTGTTAAAAATGCCGTCCGTATCAGTCGTGCTGTTAATCGTAACCGTTTTGTTGCTGTCCGTCACGCTGTTCAGCGTGTATTTGATGCCGTTGATCGTAAAGTTATTTGACGTTTTTGTCATTTCAAGCCCGTTGAACGTAAACTTCGCGTTTTTCCCTTCGGCATTGGCCGTCAGTTCATTTGTTGCATCATCAACGGCAAAACCGAGCTGATCTTTCAGAAAGCTTTTGGTCGCGTCATCACCTGCTGAAAGGGTAAACCCTTCCCCCGTTTTATTGGAAGTGAACGCAATCGTGTCCACATAATCCGAGCCGTTAGAGATTTTCTCTTTTAAAGCCGTCACTCCGAGACCCGAGCTGTTCAGTTTAGAAATGACATCGTCAATCGTATCGGTTGCGGCGATCGTGACGTTTACCTCAGTCGGCTTCGTTTCCCCCGGATTTGTGACATTGAATTTCAATGTTTGGCTTTGACCCGAAGTGAAATTGATGGCCCCTGAGGATTTATAAGTCGTCGGCGTAGCCAGCTGCTGTACAGACATGCTCGTTGAAATATTCTGTTCGGCACTGACGGCCACCGCGCTGACACTGGAATCCGAACTTGTTACTGTTTTTTTATTCCAGTTTGTGGACATCAGCATATTATTAAATGTAGTAGAATACATGTCGGCAATCTGGGTATTCATTTCCCGATAAGCATCGCGCTTCCATTCAAGCGTCTGCTTTTGCTGGTTTAATTTATTAAGCGGCTGCTTTTCGGCATCCATCATTTTTTTCACCAGAGAATCTACATCAAGACCGGAATTAAGGCCTGTGATTCTTGTGACCATATGTACCCTCTCCTTTTCGGCGTTTAGTCGTAGACGGCTCTATGACAACAGTGAGTTTCCGACTGTTTATCATATCACAGCTCCATAAATGTATGATCTTATTCTTATATCGGTCATATTAAAAGGTTTTCAATAATTTAACTGCAAAATATAATGTTTCATTTTGTCAATAGGGTTCTTTGGCTTGCTGAAGGAGGAGTTAGCTGAAGAAATAAAAAAAAGACCCTGGAGAACCAGGATCTTTCCGTCATTAACCTTTAAGCAATTGAAGAACTTGCTGAGGCTGTTGGTTAGCTTGCGCAAGCATAGCTTGAGAAGCCTGAGTAAGGATGTTGTTTTTCGTGTACTCCATCATCTCAGAAGCCATGTCTACGTCACGGATACGTGATTCAGCAGAAGTCAGGTTCTCAGAAGAAGTACCAAGGTTGTTGATTGTGTGCTCTAAACGGTTTTGAACCGCACCAAGTTTAGCGCGCTCGCTAGATACTGTGTCGATAGCTGTTTTGATTGTTGTAAGAGCTGAAGACGCAGCTTTAGCTGAAGAAGAGATGTCGATACCTTTTGTTACTTTAGAATCTGCAGCTAATTTTTCAGATGCAATAACTTTACCGCCAGCATCGTAATAACCAGCCGGTTTGTTTGTAGCATCGTCTGCATCCGCCCAAGTAGCAGTGCTTCCGTCAGTTGCTGTAAGTGTATTTTGATCACCAGATACAGTATAAGTCGTACCAACTTTCAGGCTTTCAGAGTCCATTTTATTGATAGACAGGCTCATTGTTTGGCCTTCGTTAGCTCCGATTTGGAACGTCAGGTTTTGCGCAGTTCCGTCAAGAAGTTTCTTCGTGTTGAACTCAGTGTCAGTAGAGATTCTTGTTACTTCAGACGCTAATTGGTCCATCTCTTTTTGAAGCTCAGAACGGTCAGAATCTGTGTTTGTATCGTTAGCTGCTTGTGTAGCAAGCTCGCTCATACGCTGAAGAATGCTGTGAGTTTCGTTCAATGCACCCTCAGATGTTTGGATAAGAGAGATTCCGTCTTGAGCGTTTTTAGACGCCATGTCTAAACCGCGGATTTGAGAACGCATTTTTTCAGAGATCGCAAGACCCGCAGCGTCATCACCAGCGCGGTTGATGCGAAGACCTGAAGATAATTTTTCCATGTTTTTTGCAGCAGAGTTTGAACCTGCATTCAGCTGACGGCTAGTGTTAAGAGCCGCGATATTGTGGTTGATTCTCATTTTGTATTTCCTCCCTGAATTGTTTTTCGCACGTCCTTGTGCATTTGCGCAGCGTCATTTCTGAAGAAAATTTTTCCTCTCATTGGCTACAATATATATATCGGACGGCCGCTTCCATTGTTTATATTGAAAATAAAAAAATCCTCACTTTTTTTGTGAGGATAAGTTAAGTAATAAATCAGTATTAAAAGATACGGCTCTGTTGTTCTCTTCCAGGATCGACAAGTAGATTTCTTTCCGGTGAATATCTACGTGCTGAGGCGCTTCAATTCCCAGCTTCACTTGTTCTCCTTCGATAGCGATCACCTTTATTTCAATATCCGGCCCGATCTGAATGGACTCATTCACTTTTCTTGAGAGAACTAGCATGATCCTCCTCCTATCAGATGTTTTGTTTCATAGGAAGCATCATGTAAAATGATTTGTTTCGCCTTCATTTCCTTTTTATTGACGATAATCGGCGCTTTTAAATTGGCGGTCGTGTTTTCAAAAGGCTCTTCCAGCGTTAAAATCGCCATCACTTCGACGTCCTCTATATCTTCAATATGCAAAAGCTCAAGCGTCGCTTGGTCAATGTCAAATTCGTACCCTTTAAAGAAAATAAACGGACTGGCGACAATAAAGGCGATGTGCTCCTGTTTCACAGACTGCAGCGCCAAAAACGGTGAATCTTCCGACAAAGGAAGAACAACAAATTGAGTCTCGTCATTAAATCCCGGCAGGCCGTTTTCAAATGAGATAATCTGCCCTTCATCTATTCTGATTTCTCCGTGATATTTTGTTTTAATTATCATGCTTCACAATCCTTTACCACTTTCATCTTTTATTCTGCGTTGCCATCATCAACCGAAATCGTCACCTTAGGGTCTTGCATCATATCAATCTGAACTTTCCCCGGCGTATAATTCCATACAGGTTTATTGACGGCTGCTTCAATTGAAGGTTTGCGGGCTTCAATATCAATCGTAAGCTTTGAAGGAATGCAGTCAATGTCGACGAGAAACTGCGCAGGCAGAAAGTCGCTGGATTCGCCGAATGGATCGGGCGGCCTGACATCTGCTGCCTGCCGGGCCATCACATTGCCCGTTTTCTTTTCGATAGCCGCCATTTCCTTCCCTTCCCTGACTGTTTTTGCGATAAACTCGCTGCAGGCCTCAGCACCTTTTTGAGCGGCTTCAGCGTTCAGCTTTTCAAATGATTTGAGATTCAAGTTCTCCCACGCCCTCGTCTGATCAATCGTCAGTTTGGCCGGCGTGCTTTCAATGTTCAGCTCTGCCGGCGGCTGCTCGATTTCCAGGTCAGCGGGCGGCTGTTCCATCTCGATTTCTTCCTTTTGAAAGGTTATACCGATTTTAGCAGGCACACTGTCAATAATCAATCTCGGCATCTGCACAGAGATCCCTCCTGTTTATAGTATTTTAGTAAAAAAAGCGATCTCCCTGTTGTGAGTCGCTTTTTTTATATATTGAAGACGATAGTTATATTATTTCAGGAAGTCGATCAGTGACGGCTGAATGATATTCGCATTCACTGACAGCGCTGCTCTATGAACCGTCTGTTGAGATAAATAATCAACAATTACATCTTCCATTTCTACATCCTCATTATCCGACAATACTTTTTCAGCGGTTGCCGCTTGTGATTCCAATCTTGTCTGAATGAGTTCCAACCGGTTTGTGCGTGCGCCGATATTGGATTTTTCAGCATTCATTTTGTCAGTAAAACCGTCGATATCTGACAGAATTTGATTTGAATCTGCTTCGGACAGCGTGCCTTTGCTTAAAGAAGCTTCTAAGGAGTTGAGAAATTCAAATACATTATCTCCATTTTGTGCGACGCCTCCGAAAGCTGAGTTTGGATCAGAATTCACTTTCAGCACTGCTCCGTTTGAGATGTTGATGTTAACATCCGAAGCACCGGTATAATTCTCATAGTTGTACGTATATGTGCCGTCGGCATTTTCAGTGATCGGCGGGACATCTGAATTCGTTCCGTTAAACAGATAACGTCCGTTTACCTGAGTATTCGCGACAGAAACGAGCTGCTTTTTCAGCTGGCCGATTTCTGTACCGATTGCTTTCAATTCTGTTTCACCGTTCGAATCACTTTTCGCCTGAACCATCAAGTCCCGGATTTTCCCCATAATATCCGTTTCCGAGTTTACGCTTGATTCCGAGTTTTCCAGCCATGTAAAACCTTGCGAAACATTCCGTTGGTACTGGTTTACCTGCGCAAGCTGAGTACGGTACTGCATTCCCTTCATTGCGACGACCGGATCATCAGAAGCTTTCGTGATTTTTTTCCCCGTAGACACTTGCTGCTGAAGCCGATCGAGCTTGTCATAACTTGAGCCGATAAATCGAAGAGAATTTTTTGCGATCATCCCTTGAGTTACTCTCATTTACTTATCTCCTATCTTCCTCCGGTGCCCATACCGTTAATAATTTTATCGAATATTTCATCCTGCATCGTTATGATCCGCGCAGCCGCATTATAAGCGTGCTGAAACTGAATCATATTTGTCATTTCTTCATCTAAAGACACTGCACTGACTGATTGTCTCCGTTCATCGGCTGAAAGGGTGTTGCTTTCAGAGTTGTTCATAAGATTAGCCGCTTTTTGTGAATTAACGCCCAGCTTTCCGATAAGGGATTCATAAAAGTCATTAATTGTAGTGGTTTCACCGTTAATAGTCAGCTTGCTGTTCTGTACGGCTGCAAGATTTGTCGCGTTTGTGCCGTCACTTTTTTCTCCGTTTAACGACGCTGCGATATTATCAGTAGACGCAAGGATTTTGTCACTGACTTTTATTTTCGCTGCCGCACCTTTTGCCGGCACCGCTTCATCACCGCTGAAATCAAAAAATGCTGCACCCTGTTCGCCTGTATAGGTCTTCCCTTTTTCATGAACTGCATTAAACGCGTCAGCAAAGGATAGCGCCATATTGTCAAGAGCCGTCAGCATTTCAGGATAAAGCCCTTTTTCTTCTCCGTTTGACATATAGCCGTATGATTCAATAAGACCTAAAAGTGAGCCTTTTCCGGTAAATGCATCCGCATTGACCGTACTGCTGCCGACTGACACACTCGACACGAGTCCGCTGTCCTTGTCGTAGTTGATTTTCATTTCTGAAACTGTTTTTGTGTTACCGTCGAGCAGCGTTCCGAGAGAATTGTTGTTCCCGTTCAGCAATTCGACGTTAACCGTGCCCTCAGCAGTCGCCAAGGCATGTCCGCCCGACTTATTATATGAAACTTTTATATTTGCCATAGAAGATAATTGATCAATCAATCTGTCTCTTTGGTCATACAAATCATTAGGGAGCATACCGCTCGGCTCAACTGCCGCTATTTGATTGTTAAGGTCATTCAGCTGATTGAGAATGGAATTGACCTGATCAGCTGTGTTATCCAGGTTCTTTTTAATATCACCCTGAATGTTAGTCAAAGAGGTAGATATATAGTTAAAACTTTCGGCAAGAGATTTCCCCTGCTCCTGCAAAACTGAGCGCGCTCCCGTATTTTCCGGATTCGTCGCCAGATCCTGAAGGGCATTCCAAAATGAACTGAGCGATCCGTTTAATCCGTTATTGTCAAGCTCTTTCATGACGCCTTCCATTTGCGACAATGAATTGGAACGGGCTGTATAGTACCCTAATTTTGTATTTTCCGTTCTGTACTGATAGTCTAAAAAACTGTCTCTGACGCGCTCAACTGAACCGGCTTTTACTCCTGTTCCGATTTGGCCGGCCGTCAGATCACTGTTTTTTGATACCGCGGGATAAGGGCTCGTCGATTGTAATGTGACGCGCTGCCTCGTATATCCTTCTGTATTTGCATTTGCAACGTTATTTGAAACTGTGCTCAATGCAGTCTGCTGCGCACTCAATGCACGCCTTGCTGTTTCGAGCCCCATAAAAGTCGATGGCATTGAAAATCCTCCGTTCTAAGCTTTTGAATCGAATAATGTCAAACGGCTGACAGGCTTGCGCGCCGCTTGCGGCTCTTTATAATTCATATTCTCTTTTTCACCCGGCATAATCATATCGAATGCCCCGGAGATGAATTGTAAAGCCTGAATCGTGAGCTGTTTGTTCATCTCATTCACTTCTTTCAGACGGTCAAGAAGCGCAGACAGAGAGTGAAATAACCCTTCAAGCTCCTGTTTTTCACTGCCTGAAGTTCTGGAGATGCATGCAGCAATTGTATTGTCCTCACCGCGGCTGAGAAACTGAGAAGTTAACCTGATTCGTTCTTCCTCAGTCTGCCCGATTGCCTGAATATACTTTTGCTCTTTAGTCAATATGTTGGAGAGCTCTTTTGTTTTACCTGCTTTCAGCGCTTCCGTTTTCTCCTCAGACAGCGTGAGCAGATGTTCATGCAGTGCGCAAAGTCGCTTCAGTTGATCAATAATTGGCTTTGCAGACATTGACTTTCTCCTTTTTATTGCTTTTTATAAAAATTCACTATGTTTTCAGCGATGCTGTTTGAATCTATTTTATATGTTCCGCTCTCTATATCCGCTTTAAGCTGAGCGATTTTTTCCTGACGTGTTTTAGTGACCGCATCTGACGCATTTTGAAGCTCTTTTGCATGAGAAGAAATTTCCACTTTGTCCTTCGGCTTTGCAGCCTCTTTTTGTACGGCTTGCTTTTCGTAATTTTTTTGGTATGGATTAACGGATTGTGTTCCGTACTGATTGATTTTCATAGGATTCCTCTCGCTTTCTGTTCGCAGTCTAATTCTTTTATCGACTGCGTTATCAGTTAGTTTAGGGAATCAGGTGTTTTTGGTATTATAGGCATAGTATGTGTCTTTTGTACTGTTTTTTTCTTTGAATTCAGCGGCTGTTTTTTGGTTCATATGGTCTAATTGTGACTCAATATCTGTCTGACAGGACTTGCAAAATTTCCCCGTCCTGATCGGATTTCCGCACCTTTCGCAAGGATATGCCAAATTCGGAAGCTGGCTGATCTGAATCCTTTTTTGTTTGATAAACTTGAGGATCAGCTCTTCATCCACACCTGTTTCCTCAGTGATCTGCTGCATCGTCGACTGTCTGTTGATCTGCTTTCTCAAAAATTTATAGACGGTTTCAAATGCTTTTTCTTCTTCTTTAATACATGCCTGGCACACGGTCTGCAGGTTCGTTTTAAAAAATAAAGCATTGCATTTTGGACAATTCGCCAATTCACCCATCGTATTAACTCCTATTCCTTCTTTAATCTGCCTTATATTTCTATCAATTATATCGGCAGAAAAAAAGAATGATTTAGCTCCTGATTAAAGTAAAAGAGGAGACCGATGACGCTTTACCCGCTGTCAGCAGGACTTCGGCGGCTTGATGCAGTGTGGCGCCCGTCGTATAAATATCGTCTATTAAGATGACGTTCATACCTTCGGCCGAGTTTTCGGCTGCTGAAAACTTTTTTTCTGCGGACAGCCTTTCTGTTTTGCTCTTTTTGGATTGTTTTTCATTGTTCAGTCGGATGAGGGGGAAAATGACGGGCATTCCGAGCAGAGAGGCCAGCAGCTCGGATTGATTGAATCCGCGTTCCGCCAGCCGTTCGCCGCTCAGCGGAATAGGGATGAGAGTATGTGTATTTGATGGATATGCCGCTTTAAAGCCGGCAGCAAAGTCACGTCCAAATGCTTGAATGATTTTCGCATCGCCCCTGAATTTAAACCGGGCTAATGAGTCCTTCATCGCATCATTATACAAATATACCGAACGGTTTTGCCGCAGCAAAAAGCGCATTTCCGTTTTTGATTCCCGGGCCGCACAATCAGCGCATTTTTCATTTGACTCCTGAGGCCTCCCGCATATACTGCATACGGGGCCTTCAATTTTTTCGAATCGGCTGCTGCATATGGTGCATACCTCTTGCTCGGGCGCCAGAGAAAACAGAGATCTCCAAGTCAATGAACTTGAAATTGGTGAGTCACACAATAAACAATTCAGAGATATTACGCTCCTTCCCGAGTTTCACAGAACTCGCTTGGATTAACCGAAACAATCGCCGCTGATTCAGCCAGAATGACAAGCAGCGCCGTATTTTTCTGTTTATCAACTATCTCTGCTTTTGCATAAGCAACTTTCTTTTTATCTGTAACATATGCCGGCTCAGCCCGGTTTAATGAAAGTGCCAGTACATCATTTTTGCATACCCGGCATGTGCATTTCATATGAAGCTTAGGCATATGGCGGTCGAGAAGTTCCTTTAATATGATTTCTTTAGAATTGACAAGCATGCTGACAGCTCCTCATAGGAAAGTATGAGTATACTGTATCATGTTTTCTGAAATTAACTAGTCCAACAATTTACTTTTTTGTGCCAATTTGTTCATATGTTCTATATGTTTTTTTGCTTTTTTCATTCCGTTTGTAATTCCGAAATGAAACAGGACGACATCACCGCTGAAATGTTTATAATGCCTTCCCGTTCTGCCCGCGATCTGTACGAGCGCGCTCTCAGTAAAGATAGGTGCTTCTGCGCCGAGGACACATGTCTGAACTTTGGGCACGGTAACCCCTCTTTCTAAAATCGTAGTCGTTACCAGCAGATCAAGCCGGCCGTCTCTGAATCGTTTCACTTTATCCTTTCTGAATGTGTCTTCCGCATGTACGCCTTCTGCCCGTATGTTTAATTTCTGAAAATAATCCGTTGTCTTTTTCAATACGTGTACAGACGGAACGAATAAGAAAACCGGCAGCTGTGATTGAAGTTTTTGGCGGACCCAATCCGTTACAGAGCGCGGCAGTTTTCCTTTCTGAAGCTTCTTCTTCCAATTGCCGCACCACAAAAAACGCGGCTCCGGCAGGGGTTTCCGATGATATCTGGCCGGTATGCGAACGCTTTTCAGCAAACCTGCTTCAGCATTCTTTTTTAATGTGTCTGAAGGAGTTGCCGTTACATAAATAAGGGCGCTGTTTTTCTTCCTCGCTTTATCAACAGCGAATCTTAATGTCTCATCGGCTGAAAAAGGAAACGCATCTACTTCATCTATTATCATGACATCAAAAATGTCTCGGTAGCGCATCAGCTGGTGAGCGGTTGAAATCATCAGCGGAGTCAAGCGGCCTTTGTCCTCGCTGCCGCCGTACAAAGCAGAAACGTCGACTTTCTCAAATGCTTTTTTCAGTCTCGGCAGCAGTTCAAGTACGACATCTGTACGCGGAGTCGCGACACAGACGCGCAAACCTTGATTCAGGGCAAACTCGATACCAGGAAACAGCATCTCTGTTTTCCCCGATCCGCAAACCGCCCATACTAACAGCTCTTGTCTCTCTTTTATCGCATCTGTAAGCGCGGCGGCGGCCTGCTTCTGTCCGTCTGTCAGTGTTCCTTCCCAAGAAAGCTTTACAGGCCCCCAGCTGTTTTCAGGGGCTTGATTCCAAGAATATAATGATGTCAGTTCATCAGCCCTTCCCATCATGACACAGGCACGGCAATAGGTAATCTGCCTCTTGGCAGAGGGCGCCCAAAATGCCGCAAAGCAGGCTTGATCAGACTGACCGCATCGTTGGCAGACGTAACGGTTTTTCCGGCGGATGATTGACGGCTCGGCCGTTATATATTCTTTTTCTATAAAACGCTTGATGCGATGATCTGAAAACGGTATCTCAGATCTCAATAAATGCCGGCCGTAAAAGAAATCCCGCACCTCTGAAAATTCTGAAGCACCTTCGGCCATCTCCCTGCCTCCTTTCTGCTCAAAGTATGCCTGCCGGGAATTTTTTTGTCGAATCACGAAAATTTAATAATAAAAAAATCTCCGCCCTTGAAAACGGAGATTTTCACTTAGTTTTTAAAGCACCAGCCGATTCCGATGGCGCCTTCGCCCAAATGGGTTCCGATCACGGCACCGAAATAGCTGTTATAGAATTCGACATGAGGATATTTACCGCTTAACTCCTGTATAATATCCGCCGCTTCTTCTTCCCTGTTTGCATGGATGACAGCGGCCCGCATCGGGATTCCTTTACTTGCATCCTCCCCAAACAGTTCAAAAATTCTCGAAATCGCTTTTTTGCGTGTCCGAATCTTTTCAAAAGGAACAATTACCTTATTGTCAAAATGAAGAATAGGCTTTACCTTTAACAGACCGCCGATAAAAGCCTGAGCACTGCTTAGACGCCCGCCCCGCTGGAGGTGTGATAAATCATCCACCATAAAATACGCACGGACTGTTTTTTTCATTTCTTCCAGCTCTTTAATAATCTCTTCCGGTGAGTCAACACCGTCTTTAATGAGCTGTGCTGCCTTTAATGCATAAAAACCTTGCGCCAAACAGCTGATCTCTGAATCAAAGGGATAAACTTTAATATGATCAACCATAGTGTTTGCCGAGGCGGCGCTGTTATAAGTTCCGCTGATTCCGCTGGACAAATGTATGCTTATGACTGCGTCATATGTTTTGCCCAGTTCTTCGTACAATGCGATTAATTCACCGAAAGAAGGCTGGGACGTAGTCGGCAGCTCATCATGATTTTTTACTTCTTTATAAAAACTTCTCCAGTCGAGTTCTGTTTCTTCGCGGAATGTTTTTTCACCGAAAACCACTTGAAGAGGGATCATATGAATATGATGTTCTTCTCTCATCTCTTTCGGAATATATGCTGTACTGTCTGTTACAACTGCAATCTTCATCACTTTACCTGCCTTATTAAGTACTTAATAAGTATTTTAATAGATATGAAGCTGTAAAAAAAGACTTGCCTATTATGGCAAGTCTTCTCATACATGACTAACGCATCTCTACCCAGCCGTTTTTAATGGCTACGACAACGGCTTGTGTCCGGTCATTAACGTTCATTTTCTGCAAAATATTACTCACGTGGTTTTTCACTGTTTTCTCACTGATAAACAATGATTCACCGATTCCGCGGTTGCTTTTTCCGTCTGCAAGCATTTGCAGCACTTCACATTCCCGTCTCGTTAATATATGTAATGGTCTCCGGATTTCCGGATAAACCTCATGCTGAGGATGAGCAGAAACTCCGCTTGTCGCAAGACGGCGGAATTCGTTGACAAGATTGTGGGTTACTTTCGGGTGAAGGTAAGAACCGCCCTCGGCTACCACTTTCACTGCTTCGATTAAAGTATCTGCGTCCATCTCTTTCAGGAGATAGCCTCTTGCACCTGTTTTTAAAGCATGAGTCACATAGTTTTCATCATCATGGATGGAGAGGATAATCACCTTAGATTCAGGGTACAGCTCAACAAGCTGTTTAGTAGCCTCTACTCCATTTACATTCGGCATATTGATATCCATTATGACAACATCGGGATGATAATGCTCGACGATTCGAGCCGCCTCATCTCCATCGTCACCTTCTGCTACCACTTCAAAGGTAGGTTCAAAATCCAATATTCTTTTTACACCCTCACGGAATAGTTGATGGTCGTCGATAATAACAATATTTACTTTAGTCACACGCTACGCCTCCTTATCCTATTGTTCTATATACGCCGCTGTTCGGTCAATATGTCTTTTGGCTCTATTTAACAAATTATAGGCCGAGAGATAACGGAACCTTAATCATGATAAATGTCCCAAGACCTATTTTAGAGTCTATCGTTATCGTTCCTTCAAGCAGATCTACTCTTTCTTTCATTCCCAGCAAGCCGAATGACTTGTTTTTCTTTTGTTTAGCATCCTTAATATCAAAGCCTTTTCCGTTGTCCTTAATGATAAGAACGACAAAATCAGCGGTTACTTCCACTTTTACTGTTATTTCCTCTGATTCTGAATGTTTGAGTGCATTTGTGACGGCTTCCTGAGCGAGACGGAAAAGCGCCACTTCAAATTGCGGGGCAAGCCTTTTGTTCTCCGTGTCTCCGATACACTGAAAATGTATTTTCACCTTTCCGTTGTATTCTTCAGTTGTATAAAGATATTTTCTCAGTGTCGGAATCAGCCCGAGATCGTCCAATGCCATCGGTCTTAAATCATATATAATCCTTCTGACTTCGTAAAGGGCATTCCGCACATTCTGCCGAAGATTTCTGATTTCCTGAAATCCGTCCTCCGTGCCGCGGTCGCGGAAGATCCGTTCAATTAATTCCGATCTCATCATGACATTTGCCAGCATCTGCGCGGGACCGTCATGAATTTCTCTGGAAACTCTTTTTCTTTCTTCCTCTTGGGCTTCAATGATTCTTAAGCCGAAATCTTGTTTAGCCTGCGCATCGGCAAGAAGAAGCCCTACTTGGCGAAGGTCTTGATTCAGGTAATTCAGAACGACGGTTATTTGGCTGACCAATGATTCTGACCGTTCAATGATTTCCTGAAGCCCCAAAAGCCGGCGTTCTAAATCATCTCTGCGCTCCCGCAGCTGCTTTTCACGCTGCTGGATCATCGTCAGTTCCACTTGAAGTTTGTGCGCCTTTTCATAGGCGTTGCGAATTTCTTCTTCGCTGAACTTATGGAAATTTCTGCTTACTTCAGACAAGCGGTTTCGTGCGTGCCGCGTATGAACTTCAAGTTTGTCCCCCAGCTCAATGACTTCGTACACCTGCTGTTTGATCTGTTTGAGTTCTTCAACCAGCTGCTCATATTGCTGGCGCGACTGCTCTCCGATTTGAAAAACCTCGTCCTTGCTCCCGTCCACGGTTTTCAGCATTTTCATAAGTATAGAATCCAAAACTTTGGAGTCCATCTTCGATTTATTCATCTGTCTCCCTCCGTAACGGTGTTGTTATGTATTTTTATTATAAATGTAATTGAACTGCAATTTATGTCGAATTATAATGAAAGAATGCGTATATTCTAGAAAAAAACATTTTTATATAGTATCTTACTCTTTCATGATACCAAAATATGCGCAAAAATTCTAAAGTCTGTTCGAATTTGTAGAAACAAGTCTTTTAATGCTTGTCAGGAGGGTCCAGCAATCATGCTGCACAGCTATTTAACTGTTAAAGAAACGGGTGAACATGAGATTGTGATTGAAAAATCACGTTTTATCTGTCACCTGAGCCGTGCTGCTTCTGAAGAGGAAGCGCAGGAATTTATACAAAAGATAAAAAAACAGCACTGGAATGCGACTCATAACTGCTCAGCTTATCTGATCGGCGAAACCGACCATATACAAAAGGCCAATGATGACGGAGAACCAAGCGGCACAGCCGGCGTCCCCATGCTGGAAGTGCTGAAAAAACGCGGTCTGAAAGATACCTGCGCGGTGGTTACCCGGTATTTCGGCGGAATAAAGCTCGGTGCAGGCGGATTGATTCGTGCATATGGGAAGTCAGTGTCTGAAGGCTTAAATCATATAGGAGTTACGGAGCGGAAGCTGATGCGGATTATGCATACATCAGCGGATTATACGTGGCTCGGCAAGATAGAGAACGAACTGAGAGAATCAGTTTTTTTACTGAAAGATATCCATTATGCGGATCATGTCGAATTTGAAACGTACGTTGAAGAAAAAGACAAAGAAGCGTTTCTAAAATGGATGACAGAACTGACGAACGGCAAGAGTAAGAATACAGAGGGAGAACTGACGTATTTAGAAACAGACGTCAGCCCTAAAGGAGACTAATGTAATGGCTGAACGTGTAAGAGTGCGTGTTCGAAAGAAAAAGAAAAGCAAACGAAAGATCATATTCAAACGGATTTTGCTGCTGCTTACCCTCGTTTTGTTAGTTGCTGCCGGATTTGGCGGATACAAAGTATACAAAACGATCAATGCGGCAGATAATGCATATGATGCCCTTTCCCGCGGAGACAAATCAAAATTGCGGGATAAAGTCATCAATATGAAGAAAAAACCGTTCTCCATTTTGTTTATGGGGATCGAAAATTATGCCACCAGCGGAAAAGGCGGACGATCAGATTCTCTTATTGTCGTTACCCTTGATCCGAGAAATAAAACAATGAAAATGCTGAGTATTCCGCGTGATACGCGGGTGACGCTTGCCGGCGACACAACCGGCAACAAAACAAAAATCAATGCGGCTTTTGCTAAGGGCGGAGCGGATGAAACCGTCTCAACCGTCGAAGACTTATTAGGCATACCGATTGATAAGTATGTCACTGTCGACTTCAATGGCTTTAAGGATGTTATTGATGAAGTAGGCGGGGTCGATGTAAAAGTGCCGTTTGACTTCGACGAGATGAGTGACGTCAGTAAAAAGAAACGGATCTATTTCAAGAAAGGAAACATGCATTTGAACGGTGAGCAGGCTTTGGCTTACGCGCGGATGAGAAAGCAGGATAAGCGCGGAGACTTCGGCCGGAATGACCGCCAAAAGCAAATTTTAAACGCACTGATCGACCAAATGTCCAGAGCTGGAAATATTGCTAAAATCGATAAAATCGCTGAAACAGCGAGCAATAATGTCCAAACGAATATCCGAATCACTGAAGGACTCGCTCTTCAGCAGATTTACAGCGGCTTTACCAGCAAAAAGATTGATACACTGACCATAACAGGATCAGATTTATATTTAGGCGGAACCGCAACTACGCGCGGAACATATTATTTCCAGCCGGATCCAACCAATCTCGAGAAAGTACGGCAGGAATTGCAGAAGCACCTGGATTACCCGTCCGGAAGCAGCACGGCATCCGATCCCGCTTCTGACAGCACCGGAACGGACAGTACGACTGATTCAACTTCCGACAGCACGGGAACAGGCGGTACGGCTGATTCGACTTCCGGGAGCACAGGAACAAGCGGCACAACCGATTCAACCAACGGTACTGCAGGTGCAAACGGTACGGACAGCACACAGTCCGGCGGCACAACAGGCTATTAAGAGTAAACCCGATCCTTTGAGCAGGATCGGGTTTTTCTATATAATAAGAGAATAGCAAAAAAGCAGACCATTCGCATGATCTGCTCTTTTTAATTTTTCTTTACCAATCTTTTGTAAAACTTGGTAAATGGTTTAAATTGTTCATTTACTAACCCTGTGACCTCTGCTATGATTTGCATAAATACAATCAATACAAAAATAATAAACAGCGAAAGCCAAATGGTCGCGCTTTTCAGCAGGATGGCACTGACGCTGAAAATAAAGCCGATTAAATAAATGATAATGACAGCCGTGCGGTGTGACAGCCCGAAGGCCATCAGCCGGTGGTGTATATGTGACTTATCAGGCGCTGAGATCGGCTGTTTGTTTAAAATCCGCCTGATGACGGCGAATGTCGTATCAAAAATCGGCACGCCCAAAATGATGATCGGAATGATGATACTGAATAAAGTAACACTTTTATAAAGACCTAATAATGAGAGTACTGAGATGACGTATCCGAGAAAGAGCGATCCGGTATCTCCCATAAATATCTTTGCCGGGTGAAAATTATAAAATAAAAATCCGAGTGTGCTTCCTATCACGACAAGTGAAAGTGACAGAATAAGGATTTTCCCTCCGGACAACGCCATAACGGCGATAGTGGAGAGTCCGATGACCGACAGGCCGGCAGCGAGTCCGTCCAAACCGTCAATCAGGTTCATCGCATTCGTAATACCGACGATCCATAACACTGTCAGCGGGTAAGCGACCCATCCCAATTCTAAACGTTCCGTTAAAAACGGTACGGAGAAAAAGTCCATTTTCAGTCCCGTGCTCACAATCATAATGGCCACGGCCAGCTGGACGAAAAACTTTACCTTTGCGCTTAATTGGTATTTATCATCAAGGATTCCTAAAATAACAATAATAAACGCACCCACCGTAATGGCGGTCATTTTCGTTTCATTATATATGCCGGCCGCGAGCACACCCGCCGCTACGCCGATAAAGATGGCCAAGCCGCCCATACGGGGCATTATTTTATCATGTACTTTTCGGTTGCTGGGCTGGTCAACTGCACCTATTTTGATCGCAATTTTTTTTACGATAGGAGTTAGGATTAAAACCGTTAGCAGAGAGACAAAAAACGCAACAACTATGCGAAACATGCGTTCGTCAAGCATAAAGAAGTCTCCTTTGGAATTATATGAAGTCTTTTCTGATATTGAACCGTTCCTTCCATTATAATTCTTACTAGTTATTATAACAAGCATCATCAAAAAGAAACACGCAAATCAAAAAATGCGCTTTCCCTTTTAATGGGATTGCGCATTTTCCAATATACCCGTGCATTCAAGCATTCGGCCGAATAAAACATTCCAATCCCGTCCCCGGGCCAATTCACGGCGCAAAGCCTCGTATGATCCGCGGCGGTCCGCTGCCAGAAGCGCGTCGCAGGCCGCGATGAAATCTGCGGGGTCGCTCCCTTCAACGTATTCATAAACGTAAGGCCTTTTGATTTTTGACGTAGAAGAAAGGTTGCAGCCGACAACCGGTTTCCCGGCGGCTAAAAATTCAAAAAGCTTAAGCGGAAATACCGCGTCATTATAAGGTGAATTTTTATACGGCATGATGCCGATGTCGACAAGCTGCATATAGGACGGCACTTCATTCGGCGCGGCAGGTCCCGTCCAGATGACATTCGGGCGTTCCAGAAGCGACTCGAAATCCGGATCGTCCTGAGCCGTGTTCGGGCCCACCAATAAAATCGTCCAGTCAGGCCGCAAATCTGCCGTTTCCGCCATAAGCGCAAAATCGAGCTTTGGTTTGATTCCGCCGATAAAACCGAGAACCGTTCCGTTTCGTCCCCGTAAAATGTCTTCATCCGGCTGTTTATTTTCCCGTGAAAACAGGTCATATTCCACTCCGTTTTCAATGGTGAACACTTTCTGGTGCGGGTTCTCCAGCTTTTTTCCGACCTCCCGGTGCAGACAGTCAGATGTGCAGGTGATGGAATCGGCACGCTGAATGATTCTCATTTCCGCCTGTTTAATGATGTTTCTTCTTACATTTGACAGCACACCGGCCCGGCCGCTGATCGGAGCGGCCCACAGATCACTGCAATCGTAAATCACTTCATCCCAAGGAAACAGATCTGCCAGAAGCGGAAAACCGGGGAAGGTGTACCATAAGCAGCAGCGGGCCCCTTCTCCTTCTTCCTTCAGCATGTGCAACAATGGTGAAAGTTTATGCCTGTAACACATGTCTGTATACCTGCCGAAACGGAATGCTTTTTGCTGCATGAGATCCTTTACAGTGAACTGCCGGATTCCCTCGGCGATCCCGGCCATCTGATCATCATTGGCTCGCGGGGACGGGCATACCCAAATGACGCTTTTCGTTTCTTTTTGCCGGGCAAGAAATTCAGCCAGCCGATGCCGTCTGTATCTCAGCCGGTCATGCCCCCATTCCGCCGCTCCGACGATTACGTGAATAATCGGTTCCACCTTCATCACCCAGCTCCTCTGACGCCTACAGTCTTTTCAAGACCGCGTTTTTCGCATATTGCATAAAACACCACGAAGCCTTGATAAAATGCAGGCGCTCAATTTCTCTATAAACAAACCACGTTTTTTTTGCGGCTTTCCACTTGTTGCTTGAAATCGAATTCTGCACAAGCCTGTATTCTGAAAGGCACTCATTCAGGCCGTAAGCCGTAAATCCCCTTTTCAGCAGGGAAAGCCATGTCGCTAAATCCTGCCGCGTTCTGATATCAGGCATTTGAATCTGCCCCGTCTGCTCTCTGTCAATCATGACCGTTAAACATCCGATAATCGTGTTTTTTAAAGCTTCATCATATGACAGGCTTTCAGGGGCTTGAATCGTTTTGTCCGTCGGCGTTCCGTCCTGCTCCATGACGCTGTAGCCCGTAAATGAAAAAGCGCAGGACCGCTCCGCCATAAACGCAAGCTGTTTTTGAAGCTTTTCCTTCTTCCATCTGTCATCACTGTCCAGAAATGCGACATAACGGCCCTTGGCATGTTTAAGGGCTGTATTTCTGGCAGCCGCGGCTCCCCCGTTTTTATCTAAATAAACGACGCGGATCCGCTCATCTTTTTGTTCATATTGCCGTAAAATATCTCTCGTTCCGTCCGTTGAACAATCATCCGCGATAATCATTTCCCAATGCGGGTGGCTTTGATGTAAAACGGACTGAATCGTATCTTCGATATATTCACTTGCGTTATAAGACGGTGTAATGACAGATACGAAAGGTTTCCAGTTTGTCATGGTCACATCTCCATCGCAGATTTTTACAAGGACTCTCTAAAAAACTCAGGAATGACAATGAACATAAAGGCAACTGCAATGCCGATTAAAACGCCCAGAACCGCTTTCTTTTTCGGCGGCATGCCTTGACCAGCCGTTTCATTCATCGGCTCTGAATTGATGACGCCGGCCGCTTTCAGGTTCAGCTGCGTATTTTTCAATTCGTATAAAAATCGTTCCTTATCCACTTTGGCGTCCGCGCTGACGGTTTCTCCTTCAAGCGCAGCAATACTCTGCCGCACTACTTTTGCCCGTTTTTCAAACAGGTCCTGATCATTCTTCAGAAAAGTTGTTATGACGGCTTGAAACACCGATTCGGTTTCCTGTTTGTTTTGGCCGCTGTAGCTGACCGTGATCAATGAATCTGATTGTGTTTCGACAGTCAGTTTACTTTTCACGGCCGCTCTTTCTTCGTCTGTTTTATCAGGCAGAGCCTGCTTTAAAAAGGCATCGCTCGTCAAAAGGAGCGGGATTTCTTTTGTATTGTTATAAAGCGGATGATCATAATTTCCCGCGGCGATCGCGGCTTCTGATGTAAAACTGCTGTTTCCGCTGATTTTTGACGGCAATACATATCCCGCCGCCCCTAACACAACGGGCAGCGCAAAGATCCAAATGATATTCTTTTTGATACGCCGGGTTATTCTTGTCAACATATCCTTCATCTCGCATCTCCCTGTTTTTCATAGTACGCCGTGACGGCAGGCTCCTTTTGTAAACGCCTCAATATATTGACCGCCGCGATCACGAGCGAGAGAAATACCCAGTGGAAAAATAAATTTGATACGGAGCTTGGGCTGATGCTGCTTACCAAAAAACCGGCCATCGCCGTGATAAGTCCTTCTGTGATCAGTCTTGACTGATTTTCCGATTTTCTTTCATGACATTTATAAAGTGTCCAAAAAAGGAACAAATAGACTGTCAGGTAACCGAGCATCGTAAGTACGCCGAAGTTCGCCATAATCTCGACGAGCCAGTTGTGCACCTCAACTACGCCGCCCGTATCATAAACGGGCTCCGCTTTTAAATAGTAAGAGACGTTTCCGGCACCCACTCCGAACCCCCAGGAATCAATCACATAGTGAAAGGCGTTCTTTAAAAGATTCGCCCTCGCGAGGTTGGAAGGAAGCGGCTGCTGTCCCGGCATCGCCTGCGGAGCTGAAAACAGATTCAAGACGGCATTGGTGATACGGCCCGCAAATAAAACCGCAAACAGCGCAGCACCCGCTCCCGCAGCGTACAGCGCGAATTTTTTCAACAGATAAGGCAGCAGGATGAAGACGTATACAGCCGCCCCCGCGCATATGCCCAGCAGACTCGCGCGCGAACCGGTCAAAATGATTAAATACAAAGCGCAGATCGCTAAGAGCAGGCTGACGGCCTTCACATAGCCGTTTTTCATATTTTTCACCGCCGCCGCATACAGAAAGAAACTGATACACAAAAACGTCGCGAAATCATTTTGATTAAAGAAAACGGACGTCGGATAATGCTGTTTGTACTGCGGGCCGTTATAAAGCGTGGAGCTCGGCAGATGGTTGTGTGTAAAATGGTTGTAAAAGCCGATCGCCATCACAAATATGGTCATCACAAGCCATATGCCGTAAAAAACCATCAGCTGATCAAAGCGCTGAATGAACATGACAATAAGATAAATCAAAAACATGCCCATTCCCATTAAAGCTAAATATTTAATCCCGTACGTCACGGATTTTGCCCACAATAACGATAGGAGACCGTATGTAAACCATAAGGCGAAAAACATCAGAACCCCTTTTACATTCACCCGATTCCATCTGTCAATATGATGACGGTTTGTCAGGATGCCGGCGATGTGTAGGGCGCCCGCTCCGATTAATAACAGCCGGTATATAAATAAGCTGAAAAATCCGAGATGAACCGCAAAGAAGGCCTGGTTTAAAAATGTACACGCGATCAGTATATAAATGAGCCCCATAAACATCTGACCGTTTGTTGTAAAGGCGGATAGCAAAGCAAGTCCGGCAATACCGATCATGGCGGCAAGCAGCAGCACGGTGATTTTTCCGAGGCCGGCATCCGCCCTGACCGCCTCCAGCATGATGAATCCTCCTGTAATGACAGCGGCAAGCAGCACAAGAACATGTGCCGCTGAACGTTTGATACTCACATGGCAAACCCCTTTCCAAAACCGGCAGCCGAGCCGGGCTGCCGAGAGCCTGAAGACAAATCTTTTTCTATCTTGCCAGTTCTTTTATTTGCCGATCGGCATGAACCGCCGGACGTCCGACGGAATGATAAGTGAATCCTGAAACCCTCATATACTCCAACGGAAACATATTTCTGCCGTCAATGATGACCGGCTGTTTGAGCAGCCGCTTCACTCTCTGAAGATCCATCTCCTTGACTTCCGGCCAATCTGTTGTAATCAGGCATGCGTCCGCGTTTTTGATGGCACTGTACATCTCTGCGTGATATTCAATGCCGCCTTCTCCTAATATCGCTGCCGCTTCGGGAATCGCGATCGGATCATACGCTTTCACGTGAGCGCCCTGCTCTTTAAGACTTGTGATGATATCAAGAGCCGGGGCGGAGCGGACGTCATTTGTATGCGGTTTAAAGGCCAGCCCCAGTACGGCCACGGTTTTCCCTTTTAAGGGACCGATGGCGCGGTTCAATTTTTCCGTAATACGGACCCTTTGCTTCTGATTGGTTTCAATGACGGCTTCCATCATTTCAAACGGATAGCCGGCGGCGTTTGCGATATGCAATAAAGCCGTTGTATCCTTCGGAAAGCAGGATCCGCCGAATCCGATGCCCGCCTGCAGAAATTTATTCCCGATCCGGCTGTCAAGACCGACGCCTTCTGACACGTGAGAAATGTCCGCCCCGACACGTTCGCAAATATTGGCGATATCGTTAATAAAAGATATTTTGGCGGCTAAAAAAGCATTTGCGGCATACTTAATCATTTCCGCGCTTTCAAGATTGGTCTTTACGATCTTCGTACGGAACGGCTTATGAAGCTCTTCAATGACCGAAGCGGCATGTTCGCTTGTGGCGCCGATAACCGCCCGCTCCATCTGCATCGTATCCCGCACCGCCGAACCTTCGCGGAGGAATTCAGGATTTGACGCGACATCAAACGGATATGTTCCCTTTGACGCTTCGCTGACGATTTGGTAAACGAGCTTTCCCGTCCCGACCGGAACAGTGCTTTTGGTGACAATGATTTTGTATCCGTTCAACTGTTCTCCGATTGTTTGCGCCGCTGCCTTAATGTAGGTCAGATCGGCTTCACCCGTCTTTGACATCGGCGTACCGACGGCGATATAGATGATATCAGCGGCTTTCACAGCCGGCTCAATATCGGCCGTAAAGGATAACCGCCCGTCACTGACATTTTTTTCGGCTAATTCCTCAAGCCCCGGTTCATATATCGGGATGACTCCGTTTTGCAAGCTTCTGATTTTCGCTTCATTGATGTCACAGCAAGTCACATGATGGCCGATTTCCGCAAAACAAGTTCCAGATACAAGACCTACATACCCTGTTCCTAATACAGCGATTTTTTTCACAGCTTCATCCCTCTTTCGAAAGGTTCTCCTCTTGCCCGGACCGGTTCATGACGGACCGGTATTTCTCTTTCAGCGCTTTCGCGTTTTGGCTTGCGTCAAAATACGTGCGGACGGTTTGATAAAGTTCCTCGGCTGTTTGCGGCGTCCAAGCCTCTCCTTCGTCATATTGCAGAATGGATTCTGCCAGCGTGCCAGGTGAACCCGGCTTGATCAGCAAACCTCTATATTTCCCAAATAAAGAAGCCAATCCTCCGACATCGGTACAGATCACCGGCACCTTCAGAGCGAGCGCCTCAATGACCACAGTCGGCATGCCTTCGCTGTAGGACGGCAGCGCCATTACATCCGAGGCCAGCAGATAGTCCTGTACCTTGTCGTTCGGCACTTGCCCCGTGACGATATGAGCGGCTTCACGCAATGAAGATGCGGCTGGACCGTCACCGACAAAGACAGCTTCATATCTTTCATCCAATGACTGAACGGCTTTTGATAAGTCGAAAACACCTTTCTCTTTGACAAGCCTGCCGATGAACACGATCAGTTTTTTATCCGGAGGAAGGCCGAGCCGTTTTCTGACGGCTTCTTTCGTCTCGTTCCTTTTTCGGAAGGCGTCAAGCGTGATGCCGATCGGAAGCACGCTGCACTCCGCTTCGATGAGCTTTTTCATTTGTTCCCGCAGACTGCCGCTCACAGCGTAAATATCGGCTGCTTCCCGCACCGCAAATGTAAATGCGCGATGAGCGCTTTTGCTGTAATGCGGATAGACATTGACATCACTGCCATGCAAGGTCAGCACATACGGGATGCCTAAAGCCTTTGACACAATGGCGGCCGCTCCGCCTGACGGCATGGCGAAATGCGCGTGAATCAGATCGGGCTTCAGGCCATGATTTTTAATTTCGGAAAGAACCGATGACGCCATTCTTTTATGCGGCTGCGCCCATTTCAGCTGCCCGGGAACCGCCTGATAAAACGGCCGGTGGACGGACACGCCTTTCCGCCATTCATGCGCCGGCCTTATATCCTTTTGCCGATACGTCTTTTTCAGCACCCGGAATGGCGCGGCGAGTTTCGGCCGGGGACAAATGACAGTCATCTCCGCGCCAAGCTTTCTCAGTTCTTGGGCCTGCGTCTCATGAAAAACGCCTTCTCCCGGCTTCTCACTGCTCGGATATACACTTGTCATCCACAATACCTTCATAGCAAACGTCCTTTTCTTAATTTACTTTTCATATGCGGATAAGCTTTTCCTAACAGGAACAAATAACACAATGCTCCGCAGGATACGGAGATCGCCAGCCGCAGCTTGACATCAAGGCTGATCCGCTCCGTCCCGAAGCTGGCTGTAAAGGCGATGACACCCATTGCCGCCGTAAGCAGAAACGGTTTGGCCACGGCTTTGAAGTAAGCCGACAGCCGCAGCTTAATGACATATGCCAGCAGCCAGCGCCCGATCAGGAAATTCAGGATGCTGATGAAAGCGTACGTCCAGGCTACCGTCAAGAGATTTCCGGACAGCACGGCGGCGTACAAAGATGCACCATACAGCAGCATCACCCCGGCGTCCCAATAAAATGCCAGATCGGCCCGCCCTTTTGCCAGCAGCACAGATCCGTTCGGATTCATCAGAACCCTTAAAATCCCGACGATGGCGAGAACGTTTAAAACCGGGACAGCCGCCAGCCATTTTTCTCCGAAAACCGAAGCCACGAATGCATCCGATACTGAAACCAAACCGAGCAAAAGCGGAAAGGATATCAGCGCGAGTATTTTGGTCATATTGAGAAAACCTTCTCTGATCACGCTGTTTTCATGCTTGTTTTTCGCAAAGACGGGAAACGCGACTCTCGTAATGATCGGATTGATTTTTAATACCGGAAGCGTGACAATCTGGTAGGCCAGATTGTAAATGCCGAGCGCCTCGGCGCCGATAAAACTGCCGATCAGAATCATATCAATATTCGCCCCGAGCCGGTTCACAAGCCGGGAAGACAGCTGAAAGGCTCCGAAAGAAAAGAAGCCTTTCATTCCCTTCAGATCAAAAACGAACGCCGGTCTCCATGTTTTTCTGCAGGACACCCAGTACAGAATACCTTTTGACGATTGCAGCAGCACCTGGGAAATCACATAGGCGAGAATCGGGTCCGTATAAAAAAGCGCAGCCGCCAAGTAAACGAAGGACAGCACATTTGAAAAGATTTCAATCTTGCTTAGCGTGTTAAATGCCAGCGCTTTTTGCAGCATATATTGATATTGCTGACCGATCGGCGCGATTAAAAACATGACGGCCAGCACGCGGATTAAATAGACAAGCTCCTCCCGCCGATAAAAATCGGCAATGAGCGGACTGCTGAAGAACAGCAGCGCAAACAGCGCAAGCCCCGTTATGATATTCAGCCAGTACAAGGAAGACATCTGTTTATCAGTCACATGATCTTTTTGAATGAGCGCGGCGCCAAAACCCATATCAAGCGCAATTTGGGCAAACACCACTACCGTTGTGATCATGCCGACAAGGCCGAATTCAGCCAGTGACATGACCCGCCCGAGCAGGGCGAATTGGACGATTTGAATGACCGTAATACACGCTGTCGAAATACTTGTCCATTTGGCGCCGCTCAAAATTTGATTTGTAATACTAGGCATCGTTTTCCCTACTTTTTTGTCTGCTGACCAGAATTTTTATCGCGCCCCGTCACCGGTCCAGATCACTTTGCACGTTTTGAGCATAATCTTCAGTTCCAATGAAAAGGTCAGGTTGCGGATATAATATAAGTCAAACATCAGTTTTTCCCTCGGTGTCATGTCATATCCCCCGTTGACCTGCGCCCAGCCGCTTAATCCCGGCTTAACGGCCAGCCGCTCCGTAAACCCCGGAATCTCAGCCTGAAACTGTTCCGTAAACACGGGACGCTCGGGACGCGGGCCGATCAGGCTCATTTCTCCCCGAAGCACATTTACCAGCTGCGGCAGCTCATCAATACGGGTCCTTCTGATAAAAGCGCCGACCTTTGTCACGCGGGGATCCTTTTTCAGCGCCCAGACCGCCCCCGATTTTTCAGCATCTATTTTCATAGAGCGGAGCTTATACAAATAAAACGGCTTCCCGTCTTTGCCTACCCGCTCCTGCTTGTAAAAAGCCGGGCCGGGCGACTCCAAACGAATCAGTATGGAGAACAGGCCCATCACCGGGAGCGCCGCCAAAAGCCCCGCAAGCGCAAACACAATGTCCATGAATCGCTTAAAAGCCAAATAACGGGCCGTTCTTTCCGTAACGGCAGCGGAAGTCCCCTGCCGCACTGCATAGTTATTATTTACATTCATGCTTTTCTCTGCTCCCACTGACACACACCTCACGATTTGTTGGGATGTTTGATGACCTATGCCGTGAGTTTAGCAGATGGATGTTAATTGGAAGTAAAGGAAACGTTAATGTTTATTAGAATGTTTCGATTATTGTTTTTTTATTGTAAATCTATTCATATCCATATTTGAGACAAAGCATAATGAAAAAATAAAAAAACAGACCGGTATGAACCGGTCTGTTTCCATGAAAAAAATTATCTGAAATAGGAGGAAACGCCTTGGGTGATCCCCGCCGCGAGTCTGTCCTTTTTCGTTGATTGTTTTAGAATATTGGCATCAATCGGGCTTGTGACAAAACCGGTTTCTAACAAGACACTCGGCATTTTAGAATACTTAATGACGTAAAATCCGGCAGTTTTCACACTGCGGTCACGCGTGCCGAGAGCAGAAACCATTCTCGGCTGAATATTTTGGGCAAGCCTCAGACTGTTTGCCGATTGGTAGGTTTTATCATAATACGTCTCCGTACCGTTTGCACTGCTGTTATCATTCGCATTTGCATGGACGCTGATGAAAATATCGGCGTTCGCCTTCGCCCCTTTGTTCACTCTCTCCTCAAGCGAATCAAAGGTGTCGCCCTTTCTTGACATTACAGTAAGCGCGCCCGCGCCGTATAATTGATTGTTAAGACGCGTAGCGATATCAAGGTTTACATTTTTCTCAAGCAAGCCGTTTCCGGTTGCACCTGAATCCTGATAGCCGTGTCCCGGATCAATAAAGACCGTTTTGCCGACAACGGGATTTTTAAGCTGCGACGCGGCATTGTTGCTTAAAGATGAAGCACTTCCTATGACGGTGAAGCTGGTGATGTTTTTACTTCCGATATACGTCCGGACGTCTTTTGACAGACTGTCTCCATTCGTCAGCAGGTGAACTCTTCCCTGTTTGGCGCTCAGCACGCCTCCGACGATGGTATCCGCCTCTTTAAAGCCATTGGTAACAAACGTATAGCCTGTGCTTAAGCCTGTCTTTTTTGCAAGATTCACAGACAGGTTATAGCGGTTTTTGCCGCTGATTCTCGAAGGGTTCGGCAGCTTATTATAAAGTGAGCTGCTGATGCTGCTTGTCCCGCCGATGACAATCGTGTTTTTAATCCCTAAGCTTTTGATCGCATTGGACGCAGAACCATTTAACGTTGAATCATTAGTGAATAAAATCGGATATTTTTTAGCGGACGCATAAGAAATCGCAGCCATTCCATCCGCATCAACAAACCCGTTGACCACAAGGGCTGTAGAAGATCTTGTCATTTCACCCGCCACTTTTGCGGCTGTGGCATATCTCGTGCTCCCTGATAACCGTTTGACACTGATGCCTAATTTAGCAATTTGATTTGCGGTATTTTTCGAAACGGCAGGTGTGCCGCCTACGATAATCACATTTTTCGTTTTTAAATCAATTAATCCCTTTTTTGTGCCGGCAGACAGCTGATCTTTATTTGTAAACAGCAGCGGCGCATTTTTTTGATATGCAAGCGGCGCAGCGGCAATTGCATCGGCATATGAAGTTCCGCCGGTGATAATTACCGTTTTCGCTTCACCCCATGATTGTTTTGCCGCCAGTACAGCCGTATCATACCGGGTGCTTCCGCCGATCCTTTTAACCGTGTTGTCAGCCAAAGCGGAAGGGACAAATAGAATGACCCCGAGAATAAAGACGGGGAGACATTTTATGATGAATTTCAATCCGATCTCCTCCACAGAAGTTTAGTAGTTTGTAAGTGCTGTATTAGGATAATAGAACGCAAGAATAGAAGTATACGGCTCTCCGGCCTCCGCTCTTTCTTTTGCTCCGTATTGACTCATTCCTACGCCGTGACCGTATCCCTTTCCTGATATCGTGATTTGCGAAGAATTACCAGACGCACTGGCGTATGTGCTTTTAAAAGATGAAGCTCCGATCATCGTCCTGAGTTCAGACGCTTTCACCTCAACAGATGCAGTCTTGTTCATGACATAGCCCTTCGACTTGTCATTCACATGGTACGTGACCTTCACCGCGGCGTCTTCCGCGCGCTGGCCTTTTGTTTTTCCGGTGAGCGAGAGATCAGAGATACTTGCAATTTTTATGGAACTTGCATTGGTTTCTTTATTTTTCATCAGCCAATTTTTTATTCCGTTGAGCTGCGTAGCATTTGCTTCGTTTGTTTTAGACCACCAGGATGCGGGATTTTTCATATCCAGACCCGCTGGCAGCTGCTGCTTCTGCAATGTTAAAGACCAGCTGATTTCCGGATCTTTTGTGTCCTTTTTGGCTACTAAATACGGCACTTTCGATCCCCACACTTCATCGCCGGCTTCCATGTAACCGCCATTGCTTGATGAGTAAGTGGCATCTATCAATCTGCCGGAATAAGTGAGCACTTTCCCTTTTGTTCCGTTAACGGCTGCGGTGGCGTTTGGATACCAGCTGTATCCCCCGTAAACCTGAAAGGCCGTTGTATCCGCGACTGTTTGTCCCATCTTGCCGATAGAGTAGGTGCGGGCGGCAACAGCCTGGGCTTTCAGCGCTTCTGTCGGCCAGCTTCCCGGCATTTCATTCGGCAGGACACCTTTCAGATAATCCTCAAAAGGAATGTTTTCATTAACAGGTCTTACATATTTGCCGGATTCAGCAGTGAAACTCATATTCCCCAGATATGGCTTCCCGTCAATGCTGATTGTGTTTGCTGTTGAATATTTTTCAGGAACCGCCTTGAAAGACGTTTTTCCGCTGTTAATGCCTGCAACGCCTAATTTGCCGCCGGACGTTTCAATACGGTACGTCTTTCCGTTTACGAGATAAAACTCTTTTGCGTAAGCAGCCTTAACTGAATCGGCAATTGAATTCGCGCTGCCTATTAATGTATAAGAATAGGTGCCTTTCGTTTTAAAAAGGCCGGCCTCGTCGGCGGGTGTTTCGCTTTTTTTGATGTATACAAGCGGCATGTGATTTGCGGCGGCAATATTTGATCCGACTACGATGTCCGCTAATTTAGTCCCGTTGGCAGCCACCGTTTTGCTTGCATCCATGCCAAGCGAAGTGACTGCGTTTGCTGATATTTGATATCTGTTTGATCCGGTAATTCGTTTGGTGACCGAGGCCTTCTTTTTAATTTGATTCTCCACATCTTTGCTGACGCTTGAAGTGCCTCCCATGATGATCACTTTTTTAGGCAGATTGTAGCTCGGAAGGGAGTCTTTTTTCGTCAGAAGAATCGGATAGCCGTTTTGCGCGGCATATGGCGCGATTGCCAGCGCATCCGTATATACTTCCCCCGTTACTACGACCGCCTGGTCATAGCTGCCCATTTCGGCCGCAATATTTTTGGACAGATCATATCTGTTTTTTCCGCTGATCCGTTTCGTACGGCCGTATTTCTTCAATGTCTTTTCCGCGGCTGACGAAATACTGTTCGTCCCGCCGATGATTAAAATATTATCCGGATTGAATTTCTTGATTTGCGCTTCTGTGCTGCTGCTCAGTTTTTTCGCTTCAGTCAGCAGAACAGGCGCTTTCAGTTTATTCGCTAAAGGAATGACGGAAAGCGTGTCCGCAAAATAAGCGTCCGTATTCACGACGACTACGTTGGACGGGTTTTTCCAATACTTAGATGTCGCGGCGTTAGCTGTATCATATTTGGACGCGCCTCCCAATCTGACAACGGAGGACACATCGCTTCCCGTCAGTTTATAAGTTCCTGAAGGTTCGATATTCAGAGTCGATTTATTACCAATATAATTCGTCAGTTTTACTGAGATATCAGAACTGGCCGCAAAAGTGCTTTCCGGTAATAAAGCCAGGCTGAATATCACAGAAAAACAGACAGCCCATATTGTTTTCTTCAATTTTTATCCCGCCTTTTGCTGATCATGGTGTATTATTTTGCTTTCTCGATTTCCTTGATCTCTTTTTGGCCTTTATCATTTGTGAAATAAGTAATGCTGACTTTGTCATTTTCGCTGAATTTATTCAGAACATCAGAGAAGTCATCAGAAAATTCAAAGCTGACGGGCTGATCATCCACTTTTACTTCAATTGTGTGCGTATCCGCCATACCGACATAATATGCCGTTTCTTTTTGAGCCTGGTTCTCCGAAGAACCGCTTCCCTTCTTTGATTGTTCCGCCGTTCCGCACGCTGCCAATACAACAGAAAAAAGCAGTATTAAGAACGAAGCTGCAATAGTTTTTTTCATTTTTTTCACCTCATCTTTATGTATCGTCTTATACTAACTTTTTTTTAAGGTAATTTTAAGGTCTTTTTGTAACCTTTTTTTTAAGAATTTCGTCTATTACATGGTTATAAGTAAAAATATGACTGGGTTTATAAAGATTAGTAAATTGCATCATGAAAGTTAATAGAAAAGGTGATGACAAATGAGAGCTGAACGAAAAAGAAAGAAGAAAAAGGTTCTTCTGACAATCGTAACAATCATCGGGCTGTTAGTTTTATCATCAGGAGGCTACGTCTACTACTTGTGGCACAAAGCGGCTTCAACGGTGGCAAGCATTCAGGAAGACTTAAAAAAATCGGACAAACGTGACACGGATATAGATCTCGGAAAGAAGGATCCGATTTCTGTTTTAATCATGGGAGTCGATGAGCGGAAAAATGACAAAGGGCGCGCGGACACGATGATTTATATGACCGTCAATCCTAAAACGAATACAACGGAAATGGTCAGCATCCCGCGCGATACGTATACGAAAATCTCCGGCAAAGGTACGATGGATAAAATCAACCACTCCTATGCCTTCGGCGGAACCCAAATGGCCGCGGATACCGTCGAGGACCTGCTCGACGTGCCGGTAGATTATTTTGTGAAAGTAAACATGGAGAGCTTCAAAGATACCGTGGATACACTCGGCGGGATTACGGTGAACAGCACGTTCGCCTTCAACTACGACGGGCATTCTTTCGGAACGGGGAACATCAGCCTGAACGGCGAAGAAGCACTTGCCTACACCCGCATGAGAAAAGAAGACCCCCGGGGGGATTTCGGCAGACAGCAGCGGCAGCGCCAAGTGATTGAAGGGATTATTTCTAAGGGGGCAAACATCTCGTCTGTCACGAAATTCGGAGATATGTTTAAGGTCATTGAAAACAATATGAAAACAAACATGTCATTCGATGATATGTGGACGGTTATGACTGACTATAAAAATGCCCGCAGCAAAGTCACTCAGCATGAACTGAAGGGAACGGGAACGAGAATCAACAATATCTATTATTACAAATTAGATGAAGCAAGCCTCGCTTCAGTCAAAAAAGAATTAAAAGAAAGCCTGAAATAATAAAAAACTCTGCATATGATGCAGAGTTTTTTTTATTCTGTAAAAGGCTGCGGACGGGTTTTTCTATAGCCGTACCGATAAAGCAGTTCTTCCGCAATCCGTTTTGAGGCCGATCCGTCACCATAAGGGTTTGACGCCTTTGACATCCGTTCATACTCGGCCTGATCGGTTAAGAGCTGTTTTGTCAGCTGATACACCGTTTCTTCATCTGTACCCGCCAGCTTCAATGTCCCGGCTTTCACTCCTTCGGGGCGCTCGGTTGTGTCCCGAAGCACCAAGACCGGCTTTCCGAGAGAAGGCGCTTCCTCCTGAACCCCGCCTGAGTCGGTCAAAATGAAATTTGCTTTCGCAGCGAAGTTATGGAAATCCACGACCTCCAGAGGTTCTATTAAATGCACCCTGTCCGAATCAGCAAAATGGGCTTCTGCGGCCTCACGAACTGCGGGATTCAAATGAACGGGATAAACGACTTGTACGTCCTCAAACTCTTCAACGATTCTTCTGACGGCCTTAAACATCTGTTCCATCGGCCTGCCTAAATTTTCACGTCTGTGCGCTGTCAAAAGAATCATCCTGCTTCCTTCCAGCTTGTCAAAAATCGGATGAGAATAGTCTTCCCGCACTGTCGTTTGAAGCGCGTCTATCGCCGTATTTCCCGTGATAAATATAGAATCCGGCTTTTTATTTTCAGCAAGCAGATTCTGTTCTGCCTGGCTTGTCGGCGCAAAATTCACATCAGCGATCACGCCCGTCATCTGCCGGTTGATTTCTTCAGGGAAAGGAGAGTATTTATTTTGCGTACGCAGACCGGCTTCCACATGGCCGACGGCGATTTGATGATAAAAGGCGGCAAGGCTTCCGGCGAACGTTGTCGTCGTATCTCCGTGGACCAAAACGATATCTGGTTTTACTTCTTGAAACAGCTTGTCCAGTTTCAGCAAAGCATGAGATGTAATTTCTGAAAGCGTTTGACGCTCTTTCATAATATTCAAATCAAAATCAGGCGTGATGCTGAATGCTTCAAGCACTTGATCCAGCATCTGTCTGTGCTGTGCGGTTACAGTCACCAGCGAATCAATTTCCTGATATTTTTCAAGCTCTAATACGAGCGGAGCCATTTTAATTGCTTCAGGTCTTGTACCGAATACGGTCATTACTTTTAGTTTTTTCAACGGTTTGTCTGCACCTCGTTTTATATGTCGGATATCCCTTCATGTTAACATATTTATGCCGTTTCTTAGATATTGTAAAGCTTAATGGCAAACAAAGCAAAAACCGTTACAAGACTCTTTGAAAGCGGATTAAAAGGTGTGAATTTTAATCAATTGTGGTAAAGTGGAAAAAGACTAGGTTATAGTTCTGAAAAAAAGATTTTGCAGAAACAAGGATGGTGTTATTCAGTGAAGAAAGTACGCAAAGCCATTATTCCGGCAGCAGGTTTAGGCACTCGTTTTTTGCCGGCCACAAAAGCAATGCCTAAAGAAATGCTTCCAATCGTTGATAAGCCGACAATTCAGTATATTATCGAAGAAGCTGTCGAATCCGGCATCGAAGATATTATTATCGTAACCGGAAAAGGAAAAAGAGCAATAGAAGACCATTTCGACAATGCCCCTGAACTGGAACGCAATTTAGAAGAAAAAGGGAAAATCGAACTGCTTCAAAAAGTGAAAAAATCGTCAAATATTGCGGATATCCACTATATTCGCCAAAAAGAGCCAAAAGGACTCGGTCATGCCGTTTGGTGCGCACGCAACTTCATCGGCGATGAACCTTTCGCCGTTCTTCTCGGCGATGATATTGTCCAGGCTGAAAAACCGGGACTTCGTCAGCTGATGGATGAATACGAAAAAACATTGTCTTCCATCATCGGTGTTCAGCAAGTTCCTGAAAGCGACACACACCGCTACGGAATTATCGATCCGTTAACAAATGAAGGCCGCCGTTACCAGGTCAAAAATTTTGTAGAGAAGCCTGAACCGGGCACAGCTCCTTCCAACTTGGCTATTTTAGGAAGATACGTTTTCACTCCTGAAATTTTCATGTACCTTGAACAGCAGGAAGTCGGTGCAGGAGGAGAAATTCAATTAACGGACGCCATCCAAAAGCTCAATGACATTCAGCGTGTCTTCGCTTATGATTTCGAAGGAAAACGTTACGATGTCGGTGAAAAACTCGGATTTATCGAGACGACGCTTGAATTTGCCTTACAGGATCAGGATATCCGCCATAAATTAATTCCGTTCATGAAGGATCTTCTTGAAAAAGAAGAAGCTGACGAATAGAAAAAGCTGCCGAATCCGGCAGCTTTTTTTATGTGATCTTTACGTTTTAGACGTTACCGTCAGTGTCTTATCAGCATTGTTCACAGAAAAAGTATATTCCTGGTTTTTAAGCATGAGCAAATTCTGATTGATTTTGCTGCCGCCTTTTTCACTTAAAGCTGAGATGTCTGCAGGACGCGATAAATGAAAAACCACTTCGGAGACTGTATCATTGTCAATCACTACATCCGTTTTTGCATCGGATGCTTTTAATACGTTCCGTCCGTCAGCCGTTTGTCCCGCAGCTGGATTTTTCAATTTACGCTGCACATCGTCCCGGCTTTTATTGAGATATGAGAGAAACTCTTCTGCTGTTTGGCTTGATAAACTGCCGCTGAAATCATTCAGCTGAACATCCGTCTTTTTTAAAGCGTTCACCTTATACAGATCAGTCTTTTTCATAAAGTACTCTTTATCGTTTAATTTCACTTTAGCCGCCTGGTTATTCTCGGCTTCTATCTGCACCTTCGTGCCGAAACTTACACTTGCGGAGGCTTTTCCTTTTATATCTTTTTCAGTGTAAAGGTCCGCCTTTTCAGCTTTTACCAAAGCAGGTTTATTCACAGACTCATAAAGGCCGGCATCGCTCTGTTTGACGTCACCGAAAGATGTGATCGCACGCAGAGGCTTGTCTGAAAACATCGAAGCGCCTGCGCCGACAGCCAGCAATGCAAGCAGCGTAATCTGTATCGTATTGGCAATGAATTTAGGCTTCGCTTTCTTTTGCTGGGCCTGAGTGATTTTCTGTTCTTCGGCTGCCCGCGTTCTGCCTTCAATCTGCTCGTTTTGATATTTCTTTTTTTCTTTCTTTGAAAGCTTGTTGAACCAATCCACAAAAGCTTTATATTCTTTTACAACGGCTTTCGTTTCGTCGAACATACGCATTTCGCCGTAATGCATCCAAGCCACCCGGTCACACATTTTCTCAATCTGTCCGATGGAATGACTGACGAAAAAGATCGTTTTGCCGCGTTCTTTAAATTCCGTAATGCGGTCCACACATTTCTGATAGAAAGTCTGGTCCCCTACTGAGAGCGCCTCATCAATAATAAGGATGTCAGGGTCCATATGCGCCGATATGGCAAAACCGAGACGGGATTTCATACCGCTTGAATAGCTTTTAACAGGCTGATCTATAAAGTCGCCGATATCCGCGAATTCAACGATTTTTTCATAAAGCTCGTCTATCTGCCGATTGTTGAGACCCATCATCAAGCATTTTAAACGGATGTTGTCCTTGCCGCTTAATTGATTGTTTAATCCGGCAGAAATCGCGATTAAAGACGGCTGCCCGTTCATATCAATCTCACCGCTTGTCGGCGGAATGATCTTTGCAAGCAGATTGGACATCGTTGATTTTCCCGAGCCGTTGATACCTACGAATCCGATCGTTTCCCCTTCATAGACGTCAAAAGAAACATTTCGGACAGCGAAAAAACCTTTTTGATTTCTGTTTGGGAAAAACAATCCTTTAATTTTGTCAGACTGTTTTTTATATAGAAAATACTGTTTTGAAACATTTCTGAACGAAACTTTTAGTTTCATCGTATAATCTCCTTACTATATTAAAGAAAGTCAACAAACTTATCTCTGAATTTCATATGAAGAAGTGAACCGACTGTTAACAGCAGCAGTGTGACGAACCAGAAATACAGCGTGTATTTCACATCGTGGAAAAACCACTGCCCTTCCATAAAGCTGTCTCTGAAGCCCTCGATAATATAGAAAAGAGGGTTTAACTTCAAGATGGTCAAAACTTCAGGTCTGTTTCCAAATTTCTCCGCAATGTCCCAGAAAATCGGCAGAAGAAAAAAGAGAAGCCTTGTGACGGCTTGAAGCAAAAACTGATAGTCCCTGATTAATACGCTGATGGTTGAATTAAACAGGCCGAAAGCAAACATAAAACTGATCATGCAAAACAAGTAATAAATATATTGCAGCCAGTGAAGCGTCGGAAACAGTCCATTGCTCAGCAGCACAATAATATAAATCGCCATCATCACAAAGTAACTGAATAAATTCGATGCTATCACTACAGAAGGCAGTGAACTGATCGGAAAGTTCATTTTCGACACTAAATTTATCCGTTTAAAAACGCTGTTAGATGCATCCAGTATCGTCGGACTGATAAAGAACCAAGGAATTAAGCCGGCCAGCATCCAAACGATGAACGGTACGCTGTCTCCATTTCCAAGCACCATATCATGTCCGCCGCGAATCCCGAGACCAAATACGAACCAGTAAGCCAGCATTTGAATCATAGGGTTGAGAAACTGCCACAATATACCCAAATAGTTCACTTGATACTTTGATTTCGTTTCGTACACTGCAAGCCGCATAATCAGCGGAAATGAGTTGAATTGCTCTTTCAGAATTTTTACCAATGCATTCATTCTAATCTTCCTTAGTCGTAAGTTTTAGGTAATAGCTTTGACTTACAAAAGCACCGCTCATAATTGTAACAGATTACGATGTATTTTTCACTTCATAACAAGCCTGAGTCCCATGAGCGCAACATGCCGTCACTTAAGCAAAAAAGCATAATTAACGTGGTTAAATTATGCTTTTTTGCACTTATTTACTTGTCCCCGAAAATCACTTTTACGGCTTTTTCAGACGATTCTCCGGTTTCTAAATAACAGAACTTCTCGTAAAAAGGCCCGAACGAATCCGGAAGCTTATAATCATCTGATTCCGTTTCATTGACCCATTTGATAACGTCACCTGTTTCTTTGACAAGCGGGCCGGGCGCTTCTTTTTCAAAGTCAAAGTAAAACCCTCTGAGTTTATCCCGGTACGTTTCGATATCAGGCACATAAAACAGCATCGGTCTTTTCAGATTCGCATAGTCAAAAAAGACAGAGGAATAGTCCGTTATGAGTAAATCAGAGACCATATACAGCTCACGGATATCTTCGTAGCTGGAGAAATCATACGCAAATCCTTCATACGGTCCGAGATCAAAGTTTTCCGCCACGAGATAATGCATCCGTAAAATAATGACATAACGGTCGCCGATCGCTTCTCTCAATTGGTGAAGGTCTAAATCAAGGTCAAACTTGTATTTTCCCTTCTTATAAAATTGGTCATCCCGCCATGTCGGTGCGTAGATAATCACTTTTTTATCTTGCGGAAGATTCATTTTTTCTTTCAGCGCTTTAATGACAGAAGGGCTGTTATCCGTCTGAAGGAAGTCATTCCGCGGATATCCCGATTCAATCATGGTTTTATTAAACTGAAACGCCCGGGCGAATATTTCGGTTGAATATGCGTTCGGTGAAATCAGGTAATCCCACTTTGAAGCCTCTGTCGTAAAGTTGCGCTTGTATTTTTCAGTGTTTGTTCCGGGCATATGCACTTCATCCATATCTACGGCAAGGCGCTTTAAAGGCGTGCCGTGCCATGTCTGGACATATGTCGTATGCTCAGGTTTCGGAATCCACAGCGGCATACGGCTGTTGACAACCCAGTACTCGGCTCTTGCCATGGCAAACAGCCATTTGAACGTGAAGCGTTCGATATAAGGAATCCCTTTATCTTTAAATGTCTGTGAGTAAGCGGGGTTTACACTCCAGCAGAGACGGTATTCCGGCATCTCTTTGCTCATGTATTCATAAATCGCCCGCGGGTTGCAGCTGTACTGTTTTCCGGCAAAGCTTTCAAACATGACAAGTTTCTGTTTGACAGGCAGTTTTCCTGCAAATCTGAATCCTGCTTTGTAAGTGTTCTGTATTCTTTTCTCAATGAACTTTTTCAGCTTATTCTTTCTCTTGCGTACAAAGGAAGCGCCCCGTTTCAGCTTTCCTTTCACAAAATACTCCACGCGGGTGCTGAAGCTGTAATCGTTCATTCTCAGGTGGAGATTTTTCGTTTTCTTTTTCGTGAAAACGTGAAATCTGGCAGGCCCTTTTTCCGTTTTAAGAACCGTGAATTGGTTAGGGTTTACATGTTCAGATTTCAGAACCTTTAACGGTTTGCTGTTGGTGATAATCTCTTCACCTGTCCCGGCATCTTCAAAAATGAATTGAATATGGAATTGAAAGATGAGCTGCTGATTCAATTCTTTATAAACGGCATTCAAATCAATTTTTGTATCAAAGCCTATCGTGTCAAGCATCGTTGTGTCCTGAACATATTCATCAAGGTCGTGTCTCGGCACGTCGTGAAGCGGATACTTCAGAATGAGAGGCTCCTCTTCTTTTCCTTTTTTCATTTTCAGAATCAGGTTTTTTTCTTTTATCTTTAAGGTTTCTGCCGCATTCAGCCGGAATGCAAAACCTTTCAGATGTAAGCTGCCGTCAGATTCGAGCTCCATTTCATCAATCCGCGTGACGAACTTTTTCTGCAGCAGCTTTAAGGAGAAATTCCCTTTCTTCGTCGTGTAAGGGAAAAAGTACATATGATGAGCCTCATCTTTATAAGAAGACAGTTCAATAGGTTCAAGGCTGGATTTTAACCGTTTTTTACTGATATCACTGTCATCATTGATAAAGGAGACATAGAAATCCAGACATCCTTTGCCGTCCGTATGGTCAGAAAGCAGATCCGTGCTCATGACAGCATGGTACTCTCCGCCCTCTCCGGCCAACCGTTTCAGAGGGACGGAAAGTTCCGCTTTTGTTTTACGATTTATAATCTGAAGAGAAGGCTCTTCCCCTGCAGTGACATTTTCACAGGATATCGTAATGCTGAATGTCTCTTCCTTTATGTTAAGATGTTTTAACTTGTATCTGACAGGATTTTCTATACCCATAAAATAAGTCTACTCCTCTGTTTCAATTAAACATATCCAATCACAATCATCATTTTGTTACTTTCAGTGAAAGGTTCTCCTTCACCGTCCGGTAGAATTGATATTGCAGTCCGTTCGCTTCTGCCGTCACCTTTTCACCGTCTTCTCTGTTTAACATGACACGTTCATAATCGTTATAAATGACATACATAATATAACCGCCAAGTCCGACTTTTTCAATGTCACTTAACGGGATTTCAAGGACGTACCGCCCGTCTCCCAGTGACTGAACCGGAAACTGGTGGTGTACTTTCATGTTATCTCTGTGCTGAAACTGAATATATTGGGCATTATTTCTGTCCTGTCCGAACAAGCGGAACGTAACGGTGAATTTATGATCGGCGAACACCGCGCTTTCCGTTTCTCCGTGCATGCGAAGTTCGACCAGTTTATTTTCTTCATCCGTCAGCGGGCTTTCTAAATAAGCCAGTCCGTCTTTCGTCACGATGTTTTTATCGGGCTCTTTTTTGGACCAGCGGAACAGCTTTTCGACCTCATCATACCGTTTTTGAGTCAGCAGACGGTAGGCTGTTTTATGAATCGGATGAAAAAATGTCTCGGAAATATCGTATTTCGTCTTCTTTAACACATTCAGAATTTCATTGAATTTATTGTAGTAGGCTTCTTTGTTTTCGCTTTTCAGGAAGTGCATCCGATCGAAAAGCCGCGTAATGGAATCGAATTCAATCAGGCGGTTCATCGCCATCTTCTCTTTTTCAGTATCTAATTTTTTGTTCAGAATATACTTCATTACGGCTATGTTCGTGTCGGTTTTTTCCATTATATTGGTCTGCTTTGTCAGCGACTCATTATTGTCCATTCTGTTCAGATAATAGACCGGTTCGGTTGACGTTGAAATATCTCCGCACGCCAAAAGAACATCCATAAAAAATTGCTTATCTTCAGCAAATTTCATTTCCGGATATCTGATATCGTTATCTTTTAGAAATTGTAAGTTCATCATTCTTGCCCGCGGGCCCAGATGATAGAAAATATGCGGGATTGAAAAAGGCGATACCTTCGCTCTGTTCAGCGAAGACTCATGTTTCCCGATCGTTTTTTGACCGTTCACCTGCATTTCGATCGTTTTTCCGACCGCATAATTTACATGATCTCTTTCAAGCATGTCAAATAAGATTTTAACCCCGTTCGGCGCAAACCAATCATCCGCATCCAAAAATGTAATGTACTTCGCATTTGCCAGCTCAATTCCCAAGTTTCTCGGATAAGCCGGAGTTCCCGTGTTGTCTTTCAAAAAGACGACTGTAATATTTTCATACAATTCGGCGTACTCAGTCAGGATGTTTCTGGAATCATCAGTAGAGCAATCATCTACCAGAATTAAAGAAATATGCTGAAAGCCGATGTTTTGAAGGATCACAGAATCAACTGTTTTCCTTACATATTCTTCTGCATTATAAACAGGAACGACTACCGCTACCTTCTTCTCTTCCGCCAATGCTTCTTTGTTTAAAATGGTATATTCGCGTTCTTCTATGGACGGCTTGGACTCTTTTTTATTCAACTTAAAAAAGTTACTAAGATTCATCTTTAAATTCTCCTCTTATTGTCTAGCTTTTTTTCAAAAGCGCATAACAAATATAGCGAAAATAACCTTATATTACAAGAAGTACTCCCTATCCGGAGGGAGTACTTCTTTATCATCTGTATATCCGAATGTTTCAATTACACCCCGGCAATTTCTTTTTTAATCTGTGTGGTGGAAATGCCTTCGGTTCTAGGGAGATAGATGACTTCGCATTGATCTTTAAGGAAATCGAATTTGCCTTCCCAATCGTCTCCCATTACGAACACGTCGATGTTGTGATCCGCTACGTCACGTACTTTTTGATCCCAGCTGTTTTCCGGAATGACTTCGTCGACATAACGGATCGTTTCCAGAATCAGCTTTCTGTGTTCATAGCTGTGGTAGGCCTTTTTTTGTTTTTGCAGGTTGAACTCGTCTGTTGAGATGGCAACAACTAGGTAATCTCCAAGCTGCTTTGCGCGCTCAAGCAGTTTAATATGACCCCAATGCAGTAAATCAAACGTTCCGTAAGTAATGACCTTCTTCATGAAACAAAAGCTCCTTTCTATCATCATACGTATAACAAGCAACTGCCCTGAAATGCTGCGCAGCTGTATCCTTAATCACTAAAGTGCCAATTTCGTACTCATGGAACCTCATTATATCACATAGCCCTGAAAAGGTTAAGCTAATGTAAAACGAAGTTAAATTCCACTTATTAACAAATGTTATTACAATAGGAGTTTAGCAGGGTTTTTGCGCGGTTGATTAAAGAAATTGTTATCTTATTTATATTTTTGTAAAACTATTGTTAAGTTTATCTGAAGGTATTATGTTAAAATAAAGCTTAGCTTAAGTCACGAAAAAATGAAAGAAAATCCCGTACAAAAAGGAGGACGGCAGATGCAGACTGAAATGGTGCACAACCTTTCTTATGTTAATGGAAATTTACAGGAGTTTATTTCATATTTAGACACTTATTATATCGCACAAAAGCAAGGAGCCGTCATTGCGACGGTCAACCCTGAGATCGGATACGCTGCGGCGAAAGACAAAGGTTATCATCAAGTCATTTCTTCCGCGGATTTCGTCCTGCCGGATGGTATCGGCGTCGTGTTAATGTCACGTTTGACGCAGCACCCGCTGAAATCAAGAATTGCGGGATTCGATGTGTTTCTGTCGCTGCTCGGTCTCGCAAACCGGCAGTCTAAAAAAATATTTTTATACGGAGCTAAGCAAGACGTGCTTGACGCCGTTTTGAACCGGATCGGCAAAGAGTATCCGAATATTGAGGTTGTCGGAGCCAGCAACGGTTATGAAGCGGATAAACGCTTCGTCGCCAAACAGATTTCCCGGGCGAAACCCGATCTCGTGTTTGTCGCCTTAGGATATCCCCATCAGGAACAATTTATTTATGAATACAAACATCTTTTCCCTCAGGCTGTATCGATCGGTTTGGGCGGAAGCTTTGATGTGTTCAGCGGAACGGTGAAACGCGCCCCTGAATGGATGATCAAAACGAATCTGGAATGGCTGTACAGACTGGTGACGAATCCGTGGAGATGGAAAAGGATGCTGAACATTCCGAAGTATGCTTTTACCGTTTTGAGAAATAATAAATCAAATAAAAGCCTGTATTCCGAGCAGGCAGAAGATCAAACGAAACAGCTTTAAACAAATAAAACAGCAAAAGAGATTGGTAATCTATGAACTTGCGATCTTTATTCGCCGCTTTTTATTCTATATATCTGTCTGTTCTGGGCGTTTTGTTCAAGCCTGTAAAGCCCAAGAACCATCTGACCCTGCTGGTATCTTTCGAAGAGAATGCACAGGCTCTCATCCGTTCTTACAAAGCGCACGCTGAATCGCTTTCTTATGAAGTGACGGTTTTGTATACGAGACACGCCGTCAGTCTGAAAAAAGAGCTGGAAGGACTCGGCTCTTTTTATCTGAACGAAAAACATCCGCTGCATCTTTTGAAGGCGGTTTTGATCCTTTTTAAGAGCAAAGCGGTGATAACGGATAACTATTTCCTTATGACAAGCGTCTTAAACCGCCGGCCGCAAACGACATGTATTCAAGTGTGGCATGCGAACGGCTCTTTGAAAAAGTTCGGCCTTGAGGATGTGACGAATCAAAACCGTCCGGCATCAGATATCAGCCGTTTTAAAAAAGTGTACCGCTCGTTTGACTTTGTCACCGTCGGTTCAGACGCGATGGCTGACGTTTTTAAAAAGTCGTTCGGCATACGGGACGGCCAGCTGTTAAAAACGGGTGTCCCCCTGACTGACGTCTATTATGAAGAACACAAGCCCGAACCGAAGCACAAATGGCCGAAAAAAATCATCCTGTACGCACCGACATTCAGGGATTATGATATGCAGTCCTTTCGGCTGCCATTCACCGAAGAACAGCTCACAAACGCGTTAAACGGAGAGTATATGCTGCTTGTAAAGCTTCATCCTGCCGTTTTGCATCATATTTCGGCTTCGTTTGAAAGCGAATTGATCAAGAACGTGTCTGACATGCGTCTTCATGATCTCTTGAAAGCGGCTGATATTTTAATTACGGATTACTCTTCCGTGCCTTTTGAATTCGCGCTCTTAAATAAACCGATTTTCTTTTTCACGTATGATCTGGAGGAATATGATCGACAACGCGGTTTAATCGATAATTATACTTCCGTCATTCCCGGAAAGGCTTGTCATGACAGCGAAGCTCTTTTGGAGGAAATGACGAAAAAGCCATTTGATGCAGAAGAAATGAAGCGGTTCTCGGACAAATGGAATATGTATTCAGATGGGAATTCGAGTGAAGCGTTATTGAAATTTGCGGAAACAAAAATGAAAAATTGTGCTGAAGCACCTGCCTGAATCTGAGGCGGGTGTTTTTTGCATGAAGAAAGGGCTGAAGCATACACTTCAGCCCTTTTTTTATACTTTCATATACACGGGAACATCATAGTAAAGCGTATAATCATCCAGCAGTGAGTATAAGCTGTACATGCGGTTTACCTGCTTATACGCCCAGCCGATGTCTGTCGCATACTGATGAGCCGCGGCTGGAGACCATCTCATTTTATACAGCGTATCCTGCTCGTATGAAGGATTGTGAATATAAGACGCACCGATAAATTGGGCTCCGCCGATAATCGCGGCTTCCGGAGTAAACCAGCCTTGCTTATACGCGTATTGTGCGCCGTAGTAATTCGGGTTGCTGTCATAAGCCCCGATGCCGTACATGTTGTAAACCTTTTTACCATTATACATAATGCCGTTCGCAAGCTCTGACGTGCCATTGCCCGTTTCAAGCAAAGCATGCGAAATCAAATACACTTCATTGATGCTGTATTTGCCGGCGGCTGTAATAAAGGCCTGGCCTTTCCCTGTCAGTATTCCTTTATTGACCAGCACTTTTTGATTCAGTTCCGATGCGTTCAGTCCGGCTGTCTGAGAGAGCTTCAGAAATTGAAAGTAATACTTGCTGTCTTGTGCGAAGTGAGCCGGATTGACGTACTGCCCGACTTCGTCACTGCTGGCGTTTCTCCAGCCCATGCTGAGTTTGGCCCAGCCGTTTGTCTGGCCTGTGATGCTGACTTTATCGCCTTTTTTCAACTGCCCGATAATATTGCCGGAGCTGACTTCCGGGGTTGACCGGACGTTCAGGACGTCGGCTGTGACCGTTCCGGAAGCCGTATTGATGTACGTAAGCGATGCATAAGCCGCGGCATCAGTCTGCGGGCTGACCGTCATTTGTTTTTTGACCATATCTGCCAGCGAGATGTTGTAATTGGTGTTCATGATTTGCGGTCCGTTTTTTATTTTCAGAATAGCCATCGTCCATCCGTACAGCTTTTTCAGCTTTTGGGAGGCGGCGTCCGCTGACTGCGCTCCCGTGAATTGATTGCGAATGCGGAGTTCATAAACCGGATGGCTTTCACTCGTATAGCCGGCCTGTAATTGTTTGGCGCTGAAAAAGCTCATGCTTTTATTTAAAACGGTTTTACTGCTGAATTTTTCGGTTTTGATGACGTATTGTGCAGAGCCGGTTTTCCCCGTCTCCTTCACAGTGCCGGCCGCTTTGTTTTGCTTGAAAAAAGCAGTCACGCGGTCAATGTCTTCCTTCTTAAGCAGCGGTGCCGTTTCAATTCTGAATTGTGTATACGCCGCTTCACCTATTTTCTGTGCGGAGGCGGATACTTTTTTCCCTTTGAAAAAATCCAGCGACTGATTGATCTTTGCCGTATCAAGCAATGATTCGGTTGTGACTTGGTACGTTGTGTCCGTCTGCTTGGATATCGTTTTTGAAATGGCAGTCAGTTTATATCCCGCCAGCAGATTCAATCCTTTTTTTATCTTCGACTGGTCTGCCGTCTGCTGAGAAAGCAGCTGATATTCATTTTCTGCTGTTTTTCCCGCCGCTGTTCTTGCCGTCTTTACATGCTGCTGGCGGAAAAACGCCTCCGTTTGTTCTGCCTTGGCAGCGGTAAGCTGCCCTGCCGTGATCCGGTAAACGGACACTGATACTGTCTTTTTGACAGGCGATGCGTCGCAATGCCATTTTTTCTTTTTAAAGAAAGCTTGCACGCTTTGCAGCTGTTTAGCCGTCAGTCCGCTCATCGCGACCGTGTAATTATTCTTCTTGCCGGCTTTTTGATAGCTTCCGCTGACACCCGTATTCTTCTTGATTTGGGTGATAGCATTTTGTACGGCGCTTACTCCGTTAAAATATCCTGACTGCACGTTATACACGGTTGCTGTTTTGCTTTGGGCATACTTTTGAACGTTCCCTTTGACGCCTGTTTTCTGCTGCAGCTGTTTCGCTAAACCTGCCGCATCAGTTGCATTTGAAATGCCAGAGGCTGTCACGGTGATATTCGGACTGGCCTTTGCCGTGACTTTCAGCGACGACTGCAATCCTGTTTCCTTTTGAAAATCAGTTTGAATTTGAGCGGCTTTTTGATCGCCGGAGATTGTTCCCGATTGGATCTGAAACCGGGCTGTTTCCCGTTTGATCTGACGGTATGACGCTTTCACGCCCGTCTGCTTCGTCAACGCTTGCGAGAGCGCTTTTGCATCCGCATCGTCCGCCATCTCAGAAGTCACGACCTGCTTATACGGCTGTTTTGTCCCCGCCGGCTTGACGGCGCCGGTCACGCCCGTTTTTTTCGTCAGTCCGGCAAGAAGATTTTTCGTCTGCCGCTCGTCTGATAGAACGCCTGATGTGACGGTCACGTAAGGCTGTTTGCTTCCGCTTGCGCTGTAAGTGCCGGCCACGCCCGTCTGCTTCGTAAAATCCTTCAGCACGGTTTTCGCATCCGTTTCATCGTGTAAGCCTGAAGCTGAGATTTGATAAGTGAGCGGCGCATTTCCGGCTTTCTTTGCGTCAGCCTGCCACCCCGTATCCTTTTTCAATTTCGCTGCCGCTTGAAGCGCCTCGTTCTCAGAAGCAAATTGCTGCTTCGTTTCCAGCTCGTAAACGGAGTAGTCGCTGTATGCGGCCTCGGCGTGCTGTGTAACGGTGCTAAAGACAAGGAAAACGGCGGACAATAACATAGGTGCAACGAATCTCTTTTTCATTCCTTCTCCTCTTTCTGATTCAATTGGTTTCTATCAAACTAGTTTATTTATCGGCCGGCTTTCTTCATTTTTACAGAGAGAAATCATCCAATTATCCAAATAAAAAAACTTAATCCCAGAGCTGGGATTAAGTTTGGTTTTATATATGAGAAACGATGATCGTGCAATCTCCGTTTATCGTAAAGTCAGGCATCTGATCCGGCAGTATGAAATGCGCGCCTTTTTCAAGCTTGGCGGACTTGCCTTCAAAGATGATGGAGCCGCTTCCTTCTGTGACGCTGCACAGCATAAACGGAGCGTCCTGGTTCATTTCCGCCGTCCCGCTGATATCCCATTTGTATACAGAAAAATATTCTCCCTGCACAAAGGTTTTAATGGTGATGCCTTTTCTCGTTTCAGTTGATTCATCCAAAAATCCGTCCACATGAGGAACGGTGGCGGCGTTGACGGCATCGCGGATATGCAGCTCACGCGCCCCGCCGTTTTGATCTGTACGCCCGTAATCATATATCCGGTAGGCAGCGTCTGAATTCTGCTGTATTTCCAGCACGAGCGCCCCGGCGCAAATGGCATGGATGGTTCCGCTCGGCACATAATAAAAATCGCCGGGTTTGATCTTCACGCGGCGCAGCAGACCTTCCCAGTCACCGCTGTTAATCATGGTGACAAGTTCCGCTTTCGAACGGGCCGTATGACCGTATATGATTTCCGCATTTTCTTTACAGTCAATAATGTACCAGCACTCAGATTTCCCCGTTTCGCCCTGTCCATGCTCCTCGGCGTCATAATCGTCAGGATGGACTTTAACGGACAGAGGATGTTTGGCGTCCAGTATTTTCGTCAGCAGCGGAAACCGGTCCCCTTCCGTTCCGCCGAATAACTCTCTATGCTGATCCCACAGGTCCATCAAGGTTTTCCCTTGATACGGACCGCTTTTGACCGTGCTCATTCCGTGCGGATGGGCTGATATCGCCCAGCATTCGCCGGTTGTTTCTGAAGGTATGTCATATCCGAATCGTTCGCGTAATAACGTGCCGCCCCATATTTTTTCTTTACATACAGGCTGTAGAAAAATCGGCTCTTGCGTCATGTTCGTTCCCCTCCCCTTAAAAAGCGGCTCATATCCCATTCCCCCTGTGTCTTTTTTAAAACACGGAGGGAGCCGCGGTTAAAAACAATATGTATAAAATGGCTGACCTGCTCATTATACCATTCGGATGGGGCGGAATGCTCAGTCATTTCCTATTCCAGAATAAAATGCCTTGTTTGTCGCAAATTAAAATAACTGATGGAAAGGGGGGAACATTATGACGATACATGCGGAGCTCGGCAAAAACCTTGAAGCGCTGAAAAAACGGATCGGCCAAAGCGATGACATGATGTTTTATTCGTTTACGTACGGAAACGGCAAATGTGACGCCTGCCTTATATATATAGACGGACTGACCGACAATCAATTGCTTGCGGAATATATTATTTCGCCCGTGCAGGCGGCCGCCCTGCATCAAGAGGAACCGGCTGAAATACCGCCGTCATCCATCTCTTTCGGCTATCGTCACACCCGGCTTTCTTCACTTAAGGACGCGGAGGCAGACATTTTTTCCGGCAAATCGGTTTTGCTGGCGGAGGGATGGGAGGAAGCCCTTTCGTTTGAAACGGAAACATTTAAAATGCGTGATATTGAAGAACCGGCTTCAGAAGTGCTTGAACGGGGGCCTAGGATAGGTTTTGTCGAAAAGCTCCGAACGAACACGGCGCTTTTGCGCGAGCAGTCCGGTGATCCCAACCTCCAGATCAAAGAGATCACACTCGGCGAACGGACAAAAAAGCGGATCGCCGTTGCCTACATTCGGGATATTGCGCCTGATGATGTTGTAAAAGAAGTGATGAAAAGACTGGATTCGATCACCATTGATGACATTCCGGAATCAGGAACGATCGAGCAGCTTATTGAAGATAACACGTATTCCATTTTCCCGACCGTCTTGACGACCGAACGGCCCGACCGGGTTATGGGCGCTCTTTTGGAAGGAAGGGTCTCCATTCTTGTAGACGGAACGCCTTTTACCCTTTTGGTGCCGGCTACCATTGATGAATTTATACACTCACCTGACGATTATAATCAGCGGTGGGTTCCGGTTAACTTTCTCAGGCTGCTTCGGTATACATGCATTTTAATCACGATTTATTTACCCGGCCTTTACATATCGCTCGTTACGTTTCATACGGGGCTTTTGCCGACGAGAATGGCGGTGACGATTGCCGGAAGCAGATTGAATGTTCCGTTTCCCCCTTTTGTTGAAGCGTTTATTATGATTTTTACGATTGAGATGATCAGAGAAGCCGGACTCAGGCTGCCGAAGCCGATCGGACAGACGATCGGCCTGATCGGGGGCGTGGTGATCGGGCAGGCCGCCGTTCAGGCGAACATCGTCAGCGCGATGATGGTCATTATCGTATCCGTTACGGCATTGGCTTCTTTTACGGCGCCCTCCTATGCGTTCAATTTTCCGCTGAGACTCATCCGTATTTTTTCGATGATTTTGTCGGCGATATTAGGTTTATACGGACTGATCATGTGTTATCTGCTTGTCGTCGGCCATCTGATGCGCCTGAAAAGCTTCGGCCAGGACTATCTTATTCCGATCATGGCGCAGCCGGGACAGGACTTAAAAGATACGATCGTCAGACTGCCGACGCCTCTTTTGAAAAAACGGCCGACCAGAAAAGAGACGAAAGATAAAATCAAGCAAAGGTGATCACCATGAAAAAACCGGAAGACAAGCTGTCGTTTATGCAGACACTTCTCATGGTAAGCGGAACAATGATCGGAGCGGGCGTGTTAACACTGCCGCGCTCCGCCGCAGCAGCGGACAGTCCGAGCGGATGGATCATTATTCTTGTGCAGAGTCTCGTGTTTATCGGCATCGTCCTGCTCTTTATGCCATTTTTGCAGAAAAACAGCGGGGAAACCATTTATGAGCTGAATCAAAGCATTATGGGACGCGCCATCGGTTCTCTTCTGAATTTATTCATCAGCTGTTATTTTGTCGTCACCGTCTGTTTTCAAGCCCGTTTTCTCGGTGAGGTCATCAATTACTTTTTACTGAAAAATACGCCGATGGGTGTCGTCATATTCATCTTTCTGGCGGTCGGCATCTACCATGTGACCGGCGGGGTGTATCCCATTTCAAAACTCTATGCTTATCTCTTTCCGATTGCGATCGTCATTCTGATTACGCTGCTCATATTCAGCCTGAGACTGTTTAAACTGGATTTCATCCGCCCGGTCATGGAAGGAGGCTACAAAAGCTTTTTTGAGCTGTTTCCGCGTACCCTTCTGTATTTTTCAGGACTTGAGGTGATTCTTTATCTGGTGCCGTTTATGAAAAATCCGAAGCAGGCGAAAAAGGCGGCCGTCTTCGGCATCGCATGCGCAGGCTTATTTTACAGCTTTACGCTGCTTGTCGTAATCGGCTGTATGTCGATCGCTGAAGCCAAAACGGTGACATATCCGACCATTTCCCTGATTCACGCCTTGGAAATCCGCGGTATTTTCATCGAAAGGTTTGATATCTTTCTTTTAATTACGTGGACATGCCAGCAGTTCACCTGTATGCTCGGTTCTTTTAAAGGAGCGCATCTCGGGTTAAACACCATTTTCAGACTGAAAAATAAAAACAATGCCTGGCTGCTGGGGGGCTTATTGGCAGTGACATTCGGCCTTTCAATGTACCCCGATGATATCAACAGTGTGTTTGCATTCGCGAATATTCTCGGATATGCGTTTTTTGCCGTCATTATGATTCCTTTTCTCATCTGGTTTGTCAGCTGGATGAAAAAAATAGCCGGGAGGAAACAGACGTCATGACACATTTCGTAAAATGGGCGGCGGCGCTTTTCATACTGATGACGCTTTCAGGGTGCTGGGACGCGAAGGAAGTCGAAAAGCTATCTTTCGCCCGGGGGCTGGCGATAGACGAGACGAGTGACCGCCGATATAAATTAACCTATCAAAACCTGCTGCCCCAAAGTGAAAACAGCCAGGCTTCCGGCCGGCCCGTGTTTGTCAATGTGACGACGCGGGGGGATACCATTCTTGAAGCCGTCAGTGAAGTCGCTTTAAAAGATCCGCCCGTTTACAGCGATCATTTAAAAGTGCTGATATTCAGCGACAAATTGCTGGCCGACCAAAATATACTGCAGATGATGAATCATTTTATCCGCGATGATGAATTAAGGCGGAGCAGCTATCTCTTCGCGGCGAGAGGCAAAGCGTCCGATATTCTGACAGAGCCGACGCCGAATCAGCAGCAGCCCATGCCCGCGGAAAAGCTGATCGACCTTACGAACAACGTCGGCTACAACGGGAAGATTTTAAAACCGCTCCGAATCGGGAGAGCTTCGATTTACTGCCATAATAAACTCAGTTTTCTCATTCAGGCCGTCAGCAATCAAAAAGGAAAAACGGTGTATGACGGAGCGGCCATTATCAAAAACGGAAAACAAAACAGATTGGCAGGCTTTCTGTCATCATACGAAGTACAAAGCCTGAATTGGCTGACGGGGACGATACAGGGCGGCGTGCTGCCCGCTTTGGATAAAGGAGGGCACCCGATTACCTTCGAGATCAAAAAATCAACATCCTCCATCACCCCCCTGCTGAAAAACGGGAAGCTGTCATTTCACGTAGCGGTGAAAACAAAAGGACTTTTGTCAGAGGATCAATATGCCGGAGAAGATTCATTCGATCAGCACTATTTAAACGGGCTGGAAAAGGTTTTCGAAAAAAAACTGAAAAGCGATATGAAAGAAGTCATCGATAAGCTGCAGAATCAATATGAAACGGACCCTGTCTTCTTTTCTGACAGAGTCCGCATTCAATATCCCGACTATTGGAAGAAAGTGAAGCATCACTGGGATGAGACCTTTACCGAAGCGGCCTTTGACTATGATGTTTCCATTCAGATTACCAACTTCGGAACGATGGGACGGTAGCCTTCAGCGTGTTTTTTCGACACGAAGGAGAATCTGATAAATCCGGCTTTGTTCGGGCAGCTGTGTCACCGGAAATTGCATCGATTGCGCCATTCGTGTGATTTCCTGTAAAAACAGCTGCACCCGCTCATCCACGTGAACATACGTATAGGACTGCTTTTTCACGTCAAATGTCTCTTCCGGAAAGAGCGTGCGCACCGTCTGCGGCGTAAAAAACCGCAAGTGGGTGCGGTCGAGAATCCCGGCGTCTCTGTATGTCCAGTCCCCGAGCAGAAGCGGGAACAGCGCTTCGGCGTGGGAAATATTCGGAATGCTGCAAACGATTGATCCGGCAGGCGACAAATAGGATGAGTACGTTTCAATGACGCGCCACGGGTCTTTTAAGTGCTCAAGGATGTCCGCGAAAATGATGCAATCAAAAAAGCCTTCCGGATAAGGCAGCTTCACTTTTTCGACATCTTCCTGCAGCACCGCTTCATAATGTCCTTTTGCCGCTTGCGCCGCCAGCGGGTGCAGTTCTATTCCGTACAGTTCGCAAGGCTGTCTGTTTTGAAGTTCCAGCCCCGTAGCTCCCGCACCGCAGCCGACATCAAGTATCCGTTTCGCCTCCCGGGGAACGAGCTCCGCAATTTCCGGTCTCGGATGAGTAAAGTACGTAAAATCAGTGCCCCATTTTTCCGTAAAACGCTGGCGGTTCTCCGAATATAACTGATTGATATTGATATCCTGATTAGCCGTAAACGTCGCATGCCCGTGGTGATGCACAAAGGCATCGAGAGCGATGTGCAGGCTGTATCCTTTTTGCAGGGCGCGCAGACATAGGTCATCATCTTCAAAAGAACCGTATCCGAATTGCTCATCAAACGGGCCGATGTCTTCAATGACGCTTTTTTTCACCAGAAGACAGAAGCCGACAAGGCGCAGCACCCGCTTTGTTTGATGCTTTTCCCGTGCACAATACGCCTCCGCGAATGACTCCAGCTCATCAAGCGATTGATACGCGTCATGGATCATTTGCGCGCCGCTGACATAGTTGCTGACGGGCCCGACCATACCGGTTTTTTCAGATTGATACAGCACCCTCAGCATGGAGGTGAGCCAATTTTTCGTGACCATCGTATCGTTGTTCAGAAACAGCAGATTTTCTCCCCCTGCCGCTTCGATTCCCTGGTTGCACCCCTTGGCGAACCCGAGGTTTTTTTCATTAAGGATGACTTTGACGTCAGGCAGATTTGATATGTATTCTCTCGTTCCGTCTGAGGAACCGTTGTCAACTATAATCAGTTCAATCTTATCTTTGTCGGTGTATCGTTCAATGCTGGCCAGACATTTTTTCGTCAGCTCAAGTTCATTATATGTAAGGATAATAATACTCGTTTTCACCGGCATCCCCGCCTTTATCGTGACTTTATACAACGTATGACATATCCCCGTCATTTATGTGACCGTGCGGGCGCCCGCACGCATCCGTTTTGAGGGGCCGGTGAATAACCGCCCCCCTAAAACTGAATATTACGGATGAACTGTCCGCCGATTTGATTCTGATCCCGAGCCTCCGTTACGGCTTTTCAGATCCTGCTCAATTTCTTCAAGGCTTTTCCCCTTCGTCTCGGTCACTTTAAACCGGACGAACAGGAATGCCATTATTCCGATAGCGGCATAAATGAGAAATAAATAGCTGATGCCGACTGCTTCCATTAGCATCGGATAGGTTAATGAGACAATCAATGTTCCGGCATGCAGCATCAAAGTGGAGACACCCGTCCCGATACCCCGGACATGCAGCGGGAATAATTCAGGAAGCATGACCCACACGGCAGGCCCCCAGCTGACCGCAAACACAATGATAAACAGGCCTAAACAAATCACCGTTGTCCATGATGCGGCTGCTGAATGTTCAAAGAAAAGATTGACCGCTGCCAATACGAGCAGACTGACGACCATGCCCGCATTTCCGGCCAGCAGCAGCGGCTTCCGGCCGATCTTATCAATGACTTTAATAGCCGCAAGCGTCATGATGACATTGACGGCGCCGATTCCGACCGTTCCCAATATAGACGCGGAATTGCCGAACCCGACACTGGTAAATGTTTTCGGTGCGTAATAAATAATTGTATTTGTCCCGATGAATTGCTGCAAAAAGGCAAGTCCGAGGCCGGCAATCAGCGCGGGTCTCACCCACGGCTCAAACAATTCTTTCAAGCCGCCTTCGTTTTCCTTTTCCGCTTCTTTCATCTGATCAATCTCATCATCAATATTCTTCGTTCCCCGCAATGATGAAAGGATTTCTCTTGCTTTCTCTTCTTTGCCGATCGTAAACAGCCAGCGCGGGCTTTCCGGCATAAATAAGATTCCGATCAGCAGAATGACTGACGGCACAACCGCAAGTCCAAGCATCCAGCGCCAAGCGCCTGCATCGGCAAATATATAGTTCACGATATAAGAAACGAGGATTCCGACCGTAATCATCAGCTGATTCAGCGAAGAAAGCGCCCCCCGTTTATGCTTCGGAGCCAGCTCCGATAAATAGAGCGGGACGATCGTTGTCGATGTTCCGACAGCCAGTCCGAGAATAATCCGGAAAAGAACCATCACCTCTGTATTCGGGGCAAAAGCGACTCCTAATCCGCCTATACAAAACAGCAGCGCCGCTCCCATGATGGCCTTCCGCCTGCCGAACCGGTCGGTCAGTTTGCCGGCGAATCCCGATCCGAGAATCGCCCCCGCCAATAACGAACTGACGACGAGGCCTTCTGTAAAGGCGTTCAGTCCCAGTTCTTTTTTCATAAATAAAATAGCTCCGGAAATGACTCCGGTATCATATCCGTATAACGCGCCCCCGAGAGCGCCGAAAAAATAGAGCCATTTATTCGAGTGTATGCTTTTCATGTTATATAGACTCCCTTCATCCAACGCTGTATCCGCGCGGAATTGTTCTACTGCTTCTTTTGCCTGTTTCCGATCGTTTCAAACCTTCCGCACCGTTAATATCCATTATTTTACTGATTATTTTTCACAAAGCGACGAAACATTTCCCGCTTCCTGCCGTCCAATATAATGTGAACCTGATGCAAAAATAACAGTAGATGTTGTCGAAATAGAGAGAAAGATTTAGAATTTTCTCATTTGCAGATTTGCTCCGAGTCAACAATTATGGTACGCTTCACAAAGAATAGAAACGAGAGGTAATGATATGGAAGAACGATCTCAACGCAGAAAAAAGAAAAGACGCCTCAGAAAATGGGTGAAATTTGTACTGGTATTCGCCGCTTTCTTATTGGTGATCGCCGGTTCCGTCGGCACCTACGCATTTGTGAAATTGAATAATGCGACCAAAGAAGCGCACGTCAGCCTTGACCGCGGCGACCAGTCCGTAAAACGGATCAAAGAATTTGACCCGAAGAAGGATTCTTTCACCGTATTGCTTTTAGGAATAGACGCCCGTGACAATAAGGGTGAATCAGTAGATGACGCAAGAAGTGACGCCAACGTGCTCGTCACCTTCAACCGGAAAAAGAAAACAGCGACGATGCTCAGCATTCCGCGGGATTCCTATGTCAACATCCCGGGACACGGCTATGACAAATTCGCGCACGCACATGCTTACGGCGGTTATAATTTAACTTATAAAACAGTAGAAAACATGTTTGATATTCCGGTAGATTATGTGGTTGAGAGCAACTTCGACGCGTTCCGCGATGTCGTCAATGAGTTGAACGGCGTTACGGTAAATGTGAAAAGCCAGAAAATTGCCGATCGTATTAAAGTCGATACAAAAGGAAAAGTCGTGCTGAAGCCGGGCGTCCAGACGCTTGACGGTGAGCAGGCACTGGCTTATGTAAGAACACGCAAAGCGGACACCGATCTGATGCGCGGACAAAGACAGATGGAAGTGCTGAGCGCCATTATTAAAAAATCTAAATCGTTAAGCTCGATCCCATCTTATGACGATATCGTCGACAGCTTAGGGAAAAACTTGAAAATGAACTTATCTCTTAATGACGCCATCGGTCTGTTCCCGTTTATCACATCGCTGAAATCGGTGAATTCTTTGCAGCTGACAGGTTCAGACAGCTACATTTACACTCCTCAGTACGGCAAAAATATTTATTACTTCAAGCTGAATGAGGAAAACCTTCAAGAAGTAAAAACGAAATTAAAAAATGATTTAGACGCGTAAGATGTCACGGCGGGATTAGCAAATCCCGCCGTTTTTCTGTTGAAAAAAAGGACATGAAGGTATAGCCTTTTAACTGACGGCTTTCTGCTGATTTCGCACAAAGCTGAACATACTACATGAAGCAGCTTTATTTTTAAGGAGGGCATCCATACATATGAAATTGATAGCCATTGACTTAGACGGCACATTACTGAATTCGGACAGTGTGATTTCTCCGGAAAACAGAGCGGCTTTACAAAGAGCGGATGAAGCGGGTATACTCGTGGCCATCTGCACGGGCAGAGCCACGTTTGATGTAAAAGCGCTCTTGAAGGATTTGGATATTCCGATCATTGCGGCAAACGGCGGGACAGTCCATGACAAAGGATACCGCCTCGTCAGCCGGCTCTTAATGGATCAGCAGGCCGGGAAGGATATCGCCGCTTATTTAACGGACAAAGACATTTACTTTGAGGTCTATACAGATGATCATCTGCTGTCCCCGTTTGACGGCGAGTCCAAACTGCAGGCAGAACTGGACATTCTGAAAAGCGCCAATCCTAAGGAAGATATTCAGACATTATGGGAGGGCGCAAAGACGCAGTTCAAACAATTCGGCATTAAACCCGTACAGGATATACAGGCGATTTTTAACGGAGACGAACATGTTTACAAGCTTCTTTGTTTCTCTTTTGATATGGAAAAACTGAGAAACGCCAAAGAAGAAATTACACATCATCGGAAATTATCCCAGACATCTTCCGGAAAACACATTATCGAAATCCTCCCTGCCGGTTCCGGAAAGGGACGTGCTCTGACGGAGCTTGCCTCACTGTACGGAATTGAAAAACAGGATATTTACGCCATCGGCGACAGCCCGAATGATTTCTCCATGTTTGAAGCAGCGGGAAACCGCATCGCTATGGGCAATGCGATTGATGAACTGAAAGAAAAAAGCACCTATATTACAAAAAGCAACGATGAAAACGGCGTCGCATATTTCATCAACCGGCTTCTCGACAATGGGCAATAAAAGGTAAAAGTCAGGTCTTTCACGGCCTGGCTTTTTCATGTTTTCTAAAAAAGGAATTTCCAAAATTGAAAATAAATTGTAAGATAAAGAAAAAAGGAGTTTCATGATGTCGAATGCAATCGCTATTATAGGATTTTTAGCTTTTCTCTGCGCAGTCGGATACGGAATTTTTCATCTCATATGCAAAGCGGCAAAAAAAGAAAAACATTTTTTAAAAAAGCTGTTTTGGCCTCTTCTCATCGGCGGATTTATCCTGCTTCTGACCAGTGCATCCCTCGCAGAGCCGGACGCCTCGGCCGTGAAGGCAGAGGAGAAATACAGCACCCTTGATACGGCTTATCAAAAATTGACGAAGGAACACCAGGCGCTTGAGAAAAAATATGAAAGCATCAGTGCCGCAGCCGAAAAGGAGAAATCCGAAGCTGAAGCCGGCAATGAAGACAAACTCAGCAAACTCAGCCAAGAGATAAGCGAGCTGAAAAAAACAAACAAATCACTCAAACAAGACAATGAGAAATTAAAAAATTCACAAAAGAAGCTCGAAAAGACCGCTGAAACGCTTCAGTCAGAAAATAAAACTTTAAAGCGGCAGAAAGCAGAAACAAAAACATCCGAAAATGCGGAAACGGCGCAAAACAACGCCTCTTCCTCCGGAGGACATGCCGAAACGAAAGCAGCCGGCACCTCACAGGGATGCGACATTAAAGGCAGCCGGAACGGCATTTATCACACGCCGGGAAGTACATACTACGACCGGACGACAGATCCCGCGGAAATGTTCTGTTCTGTAGAGGATGCGGTAGCGGCCGGATACAGAGCGCCGAAACGGTAAAAGAAAAAGACGTCAGAGACACTCTCTGACGTCTTTTTTTACGGAAGCCGGATGCCGCCCGCATATTTGTCCTTCCAATAAGCGCTTGTGTTCATATTTGTTATGGTAACACCTGCGGACACGGTGACATGAATCACTTGTCCGTTCCCGATATAAATGGCCGGATTCAGGCTTTCCGCTTTAAAGAAGACCAGATCGCCGGGCTTCAGATCTTGTTTATCGACCGGAACGCCCGCCTGCATCTGCTTGTCGGCATAACGCGGCAGGCTGATTCCTTTCGCTTTTTGATAGATGTATTGAACAAATCCCGCCGTATCAAAGCCGGTTTCCGGTGAAGCGCCGCCTTTCAGATAAGAAATTCCGATATGATCGGCCGCTGTGGACACAACGGGATTGTCTTTAGAAATGGCTAAATTGCTGAATCGGCGCACCCCTGTGAAATGTTTTTTCCAATAATCTTCCGCCAAGTAAGAAATGGTGACTTTTTCGGAGCGGCTTGCTTGGATGAACCTTCCCTCTCCCGCATAAATGCCCGCATGGGAAATTCCTTTTTTATACGTATCGCTGAAATAAATCACGTCCCCGGGCTTTATGTCGCTCAGTTTGATTTTCTCACCGACCAGCCACTGCTGTTCCGCAGATCTCGGCAGGTAAATGTGAAGCTTGTTTTCAAAAACATATTGGACCAGCCCCGAACAGTCGAATCCCGCCTCAGGCGTGCTTCCGCCGAATACATACGGAATGTCGAGGTAACGGGCTGCCTCCTGAACGATCGGATCATCAGCCAGTTCCGGATCTTTTGTCATCCGCTTTGCGCCAAGATATAAATTCATCCAATAACTGCTTTTTTGAAAGCGTGTGACGGTTACGCCTTCTGACGGAGAACTGTGTATCATCTCTCCGTTTCCGATATAAAGACCGTCATGGACGGGCGCGTTTTGTGTTGAATCCGACTTTTTGAAAAACACAAGATCTCCCGGTAAAAGGTCATTTTCTTTGACGGCGGCTCCGACTTTCCATTGATCACTGACCGTTCTCGGCAGATGGATGTTCTGCCTGCTGAAAAGATAATGCATCAATCCGGACGGGTCAAAACCGTCCTCAGGCTCTTCGCCTCCGTAAACATATTTATTTCCGACAAGTTTTTGCGCGTCTGAAACGATCAGGACAGAAACTTGAGAATCCGCTTCGGCAATTTCCGTTCTCGTTACTGCAGGTGCCACAAGACAAATCATAAGGCCGGCAAGGATGTACTTCCTCCAGCTTGTGAGCATGTTTTCTATTCACTCTCCTCATTTTTAGTAGTTTTTACATCGGTAACTTTTAACAAATGTTTAGGAGAGCACACAAAAAAAGAATGCCCGATATGGGCATTCTTTACTGGATTCGGAACAAACAATATGCCGGCAAGCGGAATCATGCGCTTATTTTGCGCCCGCTGTGTCCTCTTGCTGAATTTTTTGCATTTCCGTGTCAATTTTTTGTTTTTCCTGATCTGTGAGCTGATCATTGTATTTAAACGCAGACATAAACATAAATACCATAATGATCGCGGCAAACGGCCATCCCGCTTTAATGATTTTCATTTGTTTTTCACTCCGCTTTCTTTTTTAAGATATCGCTGTGATCCACATCAAACGTTAATTTTCCATCCTTGACGCTCCACTTGAAATTCGATTCTTTCGTCAGTTCACGTACGATCGTTTTATGATTGATGCTGCCTTTTTTAACCGGTGCAGGCGTTGCTTCATGAATGTTCATCGGCGTGACTTCAAAGCGTCCCGTGCCGTTTTTCTGGAGATGATATTGAACAAGCGCCGTGTCTCTCGTTCTTGTCCACCCCTGGTCGAATACGAAGTTGCCCAGGCTGTAGAAAATAACGGTGCCGTGGTACATTTCGATCGGTTCCAGCACGTGCGGATGGTGTCCCACGATAATATCCGCTCCGGCATCGGACATTGCTCTTGCCAATTGGCGCTGTCTGTCATTCGGATCATTATCGTATTCCTGTCCCCAGTGTGTTTGAACAATGACAAGATCGGCTTTCTTTTTGGCTTTAGAAATCATCGGAATAAACAGCTCTGGATCGGCCGGAAGCACACCCGGCGCATTTCGTTTAGCTGCAAAACCTTTTCCGGAAACATCAGTGAAACCCAGTGTTGCGATTTTGATTCCGTTTACATCTTGATAAGAAATGTTCTGCTCGGCTTCCTTCAGCGTGAGGCCTGCTCCGACAAGTTCAAGATTTTGCTTTGAAAACTCTTCAACCGTATCCCGCATTCCTTGAGGGCCGTAATCCATCGCATGGTTGTTGGCTGCCGTGAGAACTGTGAAATTCATGTCCTTCAATACTTTTACGGCATCTTTGTTTGACTGAAGGTGGATATTTTTTTCTGCTTCTTTGTAGTTCTTTTTATATGTAACCGGGTTTTCAAAGTTCCCTGACACATAGTCGGATGATTCGAAGAATGGCTTTGCATAACGGAAGACACTCTCCGTGCCTTTATGCTTTGTCACTTTCTCGACATTCCGGCCCATCATAATATCTCCGACAAATGAGGCTGATACAAGGTCATCGGCATTTCTTTTCACACTCGGCGTTTCCGCCTTCCCTGTCAGGATGCAGACGAACATCAGGCAAAAGACGATCGGCAGCGCGATAAAAACGTGAAGATTGGTCTTCTTTTTCTGCTGTTTGGTCAGCTTCAGCAGTTTTTCTTGAAAGCTTAATTGTTTTTTCATCGTTTGACACACCTTACATTAGATTAAGTAGTAAGCAAACATAATGGCAAAAGTTGCGCCGCTTAAGAACAGCGTGCTGGCGAATGTAATCGTTAATCCCTGTTTCTGAATGGTATTGGCGATCAGACCCGGTACGATGATACCGATTCCGCGGAATTCTGATATCTCAAACGGTACGATCGGGTAAAGAAAATCAAGGGCGATTTTTAAGCAGATTCCCGTTATCAGCATAGCTGCGAATTTTCTGCGTCCGTACAATATCATAAATCTGGATAAACCGTATTTGACGATCACGTATGTAAGAAGACTCACCAGCAGTACGAGTAAAATAAAGACCGGCTGGTTAAAAACGAGCCCTAAATAACCCGGCACAACTAAACCGGCAGGTACGATACCTGTTTTTTCCGCGAAAATTAAACTGATTAACACGCCTAAAATAAGTGAAATGTATAAATCTGATCCGAACATTTATCCTTTTCCTCCTAGCTAACGAGCTGTTTCACCTTATACTCTTGGATTTTTTCAATTAATGGTTCCGCTGAACCGTGGATATTGCCGACGCCATATATGACACGGTTTTGCATTCTTGTTTTCAGCACGTCCATGATTTCGTCTGTTGATTTATATTCCAGATCGTGCAGTGTATCGGCAGGAATCTTGCCTTCTTCATAAGCTCTGACGATCGGTTCTGTCGTCTCGCCGATGAGTATGAGTTCCTTCGTTTTAATGTACGGAAGCACGTCGTTTGCGAACTGAATCGTTCTGTCCACACGGTCGGCGCGGCAGTTCATGATGACGATCGGTTCATCTGTCGGGTAGCCGATTTCCTTTACACGTTTCCATATATTCAAAGTAGAAGATGCATCATTTGCGGCAAAGCCGTTTACGAAATGACCGGGCTCCTTCGTGCTGAGCAGCGGCAGGATTCTCATGGCGCCAGGATCAGGCGGCGCATTCAGCATTCCTTTAAACGCCGTTTCTTCATCTATCCCAAGAGCCTGGGCAACGCCGAGCGCCAGGGAAGCGTTATCAGGAAAGACCATATATTCAAATTTTCGAAGGTATTCATCTGTAATTTTAGAGTTATCCGCAATAATGACCTCGGTATTCCGCTCTGCGGCTTTTTCTTTAAAGAAGTCTGTGTATTCACTATCTGTAATGACAAGGTGACCGTTATACGGTATCGTCGCGGTAAAAGCTTCAGCAATCTCATCAAGCGTCGGCCCCATGACATCCATATGGTCTTCAAGCACATTCACGATGACGCCGATGTTGGCTTGAAGGAGTTCTTCCTGAAAGATAATCTGATAATCCGGGTTTACCGCCATACATTCACTGACAATGGCATTGGCGCCCCGTTCTACGGTTTCCTTCATTACTTCTTTTTGCTCGCCGATATTCGGGCCCTGCGGTTTCCGTTTGATCGGTTTCTCCTCAGGTGTATCCCAATAGATCATCCTTGCATCTGTTCCCGTCGTTTTTCCGACTGTTTTGTAGCCCGCCTCCATCAGTATTCCGGTCGTCAGCCTCGTTACGGTTGACTTTCCGCGGATACCATTAATATTGACGCGTACTGGCAGAGCATCGATATTCTTCTGATGCCGCCTTTTTTCAATGATTCCGATGATTAGTACGGCAGCACAGGCTATAATGAGTAACCACATTGATTTTTGACATCTCCTTCTGTATTGATAAATTCATTCATCAGTATATAGCTTCACTATGAATTCTCAATCGGCATTATGTAACATAATCTTCCCGCTTTCACTGAGCCAAACTTCTCTATTAGTGACGCTATTCTTCCTATTATCGAATTGCTTTTTTTGGGAATAGGCAGGACTTAAACCTTACTTCAATTTTTCAAAAGAAAAATGTATGCGTTTACATTTCCACACAGAAATTCATTTGGACCAATGGGACTATACGCGTTCCGGAAGAAAAAGATGTAATGATAATCCATCTTTTACAGCCTGTTATATCAGCGTTTTCCGCACTGCGCATACGTTTCGGGACTCTATGTCCGCTGTGTGCAGACTGCCTGTTTTGTTAAGGATAAGGTCTTAAAGTCATTCATTTTTCCCCCGTATCCTGCTTTCAGTCCCATTCCAAAATAACTAGCGGAATGACTGGTACGTGACAGAAAAAGACGGGTCCGGAGTGTTTACAAGAAATACACATTTTATATGCGGAAAGCCTATCTCCTTTTAAAGCATTTACAGGACATTTATCACTCTTTTGAAATAATTTTAATAAATCTTTATATTCGTTCAAGAAATATTCATCCATAATTGTGAAGTTCTTGGTAAAACGTCGAGAAACTCCTCTATTTTATAAAATGCATAAAAAAGGAATACCCGCTGAAAACTACAAATAACCGGGAAAGGAGGCGGTCTGATGTCTGCGGATAAACAAAACAAACGGATTCCCGGCGATTTTGAATCGGCTGTACGGGAAATGCAGGAGCTGATGTGTGTTTGCGGTGATTTTAAAATACGAAGGATCAAACTGCAGGACCGTCATACCGCTTTCTTTTATATTGAACAAATGATAGAAGAACAGAAGCTGAATGAGTTTCTGTTAAGCGACACCCTGCAGAACGGTCCGCTTGAGGAAACGATGAATGCCGTCAGCAGTGCGGAAACGGATGAAACCAGAAAACTCATTGACGGGATTTTGGCAGGCCAGGTTGTTTTTCTCAGCGATGCATCAAGGAAAGCGAAGCTGTTTTCCGTCGGGCAGAATCCGCTGCGTTCCATTATGGAACCCGAATCTGAAAGTATCGTCCGCGGCGCCCATGACGGGTTTGTGGAAAGTTTGGAAACGAACATTCATCAGCTGCGGTTTCACATACAGGACCGCCATCTCTCCGTTCATTATATGGATATCGGGGAAAGAGCCAAATCAAAGGTTGCGGTTATCTTTGTTGAGAATATCGCCAATCCGGAGATTGTGGAGGAAGTGAAGCGGCGCCTGTCATACCTGCGTATAGACAGCGTGCTTGCGCCCGGAATTATCGAGGAGTCGATAGAAGATAATTCGTTTTCCATTTTTCCGCAGATCGTTCATACGGAACGGCCGGATAAAGCAAAAGCATGCGTGATGGAAGGCTGTGTGCTGATCATGATGGATGGCAGCCCGTCGGCCTTGATTGCGCCGATCACGTTCTTTTCCTTTTTTCAATCGCCGGATGACTACAGCACGAGGTGGATTTCCGCCAGTTTTTTGAGAGTGCTGAGATTTTTCGCCTTTATGATCGCGATTACACTGCCCGCTTTTTATATCGCGCTGATTGCGTTTCATTTTGAAGTCATTCCCAACGATTTGATTATCACCATGAAAAATTCGATTGTTGATATTCCCTTCCCTCCGCTGATAGAGGCCATGATTATGGAGATTACGATTGAGCTGATCCGCGAAGCCGGTATCAGGCTGCCGAAACCGATCAGTCAGACGATCGGCATTGTCGGCGGTCTCGTGATCGGTGACGCAGTCGTTCAGGCGGGACTCATTTCTAATATGATGATTATCGTCGTGGCCGTTACGGCCGTTTCTTCTTTTGTGCTTCCTTCATATGAAATGAGCACGTCCATTCGAACGCTCAGATTTCCGCTCATGTTTCTGGCATCCTCGTTCGGTTTTATCGGCATCGCATTCGGCTTCGGACTTATTCTGATGAACCTGTGCAAGCTTGAATCCCTCGGCGTTCCGTATTTATCATCTCTGACGCCGTTTCATTTCAGTGACTTAAAGGATGCATTTATCCGGCTGCCGGCCTGGTTTATTAAAAGAAGGCCTTTTTATTTGAGACCGCAAGATTCAAAGCAGATAAAACATGTTCGGGGGTGGAGAAAAGATGAAGCCTAAAAAAATCAGCCGGCTTCAAGGCGTGTTTTTCATTAATCAGACGCAGATCAGCATCGGCATTTTGGCGCTGCCCCATTTACTGATGATGAAATCGGGAAGCAGCGGATGGATTTCCATTCTGCTTACCGGATTGCTCGTCCAGCTTACCTTCAGCCTGTATATGATATTATTTCACCGGTTTCCGAAGCTGAACCTGTATGAAATGCTGGAGGAGGTGTTCGGAACACTTGCCGGCAAAGGGGTGCAGGTGCTGTATATTTTATATTTCGCGTTTCTCTGCACGCTCATTCTTTCTGTATTTACACGGTTATTGGATATCTGGGTGCTCCCTCAGACTCCGAATTGGGTGATCAGCTTAATGCTGATCCTCGGTTCTGTCTATATCGCCCAAGCCCCGCTGAATGCGATCGCGAGGTTCAGCTTTATTTTAACGCCGTTTTTGCTGCTGATCTCTCTGCCGCTTTTATACACGCTGGGAAAAGCCGATATCACATACATTATGCCGATTTTTCACGGAACCGCAAAAGACATGCTTACCGGGGTGCAGCAAACCCTTGTCAGCATTACCGGCTTTCAGGCGGCGCTTGTGATCGGGCCCCTTATCAACTGCACCGTCAGCCAGCGCTACAAAATACTGACGATTTCAAACGGCTTGATTATCCTTTATTACCTGTATATCACTCTTACTTGCTTTGTCACCATCAGCCCCGAAGAAATAAAAATGATCCCGGAGCCTGTGCTGTACCTGTTAAAAACCGTTTCATTCAGAATTATCGAACGGACGGATCTGCTCTTTTTGACGTTTTGGTTCGTGACCGTCTTTTCAACGCTGGCCAACGTGTTTTACTTGGCAAGCACCGGCATCGCCAAGCTGTTCAATCAAAAAGATCACAGCCGGTTTGTTTATCCGCTGGCCCTGCTCGTCTTCCTTCTGTCTATTTGGGCCACAAGCACAGATAAAACGATACAGCAGCTGGATCAGTTTTTCCGCATTTCCGATATTGTGTTTGTGTATTTGTTTCCGTTGTTTATGGTATTGATTGTCCTTGTACGCAAAAAGGGTGTCCGCCATGCGCATTAAAAAAGCGGTTCTTATCAGTCTCATGTGCGCAAGCCTGACACTTGCCGGCTGCTGGGATCAAAATTTGTTGAAAGATATTTCTCTCGTGCTGACCGCAAGCCTTGATGTTGATCATGACGGTAAAAATAAAATCGGCATTACCTATCGGAAGGTTCAGTCCTCCCAGGCGGAACAGGAAACGGGCGGCTCATTCATTACGACGGTGCTCAGCGCTTCCGGGCACACCATCCGTGAAGCGCGGTTTCAATTGGATAAGCTTGTCGACCAGCGCATTGACACGTCCAAGCAAAGAGTCTTATTAATCGGTGAGAAAATGGCGGAAAAACCGCTTTTTCCTTATCTCGATGTCTTTTACAGAGATCCGAAAAGTCCGCTTCTCGCTCATCCGGCGGTTGTAAAAGACGGCGAGGCGATTGAAGTGCTGAAGCTGATCGTCCGGCAGAAATTGATCGTCAGCAAGTATTTAACGAATTTATTAACAAGCGCTAATGCGGAATCAAATATCAGCATGGAAAATTTGCAATCCATCCGTTCAAGCATGCTGACGGCTGATAAGGATTTCGCCCTTCCTTATTTATCGATTAACGGACAGACGATAAAGGTAGAGGGTTCTGCCCTGTTCAGCGGCCAGCGGAAAGTGACTGAGGTGCTCGGTCAGGATTCGACCCTCCTGACCCTTTTAAGCGGGCAATTTAATAAATCGGCTAATATTAATCTGAAGCTGTGGGACAAATACAAAATGGATATTGAAAATTATCTTTCTCTCGGCATCACGGATGCCACGCGAAAGATTGTATTTATAGATACAGATCCGCAGCATATAAAAGTGAAAATCCGTTTAAAGCTGAACGCACGCGTCTTGGAATATCCGAAGGACAAACTGAATTCTTATACGGCAATCGACCAAATGAACAAACAAGCATCAGCAAATTTGAACAGCCAGGCCAGATCGGTGATCAGCCATATTCAGGAGCACAACTCGGATATCCTCGGCATCGGCCGGAAATATCAAACCCATTATTATGAGCGGGGCAAGCGGCTCAATTGGCGTGAGGTCTATCCTTCCATCGAGATAATCCCTGATATCAAAGTGAATATCTCGCAAATCGGCATCGTGAACTAAAAGAGACCCCGGTCTCTTTTTTTGTTGCCAACCGAAATGATTCGTGGTACTCTTTTTGTGTAAACGGTTACATAAATGAAGGGGGAGTGTTTGTTGGCAACGATTAAAGATGTCGCAGGCGCTGCCGGCGTCTCTGTTGCCACGGTCTCGCGTGTCCTCAATGACAACGGCTACGTCCATGAAGATACACGAACGAAGGTCATGCTTGCCATGGAGAAGCTGAATTATTATCCGAATGAAGTTGCCCGCTCTCTTTATAAAAGAGAATCCAGACTGGTCGGGCTTTTGCTTCCGGATATTACGAACCCCTTTTTCCCGCAGCTTGCCCGCGGCGCTGAAGACGAGCTGCAGCGGGAAGGATACCGGCTGATCATCGGCAACAGCGATGAAGAATTGGAAAAAGAACTCGACTACCTGCAAACATTTAAACAAAATCAAGTTGCCGGTATTTTGGCGGCCACCCATTACCCCGACCTTCCCGAATACAGCGGCAGCCTTTACCCGGTCGTATTTCTGGACCGGACAAAAGAAGGCGCCCCATCCGTATTCAGTGACGGGCGGGCAGGCGGAAAACGGGCGGCTGAGGAAATGCTTCGCGGCAAAAGCACAAGCATCACGCTTGTCAAAGGCCCAGGCCACCTTCCGACCGCTCAGGAACGTTTTAACGGCGCACTTGATGTGCTGTATAAAGCGGGCGCGCAGTTCAATGTCATCTCCGCCGCTTCATTTTCTATCAAGGATGCCGCCGTTTTAGCAGAAAAATTGTTTGCAGCATACCCCGAAACCGACGGAGTCATTGCCAGCAACGATATTGCGGCGGCTGCCGTCCTCCATGAGGCGCTGCGGCTCGGTAAAAAAGTTCCGGAGGAGATTCAGATCATCGGATACGACGATATTCCGCAGAGCAGGCTTTTGTTTCCGCCGCTTTCAACCATCCGCCAGCCTGCATATGAGATGGGAAAACAAGCGGCAAACCTGCTGCTGCAATTGATAAAGAAAGAGCCGCCGAAAGAGACGGCCATTCAACTGCCTGTGACTTATATAAGAAGACAAACGACGAGAAAGGATGATCACCATGAGTGAAATTTGTGTTATCGGAAGCTGTTCTATGGATCTGGTCGTCACATCCGAACGGCGTCCGAAAGCCGGAGAAACCGTACTGGGCACAGACTTTCAAACCGTGCCCGGGGGAAAAGGCGCAAACCAGGCCGTAGCCGCTTCCCGTCTGGGCGCAAACGTATATATGGTAGGAAAAGCTGGCAGTGACAGCTACGGAAAAGCGATTATTGAAAACCTGAAGGCAAACGGTGTCAATACGGACTATATGGAAACGGTTACACATAAAAAAAGCGGAACGGCTCATATTGTGCTCGCAGAAGGAGACAACAGCATCGTCGTCGTAAAAGGCGCAAACGATGACATCTCACCCGATTATGCCAAAAGTGCGCTGGAAAAACTTCCCGGCATTGATATCGTGCTGATCCAGCAGGAGATTCCTGAAGAAACTGTTGAAGAAGTGTGCAGCTACTGCCGCGCGCACCAAATTCCGGTTATCCTGAATCCCGCGCCGGCCCGCCCGCTGAAACAATCGACGATTGAGAATGCCGCATATCTTACGCCGAACGAACATGAAGCATCCATTTTATTTCCTGACCGGACGAAAGAAGAAGCGCTCGCCGGCTATCCCGGCAAACTGTTCATTACCGAAGGAAAACAAGGCGTACGCTACTCAGACGGCACCGCGGAACGGCTTGTTCCCGGCTTCCCTGCAGAAGCGGTCGACACGACGGGTGCCGGCGATACCTTTAATGCGGCACTTGCCGTCGCACTCGCGGAAGGACGGGACATCGAGCAAGCGCTCCAGTTCGCCAACCGCGCCGCCTCCCTGTCCGTGCAGCACTTCGGCGCCCAAGGCGGGATGCCGGTCAGAAAAGAAGTTGAGGAGCTGCTGTCATGAAAAAACACGGAATGTTAAACAGCCACATTGCCAAAGTATTAGCCGATCTCGGGCATACAGACCTCATCGCGATCGCCGATGCGGGTCTCCCCGTCCCTGACGGCGTCCCTAAAATTGATTTGTCCTTAACGGCGGGCATTCCCGCCTTTCGGGACGTGACCAGCCTGGTAGCCGGAGAGATGGCCGTCGAAAAGGTGATGGCCGCCTCCGAGATCAAAGACGAAAATCCTGAGAATGCAAGTTTCATAGAAAGCCATTTCTCAGCGCAGACGATCGAGTACATGCCCCACACGGAATTCAAACGGCTCACACAGAAAGCAAAAGCCGTCATCCGGACGGGTGAAATGACACCATACGCCAACTGCATCCTGCAGGCGGGTGTGATTTTCTAGAAAGAAGGGATCCAGCATGCACATCGGCATGACAGACATTCATAAAGCATTCGGCAAAAACCAAGTGCTATCCGGCGTCTCATTTGAGCTTCTGCCGGGAGAAATCCACGCTTTAATGGGAGAAAACGGAGCGGGCAAATCGACGTTAATGAATCTGCTCACCGGGCTCTACCGGCTCGACAAGGGAAACATTACGATAAACGGAACAAATATGAATTTCTCCAATCCAAAGGAAGCCGAAAAGCACGGAATCGCCTTTATCCATCAGGAACTGAATATATGGCCGGACATGACGGTGCTTGAAAATCTTTTTATCGGCAAAGAGCTGACGACGGCGTTCGGCGTTTTGGAAACGAAGAAAATGAAAGCGCTAGCAAAATCACAGCTTGAAAAACTGGGAGTCTCTCTTCCTCTTGACCGGGAAGCCGGACAATGTTCCGTCGGCCAGCAGCAAATGATTGAGATTGCCAAAGCGCTGATGACAAACGCTGAAGTCATTATTATGGACGAACCGACCGCGGCGCTGACCGAACGGGAAATCAGCAAACTGTTTGACGTGATGACGGCGTTAAAGCGGGACGGCGTATCCATTGTCTATATTTCGCACCGAATGGAAGAGATATTTTCAATTTGCGACCGGATCACCATTATGCGGGACGGCCTCACTGTCGATACGGCGCATATGAAAGATACTCATTTTGATGAAGTGGTCAAAAAAATGGTCGGGCGGGAGCTGACCGATCGGTATCCGACCCGCACGCCGTCACTCGGCGATAAGGTCCTCGAAGTGAAAAACGCCTCAAAAAAAGGAAGCTTTTCACAGATCAGTTTCCATGTGAGCGCCGGAGAAATCCTCGGCGTTTCCGGCTTAATGGGTGCCGGACGGACAGAAATCATGAGGGCGCTGTTCGGAATTGACCGGCTCGATTCCGGAGAGGTCTGGATTTCCGGCCGAAAAACCGGCATTCGGGGTCCGTACGATGCCATCCGCAAGGGACTCGGCCTGATTACGGAGAACCGCAAAGATGAAGGGCTGCTGCTGGATACGTCCATTCGTGAAAATATCTCATTGCCGAACCTGACCAGTTTCTCTCCGAAAGGCATCATTGACCGAAAACGCGAGGCGGAGTTCGTTGAGCTGCTCATCAAGCGTCTGACCATTAAGACTGCATCTCCGGAAACCGCCGCCCGGCATTTATCAGGAGGAAATCAGCAAAAAGTCGTCATCGCCAAATGGATCGGAATCGGCCCGAAAGTCCTCATCCTTGATGAACCGACAAGAGGCGTCGACGTAGGCGCGAAAAGGGAAATCTATTCATTAATGAATGAACTGACCGATCGCGGAGTCGCCATCATCATGGTTTCTTCCGAGCTGCCGGAAATTCTCGGCATGAGTGACAGAATCATCGTCGTCCACGAAGGGCGCATCAGCGGAGAAATCAATGCGGCAGATGCAACACAAGAACACATCATGACACTTGCCACGGGAGGGCAGCAGTATGAAAACTGAACCAATAACATCAACTGAACAAAAGCGATTTTCCATTCATACCTTCACGCAAAAACTCGGTCCGTTTCTCGGCTTACTGATTCTTGTGCTGATCGTTTCCGTTTTAAACCCGAGTTTTCTTGAACCTCTCAATATTCTCAATCTTCTTCGGCAGGTTGCGATTAACGCTCTGATTGCATTCGGAATGACGTTTATCATTTTAACGGGAGGCATTGATCTCTCTGTCGGAGCCATCCTCGCCTTATCGAGCGCATTGGTCGCAGGTATGATGGTCTCAGGCATCGACCCGATCTTAGCCGTCATCATCGGCTGCGTGATCGGCGCCGTACTCGGCATGATAAACGGATTATTAATCACAAAAGGAAAAATGGCGCCGTTCATCGCCACTTTGGCGACAATGACCGTCTTTCGCGGACTGACCCTCGTCTATACGGACGGAAATCCGATTACGGGGCTCGGTTCAAATTACGCATTTCAATTATTCGGGCGCGGTTATTTTCTCGGCATCCCCGTACCTGCCATTACGATGCTGATTGCATTTGCGGCCCTGTGGGTTCTTCTGCACAAAACACCGTTCGGCCGCCGGACATACGCCATCGGCGGCAATGAGAAAGCGGCGCTGATATCGGGAATCAAAGTGCCCCGCATCAAGATCATGATCTATTCTCTGACAGGTTTATTATCGGCGCTGGCGGGAGCGATTCTGACATCACGCTTAAATTCCGCACAGCCGACGGCCGGAGAATCATACGAGCTGGACGCCATCGCAGCGGTCGTTCTCGGCGGAACGAGCCTGTCTGGCGGTCGAGGGCGCATCATCGGTACGCTGATCGGGGTTTTGATTATCGGTACGCTGAACAACGGCTTGAACCTTCTCGGCGTATCATCGTTTTATCAGCTCGTCGTCAAAGGAATCGTCATTTTAATCGCGGTGCTGCTGGACCGCAAAAAATCGGCATAGTAGGAGGACCATTATGAAGAAAGCCATCATCACGATCGCGGCATTATCACTGTTTTTGCTGTCCGCCTGTTCACTTGAACCGCCGCAATGGGCAAAACCGTCAAACACAAAACATAAAAAAGAATTCACTATCGGGCTCTCCGTCTCCACATTAAACAATCCGTTCTTCGTTTCATTAAAAGAAGGCGTTGTAAAGGAAGCCAAAAAACGGGGCATGAAGGTCATTATTGTCGATGCCCAAAATGATTCATCTAAACAGTCAAATGACGTAGAAGATTTGATCCAGCAGGGAGTCGATGCGCTGCTGATCAATCCGACCGATTCATCAGCGATTTCAACAGCCGTCGAATCGGCAAATTCCCTCGGCATTCCCGTCATTGCGCTGGATCGTTCAGCCGAACACGGCAAAGTCGAAACGCTTGTCGCCTCTGACAATGTCAAAGGAGGAGAAATGGCGGCTGACTACCTCGCCGATCAGCTCGGAAAAGGCGCCAAAGTGGCTGAATTGCAAGGGGTGCCGGGCGCATCCGCGACACGGGAACGCGGAACGGGCTTTCATCATATTGCCGACAAAAAGCTGGATGTCGTTACAAAACAAGCGGCAGATTTTGACCGTACAAAAGGATTGACCGTCATGGAAAACCTGCTGCAGGGACATCCGGATATCAAAGCCGTGTTCGCCCATAATGATGAAATGGCACTCGGGGCGCTCGAAGCGATTAACAGCTCGGGCAAACACATTTTGGTCGTCGGTTTCGACGGAAATAAAGATGCGATTTCTTCCATTAAAAGCGGGAAGCTGACAGCCACGGTCGCACAGCAGCCGGAGCTGATCGGAAAACTGGCGGCCGAAGCGGCGGAGCAGGTGCTCAAAGGAAAAAAAGTCAAAAAAACCATTTCCGCTCCATTGAAACTTCAAACGCAAAAATAACCGGCTGATGTTTAGACTTCCGGTAAAACGTGAAAGGATGAAGTAAAAGGAGAGATACAGATGAAGAAAACAGCCAAAGCGGCATCCATTCTGACCCTTGCAGCGGGAATATCAGCGGCTTCAGCTGCCGGAATAACGCCTCTTCCCGAGACACACGCACAAGAAGCGGTCAAAATTGACGATCTGTACAGCTACCCGCTTGACTCTTATCTTGTTTCCGCGGAAGCATTGAACGTGAGAACAAAAGCATCAGCAGCCAGTCCGAGAGCTGATACCCTTCATTTAGGCGACAGCTTAAAGATCGTTTCATTCCAGAACGCTGACTGGGCAAAAGTACATTATAAAAACGGAAAAACAGGATTTGTATCTACTCATTATATTGTTAAAGAAGCAACAACCGTAAAAACGACGGCAAAAACAAAAGTATATACAGACAAACAAGCGGTCAAAGCTTCCCTTGCCAAAAACACGAGCGTTTCTTTCCTCGGATGGAAAAAGACAGCCGGCGGCGGCATTGATTTCGGCTGGGCGCTTGTCGATTACGGGGGCGCAACGGGATATATCAGCACAAAAGATCTGCAAAAACTGACATAATATCAAAACGGATTTCGCAAATTCAGCGCGAAATCCGTTTTTTCTTTCTTGAGCAGTCAGAAACGTCTAAGGTTCGAAATATTTCTCAGGAAATATTGTCGGATGAAGATGAATGCATACGACTCTAAAATGGCTTCTTTATGTAATCCGCCAGGCGTTTGGCGTTGTCACGGATAGCCGCAGCATCGGCGCTGCTAACCCCGTACATCGCGAAAGCCGGCAAATAGGTCATTCCCGTAAAATTAGCCATTGCCTGAAACGGCCTTAAGAGCTCGCTCAGTGAAAAATGGTTGGACCCGCCTGCCTGATATGCATCCTCTCCGGCACCTACAGAAACAGCCAGCAGCAATTCTTTGCCGTGCAGCGCCTTTCCTTTGGAACCGTAAGCCCAGCCATACGCCAGCACATGATCCATCCATGTTTTTAAAAGCGGAGGCGCACTGTACCAGTACAGCGGGAATTGAAATACGATCCGGTCATACTGTTCACACAGCTGCCGTTCCTTTTCCCCATCTATTTTCCCGTCCGGATATTCTTTATAAAGCTCACGGACCGTGATGTCATCATGATTTTTTAATTCTTCTGTCCACGCCTTATTGACCGCTGAGTTATCCATGTCAGGATGAACCGCTAATACCAATACTTTCACAGCTACCACACCTTTCCCTTTTGACTGTATTTTACCTAATCTTTGCCGGTTCAGCCAAATAAAAAGAAAGCCCCCGAGAAAAATGAGGCTTTCTTTTTTATTTTATTCCGGACTTCCTTCGGTTGTTTCAATATCCTTCGCAAAATTCGGATTATCTAAATTTGCGTTGAAAAAGTCCGCCGTATTCGGAAGCTTGAGGTTCATATTCATTTTTTGAGAAATGGTCACTTTACAATCTTTAATGACATAGTCAAACACGTGTCCCCCGGAATTGCGTCCTTCATCAATGAAGTGCAGGTGATATCCGGAAACAGCGATGCCGTTTGCGTAACCCGGCGTCCAGAAGCCGGCGATTGTACCCTGAATGTCGTCAAAGTTGAACACAGGCTGTGTTTTCACCGCTTCAATCATCGGAACGTACGGTTTCTCCTGGCGTTCTACCGTTCTTGTCTGCACCTTTTTAAATACGCCGTCTAAACGGATCGCATAAAATAAGTTTTTACTTGGCAGAAGACTGGCGATTTCCTGCTCGAATTCTTCACGGGTCATTTCGCCGTCGATCGTATGCGTCATGTCCGGCGTGAAAAATGTGAATGAGCAGAATGGTGACAGGTCTCCGCCTTTAACAGGCGTAGCCGTTCCGTCGCCGCGCAGACGGTAAAATTCGCCGTCAAATCCGATTAATTCGCCGTCCAGTTTATTGAACGTGCCGATCCCGAAATCACCGAACTTCGGAATGTCAGCCATATCAAAATCTCCGTCATACACTCCGTCCAGCAGAGATGTCATGGTGGATACTTGATAGATTTGATCCTCAGGTGAGCCTTTTTCTCCGCGGCTCATCATATGGATGTCGCTTGCATTTTTCATATTCCCTTCACTCCTTTTAAATTGGGCTGTTTTAGAAAACAGGTCATGGTGCGCAGAGTGCTAGAGAGCTTTTGCTTTCATTTTTTCTTTGAATTGCTTCGGAAGCATGTCGCTTGATAAATGGACATTGTCACTGTAATCGACAGGAATGTCAATGATGACAGGGCCTTCTGTGTTCAAGCCTTTTTGCAGCACGTCTGCCAGCTGTTCCGGTGACTCAACGCGCAAGCCGGTGGCGCCGAAGCTTTCTGCATATTTTACGATGTCAATGTTTCCGAAATCTACGCATGATGTACGGTTATATTTTTTCATTTGCTGGAATGCGACCATATCATATGTGCTGTCATTCCATACAAGGTGAACGATCGGCGCTTTTAAGCGGACTGCCGTTTCCAATTCCATTGCAGAGAACAGGAATCCTCCGTCTCCTGAAACGGATACGACTTTTTCACCCGGATTCACCAATGTGGCGGCAATCGCCCAAGGAAGCGCTACGCCCAATGTCTGCATGCCGTTGCTGATCAACAGCTTCAGCGGCTCATAAGCGCGGAAGTAGCGGGACATCCAGATCGCGTGAGAACCGATATCGCAAGTGACGGTTACGTCGTCATCAATTGCATTGCGGAGTTCTTGGACGATTTGCAGAGGATGCACTCTGTCGGATTTATGATCGCTTGGCGCCTTCTCGCTGTCTGTGAGCATCTGTTTTAACTCGCTCAGCACTTCTTTTTCACGGCTGCCCATATCAAATGTCACAGCGTCGTGTTCAATTTGTTTAACCGTAGCGGGGATATCGCCTAATAATTCTAATTCCGGCTGATAGGCATGATCGATATCGGCCTGGATTTCGTCAAGATGGATAATAGCACGGTCACCGTTTACGTTCCAGAACTTCGGATCGTATTCAATCGGATCATAACCGATCGTTAATACGACATCCGCCTGTTCAAGCAGAAGATCGCCCGGCTGGTTGCGGAACAGTCCGATCCGGCCGAAATATTGGTCTTCCAGCTCTCTGGACAATGTGCCGGCCCCTTGGTACGTTTCTACGAAAGGCAGTTTTGTTTTGGCAAGCAGTTTGCGGATTTGTTTTACCGCTTCCGGTCTTCCGCCTTTCATGCCGACTAACAGAACGGGAAGTTTCGCCGTCTGGATTTTCGCGATAGCCGCGCTGACCGCCTCTTCCGGTGCAGGGCCTTGTTTCGGCGCCGGCACGCTGCGTACGTTTTTCACATTTGTGATTTCATTCACAACATCCTGCGGAAAGCTCACAAAAGCCGCGCCTGCCTGACCTGCTGACGCTGCCCTGAAGGCGTTTGTTACCGCTTCTGGTATATTCCCTGTTTCCTGTACTTCTACACTGTATTTTGTAATCGGCTGAAATAGCGCCGCATTGTCCAATGATTGGTGTGTCCGTTTTAACCGGTCTGCGCGAATTACGTTACCCGCCAGCGCCACTACCGGATCACCTTCTGTATTAGCCGTTAACAAGCCGGTCGCCAAGTTGGATGCCCCCGGGCCTGAAGTAACGAGACAAACGCCTGGTTTTCCAGTCAGTCTTCCGACAGCCGCAGCCATAAATGCAGCGTTCTGTTCGTGACGGCATAAAACCAGTTCAGGTCCTTTATCTTTTAACGCATCAAATACTGCATCAATTTTTGCACCCGGAATGCCAAAAACATGTGTGACACCTTGCTCCACTAAGCAATCAACAACAAGCTCCGCCCCCCGATTTTTTTCAGAGGTTTTTAGTTCATTTGTTGCTTTTGCCAACACCCTCACTCCTTATTATGCATATTAAATATAAAATTTTAAGTAATTTGTGATATTATTCACTATACACTCTTTGGAAATTGACCTCCAATATCAATTCGCCGTATGATTAATATGTTTCACGAATAATTAACAAAGAGAAAGGAATGGATAAGGATGGAGCTTCGCCATCTTCAATACTTTATTGCCGTTGCCGAAGAACTTCATTTCGGCAAAGCGGCGCTTCGGTTAAATATGACACAGCCGCCTCTCAGCCAGCAGATCAAACAGCTTGAGAAGGAAGTCGGCGTGACCTTATTAAAGCGCACGAAACGGGTTGTAGAGCTTTCAGCTGCCGGAGAAAGTTTTTTAAAACACAGCAGAAACGCGATCGAAGAAATAGACAAAGCGATTGAAATGGCGCAGAGAACGGCGCGGGGAGAGCTCGGCCGCCTTGTCGTCGGTTTTGTCGGCTCGGCCACATATGAATTTCTGCCGCCGATCATTCGGGAATTCCGCGAAAAATTCCCCTCCGTCAAGCTTGATCTGCGTGAAATTTCTTCTTTCAGACAGCAGGAAGAACTTCTGAAGGGGAACATTGATATCGGCATCCTTCATCCGCCTTTACAACATTCCGCGTTACATATGGAAAAGGTGCAGAGCAGCCCGTGCATTCTGGCTTTGCCGAAGCAGCACCCGCTTACCGCTAAACAGACAATCGACATTCAGGATTTAAAAAATGAACCGATTATCACACTGTCGAAAGAAACATGGCCGACTTTATACCTGGAGTTTGTAAACTACTGCGAGCAGGCGGGCTTCAAACCGAAAATCGTTCAGGAAGCGACGGAGTATCAAATGGTGATCGGATTGGTTAGTGCCGGTATCGGTGTAACCTTTGTGCCTTCTTCTGCTAAAAAGCTGTTTAATCTCGAAGTCGCCTACCGCGGCATTAATCAGGCGCAGCTCACTGCCGAATGGGTCATTGCCTACCGCAAGGATAATCAAAATCCGATCCTGAAACATTTTCTGGATATTATGAATAAGCGCCAGGCTTTATTGCAGGCGGATAAGGAAAATGCATAAAAAAGAGGGCCGCCGAAAGCAGCCTCTTTTTTTTGTGCTTTTATGGATTTTTACTAAATTGGTAGAAACGCTCAGTACACCTTACGACCTGTACCCGTATACATACAGTACAACTGATCAGGAGGGATAAAAATAACGGGGCGGCAATGACCCATCGAAAAGGAGGCAGAACACATTACACATATTACCGTCATTTTGACCCTGATTTCTTTCTTTGTGACCATTATTTTTATATTTTGGAGACCCGGGGGATTAAATGAAGCCGTTCCGGCGTCGCTGGGCGCCATTCTCGTTTTGTTATGCGGAACCGTTTCCTTTCATGATTTGGGGGATATAGGGTCAAAAGTCACCGGAGCATCAATAACCATTATCTCCACAATGATAATGGCGATCGCGCTGGAAAGCTTCGGTTTTTTTAACTGGGCGGCGGCCAAACTGCTTCACCGCGCCAAGGGATCAGGCATCCGGCTTTTTTGGCTGACCAACCTGCTCTGTTTTTCAATGACGCTCTTTCTGAATAATGACGGCAGCGTCTTAATCACCACTCCTATTTTACTATTGGTCTTACAATATCTCGGACTTAAAAGACATCAGAAAACACCGTATTTAATAAGCGGCGTATTAATTGCGACGGCGGCAAGCACCCCGATCGGCGTCAGTAATATCGTCAATTTAATTTCTCTCAAAATGATAGGCATGGACCTTTATTTGTACACCAATATGATGTTTATCCCCGGCACGCTGGGACTGGTGTTTATGGCCTTTCTGCTGTTTGCCGTTTTCTACCGCCGTTTGCCGAAACAGCTCCCCGATATTCCGGTTCATTTTGAATCGCTGGAACACAAACGATATCATCCGCTTCAGCCTCCGCCAGAGTTGTCCCAAAAAAACAGCCGTACGAACATCATGTTTTGTGTTTTGGTATTTGTATTGTTTGTCCGGATCAGTCTGTTTGCAGCTTCTTACAACGGCATATCCGTTTCGCTCGTGGCTGTCATCAGTTCAGTCATCCTGCTTTGCTGGAGATGGTTTTATTTAAAAACCGGACCGGCGGACTTATTAAGGAAAGCGCCTTGGCATATCTTTATTTTTGCCTTCACGATGTACATTATCATTTACGGACTGCATAATATCGGACTGACGGCATTGCTTGTTCAGTCTATTGAGCCTTATGTCTCACAAAGCATTGCCCACGCTGCATCTATTATGGGCATTGCTACATCCGTCCTCTCTAATTTGTTCAATAACCATCCCGCCTTAATGATCAGCACTTTGACATTAACTGAAATGTCCATTGACCCATTAACCGTAAAAATCATTTATCTGGCTAATATTATCGGCAGTGATATCGGATCATTGCTTCTGCCGATCGGGACATTAGCCACACTGATCTGGATGCATATCATCAGACAGCACGGCGAAAAAGTTTCTTGGTCAGAATATATCAAAACGACCATTGTCGTTGTCCCTCTCACCGTCGTGTTTACCATTACCGTTTTATATGTTTGGATTAGCTGGATTTACCTTTAGCTATGAAAAAAACTGCCTGCTGTATAAGAGAGGCAGTTTTATCATTTATGGCAGGTGCATGGTTTTTAAATGATTCAATTTCCAAAAGACAGTATCCCCGTCTGCATTGGTCAATTCAAGAATATTATCTGAGACGTCCTGTAACAGCCCCACTTTATTCGGTATATCTCCTAAATCCAGAATAATCAGCTTCCCGACATATCTTTTTAATTGCTCCTCAAAATTCCGGACAAGGGGCACATTAGCGGGAACAACCGGCAGCTCTGAACTGTTTAATGTATACGGCGTCTGCTCATCGGAATAGGGTGTCAGCCATTTCAAATGATGCATCGAGATGAAAAGAGTCTTATAAACCGGAGAGAAGAAAACAAAATAATCATTTAAAACACTTGTCACATACCCATGAATGGAACGGTCTCCCGTAACGAAAATTTCTGTAAATCTGCCTTTTATATGCTGGAGGGTATTCCGGTAAGAAAAGGAATGTTCCTGTTTTTCGGGATGCGGACTTTTTTTTCTTGCGTACGGTTCTTTATTCTCTTCGTCCGGGAGCGTCAATGTCATCCGCTGAAGATGCAGCAGCGGAATATAAAGAAACGTCCGGCCGTCATGAATCACAATGATATCCTGACCGATATCCAAAAGAGTTCCTGAAAATGTCGTATTCCCCGATATCTCAATATCGACTTGTTTATCCAGAAATCTGCTTAATCCAGCCATTTCATTCCCCCTCTCCCGCGTTTACGGACAATCTTTCCGAATCATTTACGGCCGTGTTTCCACCGATAATCTATTGTCCTTAATACAGTGGCGTAGCTATAAGAGTTCTCTTCCTCCCGTTTTGAGGATCGAACGGATCTTGACGATCTTTTCGACTTTTTAGAGGAAGTACGCTGCTCTTCGCGTGATTCTTCTTCATGTGACTTTTCTTCTTCGGCGCTCTCTTTCCCGCCTTTATTCTCGTCGTCTTTATTCTCCTCTTTTTTGGCTGCTCCTTTTGCCCCTTCGCTGATGCTCTTGATATGAAAAGGATAGATCCGCAGCACTTCTTTATCTTTCACAAGAGTGTAGTGGCCGTCGGAATTATCCACAAGTATACCTTCAACGGCTTCAGGACCTCCGCGGTTGATGGATACCCATTTGTGGATCAGGCGTTTAAATATGCCGTGAAAATCATCAGCCATTTCAAATTCCGGGCGCTCCTCCTCCTGGCCGTCCTCTTCTTGTTCCGCGCTGATGCTTTTGACATGGTCGGCGTTAAAATATACGATTCCGTCATCTTCTGTTTCCAGCACGAGAAAATCATCCCCTGTTTCGTGAAGCTTTCCTCTTTTCGATTCCGGACCTCCCTGATTCAATTGCACCGTGCGATTGGTCATCCGGCTGATCAGATCTTGAAAATCATCAGCTTTTTCACATTCTGCCGCTTCGGCCGGCGATACGGTTTCACTCGTATTTTCCGTCACACTTTTCACGTGTTTCCATTGATAATAAACGATTTTATTATCAACCTGAAGAGCGATATAATCCGATTGAATGTCTGCTAATCTCCCTGTCTTGGACTCCGGGCCTCCCCGGTAGACAGTAATTACTTTTCCTTCCATCGCATGCAAAAAGTTGTCATCAGACCGATGCCGCTTCGTATTGCGTTTCATCTATTGTCCTCCTAGTCATTTTTCTCATAATGTAAAAAGCATAATGCATATATACGTATCACGATTATTTTCGGGAACTGATTCACCAGCCTATTTGTAAAAAATCTTTCTTCATTTCCAAATCAGATATTCCACCGCTCTAACTCACTGCTGATGAAGGCGGACCGCTCCTTAATGTATTCGCAAATCACATCAGGCTCCCGGTCAAAGCAATCAATCTCCTCTTTCTTATAAGGATCCTTTGCGACATGCGGCCTGATCTGCTCATACAGTGACATGACCTTCGGCTTCATATGTTCAATGGTAAACCGGGTCTGAAGCGTTTCTTCCAAAAGCTGTTTGTACGCTTTGCGGAAATACGGTTCATCCAGAAGCCTTGCAGTCAAGGTATTAAACCCTTGTATTCTGACATAATCGGCGTCCATCCGATCACCGTGAATGTCTCTTCCCCACGTCGCATCGTAATCCCACGGAATGACTTCAAAAAGTCCCGTTTCATGATTCCGGTACAAAGCGTAATTATGAACAAATCCATCGTAGTTTGAGGTAAACACGATGCCCGCAAGCCACCGCAAATACTTATCGGCGTCCAAGTGTTTGACGATCTCCCCCTTGAACTCTGACTTCGGAACGGTATTAATTTTATAGATCATGTCCTGCAAGTATAAATCGTCTTCTTTCGTTCCCGTTTTCTTTTCATAACCAAGTTCGAGCGATGTTTTCGTATCCCGCTCCAGATCACTGACAAGGGAGAAATTGGCGTCGTCATCAACCGCGTAAAAAACAGCCCCGTCCGCCAAATTCCGTTTCGCCAGAAAATATTCATCCACTGACTCCAGCTCAAGATACACCCCCTCATGTCTGCCATTGATTTGCAGGGTTACGAAATTCGCCTTTGGTGACAGCGTCCCAAGCTCCGCGAAGAAATCGAGAGACAGCTTATTCCGCATCATCGACGGATCTTTGTATTCAGCGTTTAAATGTATCTCTTTCGCCCTGCGAAATGTTTTCGGCGAATAAAAAGCGATGTGATACGATTTTTTCTTGAAATCTCTTATATGAGAGCCGCGGTACGCCAGATCAATGTCAAGCCGTTTTTGATTCACTCTCAGCACCGCGGGCACCGGATCATCATCCCAAATGTCTTTTTTCAGCTCCATTAAGTCTTTCGGGTGAATAAACAGCTGGTACAGAGGCAATGTTGATTGGTCTTTCATCAGTAACCCTCCCTGTATTAATTTAGGCTGTGCTATTTATATAAAACTCAGCGAATCACACATACACTTTTTTCATTCATGCGTACTATGTGGTAGTAAGGATCGCATCCTTAAAACATATATCATGAGGAGGTTTCAAAATGGGCCACTATTCCCATTCTGATATCGAAGAAGCAGTAAAGTCCGCAAGCACCGAGGGATTGGAAGATTATTTGTACCAAGAACCAAAAAGCAGTAAGAAGAGAAAATCTCGCAGCCATAAAAAATCCCGTTCTCACAAAAAATCTCGCAGTCATAAAAAATCGTGCCGCTCTCACAAAAAATCTCGCAGCCATAAAAAATCGTGCCGCTCTCACAAAAAATCTCGCAGCCATAAAAAATCCCGTTCTCACAAAAAATCTCGCAGTCATAAAAAATCCCGTTCTCACAAAAAATCTCGCAGCCATAAAAAATCGCGCCGCTCTCACAAAAAATCTCGCAGTCATAAAAAATCCCGTTCTCACAAAAAATCTCGCAGCCACAAAAAATCATGCCGCCGCAAGAAAAAACGCACGCAGAAAAAACCTTACCGTCCTCATAAAAAAGACCCTTGCAAAAAAGACGATTACTGCAGCAAAACAGAGTACTGGAAAGACGGGAACATCTGGGTTGTAAAGAAAAACTACAAGTAACGCCATTTGTAAATAGGCTGCCGGCTAAACGGAAGCCTTTTTCCTCAATCAGATATATGCCACGTGATAAGATATGCAGCCGGTTTTCTTTTGTTGTGTTTCCGAATTTTCTTTCTGTATAATCAGGTCATACGATAAAGAAAGGCGGCCGAAATCATGCATATCTTACGAGCAGACGAACTGAACGCAAAAGACACCTACAAATTGCTTTCGGGCACAGTCGTTCCCCGGCCGATCGCATTTGTCACGACGCGGTCATCCATCAATGGCGCCGTAAACGCGGCGCCCTTCAGTTTCTATAACGTTGTCTCCGCAGAACCGCCGCTTCTGGCCATCTCTGTCAGCCGCGCGGACGGACGGCAGAAAGACACCGCGAGAAACGCAATCGCTCATCGGGAATTCGTGGTGCACGTCAGTGATGAGTCCATTATTGAAGACATTAACAAAACGGCGGCAAGGCTTGATCCTGATGTCAGTGAACTTGGCATGACAGACCTTTCTGTGACAGACAGCGCCTGCATCAGCGTTCCCGGTATAAAAGAAGCAAAAGTCAGGTTTGAATGTATACTCGAACGCCATCTTCCGTTTCAAAATGACAGCGGAGAAACGACGACAGACCTCATCATCGGCAGAGTCGTTTGTTTTCATTTGAATGACCAAGTATATGACGCCGATAAAGGCTACATACGGACAGATGAGCTGAAGCCTGCGGCAAGGCTCGCGGGGAATGAATACGTCAGACTCGGGAAGACATATACGCTTGTCCGCCCGACCTGAAGCAGGAACCATTATAATAGAAGAAACTAGTCAAAAAGACCCCTTTCGAAAGGGGTCTTTTTTGAGTCTTTTACCATTAAACTCAGCCTAATGTCTTATAGAATGCTGAAACTTACAAGGCCCTCACCCGTATGAAACGAGTGACACATTTTTAGGAGGAGACGATGGATTTCATTCAGTTACTGATTTTTTCAGCCGTATTTATTTTGCTCAGCCTTATGTTTCAAGTATTTGCCGTCAAAGTTCTTCATTTTCCAAAGGCTGTTAAAAAGCAGAAGCCGATAAACGGCACACATCGATTAATCGAAATCACACTGCTTATTACGGGCATCGCAGCGGTGACTTTTTTCAATGAAATGTACGTATTTGCGGGAGTTGTTTTCATGCTATTTTGCTGCAGCGGCTTAATGGAATGGCGGCACCGGCGGGAGGAAAAGCAATATGTGTACGATTCGTTTTACGCAGGTCTTTCTGCCGCTCTTGGCGTGCTTATTTTTTTCATCAGTTAGCGTATCATGCTCTATACTCCTGCGGCCGCTCCGTCGCCGCGCGGGTCGGCCCCGCCTTGGAGAAAGCCTTCTTCATCAATGACGATCGCTGCCGCATGGCCCATAAGCCCGTCAAAATCACCAACGGTCTCGACGCGGTGGCCGCTCTGCCTTAGGGCTTCTCTCGTTTCAGGGCTGATTCTGCTTTCAACCCTCAGCCCTTCATACTCCTCTCCCCATGTCCGCCCCCAGACCCAGCGCGGCTCATTGATCGCCTGCTGCGGGTCCATTTTGTAATCAATGATGCGCGTAATCATCGCTGTCTGAGTTTGCGGCTGGCCCTCTCCTCCCTGGGTTCCGTACAGGATGTGCGGCTTTCCTTCTTTACAGGCCATCGCCGGCATGAGGGTGTGGAACGTCCGCTTGCCGGGTTCAAGTGTATTGACATGGGATTCATCCAGCGAAAAAAATGACCCGCGGTTTTGCAGCAGAATGCCCGTCTCCCCCGCCGTAACGGCTGACCCGAATTCAAAATAAAGGCTCTGTATAAAGGAAACGGCATTTCCTTCCGCATCTCTGACGGCGGCATAAGCAGTGTCGCTTCCGACCGGACGGCTTAGCGCCGGCGCAGCCGTGTCACCGATTTCTTCCGCCAGCTGCTTTGCATACCGTTTATCAAGCAGCCGATCCAGCGGAATATGAGAAAATGCCGGATCAGTCAGCACTTCATTCCGGTGCTGAAAACTCTTCTTCAGCGCCTCGATCAGCAGATGATAATAGTCAAAGGAGCCGTGTTCAATCTGAGAAAAATCATAGTTTTCCAATATATTGAGCGTCATTAAGCCTGTAAAGCCCTGTGAATTCGGCGGAGCCTGATAGATGCGGTATCCGCGGTAATCAGAGGATACCGGGTTCGTCCACTCGCCGCGGTGGGCTTTAAAGTCATCAAGTGTCAGACGGCTGCCGTTGTTTTGCAGAAAGGATGTGATGCTTTGAGCGAGGTCTCCTTCATAAAAAGCGCTTCTGCCCTTCTCGGCAAGCTGTTCCAAGCTGGCCGCCAGATTCTTCTGGACAAACCGTTCACCGGGCATGGGCGCTTTTTTGTTTCTCGTAAAAATGGCCGAGGTGTAAGGCATCGAGGCTAAAAGAGCGAGATTGCGTTCTGTGTGGGCGCACTGGTCGGCGGACACGGGGAATCCGTTTGCCGCATAATCAAGAGCAGGCTTCAGCACCTCAGCGAGCGAAAGACGCCCGTACGCCGAAAGCACGGCATCCCAGCTGTCCGCCATTCCCGGAACGGTAATGGCGCTTTCTGGCCCGCGCAGAGGGATCGCTTCTCTGCCCCGATACAAGTCTCTCGTCACATGCTTCCCTGAACGGCCGCTCCCGTTATAAGCTTTGATTCGTCCCGTTTCTTTATGGTAAGTGAGCCAAAATGAATCCCCGCCAAGACCCGTCATATGCGGATACACGACTGCCAGGCAGGCGCTGACCGCCACTGCCGCGTCAAACGCGTTTCCTCCCTTTTCCAGAATGCCGGCCCCCGCCTGAGAAGCAAGATAATGCGGACTGACGACCATTTGTTTCGTTCCGATGGTTGAAGTATTCATGGCAAGCCCCTTTACAAATTTTCCTAAGTATAAAAAGCGGCTTCACCGGTATCCACCTTCCTGAAAGAAAAGCTCACACACTATTTACTTTCCGATAAGAAATAATCCTAAGTTATTACGTAACGAAAACAATAAAAAAATCTCCCCTTCATACCGTAACATTTCATGATACAATAATGTCTACCAAATGAAGGAAGGTGAAGCCGGTTGGAACATGAGTACAGCATTCCGAATCTTGTCCTTGATGAAACGGATAAACAGATTCTCTCGATTTTGCACGAGGAAGGGAGGATTTCCTATACAGACTTAGGAAAGCGGGTTAACCTGTCGCGAGTGGCGGTTCAGCACCGCATTCAGCATTTACTGGATGCCGGTGTGATTGAAAAATTCACCGCTGTCATCAACCCGGCGAAAATCGGCCGTCATGTGTCCGTGTTTTTTAACGTGGAGGTGGAGCCGCAGTATTTGGAGGAAACCGCATTAAAGCTTGAAAAGGAGCCGGCGGTGACAAGCCTTTATCATATGACCGGACCGAGCAAGCTGCATATGCACGGCATTTTCGCAAATGATCAGGAGATGGAAGAGTTTTTGACAAAACGGCTCTATACGCAAAAAGGCGTCGTCAGCGTCGACTGCCAAATGCTGATTAAACGGTATAAAAGCAGAACGGGCATGAAGCTGTAAGGAGGACATAGCCATGAAACATCCCTATTGGGACATTACGGCGGCGATGGTCCGAACGGGCATTCTCGGATTCGGAGGCGGCCCGTCGGTGATCCCGCTCATCCGCCATGAAGCCGTCAATAAATACAAATGGATAGATGATGATGAATTCGGAGAAATATTAGCGATCGCTAATGCGCTTCCCGGACCGATTGCCACAAAAATGGCGGCGTATCTGGGCTTCAAGCTGAAAGGCACGTTAGGCGCAATCGCGGCAACCCTCGCACATATTCTGCCTACATGTCTCGCTATGGCGGGCTTGTTTGCGGCTGTCAATGTCTTAAGCCGCTCAGCAATCGTTGCCGGCATGATTGGCGCCGTAACACCGGTGATCGCCGTCATGCTCGGCATCATGGCGTACGAGTTTGGCCAAAAAGCGCTTAAAGGTTTCGGCTGGGTCACGGGCATCCTGTTTTTTATCATCGCTTTTATCGGCCTGCAAACGTTACAGATCAATCCCGGCTTTGTCATTATCATTTTCTTGGCATACGGCGCGTTTCATTTTAAATTAAAGGACAAAATCACAAATAAACGTTCAAAAGATAAAGGCATGCCGGCCTCATGATCTTGATTTATGTATTTATGGCGTTTTTTGTCGCAAACGTACTCGGATATGGAGGCGGACCGGCGTCGATCCCGCTGATGTTTGAAGAAGTCGTCAACAGATACAGCTGGCTCTCAAACGATCAATTCTCAAATATGCTCGCACTTGCGAACGCATTGCCGGGCCCGATCGCAACCAAAATCGCGGCGTATGTCGGCTACAGCGCAGGCGGATGGCCCGGATTCCTGATTGCGCTGATCGCCACCGTCGTACCGTCGGCGCTCGCATTGATCGTCCTCTTGCGCATCATTCAGCGCTTCCGCCAATCCCCCGTCATCAAAGGTATGACGCTGTCCGTCCAGCCTGTCATCGCCGTCATGATGCTCATTCTTACCTGGCAAATCGGCGCAGACGGCATCAAAGCGATCGGCTGGGTTCAAGCGATAGTGATTGCGGGGATTTCCCTCCTTGTCTTGACAAAATTCAAGATGCATCCGGCCTTTCTGATTATCGCGGCGTTTTTGTATGGAGGGCTTGTGATTCCTCATTTATAAAGAAAAGCACCTGGACAGGTGCTTTTTTATTTTGGCCCGGAAATACCATTTGATATGACAACTGTTTCTTCGCCTGCATCACTCTTGATGATTTGCTTGACTTGCAGCGTTGCGCCTGCCATTCTCACAGATTGCTGAACCTGAGGTGAATTGGTTTCAGCCTGTATCCAAACAGAAGTCGGCGCTTTCCAAGCTAGAAAGAGTGCAAGAATCAACATACCAGAGATAACCAGCAGCAGCTTCATATCGCATCACTTCTTTTCAATAAACGGCTCGCAGCGGACAGCGCCTGTTGATCATGAAGAATATCACCCGGACGATTGCCTTCTCCCAGCACATAGCCTTTAAAGGACATCCCCATAAAATGAAAAATATGTTCAAATTGCTGAATCAGCGGCAGCCCTTTTAGTTTAGGGTTGTCTCCGCCCACTGCTGTTACATATGCCTGCTTCGCTGACATTTGCTGTTTAAAATCAGGAAACCTCGGATCTCTCAGCGTCTGTGACCAGCGATCAATAAACAGCTTTAATGTCCCTGACATGCCAAACCAATAAATTGGGGTGGCGAATACAAGAATATCGCACGGTAATATCAGCTCAATGATAGAATCGTAGTCATCTTGAACAGGACGAAAGCCGCCTTGGGCGTGGCGCAGATCTTCAATTGGCCGGATCCGATATTTCCGCAAATGAATGTGCTCCGCATCGAATGCTTGAACAGCCTTCTCCGCAAGAATATCCGTATTTCCGCCAGAACGAGTTCCGCCATTAATAACCGCAATTTTCATGATGCATCTGCTCCTTTGTTTACGAATGATTTTCTTCATCATATAATGGATTCATCAATCAATACAGATGATTATTTCGATTGTTTCAATCGATAAAACCGATTTAGAAAGGGCGAGATCAAATGGAATTGAAGCAGCTGATCACCTTTATTACCGCAGCAGAACATGTAAACTTCACCCTAACCGCCAAGATGCTTAACTATGCACAATCAAGTGTTACCTCTCAGATCAAATCACTGGAAGAAGAAATCGGGACTCCTTTATTTGAACGGCTGGGCAAGCGGCTTTTCCTGACAGAAGCCGGCAAAACGTTCAAATCCTATGCGGAGAAGATCATTGCGTTAACAGAAGAAGCAAAAATGGCCGCAAATCAAGCAAGAGAAACAACCGGAACCTTGAAAATCGGCGCGACGGAAAGCCAGTGCACATACCGCCTTCCGCCTATCATAAAAGAATTCAAACAGGCTTTTCCTCAAGTAAAGCTTATATTCAAACCGTATATTTCCAACGAACAAGCGAAAGAACAGCTCTTGCAGGGCCAGCTTGATATCACTTTCATTTTGGATGTGAATCGGTCGGAAGACGCACTGCACGTTGAATCTCTGATTCAGGATGAAATCAAAATGGTAGCCGCCAATGACCATCCTTTTCCAGCAGACTCACCAGCAGCATTGAAGGATCTTCAAAATGAAACCCTTCTGCTGACAGAGGACGGCTGTTCATATCGCACGCTCTTTGAGAACACTTTACATGACGCCGGAGTCTACCCTAATAAATTAGAATTCGTCAGCATAGAAGCCATCAAACAATGCGTGATGGCCGGACTCGGAATCGGACTATTGCCTGAAATGACAGTAAAAGACGATATTGCCGAAGGACGGATGAAAGAACTCAACTGGCAGAATGAATGCCCCGTTTTTACTCAACTAGCATGGCATAAGGACAAGTGGATGTCTGCGCCATTAAAGGCATTTATCGATTTGACGCGAAAAACATTCAAATAAAAACCTGCTGCAAGGACGACAAAGTTTTTAATAAAGCAGACACCAGGCATACAAAAAAAACACTTGGTGGCTTAGAGCTCCAAGTGTTACATGTGATTTTTCCGATAAAACGTTCGCAAAACATGCGTTTCAAGGTCAGCCAGACGGACAGGGATCGGCAGCCTGCTTTCTCGATTGATCATTTTCATTGTGATCTGATAGCTGCTTTCTAAATCAATGTTATGTCCGCAAGACAAGAAGATAGGCTTCACGTCCCGCCGTGTCCGAAGCGCCCGGCCATATACCTCGCCGTCAATGAGAATATCGGTGTAGGCGCCGACTTCATTTTCAGGCATCTCAAAATCGCAGCCTTTGATTTTGAGATAGGTTTTCGCAATCCCAATCGTCGGCTTCCCCAGAAAAAAAGCCGCATGGGTGGCAACGCCCATATGATTGTAATGCAGATACCCGTTGCCATCAAACAAAAACACATCCGGCTCCGTCTCCAGCTTTTTGGCCGCTTCGATGATCAGCGGCAGCTCGCGAAACGCAAGAAAACCGGACACATACGGCACGCTGATTTTCCCCATGCTGTGCACTTTTTCAATCACCTCTGTTGTATCAGCGTCAATCACGATGATACTGCACACCCCGTACGGTTCCCCGTCCTGCTCCCAATAAGCGAGGTCGACGCCTGCGCTGGTGTTGACGGAGTCTGGATGGATGACGGGGGATAGGTTGATTTTATGTATTAGGGATTGTTGTGTTCGAACAAAATCCGATTCATCTTTTAGATCAAAATCGTGAATTTGATGTATTTTCATTTCACTTGTTTTCCTCTCTTCGCGCTCAATTGTCCTGCATGTCGATTCTAGCAATGACTCCAAATTATATCATTGAAAAAAGCAGATAGTATAATCTGCTTTTTATTAATATTCATTTTTCATTTCTTTCATAAAAATAAGATCCAATTGTTTAAGTAATTCTTTAAGTTCAGTACACATAATATCTTCTAAAGGATTTTCCCAATCTTTGTTTTTTATCAGTTCAATGCCATAACTGCCGGTTGGATCCCCTTCTGGGTACCACCCTACAAGCAGCAAATTTTTAGTTTTATGAGAAACTGCAGGAGATCTTGATTAAAGTCAAATAACCAAGCATCATCATTTTCCTCTAGAGTTTTAGGGTCAGTATCTTTTAATGTAATATAATCAACAGTCCACCCCGCTGGTATCTTAAGCCTTAAGAAATTGGGAACATGTTGGCTTAGGTGCTGCAAACCCTCTAAAACCCCACTTCCCACAGTCCAGATTTGATATTCCAACTCTTCCAATAATTGTTCTATTTCATTAAAAGAGTCTTCTTTATAAATCTTATCTGTTTTTAAGCCCGCTACTATGACATGGTATTAATCATTTTCAAATATTACCTTAATAACAGCATTACGTTTTTCATTTTGTAGTTTTAGTAATTCATATTTTTCTTCCATCCTTTTTTCTGAATTTAAATTGTTCTGTACTACAGACCAGCCATTACAGATTTTTAATGGCTGCGATTGAGAAATATGATCTCTGTCCATCCTGCTTCTCCTTGTATTCCACATTGTTAAATTATTATAAAAAAACTTGCCGATAACAACACGGCAAGCTCTTAACTATAGCAATTCTAATACATCAGTAAACAAGGCATCTCCTAATGTTATTCTCTGGGATGTATATTCGCTTTTGGAACATCTAATTTATTATGTTTTCTTACCATGAGAACCTCTGTTAGTAACTATTCATTTCCTAATCTTTAATTTTAATAAGGTTCAATCTCCTTATCGGTACAACCCAAATAAATATACTAATCATTCATAGCTTTCGGGGGTATAAAAGCGACTAATTGACCTTCAGGATATATACCTTTCCATCCACAAGGCCATCCGCCGGATTTATATACTTGAAACATTTTCTCAAAAAGATTGTCTTTATTACCGTTTACCAGACGATTGATTGCACATTTATACAGATCTGACTCTACTTCTTCAGCAATATCCCAAAAATCCATAGGAATGAAATCTTCAGAATAGTTATCATCAGAATTGAAAATATTCGATAATTCTTCATCTATTGTTTTTAAGTGATCATTATTTAAAATTATACCCAGCAACTGTCCGGTTTCATTTGATTTGACATCTTGCCAAATTACTTCAACTTCATCAGTATCTTGAGACCATGCTAATTGTTGTGCAATCTCAAAATCGTCTGTAACTGTAATATCAGACAAATTCCGATTATTATTTTTAAATAATTCTCCATGCTTAATAAAGTCAATTACCTCTTCCACTAAATCGCTATATTCACCGAAACTACTCATTTATTTAACCACCTTTCCCATAATTCCTCTGTAGCTCCCCCGCCTCTTTGCCAGATAGGGAGCTTTTTGTTTTGACCTTTTTTATAAAACTTTCCCATATTTTTGATTTTCGATTTATAAAGAGGTATTCCCTTTTCTACCCCTAATTTTAGTTTTTGCTGTAATTCATAAACTTGTTGTTCTAAAACTTCAACACTTTCATTAATGTCCATTTTATTCAACTGTTTTTTTACAACATTATTATAAACACTATGATAACCTCTATGTCTAGACAAAGTACTTATTGCCTCTGCAGGTATTGGTAAGAAAATACCATTCGATGCATGATTTGTTTCCATTCCTATTTTTTTAATTATAGGATGGTTATATAGCTCTCCAGGAATAATATGTTGGGCTTGGTATCCAGTCCATTTTGATGACCGCGGTAATCCCATAGATTCTAACAAGTTTTTCCCAAGTTCAGTTGAATCGCTTTTTGTTGTATGACCCGGTCGTCCTGGTATTTTCCTCTTCTGCTCTATCATCGGACCCTTAGTGCCTTTACCACTACCCACCATCTTCACAATCCCAAGATCTTTCACAGCTTTGGTTTTCACATCAGCATGAATGATTGGGAAAGTTGCGCCATCCGGTGTAACAGTCTTTTGGACACGAATTTTTACATTCGTCGGTACTTTGAATTCTTTCAGTTGGTCTAGAATCTTTTTCCCTTTTTCAACTTTTGATGCTTGTGGCGATTTTGCAAGCGGTATGCCTTTGTTTACATGCTTCGCCAATGCGCCGGCTCCAACCAAACTCAGCGCAGCTTCCAGCGCCCCTTGCTTCCGTTTTTCCTCAGACACTTTGTTTCCGAACATATCCCGTCCTGTGACGGCTTCTGTGAATCCGTTTGAGGCGACGAGGCCGTATGCGCCCATTTCTGTCATTTTGAGAATGTCTAAGGATTTTCCGGTTTTATAGGCATCTAAAGCATGTTCTGCGGCAATGACGGTTTTTCCGGTTTTGTAAATGGCTTTTCCGCCTTTGAAAGCGCGGCCCGCCCAGCCGACGACCGGTATGAATCCGGCGGCGGCCATCGCTCCTGCTGTGACGCGTTCTGCGGTGGAGAGTTTTTCGCCGGTCACCGGATCAACGCCTTCGGCTGCTCTTTTATAATCATAATAGCCGGTGACTTCGCCGGTAAAGTTGCAGATGCCGTCCCATGTTTTTTCGTACCATGGTTTATTGGCTTCTTCTTCAGCCTTTTCCTGAAGCCGTCTTGCTTCGGCCTGCTGGGCTTTTGCGTCAATATAGTCCGTGCCCTGTTTTTCTGTCGCCATGACGCTTTTGTAGATTTCATTGCTGTGGAAGGCTTTTTTGTCATAGTACATAGGGGAGGCGCTTTTCCCGTTGCTGGTGGCCTGCATGAGAAGGGAATATTTGCTGAGCACTGCGTTGTCCAGAGATTCTAAGTTTTGATATTCAGCGGTCAGGGATTCATCAAGCGTATCGACTGCCGTGATCGTGTCGCGTCTGGTTTTCTGGGCATCACCCATTTTATCTGCGTAATCATCCAGCGTATATGTATCGAGATGAATAATATCACTGATGCCAGACAAAATTGAATCGATTTCTGCTTTATGAGCGGAGACAATCTCTGAAGCTCTCAAATCCGCATTGGGCAGCTCATGCTCTAAAAATGAAGTCTCCGCATATGAATCACTGAGCTCTTGATCTTTAATGTCACCTGAAATGCCATTTAAAAACGCAATTTGAGCAGAGACAAGCGTCAGCCAGCTGTCGGCGATTTCCGCTTGTCCCTGAAAAAAATCTTTTATATTGTCTGCGCCTTTCCCTTTCAAAGCATCACCCAGATCGGCCACGCCTTGAAAGGCTTGTTTGAGCGCACGCAGCTGTTCTTCAAGGGCTTCGTATTGTTTCTTTCTCTTATCTGCTTCGTCCGTTAACGATTGTGATTCAAACACTTTGCTCATCGGCAAGTCCTTTCTTTCGTTATTTTACAGCGATCGCCTCGTCCTGTTCCTTCAAAGAATCTACGTTGTCTTTAACGTCCGCGATGTTCTTATGAACGGCCTGCTTGTATTCGCTGATCATCGATACAAGCTTTGCCTCGCGGGATTGGTATTTGGAGGTATAGTCGAGCTTGTTTTTTCCGTTTGTACCGGCGTTCCCGATAGAAACGGCCTCCAAAGCGCTGCTGACGGATTCAAGCTGCTTCATGACGGCTCCGTATTTGAGTTTTATTTCTGCCATTAAAACCAACTCCAGCTTTTTTTGATTGATTGTATTTTTTCTCCGACCGTGTCAAGGGCTTCTTCTCCCAGCGTCAGCAGGTGCTCTGCCTCTCTCGCGATGCTTCTGGCGGCAAGGAGCCCTCCTTTTTCAATTTCAAGCTGTGTCATCTTTAAGCCGATTCTGTAAATATAACCGTCGTATTTGTCTGTGACGATTCTGTATGCTTCTGTATGGGCCTGATCGCGCCGGTCATCAAATTCTTCAGCAAAAGTGCCGGTCCAATGATGATCCAGGTGCGGCCTGAGGATGTCCCTGATTTCAGACACGCCCTCTTCCTGCAGAGATTCTATCTCTCTTTTCGCTTCTTTTAATTTATCAATTTGGTGTTCGATCTCGCCCAGTTTATGGCTGATGGTGCTGTTAATATGGCTTAATGTGCTTGAATGGCTCATCTGTTTTCACCTCGTCTTACGCAAAAAGTCGTACAAAAAGCACAGACTTTTCCATACTATATTTCCATATATTATATTTTAAAATAGACAGAAAGCAGCTTAAATAGGTTAAATGACTTATTTTCAGCAGCCGAAATGCTCATCATTAACGCCAAAAGACTCACACAAACGGCATATCCATTCATTGATCTCCTCTATGTATCCATGATAAATTCCCTAAAAAAAAAAGAGACAGTGATTAACCGTCTCCTTTGCCTTGTATCATGATTCTAATAATGTCGTTAACTGCAGTCCCAGTTGTACAAAACGTTTGAGAAATCTTTTTTCTTCAAATCTTCCGGTCTGATAAAGAAATTGGCGATTCCCACATCTCCCCACATCGAATCAATGTCATCATCTGAATCAATTTGCAAGAGCAGAATCGTATGGTTTTGATGGGAATAAGACCGCGGATCTTCCTGGGTGAAGGACGCATAGCCGCCGATTTTATGGCCGAATGCGTTCACCGTATATTCGTCATACACCTCATCGTCAAACTGCTCGAAATAGCCGAAGGCATCCATCCCGGCATACTGCCTGAATTGAAAATCAGACGGGAGCACCCATTCAGCAGACAGCTCAGGGGTGATCAGCGCTTCGGATTGAATCGGAAAATCGTACTCCTCTTCAACCTGAACGAAAGAAAAATCATCCATGAGCTCCTCTTCCCGATCTGTCACGTGCTCAAAATATTTGACGCAGAAACCCGTTTGCGCGCACCCGTCGTCAAAATTCAAACCGTATACGTCATCACTGACCGATATGTAAAACTGAAGAATGCCGGTGTCCGGAAAATCAGGTAGTCCGGGCATATCCGCAAAATTGATTTGGGCGAGAAGCTTCATCGGCCTGCCGCTTTCATCTTCAGGGTATGGTTCATGTTTCGGAAAATAGGGGTCTCCGGCAATTTTACTGTCATACCGTCCCGTTTCAGCTTTTTTGACGTGCAGTTTGATAAAGGGCCGTGCTGACGTTTCCAGCAGACCGCGGGATGATTCCATTTGCTTCGGCAATTTCCATGTGTTTTCCACGATTAATATCTCCTTCGTCTCTAATGATTGTATGATAAAAGGCCGGCGCGGACCGCCGGCCTTTCAAGTGACAGAATCAGTCTGAGGCACGACGGCTCTTCTTCCGATTGAGATATATTCCACGCCGGCCTGTTCCGCTTCCTCAAGCGAGTGGCAGTTTCTCCCGTCGAAAATAACCGGGGTTTCCATCAGCTCTTTGTACGCTTCAAGCGGGAAGTGTTTAATTTGTTCCCAATCTGTCAGAATCAGGACGGCATCCGCTCCCCTGACGGCTTCTTCTATGGACTCCCGATAGGAAACCGCAGCCGGAAGCAGCCCGGAAGCCCGGAATGAAGCGATCGGATCGTACGCTGTCATCCGGGCGTCAAGAGCCGCCAGACGATCCGCAATGACAATGGACGGGGCATCCCGCATATCATCTGTATTCGGCTTAAAAGACAGCCCTAATAACGCGATGGTTTTCCCCGTCACACCGCCCAGCCTGTTCAGCACTTTATCAACCAGCATGGACTGCTGGTTATTGTTGACTTTAATGACGGACTTCAGCAATTCAAAATCATGCTCCACATGTCCCGCGATCTGCACGAGGGCGTTTGTATCCTTCGGAAAACAGGAACCGCCGTAACCGATGCCGGCTCTTAAGAATTGATTGCCGATCCGTTTATCCAATCCCATTCCGTGTGCGACTGATTCCACATCCGCACCGACTTTTTCACATATATGAGAAATTTCATTAATAAAACTGATTTTTGCCGCTAAAAATGCGTTTGACGCATATTTGATCATCTCAGCGCTTCTGATGTCCGTATGATATACCGGAATCGCAAGCGGCGCGAAAACGCGGTCAAGCGTTTCCCGCGTCTGCCGGTCTTCAGCCCCGATCACGATGCGGTCGCCGTGAAAGGTATCGTGAATCGCCGAACCTTCACGGAGAAATTCCGGATTCGAAGCGATTGAAATGTTCACGTCCGCTCTCAGCCGTGAATGAATAACTTCGCTGATTCTGTCATTCGTTCCCACGGGAACCGTGCTTTTTGTCACGACGATCGCATCTTTAGAAATATGTTCGGCAATCTGTTCGGCGACATTTTCAATATAAGTAAGGTTTGCGTGCCCGTCTTCTTTTTGCGGCGTTCCGACCGCTATAAAAATAACGTCCGCTTCCGCAAGCCCTTTTTCGTAGCTCGTTTCAAATGCCAGCCGATGCCGGCCGATATTTCGTTTCATCATATCTTCAAGGCCCGGTTCAAAGATAGGGGACAATCCCTTTCTCATCTGCTCAACCTTACGTTCGTCAATATCTATGCATGTTACGTCATGGCCGATTTCTGAAAGAGACACTCCTGTCACAAGACCGACGTAGCCTGTTCCGATCACTGTTATTTTCATCGTGTTCCCCCAACCGTTTAGAAATTGCTGCTGGGCAGCTTACCGCTATTATCATATGATCCCGGCGCCGGCGGAATGCCGGGAGCCTGAGGTCATGATAGGAAAAAACGGCGCCGGCCGCTGATAATAGCATAAGCATAAAAGAACCATCTTGCAAAACAGCCGCTTACGCTTCATTTAAACGGGATGGAGACGACGATTAAAAAAGACCCCAGCGCTTACGGCGGGCCACAGGCAGCGGAGGTTCCTTATAAACGGCTTTGTTTTCAGCGAGAAGCGCCGCATTTTCCGTGAGCATGTAAATCAGCTCCGCCCCTGCTTCTTTTTTCAGAACGCTGATCGCCTCCTGATAATAAAAATTTCTCGGTCTGAGATTATGGGCGTCAGATGCGAGAAAGTGGATCAAATTCGCTTCCATCAGCTGCAGCGAAAAGGATTTCGCTTTCCGCCCGAATGCTCCGGCAATGCAGCCGGCCGTCACTTGGGCGGCCGCCCCTTTCTTCACAAGACTGTAAAGGACGGAAGGATTTTCGCGAATTTCCCTGTTCCGCTCCGGATGGGCGATGACGGGGACATATCCGTTCAGCTGCAGTTCATAAAACAGCCTTTCAGCATAGGCCGGGACATGATCCGCCGGAAATTCCGCCAGCACATACTTTGTATTATGGAGCGGGGCAAGCGAGCCGCTTTGAAGACCTGCCAGCAGATCTCCGTCTATTCTGATTTCCTGGCCTGGCAGAACAGTCAGCGGAATGCCTTCCTTATTCAAACGTTTGTTTAACAGGCTGACCGCTTCGTTGACCGTATGCCGATCCGTGTCATAGCGGTATTTCACATGATGCGGCGTCGCGATGATCGTATCAATCCCCTGTCTGACCGCTTCTCTCGCCATCTTCAGGCTTTCTGTATCATCCGCCGCGCCGTCGTCTATGGAAGGAAGGATGTGACAATGGATATCTATCATATTTCAATCCCTCCTTAAAAAGAATGGACCGCGCCCATTGTGACATTATTGTCCGTAATAGGCGTAGTCCGAATGTTTCGTTTGTTTCTTCCCGTTCATAACGGCCCCAAGGAGCTTGCACGGGCAGTAATCGAGCGCTTCTTTCGCCTTGGCCGCTTTTTCTTTGTCCGTTTTCCCGCTTGAGATCACCATAATGGCCCCGTCAGTGTAGCTGCCTAATATTTTCGTATCGGCTACGGCCAAAACGGGAGGCGTATCCAAAATCACCTTATCATAAACTGTGGCTGCTTCTGACAGAAGATCTTTCATCGCACCCGTCGATAAAAGCTCCGCCGGATTGGGCGGGATCGGCCCGCTCGTTAAAATATCCAAGTTTGCTTCATCAGCCGGCAGGACGGCTTTCTGAAACGGCAGCTGTTTTAACAGCAGCGACGTTAATCCGGTTCCGTTATCCAATTTGAAGGTGAAATGAACCGTCGGTTTGCGCAGATCCGCATCAATTAAAAGCACTTTTTTCCCCTGCTGTGCAAATACGACGGCAAGGTTGGCCGCGGTTGTCGATTTTCCTTCTTCCGGACCGGCGGATGTGATCAAAAGGGACTTCACCTCCGTATCAACGGAAGAAAATTCAATGTTTGTGCGAATCGTGCGATATTGTTCTGAGTTGATGGATTTCGGCTCAGACATCGCAATCACGCTTCGTTTTCCGGGTTTGTCTTTTTTACGCGTCAACATGTCCGCCTCCCGCTTGTTTGGTTTCCGCCATCCTCAAGCTTTTGGCAACGCTGTCTTTAGTACTGATTGAAGTAACCGTTCCCAGGATCGGGATGCCGAGCAGCGCTTCCAGCTGTTCTTCCGATTTGATCGTATTATCCAGATGTTCCAGCAAAAAGGCGAGACCGATTCCGCCCAAAAGTCCGGCGGCAAACGCAATCGCGATGTTCAGCTTACGGTTAGGCTCTGCCGGTGACTGGCTGTCCGACGCTTCGGCCTTTGAAAGGATGCTGACATTATCCACGTTCATGATGGCGGTGATCTTGTCCTGAAAAACGGATGCAACCGCATTTGCCATAACGGCCGCCCGCTTAGCATCCGTATCCCGAACGGCAATCGTCACGACTTGTGAATCCTGCTCGCTGGATACCGTGATTTTCGATTCCAGCTCTTTCGAAGTCATGGACAGATGCAGCTGTTTAATCACCTCATCGAGGATGACCGGGCTTTTGATGATGACATTATACGTGTTGATTAATTGGAGGTTGGTTTGAACGTCATTGAATTGGACTTCTTTTTGATTGTTTTTGGATTGGCTGACCAAAATTTGAGTTGAGTTTTCATAGACCGGCGTAAGAGCGAAGAAACTGATGAGACCGCCTGCGGAAGATGCCGCCGCGGTAATAATAAGTATAAACAGCAGACGCTTTCTCAGTATTGCGAATATTTCCTTTATGCTTGCAGATTCTCCCATATAACCTCCATATCACTTTCCGTGTATTCCCATTCCCTCCAATGATCTTTTCCAATTACGATTATACAGCTTTAAACTGTCATTTCTAACCTTTTCAAATGACAAAATTCGACAAAAATAGACAATCACTTCAATCTGATTTATATTTGTAAGCGCTTTAAATACTGGTGTCACAGGAAGATTAAAAAATCCCGCGGCCAGGAGGCTGCGGGATTTTATGTTGCATATCCATTTTTAATATAAGAAATCAAATTCTCAAGCATTTCTTTTGTGGTCATCTCAGAGGACTGCTCACCGATGTCGTGCGCATGCATTAAAATCTTCAGAAACTCCTCTTGATCTAACTTCGTTTTCTTCATCATTCGTTTCCTTTCGGCTTCCATTAAATTGAAAACAAGATTATTATATGCTGTCGGGTGCTGTTTTGCAATCTCTAATACATCATTCGACACATTCGGGTTTTTATGTCCTTTTTTAGGAAAAACTTTTTCCGGGCCATGTGTTGCGATATAATAGAGGAATTGGAATCTTTTTATTTTGTGACTCGTTAGGAGCGATAATCATGCTTCAGGATATGATTGCTAAAGAAGATGTGCTCGCAGCGGCTGAACAGCTTAAAGAACTTCTTCCTTACAATGAAGACAATGTTCAGCTGATGAAGAAAGCACTCATTTTATATCGGCAGGATTCCGTCTATCGTATACAGGTTCAAACCCCGACAGAGATTTCCGCATATGTGCAGGATGTTGTGCCTGTAAGGGTCACGCTGAACTTATTTTTCATGGTGAAAAGCGGCTGCGCATGCCCGTCTGAGGCGATCTGCCGCCACGTGCTCGCCGTTTTTCTTTACGTATATGCCCAATTCGAGCGGGTCGGTACCTTTACCGAACATTGGCTGGAAAGAGAAAAGCTTGAGGAAAGCAGGGAGCTTGTCCGCCGGCAGTTTCAGGAAAAAGTGCTGCCGAATGAAGAGTCGCTGTCAAGCTGGCTCGCTTTTTTTGATTCGGAATTCTCGCTGTGGGAGGCGCGGACGCCGGCCGGAAGCCAGACGATGCAGGGCCTTTATTACGGCTATCTGTCAGCGCTCAAAAAACACGCCCCGAAAAAACCCGAGCTTAAAAGCTTATATCAGATTCATTCGGCGCTTGCCGTCTGGCTTCACATGTTCACTTTGATTGAGTCAGGCAGATTGGATGCCGAAAAAGATTATTACAGCATTAATCCATACGTGGAACAGCTGATGGATACGATTTATTCCTCCATTGACAGACTGAAAACGTACGCCTTGTCTTTTTCACTCGATCCTTTTTTAGACCGGACGCCCCCGGTGCTCCGCAGACTGCTTGTGAAAGAAGAGCTTTTTCAATACGAACGCCTCCGGGTATTCGGTGAAATGTGGAGCGCGCTTTTGAACCGGCCGAAATGGGTCGCGCGTGAACAGGAGATTCTCGAACAGGAAAGCGGGCGCCGTTTTTCGCCGGAAGTGCGGTTCGGACGGCTTCATCTGGCCTTTTTGCAAAAAGATGATGAAGCGGTCTTTGAAGATATGTCCCGCTTCCCTCCTGAAGCGCTGCCGTACACTTTTCAATGGCTCGGTGAACTCACCGCGAAAAAAGACTGGAAACGGCTGAAAACATGGTATGGCCGGATCGAACCGCTTGCCGTGAACTATACGAAGCTTGATAAGCCGTTTAAAGAAATGCGCGACATCATCGGAGAGCTGTTTGCACTGTTGGCGGATTATGCGCGGCACTCACGGGATGATCAGCTGTTTGAACGGTTTGCTTCCGGCTGCCTTCCCTATACCTTTACCGAATACAGCCAGTACCTGTACGAAAAACGGCGGTACGCGGAATGGGTGGAGATTCACAGCCTCGTCGGTTTTTCCGTCTGGGAAATTGAAAAGGACATCCTGAAGGAAATTGCCGCCAGTGATCCGGAAGCGCTCATCCCCTCCTATCACCGGGCGGCGGCCTTTTTTATCGACCAAAAAAACCGCAGCGCCTATAAAGAGGCTGCGCGCCATCTGAAAAAACTGCGGACGCTTTATAAAAAGGCAAAAAAACAGCAGGTATGGGAGCGTTATATCAGCCGGCTGAGCGCAAGCTACAAGAGGCTGCGCGCCCTTCAAGAAGAATTGCAGAAAGGAAAGTTGATTGATGGCGAGTCTTAAGGAAATTTTCATTCATGTAGAACAAATGGAAGATTGGACATTTACGCTGTCAAGCCATGATGAGAAGGAGCAGCCGCTTACTCTCAGTCAGATGAAGACTCATTTGTTCCAATGGCATGAGTCCACCTTTTACGGAACGTTTCTTGAAGACGTCAGCTTCATCGGCACTCCGGCCGTTCTGCTCAGCCCTTGGATGACCGTCGAGCTGCTTGGAAAAAACTCGTTCAATTCATTCAGCACCGTGCAGCTGACAAAGGAAACGGAACCGTTAATCGAAGCGGCTTCGACGATATACGAATTTATTGCCGACGGCGATTTTCTTCCGGATTATGACGCATGGCAAAATGGCCTCCTGCGCTTCAAAGACCGCGAGCTTTTGCTGGAAGGCTTTACGGCAGACTGGTTCTCAGCCGCGGTACAGGACTACATTCAGTACAATGATGACCTGCTGGAAAAATGGCGGCGGATCGAAACCCGTTCGCCGGCCGTTCATACGTTTAAAGGCTCCTTTTTGGATGAAGAGGATTTTCTGGAGGGAATCGGCTGGCATGACGATCTGACGCCGTTTACCGTCGGCCTCCGATTAAACGAGCCTGATTTCGACGGTGACGACTGGAAAATCGAGATGTTTTTACGTGAGAAAAAAACCGGCTCCATCACCTTTTTCGACGGACTGAAAGGGCTGAAAAAAGCGTGGCAGGCATACAGCGGAAAAATCGCGCGTGAACAGGACCGCTTCCGCAGAACGGTTCCCTGGCTTTCGTTTGATTCAGGAACGACGCTGATATCTGAAGAAGAGGCTTGGATCTTCTTATCGGAAGCGAGTGAGACGCTTGTCGATATGGGTGTGGAGATTCTTCTCCCATCATGGTGGCAGATTGTCCGGGACAGCAATATGATGCTTAAGGCGAAAGTGTCATCCTCCCCGCGGGGCGAGTCCTTCGTCGGCATGAACGCTCTGCTTGATTTCAACTGGAGATTCGCCACGAACGGGATTGAGCTGACAGAGGATGAATTCAATGAGCTTGTCGCAAACAACAGACGTCTCGTCAACATCCGCGGCCAATGGGTGAAAATTGATCCGCAATTTATTAAACAGATGAAAATACTGATGGAAAAAGCGGAATCTGAGGGCCTCCACATGTCCGACGTGCTGGCGCGCGAACTGATGGATCACGGGGAAAACGGAGCCGAGGACACGGACATCATTGACTCATCGGCATTTGCCGGGATCAAGATCGAATTATCAAAGCATCTCAGAAGCCTGATCCGCAAACTGACGGATGCCGGGGATCTGCCGGAGCATGAAGTCAGCGCCGCGTTTCAGGGCCAGCTCCGCCCTTATCAGATGTACGGCATGAACTGGCTTCTGTTTTTACGGGAAAACGGCTTCGGCGCCTGTCTCGCAGATGACATGGGACTTGGAAAGACGATTCAGATGATCGCTTATTTTCTCCATGTGAAGGAAAGCGGCCGGCAAAAAGCGCCTGCCTTAATCATTGCGCCGACATCGGTGCTCGGCAACTGGCAGCGTGAGCTCCAGACCTTCGCGCCGCAGCTGAAGGCCGTGCTTCATTACGGCCCCCGCAGGCCGAAGGGGGAAGCATTTGTCCCGGCCTATCAGGACGCGGATGTCGTTCTTACTTCTTACGGCCTCTCGCACGCCGATCAGGAAGAGCTTTCTTCCGTGACATGGAGCACCGTCTGCCTTGATGAAGCGCAAAACATTAAAAACGCGCATACGAAGCAGTCCCGCGCAATCAGAAAGCTGAAAGGCGTCCATCATATCGCGCTGAGCGGAACACCGATGGAAAACCGCCTGACAGAGCTTTGGTCGATCTTTGATTTTATGAACAAAGGCTATCTCGGCAGTCTGACCGGCTTTCATAAACGCTATGTGCTGCCGATTGAAAAAGACCGTGACGAAAAAAGAATCAACCAGCTTCAGCAGTTAATCCGGCCGTTTTTACTGCGCCGGACAAAACGGGATGAAGAAGTGGCGCTTAATCTTCCTGACAAGCTGGAACAAAAAGAGTTTATCCCGCTCTCAGCCGAACAGGCATCCCTTTATGAACAGCTTGTCAAAGATACATTTGAACATATGGCTTCTCTGACCGGGATGCAGCGGAAAGCGCTGATTCTGAGCATGCTCGGCCGCTTGAAGCAAATATGCGACCATCCTGCGCTCTATTTGAAGGAAGAACAGACAGAGCTGTTAAACGGGAGATCCGTCAAACTGGAAAAGCTGCTTGACTTAATGGCGGCGATCCGCGGACAAGGGGAAAGCTGCCTCATTTTCACCCAATACATTCAGATGGGCAACATGATGAAGCGCCTCCTGGAAAAAACATTCGGAGAACCGGTTCAGTTTTTAAACGGAAGCCTGTCCAAGCAGGAACGCGATTCCCTCGTCGAACGGTTCCAGAAGAAAGAATACCCGACGCTGATTTTGTCACTGAAAGCGGGCGGAACCGGCCTGAATCTGACGGCTGCCAATCATGTCATTCACTATGACAGGTGGTGGAATCCGGCGGTGGAAAACCAGGCGACCGACCGCGCCTACCGAATCGGCCAGGAACGGTTCGTCCACGTTCACAAACTCATTACGACGGGAACGATTGAAGAAAAAATTGATGCCATGCTCGAAACGAAACAAACTTTGAACGATCAGATTATCCAAAGTGAAAATTGGATTACCGAGCTGTCATCCGATGAGCTTGAAGAATTATTCACCCTCAGCGCATCGGCGCAATCACATTAAACGCAAAAAGACCGGCTCTCTCGGAAGAGCCGGTCTTTTATGTCGTCCTTACTGTTACGCCGCATTTGCCATGAATGCGTCACGCCAGTCATGAACAGTATCGCCATACCTTTCACAGTAAATTCCTGATCATATACGCAACGCCGTTTTGATCATTTGTCAATGTAACGGCATCAGCGATCTCTTTAATATCTTCTCTCGCATTCCCCATCGCTATGCCTTTTCCGGCCGCCTGAAGCATTGAATAGTCATTTAAGCTGTCACCGACCGCGGCGGTTTCAGCCATCGGAATGCCGAGCTTTTGCGCCAGCCGTTTGAGCGCCTGCCCTTTTGAGGCGTTTCGAGACGCCACTTCAAAGTTGTGATCGGCAGAGCTGACAAGGGTGAGATCTTTCTGACCGCTGAATCGGTCCCAGCCCGCTTTCAGCTTCCGCTCATCAAACGAAAATCCGAGAATATTATAAAAATCCAGATGCTCTTCTTTCTCAAAGAGCTCACGGTATGAATGAATGTAAGCAAAGCCGGACTGGCTGTATTGCACTGAAGCCGCCTGTTCCAAAACGGAAAGATCGATTTCCGGATTGGCGCTTTTCACCCGGTCCATTTCGATATCGAGCAGCTGCCTGCCGGTTTCAGGCGTATAGATGGCTTTGTTTGTAAACACCTCATAATAATATTGATTCTCTTCAAGCCATGACAAAATGCCGCGGGCTCTTGATTCTTCAATCGCTTCACAATGGTACAGGCTGCCGTCAGGAGCATGAATGGCGGCTCCGTTTGCGCTGATAATCCATGTTTTTATGCCGAGCGGTTCGAATATGGAGTGCACATCAAAATGCGCGCGTCCAGTGGAAACCACGATTTCAATTCCCGCTTGCCGGGCTTCCCTTAAAGCCCGCTTGTTTTCATCGCTTACTTGATGACTGCTGTTCAGCAGTGTGCCGTCCAGATCTATGGCAATCAGTTTCACATGTCCTCATCCTCTTCTTCAGATTCAGTTACAAGCAATTCTACGCCGTGCCGGTCGAGCAGATCGCAAAAATCCTGATCAGGCAGCCGATCGGTAATCAGCAGGTCAACCTCGTGCAGGTCTGCATACTGATAAAAACTCGTACGGCCAAGCTTCGAGTGATCGCTCAGCGCAATCACCTGTTCAGCCTGTCGGATCATTTTACGCTTTACCATGCCGTCTTCTTCATGCGGAATCGTCAGGCCGTTTTCCGAGATGCCGACAACGCCGATCAGCACCTTATCAGCGTGATAATCCCCCAGTTTTTCTACAACGGAAGCCCCGTATAAAAACCGGTGTTCCTTCTGGAGCTTTCCGCCGAGCAGGTGAATATCAATTCCCTCTTTTGCGGAAAGGATATCGGCCTGATTGATCGAATTTGTAATAACAGTGCAGCCGGTGACATTTAAATGCTCCGCGCAGGCCTGCACGGTTGTCGAGGTGTCCAGGATGATCCGGTCCCCTTTATGGATCAGGGATGCGGCCAGCTTGCCGATTTTGTTTTTCTCTTCAGAAACGGTTTTCAGCCGGCCCGAATAGCCTGGAACTTCCTGATTCACTGACGGCAGAATCGCGCCGCCCCGTGTTCTGATAATGGCCCCTCGCTCTTTCAGCTTTACAAGGTCCCTTCTTGCGGTATCTCTTGAAATATGAAGCAGCGAACATATCTGTTCTGCGGTGATCCGCCGGTGCTGTTTCAAATATTCCATTATCGCAATCAGTCTTTCTTCTTGATACACGTCCTCATTCCCTTTTTTCGTCACTTATCTGTAAGTAATTATAAGTTTTTATCCCAATATATTCAATGTTTTTAAGTATTTATAAGCAAAATCACTTCTTTTTAACCATTTTTCAGCTTCCGCACAAAAAAACCAGTCTTTCGACTGGCGAGTGGGAAGGAGGTATTGCGGGGCCCGCTGAAAGGCGGGAAATCGAGGAAAAAAGCATGCTATTCAGCCAGCGGCTCTTTCCGTTTCTGATCCATAAACCGAACGGTATCAGCCATGACCTCGGTCACATAAACTTTTACGCCGTCTGTCTTTTCATAGCTTCTCGTCTGGATTCTGCCGCTTACACCGACCATTGACCCTTTTTGGCAGTACAATGCCGTGTTTTCAGCGTTTTTCCTCCAGATGGTGCAGTTGACGAAGTCGGTTCCGGTTTCACCCGACGCGCTTTTAAAATTGCGGTTTACCGCCAACGTAATATGCGCGACGGGAATGCCCGCTGATGTAAAACGGAGCTCCGGATCTTTCGTCAGCCGGCCGACAAGCATAACGTGGTTAAACAAGCCGTATCCTCCTCTCTTTTTCGAGGCTGGCTTCATTGTAGTACAAGGGCTCATGAAAGCAAAAAGCGGAAAAAGCCGTTATCCGTTTAGGCTGCTTTTATGTTTTTGTTTTTCTTTCTGATAAAAAAAACTTTTGTTTTTGACCGCTTATGTAATATGTATTTTTGAGCAGCCGCGAGAAAAGTTTCGTTTTGAGCCAGTCTTTCTCAAACATGCGGACAAACTTTCCGCCGTCCCATGCGAACCAGTAAAAACTCAGCTTTTTATCAGTCAATGAAAGCTGAATTTTATACTGTTCCATGCGGTCTTTTGTTTCATATAAAAAGACGACATTTCCCCTTCTGTTAAGATGCACCTCACAATCTTCCTTTTTGCATACCAAGTAGGAATGATCGTCTTTTCGCCTTGAACCGTCTTCTATATAGATTTCCTTCAGGCGCAATTGATTCATAAGCATCTCTCCATGACCATATTCTTTTACATTATAATGAAAAAATAGAAATGATTAAATGTTGACCGCCTACAAAAATGATGAAGCATGTCTTACAGCATTTTCCCGGGAAAAATGATATGTGTTATAATAAATGAACGAAAAACATGGACAACAGGGGTGAAAATAAGAGATGAAAACCTTTAAACTGGTTGATCTGAATGTGGAACGTTTAGATAAAGACGATCAGCCGATTGAACAGTTTCCCCTTTTAGACGGATTGATTATCAACAAAGAGGACGGAGAAAACCACTGGTTAATTGAAGCACTGGTCCCGGCCGAACACTTTTCTTTTTTTGACATGCTGATGAAAAGCCAGAAAGAAGCGAAGGTGTTTGTAACGATTACGAAAAAAAGCAACCGCCCCGCCCAGCTGACGGGAAGCATCAAAAATATCGTGGAGCTGGAAAAGAGTATACAAGTTTTAATTTACGGTCAAATGGTGTCAAGAAACCACCCCGGATCAGAAAGCATTCTGGAGTCGCTCGTGAAAGAAGGCTACTCGGGCAGCCGGCTGATTGAAGCGTTTAAACAAAAATTATAATCATAAAAAAGGCCGGACGTTAATCATCCAGCCTTTTTTTGTGCCTTAGTCATTGTGAGGAGCCCGCTGTTTCAGCAGATCTCTGATTTCAGTCAGCAGTTCTGTCTGCTGATCTGTTTCTTCTGCTTCTTCAGCCTCTTCTTCTGCTTCTTTTTTACGTCTCAGCTTCCCTATTGTGCGGATCACGATAAAGATAGAAAATGAAATAATGAAGAAGTTCACAATCGTTTGAATGAAGCTTCCGTACTTGATATGAGCATCGCCGAATGTCACGGCCAGCCCTGAAAAGTCAAGACCGCCAAGAAGCAGGCCGACAAGCGGCATGATGATGTCTTCAACGAGCGACGTCACAATTTTGCCGAAAGCGCCGCCGATGACGACACCGATTGCCAGATCCATGATATTGCCCCGCATCGCAAAGCTTTTAAATTCTGACCACATTACATTCACCCCTTTCTATACAAAATGGGCTTTTTTATAAGCCCATTCGTTTGTTTTTATTCTCCGAGCGCAAATGTTAATTCAGCTTCACACACGAGCTCGCCGTCAACTTTGGCAACGCCTTTGCCGCGTCCGATCGTACCGCGCGCGCGGGTAATATCAACCTCAAGCTCCAGCTTGTCACCCGGTTTTACCTGCTTTTTGAAACGGCAGTTATCAATCCCCGCAAAAAATGCGAGTCTGCCCCGGTTTTCTTCTTTAATCAGCATCGCAACCGCTCCGACCTGCGCCAAAGCCTCTACGATTAAGACGCCCGGCATAACAGGGTATTCAGGAAAATGGCCGTTGAAAAAATCTTCATTCGCCGTCACATTTTTATATCCCGCCGCCCGTTTTCCTTCTTCGACTTCTGTAATTCTGTCTACCAGAAGAAACGGATAGCGATGGGGAATAATTTCTTTAATTTGCTGAGTATCAAGCATTTTCTTGACATCTCCTTCATCGACAATAGTATGTATAGAAGGTATATGCGCTAACCAATCTGTACATTTGGAAGTATATTATGAATCAATTTCTTTTTCAACCGCGCTGTAAACTGTAACCAGCTGGCAATGAGCCTCGTCCATTAATGTGTTATGATAAATAAAGATTTTTACCCTATGCAAAGAGGTTGGAAGATGATTGCTAAGTTTACTGAAAAACGTACGCTGGTGATGCTGAATGAGTGGTATGACGCCATGGGAAAACGCCAATTCGATCTAGCCCGTTCCCTTCACGAACAAATCAATCAGCATCTCCCCAAATTACAAAAGAATGCAAAGCTCAAACTCAGATATCAGCTGTTTTTCGCACGGTTTCAGCTGCTGTTTGAGAAAAAAGACGGTCTGACTAAATTGTTCTGCGAGCTGAAGCGGCGCAAAGATGAGATGGATCATGAATTAACTTATTATTTCTATTTTTTCAAAGGGTTATTCCATATGGTGAATGGCGCTCCGAACCGTGCTGTCTGCCGCTTTAAAGAAGCTGAACAGTACCTGCCGGCCATTCAGGACCGTTTCGAAGCCGCTGAATTTTATTATAAAACAGCGGGTGCATATTACATGATGAAGTCGCCTGCGCTCTCCATTCAATATGTCAATAAAGCGCTGGAAATCTATCAAGGTGAATTCGGCTACATCAAAAAAACGCTCAGCTGCCGTCTGCTTCTCGCCGTGAATTACATAGACGAGGCACGCTATGAAGACGCAGAACAGCTCTTTAATGAATCCATAAAGATAACGGACCGGATCAATGACAATAACCTGCTGTGCCACGCCTATTATAATTTTGGTTTTTTAAAGACCGCCCAGAAAAAAGATAAAGAGGCCCTCCCTTTTTACAAAAAGGTATTGGGCAATCAGCGTTTCGAGAAAGAGTCTCCCGTTTCCTACCTGCATTGTGTATACGAAGCGGTCAGAGCACTTTTTAAAACCGGATATGCCGCCGAAGGACAAACCGTGCTGCAGAAAGGTTTATATATATCTGAAAAAGTGCAGAACAAGATTATGAAATTGAAGCTGACCGCGCTCAACATACTGTACACCGCTCAGGAGGACCCGTACGACCGATTGCAGAAGCTCGTGCTGGAGCTGCAGAAAATTGAAGCGTGGGTGGATTTGGAAGTGCTGCTTCAGGATATTACTGATTACTACAAAAAAAAGGGCGATTTTGAGAAAGCCGCATTTTTTATCATGCGCGGCTGATCAAAACGCCCCTTCTTTTATCTGACTGAGTTGATTAAGCCCAGCATTTGGTCTCCCAATGTAATCGTGCGGCTGTTCAGCTGATAGGAACGCTGAGACACGATTAGGTCGGTCATTTCTTTTGACATATCGACATTTGAACCTTCAAGCGCGCCCTGCTCCATGCCGATTGCCTGCCGGTTTGCGCCGGTAAGCTCTTCAATCGCTGAAGCCCCCGCACCGTTTACGGAAAACAGATTATCCCCTTCCGCATGAAGCGCCTGAGGATTATTGACATTGACGATGCCGAGATTAAACGTCTGCGAACGGGTTCCTGCCTGGTCTGAAGCAGTCAGCGTTCCGGTTTTGCTGATTTTCAGCTGATTCAGCGAACTGTCAATTTGTATGGGCTGGCCGTTCTCATCGAGAATGGGATTGCCTCCCGCTGTCATCAGCTGAAGCACCCGGTCATTTCCGCCGGCCGGCTTGAGGGAAAGTGAGCCGTCCCTTGTATACACCCGCCGTCCGTCCGCTTCTGCCTGAAGATATTGATAAGGTGAGGTGAACGCGATATCAAGGTCACGGTCGGTTTTTTTGATGCTGCCCTGACCTGAGTCCAGCTGCGGAGTCATGACCGTTCCGGCGCCGAGACGAAGGCCGGGCGGCGTTTTCCGCATGTTCGGCGAATTTTCCTTTTTGTCATCTATATGGTCATACTGCTGTCTGATCAGCTCGGAAAAGCGGGAGTCCCTCGCTTTATAGCCTGTCGTATCACTGTTTGAAAGGTTGCTGCTGACTGTATCCATCTGCTGCTGAAGCTGATTTAAGGCTGTTGAAGCCGTCAGCATTGATCTGAGCATCATAATTGAACGTCCCCCATTTTGTTACACTTTGCCGATTTCATTTGCGGCTTTATCCATGCTTTTATCGTAAGCCTGAATGACTTTCTGATTGGCTTCAAATGATCTGTATGCTTCCGTCATTTCTGTATACGTGCTCGTCACGTCCACGTTCGAAAGCTCCGAGACGCCTTGCTTTAATGAATACGAGACCTGGGGATTCGCCGCCGCGCTCGGCAGTTCAGTGCCGTCGGCCGTGCTGTATAGGTCATTGCCGTCCCGTTTCAGATTGCGCACGTCTTCTTCCACCCTGATGTCAATCTGCCCCGCCGGCCGGCCGTTTGTCGTGACCGTTCCGTTTTCTGTTACCGTGAATTTTTCATTGTCGACTGTAATCGGCTGTCCGTTTGTTGATAAAACAAGGTTTCCGTTTATCGTAAGCTGATTGTTTTCATTTAATGAGAAAGTGCTGCTTTTTGAATAACGGACGCCGCCCGCAGTCTGCACGGGATAAAACAGCTCGGCGTTTTCATTCGTTTCGGCATTCTTGGGAACCTGATTCTCCATAAGCGCGATATCCGTCGGCTGATCGGTCGTTTTCAGGCTTCCCTGCGTAAACAACGGTTTCAGCTCCTGCATGTATACGCCTGTGTTGACGGAACCGATTTTCGTTTTTTTATCGCCTTCTATTCGGCTCAGAAGCATCTCGGGAAAGGCGCGGATTGAACCTTGATCCTCTTTGTATCCTGACGTATTCGCGTTTGCGATGTTATTTGACAGCATTTCCGTTCTTCTCTGCTGTGTAATCATTGCGGACGTTGCGGTATATAATCCTTTTAACAAGTCTTCCACCTCTGAAATAGCATTATTTCCAGTTGCCTCACCGGAACATTTGTTCTATAATGAAAATCAGCATTTTTTCTTATTATCGGATTTACATTCCCGTTCGTGAAGGGTTTGACAGAAAAAAACCCCATTCTTTTTCAGAATGAGGTTTTATCATCAGCTCAGTTTGCGTTTTGGAAGCTTGTCCATGTTATCCAGCATGACGCCGGTTCCGACCGCAACACAATCCATCGGGTTCTCAGCGACAAGAACAGGCACCCTCAGCTCTTCGGCAAGAAGCTGGTCAAGCCCGTTTAACAGCGCTCCCCCGCCGGTAATGATAACGCCGCGGTCGATGATGTCAGCGGACAATTCAGGCGGTGTTCTTTCAAGAACCTGCTTGGCGGCCTGCACAATGACGGCAACTGATTCACGAAGGGCTTCTTCCACTTCTTTGCTGTTTACTGTAATCGTTCTCGGCAGACCGGAAACCATGTCACGGCCGCGGATGGTGATTTCTTCATGACGTGCGTCTGGGAAAACCGTTGCGACCTTCACCTTAATATCTTCAGCGGTACGTTCACCGATCAGCAGCTTATACTCGCGTTTGATATAATTTAAGATTTCCATGTCAAACTTGTCCCCAGCCATCTTAATAGAAGAGGAGGTGACAATATCGCCCATAGAAATAACTGCGATATCTGTCGTACCGCCTCCGATGTCAACAACCATGTTACCGCTCGGCTGGAAGATTTCCATACCCGCGCCGATAGCGGCAACTTTCGGTTCTTCTTCAAGGTACACATGCTTTCCGCCGCTTTTTTCAGCTGCTTCTTTAATCGCTTTCTGCTCAACGGATGTAATATTCGTCGGGCAGCAGATCAGCATGCGCGGTTTTGAGAAAAGTCCTTTTACATTCAGCTTATTAATGAAATGTTTCAGCATAGCTTCAGTTACTTCGAAGTCTGCGATTACGCCGTCTTTCAGCGGACGGATCGCAACAATATTCCCAGGTGTACGTCCAACCATTCGTCTGGCTTCTTCACCGACAGCCAGCACTTTGCCGCTGTTTTTATCAAGTGCCACAACGGAAGGCTCATTCAGAACAATTCCTTTTCCTTTTACATGGATCAGTACATTTGCAGTACCGAGGTCAATTCCAATATCCCTTGCAAACATCTATTTATATCCTCCTTGATATCTGTTTCACAGTAAAATATCCACATTGTGCCCTAATTATATATATTATCATAATTTATCAAAAAAAAGCTGCTGAACGATATAAGTTCTTGACAAAATTTTGCGGATATTCGCGAAACCGCCCGGAGGAGAAAAAAGGGCCCGGCAGACGTCAGGCGCTACGGCTGCTGAACGGGCTCCCCTTCAAGAATTTCATCCTTCTTGTACTTTAATTTTGTCGCCTCGCCCCCCCTTAAATGTCTGATGGATTTATGATAATCGAGTATTTCTTTTACTTCATTCGCCAAGTCAGGATTGATTTCAGGCAGGCGTTCTGTCAGATCTTTGTGTACGGTACTTTTGGAAACACCAAACTCTTTCGCAATGACACGAACGGTTTTTTTCGTCTCCACGATATACTTACCAATCTTGATTGTTCGCTCTTTGATGTAATCGTGCACACCACTCGACCTCCCCAGTTGGATGTGAGAAGTGTGAAATGAGATCCGTATTCTGTAACAGATTCACTGATGATGCAGCTTCTTCGTTGTCCGATTATATAAGAAGGTTTTAGAAATATGCCCACGATCCCTCACCTCAAACACTCTCTTTGATAGGTTTGTAACAGTGTATTAGCAATGAATTGGGAATATGCTAAAAACTCAATAAGGACAAGGGGCGGGTCATAATTTTCTGCTTTTTGAACGGGGGGTTTACATCCGCGCGATCCTGCTGTAGAATGAAACAGCACAATTAGTTACTTAGGTAAGTTTTTTGAAAAGGAGAACGGAAATGATCCACGTCAACAGACGCCTCATTCACCAAATCAATCAATGCGCCCGCCTGATTACGAAGAAAGCCAATGAACGGCTGGAACCATTCGGCCTGTACTCCTCTCAATGGTCAATCCTATATTGCTTAAAAACGATCGGACCGATGACCCAAAAAGAAATCTGGTCCTATCTGAACGTAGAGGCGCCGACCGTTACCAGAACGATCAAACGCCTTGAAGAAAACGGCTGGATTCAGCGGGAACAGGGAGAAGACAAGCGGGAAAAGCTCGTCGTCCTGACGAAGGAAGCTGAATTGAAATACAACAGCATCAATCAAGAGATGCTGAAGTTCGAGGAAGACATGCTTGCGGATTTCCAAGATGGAGATAAGGAAGCTTTTTCTGAGTTTCTGAATGTGTTTTTAACGAAATAATAAAGAAAGGGAAGTGCTGTACTTTTGAGTAAATCTGACTCGATCTGGACCAAAGATTTTATTATGGTCGTACTCGTAAATTTATTTGTCTTTGTGTTCTTTTATACATTTTTGGCCGTGCTGCCTATCTATATGATTCAGGAGCTTGGCGGCAGTGAATCGCAAGGAGGGCTTTTGATCAGCCTGTTCCTGTTATCTGCTATTATCACCCGTCCTTTTTCAGGGGCGATTATTGAACGGTTCGGTAAGAAAAGAATGACGATTGTATCTCTGGCGCTGTTCGCCCTGTCTTCTTATCTGTATTTGCCGATACACAATTTCTATCTGCTGCTCGGACTGCGTTTTTTCCAAGGCATCTGGTTCAGCATTTTAACGACGGTCACAGGCGCAATTGCCGCTGACCTTATTCCCGCCAAGCGGCGCGGCGAGGGGCTCGGTTATTTTGCGATGTCTATGAACCTTGCCATGGCGATCGGTCCGTTTCTCGGACTGAGCCTTGTGAAAGTCATATCGTTCCCGGTGTTCTTTACGCTTTTTGCTGTATTTGTTTCTTTAGGCTTGCTGATTGCTTTTATGATTCGTGTGCCGGATCAAAACAACAGCGGAACGACTGTGTTCCGTTTTTCTTTCTCCGACATGTTTGAAAAAGGCGCGCTTAAAATCGCGATTGTCGGGTTGTCCATTTCTTTCTGTTATTCAAGTGTGACTTCATATTTATCCGTTTATGCAAAGACGATCCACCTGTTGGATGTCAGCGGCTATTTCTTCGTCTGTTTCGCCGTGACGATGATGGCCGCCCGTCCTTTCACAGGAAAGCTGTTTGACAGAGTGGGGCCGGGAATCGTCATCTATCCGTCGATTATCGTGTTCTCCGCGGGGCTTTGCATGCTGGCGATGACAAACAGCGCCTTCATGCTTCTCTTGTCCGGTGCCGTAATCGGTCTCGGATACGGCTCTATCGTACCGTGTATGCAGACGCTGGCGATTCAAAATTCGCCCGGACACCGTTCAGGCTTTGCGACGGCGACCTTCTTCACTTTCTTTGACAGCGGGATTGCCGGCGGGTCATATGTATTCGGCCTCTTCGTCGCTTCGGCCGGATTCCATTCGATTTATCTGGCAGCGGGGCTGTTCGTCCTGATTGCTTTGCTCCTGTATGGCTGGAGCCAGAAAAAAAGAACGCCGCTTGAAGCGGACGGAAACGTTTCAATCGCAGACTGATATGACAAAAAGCCGGGGGCAGCCCCCGGCTTTTTTTATTCGGCCGCTCTTTCCCGCACGATTCGTCCCTCCGCTTTTGCATAAGGAGGATGAATGTACATAAGCGCCGTATAACCGAGACATGACAAAATGACACCCGCAAACCAGGAGATATCATAGATGCCGGCGAACGCCGGGACGTACATTCCGATTAAAGAAATAAACGCGCCGAGAAACGTCGCGGCAAAGGCCCGGTAATTATAGCCTTTGTAATAAGTGTACTGTCCGGTTTCTGAATAAAGGTCTTCAACTGAGAGCTGCCTTTTTCTGATGATAAAATAATCAGCCATCATCACCCCGGCCACCGGTCCGAGCATCCCGCCGATGAGTCCGAGAAACGCATATACATTCGTGGCGCTCTCCATCAGCTTCCACGGTATTGTGAACAGAGCCAAAACGGCGGTCAAATACCCTCCCCTTCTGAATGTAATATACTTCGGCAGGACATTCGCCAAGTCATAGGCCGGTGACACGATGTTTGCCGCCACGTTAACCGAGACGGCGGCGATGCAAAGTGTGATGACCGAAAGAGCGATAACGAAAGGATTATCAAACCGCGCCAAAATCTCCACCACATCCCAAATCGGTTCTCCGAATGCTACCTGTGATCCGGATGTCACCGTGATGCTTGCAAACGCAAACAGCGCAAACGTTCCCGGCAGCCCGTAAAACTGGCCGCGAATCTGTTCTTTTTGCGACGCGGCGAACCGGGTGAAGTCAGGGATATTCAGAATCAGCGTCGCCCATATTCCGATAATGCCCGTCACTCCGGCGGCAAACGGCCAAAACGTTTCAGAAAATGTATGGAACTTTCCCGGCTGTGAGTAAATCGGACCGAGCCCGCCGGCAATATCTATCGCCCACCAGACCATGCCGCCGAAGACGAGATAAACAAGCGGGCCCGCCCACACTTCAAATTTTTTGATCGATTCCATGCCGTGCCGCAGCACAAGCAGATGAATGCCCCAAAAGAAAATGAACGACAGAAAGCCCGGCAGATGAAGCCCGAATATATTCCAATCTCCGCCGAGACTCCCCCAGCCCGGCCATATGTTCAAAAGCAGAATGTGTAAGGCAGTGCTCCCGGCAAATGTTTGAATTCCGAGCCACATGATGGCTGTAAATGCCCTGAGAAGCGCCGGAATGTTAGCGCCGTATATTCCGTAAGAAGCCCTGATAATGACCGGAAAAGGCAGGCCGTATTTCGTTCCGGCATGGCCGTTCAAGGCCAAAGCGGCGAACAAAATCAGTGACGCCGTCACGATAATGGCGAGCACCTGCCACGGAGAAAGGCCGATCGCAATGAGCCCGCCCACAGTCGCGTAGGTCGGGATATTATGAATACAACCCATCCAGATGGATGCAAAATTCACCGCCTTCCATGTCCGTTCGCCGTCTTCTAAAGGCAGTAAATCTTTGTTGCTCAGCCGATCACTCGTTATTTTTGTCATTTTCTCCCTCCCGCATGTACGTTTTCCTTACATCACATGTGAAAAAATATAACTGAAAATTCCGCAAATAACATTGGTCGCTGTCGACAATAATCGTTTTGATTTTTGAGCACATTACACAAAAAAAGAGACAGGGAGAGCCCGTCTCTTTTTTTCGCGCCTGTTAAGAGGCTTTTTTGAGGAGAACCGAAAACCGGAACGCCATCAAAAGGCTTACGGCGCCGACAACGATAAGAATCGTCCCAAGCATATGAAAATGGGCGGCGGTAATTTCTTTCCCGAAAAGAATGCCCAAAATGACAGAAGACAAAATCGAACCGAGATACCGGCAGGTCTGAAACAAGCCGGACGTTGTTCCGACCATGTCGGCGGGACTCGTTTTCAGCATGGCCGCCTGAAACGTGACATTTCCGAAGCCGTAGCCGACACCAAGCACGGACAGGATCATCCCTTTTCCTATCATGGGCGCCTGAAGGAAGAAAAACGTTAACAGCACCGCTCCGATCGCGGTCAGGCAGGTTCCGGCAACAATCGGCTGAAGAAGCCCTTTTTTATCTATCCATTTTCCGGTCAAAGGCGACACCAGAATACTCATGCCCGACATAAACAGCATAATCAATCCGCTTGTCTGAACGGACAAATGCATTTCATCCTGAAAATAGCTCGGAAGCCCGAAAAAGATGCAGTAAAAGAATATATTCAGCAAAATAAATTGAATATACACCGACGATAGTTTCCGATGCGTTTTAAACAGCCTGACATCAATAAACGGCTTCTCCGTTTTCAGCTCGCGCCAGATAAACAGCCCGACGAACAAAAGCCCGAATACGCCTTCTGTATAGTGAGGCTTCGTACCGAAGGACAATAAAAACGACAGGAGAAGGATAATCGCTCCGGCAAACAGAAGTATCCCGATTGTATCAAGCTGGCGGAGCACGCCTTTCAAGCCGCCGATCTCGCGTTTTTCATCTTTCGGAAACATATACATTCCGAGAAAAAAGCTGAGGATGATAAACGGCAGATTGACGAAAAAGATCGCCGGCCACCCTCCCCAAACGATCAGAAAACCGCCGAGAGTCGGACCGAGCGCCGTCATGGCTGATGCAAAGATTGACAGGACGGCCAGCGCCGAAGCCTGCTTCTCCTGTATATTTGAACGGATCAATCCGACGCCGGACGGATATATCGCGCTGCTTCCGATCGATTGAAAAAGCCGCATGATCAGCAATGTCATAAAAGTCGGCGCAAACGGTGCGCCGACCGCCGAGACGGCAACAAGCAGAAGCCCGATCAAAAACAGCTTCTTCCTGCCGAGCATATCACCGAGCTTCCCGGTAACAGGCTGCGCCACCGCGCTGGCAAGATAAAAGGACGATATCAGCCAGGACACCGTTGTAAACGACAGGTGAAATTCATGCTGAATACTGTGAAGCGCAAGAGAAATCATCGACGAGTTCAATGGGTTCAGCATCGTCCCCGAAGCCACGGCCGTCAAGAACAGGACGCGGCTTTTTTTGGAGATTGTCATTTTGTCTGTGCGATAAATTCTTCCGTCGTCCGGCTTCTGCCGATTTTCGGGAAGATAAACTTGAGTGTCGCTTCGTGCTGTTCATCGCTGAATGTCGCCATCGCGTCAGTTACGAAAACTTGCTGATACCCGAGCTGAAAAGCTTCCCGCGCCGTGCTTTCCACACCGATGTTTGTCGCAATCCCGCATAACACAATCGTGTCGATTCCCCGTCTTCTGAGCTGAAGGTCCAGGTCCGTGCCGAAAAACGCGCCCCACTGCCGTTTTGTTACCGTATAATCGTTTTCTTTCACTCCGATTTCAGGCACAAATTCAGCCCAATCCGCCGGCGGAGCCGAATGGCCCGCCGCCTCTTCATCCGTCAGCGGCTTCAGTGCATCCGCTCCGTCATGAAAATCTACGTTCACAAAGCTGATAAATCCGCCTTTTTCCCGGAACACATCAATTAATTTTTTCGCGTTCGGCACAACGGTACCGCTTTTATCCATCGGCACAATGCCTTTTTGTAAATCAATAAGGACCAAAGCCGTTTTTTCAAATTGCAGATTCAATGATGTTGTCATAATGATTCCTCCTGATGCAGTTAGTGTTTCTCACCCCGTTTATTTTACTCTTTCCCGGACAGGATTTCTTCCGCCATGCTCCGGCGCTCTTTTTATGGATATAAAGTCGCATGACACCCCCTTGAAAAAGCGACATTATGAACGCAAAAAACCATGTCAGATAACCTTACACGAAAATGTTTTATCGTCCTTTTTTCTCTATAATAATGAATTAATCACGATTACATTTTGAATGAGACGGAGGAATACAACATGCAGATGGGCGATACAGTATTTATGTTCTTTTGCGCTTTACTCGTGTGGCTGATGACCCCCGGGCTGGCTTTGTTTTACGGCGGAATGGTAAAAAGCAAAAACGTGCTCAGCACGGCGATGCACAGTTTTTCTTCCCTCGCCATCGTATCCGTCGTTTGGGTTTTGTACGGATATTCACTTGCTTTTGCCCCCGGGAATACATGGCTTGGCGGGATTGAATGGGCCGGACTGAAGGGGGTCGGCTTTGAACCCGGAAGTTATAGTGATACGATCCCGCATTCATTATTCATGATGTTCCAAATGACGTTTGCCGTACTGACGACGGCCATTATTTCCGGAGCATTTGCTGAACGCATGAGATTCAGTGCTTTTCTTGTATTTTCCTTTTTATGGGCTTCCCTCGTATATACGCCCGTTGCGCACTGGGTATGGGGCGGCGGCTGGATCGGCCAAATGGGCGCTCTTGACTTCGCAGGCGGAAACGTCGTCCACATTTCTTCCGGGGTCGCCGGGCTCGTGCTGGCGATTGTGCTCGGGAAACGCAAGGACGGCACGGCGGCTTCGCCTCACAACTTAATTTACACGTTCTTGGGCGGGGCGCTCATTTGGTTCGGATGGTTCGGCTTCAATGTCGGCAGCGCCCTCACGCTTGACAGTATCGCGATGTTTGCCTTCATTAACACAAACACCGCGGCTGCAGCCGGAATTATCGGCTGGATTTTAATCGAATGGATGCTGAATAAAAAACCGACCATGCTGGGTGCTGTGTCAGGCGCTATTGCCGGGCTTGTCGCCATTACGCCGGCTGCCGGGTTCGTTACGCCGTTCTCTTCCATCGTAATCGGTTTCATCGGCGGGCTTGTCTGCTTCTGGGGCGTGTATTGGCTCAAAAAGACTTTCGGATACGATGATGCGCTTGACGCTTTCGGCCTGCATGGAATCGGCGGGACATGGGGCGGCATCGCGACCGGTTTATTCGCCACCACTTCCGTCAATGACGGCGGGGCAAACGGACTGTTTTACGGCGATCCGGGACTGCTCTGGAAGCAGATTGCAGCCATTGCGGCAACCTATGTATTTGTATTTATTGTCACTTTCGTTATCATTAAAATTGTAGGTCTGTTCATTCCCCTCCGCGCCAGCGAAGAAGAAGAGTCACTTGGGCTTGATTTAACGATGCACGGGGAAAAAGCATATCAGGACTTATAAAGTGAGGAGTGGCTTAGATGAGCGGTCAAATGTTCAAGGTAGAAATCGTTACGCGTCCGGCTAAGTTTGAAACATTGAAACAGGAACTCGGTAAAATCGGAGTCACATCGCTGACCTTCTCCAACGTACACGGCTGCGGCCTTCAAAAAGCTCACACCGAACTGTACCGCGGAGTCAAAATTGAAAGCAATGTGTATGAACGGCTGAAAGTGGAAATCGTTGTCAGCAAGGTCCCCGTTGATCAAGTCGTGGAAACGGCGAAAAAAGTGCTGAAAACGGGAGAGCCCGGAGACGGAAAAATATTCGTCTATGAAATCGGAAACACGATTAATATCCGCACCGGAGAAGAAGGACCAGGAGCTTTATAAACAGACAGAACGCCCGGAGACAGAAATATCCCGGGCGTTTTTTCTCGCTTCATTAAAAAGAAGAAGCCTTTTTTTCATGCGGGGCAGGACGCTTATGCCGTACGGTTTGTTTTTTCGCATATGTACTGATATTGACCAGTATGCCGCACAAAAACAGCGTCATAATCAATGAAGAACCGCCATAGCTGATAAACGGAAGCGGCACACCCGTAACCGGGAGGAGTCCGCTCATCGCTCCCAAATTCAAGACAACCTGAAACATTAATTGAAACGTAATTCCGATGGCAAGAAGCTTCCCGAACGGGTCATCAGCCCGCACGGCCGTTTTTACGCCGAGAAGCATTAACGCAAAATATAATCCCAAAACGATCAGAACACCGAATATCCCCAGCTCTTCACTGATCACGGCCATAATGAAATCGGTATGCGCCTCAGGCAGATAGTTCATTTTTTCAACACTGTTTCCAAGCCCTCTTCCGAAAAACCCGCCTCCGGAAATAGCAAAATAGGATTGAATCAGCTGATAGCCGTCCCCGTTCGCGTCACCAAACGGATTGGTAAAGGAAACGAGGCGCTTCACACGATAGGATGCAGAAAATGCGAGATAAACAACCCCCGACACCGCCGTCGCGCCGAGCACGAAAAGATGGCGCTTTTTCAAGCCGGCACATAATAAAATCGACCCGCACGCCGCCAGGATTAAGGAAGCCGTCCCTAAATCAGGCTCCGCCAAAGTGAGCAGAAAAGCGGTCCCCAAAATTACTAAAGGCGGCAGAACCCCTTTCACAAATTGATGAATGTACGGCTGCTTTTTCGTATAAATCGAAGCGAAATACAAAATCATGGCGATCTTCGCCAATTCAGACGGCTGTACGACAAGCGGGCCCGCTCCCAGCCACCTGCGGGAAAAATTCCGCTCCAGCCCGATTCCCGGTATCAATACGAGCAGCAGCAATACCAGCGAACCGACCACAAACAGCGGTACAAGCCGCGCATACCGCTTATACGGCAGACAGGCGGCAAATAGAAATAAGCATAATCCTATCAGTAAAGAGGCACTTTGTTTATGGAAGAAATAGGATGGATCTCCGTACCGCTGAGACCCCATCACATCACTGGCGCTGTACACCATTAACAAGCCGAATCCGCAAAGCAGCATAATGACAAACACAAGCGGCAGATCGGCGTTTTTCAAACGTTTCAGCAACGGACAAAACTCCTTCGGCTATTCTTTTCCCGCATACTTGACGCACAGTAATACAGTCACGTTTCATTCTGTTTACTTTTTTATGATTATTTTTAATACCAATTGTGTCTCATAGAAAAAAGCATTACACTGTTCATATAAAATAAAGATAAAAGGTGATATTTGTGAATTACGAACTATTTAAAGCGATCAATGGTTTGTCGCACCATAGTGCTATTCTCGACTCTATCATGGTATTTATAACGGAATACGCCATTTACGCCTACGCCCTTTTCCTGCTTGCCATGTGGCTGTTCGGAAGCACAAAAGGCAGACAAAACGCCCTGTACGCGGGCTTCACGGGTGTTGCGGCGCTTATCATCAACTACCTCATCACGAAAGTCTATGTCGAGCAGCGCCCCTTTGTCGAGCATACGGTTCATACGCTGATCCCTCATGCCGCGGATGCTTCATTTCCGAGTGACCATACGACAGGCGCTTTGGCGATTTCAATTGCGATTCTGTTCCGCAACAAAAAACTCGGCTGGCCGCTTGTGATTTTCGGCCTTTTGACCGGCTTCTCAAGAATTTGGGTCGGCCATCATTATCCGATCGATGTGCTCGGAAGCATTATCGTTTCCCTCATTGTCGGATTCCTGCTGTTCAGATTTTCAAATGTGCTTCGTCCGATTGTCGATCTGATCGTGCGAATCTATGAAAGTATCGTTCATAAAAGCAAATCGACAAACCATAATATATAAAAAAAGCCGGCATCTGTCACAGACTGCCGGTTTTTGTATGTTTGGCTGTATGCTTTTTCCTTTGTAAAGCACAGAATGCGGCAATGCCGAGACTGTCAATCAGCACATCGCGGAGGCATCCGTTTCTGCCGAAAAAGAGCTGGACGATTTCTGTCAGGAAAGCGGCGGCCAATGCATACAGCACCGCCCTCTTCATGCGCCTGCGCTCCCTGAAAAACAAATAGGCGAGCACAAAAAATGAAAACGCGTGCCCGAGCTTTTGAATCGCCGCTTCCGGTATGGCGAGCTCCGCCATATCGAACACAAAGAAACCGGACACATCCGGATGGGACGTGAAACGGAAGGACACCGTCTGCGACACAATCATGTCGTGAAAGCTTTCAGTCAAAGCAGAAACGAAAACAAAGACGAGCCACCCGGCCGCCAGACATTTATTCATTCAGAATCTCCTTCGTTTTCTATTAGTATAAAGGCACATGCAGCAATATGAAAAGCGCCTATCAGAGCTGATAGACGCTTTGGGATCAAGATTACTTGCCCGAATCTTTCATTGAGCCGTCATCTTTACCATCTGTCTTGTCTTTTGTGCCGTCTTCTTTGTCACCTGGTTTTTCTTCGGTTTCTTTTTTAGGCGTCACATCTTTTTTCTCGGAAGACTGCTGAATTGACCCTTCCGTTTCTTCTGTCACAGCGTTTTTCTCTTCAGCCGCCGCTTTTTCAATAGATGTTACCGGCTTGTCCATAAAATTGAGCGGGTTCATCGCTACGCCGTCCTTGCGGATTTCAAAGTGCACGTGATTTCCGCTTTCTTCACTGTAAAGATTTTTTCCGGATTTACCGATGACCTGGTTCTGCTTTACTTTGTCGCCCTGATCCACGCTGACTTCAGATAAAGACTGATAGACAGTAGACAGGCCGTCTGAGTGTTCAATTTCAACCACATACCCCAGTACCGGGTCTTTAGCAGCTTTAACAACCGTACCGCTCAGAGAAGCAGAAACATCAAATGATTTTCCGTCTTTCTCAGCTAAGTCAATTCCTTTACTGAGGCTGTACGTGTTATTATAGTTAACAAGTGCTGCTTCTTTCTCTTTTTTTGCGGCATCAGATTCGTAAAACTTTTTCACAACAGAAACATTTTCAGAATGAGCAGCCGGCATTGCGACGTTTTCCATTGACTTGCCTACTTCGACGGCATCGTCTTTGCCGCTGTCATACGCGGAGTTTCCGCTGTTGTTCGTCAGATTGTCCTTCACATCATTCGAAACGGATTGATACCAAAGGACAGCTGTTAAAATGACGGCCGCACTGACTAAGTAGATTGCAGGGAATATCCAGCGTTTGCGAAAAAACCGCTGAAGTTTTTTGACTTGAGAAGTTTTCTTTTCTTCCTCTCTCATTTGTTCATCACCTCAGCAACATTCTGAACACTTTTCTGAAAATATATACACATCCATAAAAAACTTTTTTGGAAGTAGTATGTGCAGATTGCACTTAATTATGTAATGAAATGTGAAGGGAGATCCCGGAATATGAATTTAACCCTGCGCAAAGCCGTATTGGAGGATTTAGATGCGGTGGTGGCCATATACAACTCGACGATTGCCTCACGAATGGTAACGGCTGATACGGAAGAAGTGACGCCCGCAGACCGGATGGATTGGTTTTTACGGCACACGGACCGGCGCCCGCTGATGGTCGCGGAAGATGAAACCGGCAAAGTGGCGGCCTGGATCAGCTTTGAAACGTTTTACGGCCGTCCGGCCTATGACAAAACGGCGGAGATCAGCATCTATCTGCATCAGGATTGCCGCGGCAAAGGAGCAGGAAGCTTTCTGCTGAAAGAAGCCCTGGCACTCGCTCCGGCAATCGGCATCCGCAGCCTGATGGCTTTTATCTTCGGACATAATGTGCCGAGCATTAAGCTGTTTGAAAAATTCGGTTTTACCGAATGGGGCGTATTCCCGGGTATCGCCGAAATGGACGGAAAACGATATGACTTGAACATTTTAGGGAGAGAACTGTCATGATCACCATCGATAAAGACAAAGACGAAAACCAGCCGCTCAATAAAAAAGCCCGTTCCCTTGCCGACATCGCCAAATGGGGAAAGATCACCGCCGTGTTTCTGATCATCACAGGTTCTCTTTCCGCTCTGTCAGCCATTGTAACGCTGCTCGGAGCCATTCCGGGTGTTCTGCTCATCATTTCCGGCGTCATGCTGATGCGCTCGGCAAAAGCGGCTGCCGCCCTTCAGGAAGGACTAGAAGAAAACGCGGAAGAAAATATGCTTGCACATTACGCGTCATTTATCAAAATGCAGTTTTTTTACGCGGCATCCAGTGTGGTATTGGGCATTCTCGCTTTTATTTTAGTCGTCATCTTCGCTGTCATCGGAATTATGGCTTATTACAGCACTGATACGTATGACACGCCTGATTCATATTACTATGAGAACGACCCTGTGTTTGAATGACAAAAAGAGCTGATCGCGCGTCAGCTCTTTTTTAATACAGCATTTCTTTTTTCCGGTCTTCTTCCGTTAAAAATTCAATAAAGCTCTTCATCGCAGACGGCTCCTCGGCAATCAGCCGGGTGTAGGCGCTTTTCCGTTCCTCGGACAGAATATCGCTTTTTCTGATTCTGTTCAGCATATAAAGGCGGATCGTTTTTTGCACCTGTTTCCGCTGATAGCCGGCTTCATTAAAAAACGCAAGACCCAAAGCCGCAAGGAGGGCAAAAATGCCGGCCGATACGAGAGCTCCTCTCCCGGAAGGGGCCTGAATCAAAAGCGATGCCAGATGAAACAGACTAAAAGCGGCGATCGGGAAAGCAAGAAAACGGTAAATGATGCTTTTTTTCATCAGCGGCGCGATGGCGATTTGTATTTTCTGAATTTCTTTTTTTATGAATCCCGGCAATTGTTCCGCATGCTCCAGCTTCATGCCCTCTCCCCTTTGCTGTCATTTTTGTCTTCTTTTTCATATATGCATATTTTACCGCACCCGGAACTTTCTTTGAAAGAAAACTGCATTCATCTTTGATTCCGGCTCTTTATTCTTTCAAAATGTCAATGTTATAATTTGAAATGGGAATCAGATTGCTGCACTTGTCGGAATACTAATGGGCACAGTCTTGATAAATATGATATAGCGGGGTTGCAAAGTGAGCATTTCATTTATTTTATTCGGATTTTTTTTCGTTTTAAATATACTTTTGGCCGTCATCATGATTTTCAAAGAAAGACGCGATGCCAGCGCTTCATGGGCTTGGCTCTTGGTTCTTTTTTTTATTCCCATTTTAGGGTTTATTTTATACCTGTTATTCGGCCATAACCTGAGACGCAAGCACCTGTTTCAATGGGAAGACCGTAAAAAAATCGGAATAGAAAAGCTGCTGAAGTTTCAGCTGAAAGATCTGAAGTCGAGGCAATTCCAATTTAACAACAGGGCGACTGTGGATAATAAAGACCTCATCTATATGCTTGTCATGAACAACCACGCAGTCTTTACAGAGGATAATTCGGTGGAGATTTTAACGGACGGGCGCGATAAGTTCAAACGCTTAATGAAGGACATTTCCAACGCAAAAGATCACATTCACCTTCAATACTATATTTATAAAGGTGATGAACTGGGAAAAAAATTGCGCGATGCCTTAGTGAAAAAAGCACGGGAAGGCGTAAAGGTCAGAGTGTTATATGATGAACTCGGTTCAAGATCACTCAGAAAAAAATTCTTCAAACCGCTGCGGGACGCCGGCGGCCATGTGGAAGTCTTTTTTCCTTCCAGGCTTCGTCCGATTAATTTGCGGCTCAATTATCGGAATCACCGCAAGCTCGTCATCATTGACGGCGAAACCGGCTATGTCGGCGGCTTTAACGTCGGAGATGAATATCTCGGCCTGAATCCTAAATTCGGCTACTGGCGCGATACGCACCTCAGACTTCAAGGCACGGCGGTACACGCCATTCAGACACGGTTTATTCTCGATTGGAACCAAGCCTCCCATCACCATACGCTCACTTACGTTCCGAATCATTTTCCGGAATGCGAGCCGAAGGGCAATGTCGGGATGCAGATTGTCACGAGCGGACCGGATTCAGAATGGGAACAAATTAAAAACGGCTATATCAAGATGATCTCAACGGCCAAACGGTCGATCCTGATTCAGACGCCTTACTTTATTCCTGACTCAAGTCTTTTGGATGCCCTCAGGATCGCCTGTCTGTCAGGCATTGACGTCAAAATCATGATCCCGAACAAACCGGATCACGCTTTCGTTTACTGGGCGACTTTATCTTACATCGGCGATCTTTTGAAAGCCGGAGCCTCAGTCTACATTTACGATAACGGCTTTATTCATGCAAAAACGATTGTCGTCGATGATGAGACGGCTTCAGTCGGTACGGCGAATATCGACGTCAGAAGCTTCAGACTTAATTTTGAAGTCAACGCCTTTATTTATGACGTCACCATCGCGAAAAAACTCATTTCCTCATTTAAAGAAGATCTGCTCGTCTCCAGAAAATATACGTATGAAGAATATCAGGAGCGTTCGCTGCGGATCCGCATTAAAGAATCGATTTCAAGGCTTCTGTCGCCGATTTTGTAATTCCCGGGATGTTTCTCGGGAATTTTCTGATATAAAAACGGACACGGCTTGAAAAAACACATTTTATATTCAAAAGAATGACCGAATAGTGTATAAATGAAAAGTGAGTATTTTTTTGTAAAGGAGTGCCATGGTTTGAAACCTGAATCAGTGAATCGTTCGCTTATTTCTATTTCGAAATGGGGGAAAGCGACAGGTATTTTGTTTATTATTATAGGCGCGTTTGCGGCGCTTTCGGGCGCGTTTTTCTTTTTAATCGGAGCCATTCCCGGCGTTCTGCAGATCATTGCCGGCATTTTTCTGATGCGCTCGGCAAATGAAGCGGGACAGATGGCGGCGCAGTTCAATGAACTGACAGAGGAACATATGCTGGAGAATTATGCAAAGTTCGTGAAAATGCAGGGGATCTATCTGATCGTGACGGTCGGCTTGTCCGTTCTCGGTATCGTTCTTTTCATTGTCCTCATGACGCTCGGCATCGTGGACGACGCGTTTAATAATATTGATGCCAATACATATTAAAAAGGAAAATCCCGGCGCATCCGCCCGGGATTTTTTCTTATTCCGCTTCTCCGACAACGGTAAAGTTTTTCTGCTTCGGATTTGCCAATACGGCGGCGAACAGCATTGACGCTGTATGCTCCAGCGCGCTTTCCGTTCGGGTCATGGACTCCGTGCTCTCAAGGTCTTGTAAATTCTCGCCTGCTGAAGCGCTGTCTGCAGATATTCTTTCGGACATTCCGGCTTCGGCCCATGTGTCCCCATCAAATCGAAAATGTCTTTTCAGATGAAACGTTTCCTCAGAGTTTTAACTGAAATCACTCAGTTCTGCGAAATAAGGCTATGGCGGTACAAGACCACTCATCATACAATTTTTTGGGTCTTTGTAATTAAATTACAATTGTTCTTAATATTCACCCATGTATTCATGCTATTATATTGAAAGGAACGATCAAAAGCGTTGGCGTTCGTTAAATATTTACGAGTGCTGCCTCATGTCAAAGTCAGAAAAAATAGTATAGGAGGTAACATATGTTTAAGTTTAAAAAGAAATTCTTAGTGGGATTAACGGCAGCTTTCATGAGTATCAGCATGTTTTCGGCAACCGCCTCTGCAGCTGGCACAGATTACTGGCAAAATTGGACTGACGGGGGCGGGACAGTAAACGCAGTCAATGGCTCTGGCGGAAATTACAGTGTTAATTGGTCTAATACCGGGAATTTCGTTGTTGGTAAAGGCTGGACTACAGGCTCGCCATTTAGAACAATAAACTATAATGCCGGTGTTTGGGCGCCGAACGGCAATGGATATTTGACTTTATATGGCTGGACGAGATCGCCCCTCATCGAATATTATGTGGTGGATTCATGGGGTACTTACAGACCTACCGGAACGTATAAAGGTACTGTAAAGAGTGATGGAGGTACATATGACATATATACAACGACACGTTATAACGCACCTTCCATTGATGGCGATAACACTACTTTTACGCAGTACTGGAGTGTCCGCCAGTCGAAGAGACCGACCGGAAGCAACGCTGCAATCACTTTCAGCAATCATGTTAACGCATGGAAGAGCCATGGAATGAATCTGGGCAGTAATTGGGCTTATCAAGTCTTAGCGACAGAAGGATATAAAAGCAGCGGAAGTTCTAATGTAACAGTGTGGTAACAGCTCATCTCTAATGAGGGGCAGCTAACGGGCTGCTGATCGTTCCTTGAGAAATTTTATAATGATTGTGAAGAGGCGAACGGTTTTGGCATTACCGGAGGCAGGATATTCTCCATCAGTTTTTTTAGCGCGTATTAAAATAAGAGTTCCGTCTTTTTTTGGTAACCCGCTTCCAACAGACACCTTCACATAAGCCTTAAGCAAAATAAAAATATCCCGGTTACCACCTCCTTTAGTTTCGGAGGTTTTCTTCATTAAACAGATCGCAATCCCGCATCCAGGCTTGTCTGAATATGGAGCCAAAACCGTGATTTCCTCATTATCCATTGTAACCATTTTCGTTACACGTCTAGCGGCATGAACCCATCTCTTTTTAACAAAAGAGATGATTCATTACATCATAAAGGGACTTGCTCGCAAGTTCATTCTCCATTGCCCGCTGTACGCTTCCGAACGTCTCATCGAGCGCGCGCTGAATATTTTTGCCGACCGGACAGTCGGGATTCGGATTGTCGTGAACCGCAAAAAGCTCTTCCTTATTCTGCACCGCCCTGTAAACCTCTAAGAGGGTGATCTCCGACGGATCTTTTTTCAGGCTGGCTCCCGGAACACCCGCCCGGGATGTCAGAATACCCGCTTTTTTCAGCTGGCTGATCGTTCTCCGCACTACGACGGGATTGGTGTTTACGCTGCCCGCAATCATGTCCGATGACGCCCGTTCATCCGTTGAGATCAGCGATAAAATGTGAATGGCCACAGCAAGACGGCTGTTAATCATGTTTTTCACCACCATTGTAACCAAAATAGTTACATTTCATTTGTTTGTCAACTACTAATATACACTAAAACGGGCGGCAGGATGAAATCAAGTTGGCAATAGAGGGTAAACAGGCCGGCGGGAAACCGGCCGGAGAGGGATTAAAATAAGAAATAACGCTGTCCTAGCGGAACATAGCTGACGGGCTGGCATGCCAGCTCTTCTCCGTCGGCGAACACCTGATAGGTTTTCGGATCGACATGTATATTCGGCATCGCGTCATTCAGCTTCATGTCGAGCTTACTCAGCTTACGGATATTCCGTACGGGAGAAATCATTTTTTCAAGGCCGAGCTTTTCCGGCACACCGTTTGCGATACCGGCCTGGGACATAAATGTAATAGAGGTATTGCGGTTTGCTTTACCGTATGATGCGTACATCTGCCGCATAAACACGGGCTCAGGCGTCGGAATGGAAGCATTCGGATCTCCCATCTGGGCGCGGGCAATCATGCCGCCTTTGAGCACAAGTTCAGGTTTGACGCCGAAGAAAACCGGGTCCCATAGTACGAGGTCGGCGAGCTTTCCTTTTTCAACGGAACCGACTTCATGGCTCAGACCGTGAGTGACAGCCGGGTTGATCGTGTATTTGGCGATATAGCGTTTGGCGCGCACATTGTCATTGCTGTTTTCTCCCGATAGAGCGCCGCGCTGTTTTTTCATTTTATCGGCCACCTGCCATGTCCGGATAATCACTTCTCCCACCCTGCCCATCGCCTGCGAGTCAGATGACGTCATGCTGATCGCGCCGATATCGTGCAGAATATCCTCCGCCGCAATGGTGGCCGCTCTGATGCGTGAATGACTGAACGCCACGTCTTCAGGCACTTTTGAATCTAAATGATGGCAGACCATCATCATATCAAGATGCTCGTCCATCGTGTTGACGGTATATGGAATCGTCGGCGTCGTAGAGGACGGCAGGATATTGGCGTAAGATGCGAGTTTCATAATATCCGGTGCATGGCCTCCGCCGGCTCCCTCTATGTGATATGTATGGATAACCCGGTCGCCGATCGCATCAAGCGTATTTTCTAAAAAGCCCGCTTCATTTATCGTGTCTGTGTGGATCGCCACCTGAATGTCCGCCTCATCCGCTGCTTCCATGCAAGCTTTAATGGCGCTTGGCGTTGATCCCCAATCTTCATGCAGCTTCAGGCCGATTGCGCCTGCTTCCACCTGCTCGATCAGCGGCGCTTTATCGGATGCATTTCCTTTTCCTAAGAAACCGACATTGATCGGAAACTCCTCGGCCGCTTCCAGCATTCTCGACATGTACCATGCACCGGATGTACAAGTCGTCGCTTTACTTCCCGTCGCAGGACCTGTTCCGCCGCCGAGAAGCGTAGTCACGCCTGAAGAAAGCGCGACTTCCATCTGCTGCGGGCAGATAAAGTGGATATGCGTATCCACCCCGCCGGCCGTTACGATTTTCCCTTCGCCGGAAATGACTTCTGTTCCGGCACCGATAATCATGTGCGGGTCCACCCCATCCATCATATCAGGGTTGCCGCTTTTCCCGACGCCGACAATCCGGCCGTCCTTCACCCCGATATCCGCCTTGACGATTCCGGTATAATCCAGGATGACGGCGTTTGTAATGACCAGATCAAGCGCTCCGTCTTTCCCGGTGATACGCCCGTTCTGCCCCATGCCGTCCCGGATTGTTTTCCCTCCGCCGAAAATCATTTCTTCCCCGTAATTCGTGAAATCTTTTTCGACTTCAATCCATAAATCCGTATCTCCGAGTCTGACTTTGTCTCCCGTTGTCGGTCCGAACAGTTCTGCGTATTGCTCACGCGACATTTTCATCGGATCGCCTCCTCCATCCATCCGGCTTTTTTAAGATTTGACAGCGTCTTCTCTTTTCCCCGCTCATCCATGTACGTATCGGCCATGCCGTTGAGACCTCTGACCGTTTTTCGCCCTCCGATTTCCACGAGCGTGACGGTTTTCTCTTCTCCCGGTTCAAAACGGACAGATGTGCCTGACGGGATATCAAGGCGCATGCCGATGGCTTTGTCCCGATTGAAGGAAAGGGCGCCGTTGGCTTCGGCAAAATGAAAATGCGATCCGACCTGCACTGACCGCGTTCCGTTATTGGTGACTGACACCTCCAGCGTCTTCCGGCCTTCGTTAATGGTGATGGTCCCCTTTGCGACTTGAATCGCTCCCGGCTTCATGACTTCACCTCCGCTTTGATCGGCTGATGAACGGTGACAAGCTTAACCCCGTCCGGGAACGTCGCTTCCACCTGAATGCTGTCCAGCATTTCCGCAACGCCTTCCATAACGTCTTTTTCAGTCAATACATTGCGGCCGGATTCCATCAGCTCAGCAACGCTTTTTCCGTCTCTCGCGCCTTCCATCAGATAACAGGTCAAATATGCGGCGGCTTCGGGATAATTCAGCAGAACGCCGCGCGCCTTCCGCTGCTTAGCGAGCTCTCCCGCCGTAAAAATAAGCAATTTTTCTTGTTCAACCGGTGTCAGTTTCATCTGTATTCCCCCTTAGTGATAGTCAAACACAATCCGCATGGTCAACCGAAACGATGCAGGCGGCCGCCACCCCCTTCACCTCATGAAATGTTAAGTGATAAAAGTTATTCGACAGTGAACGGCCCGATTCCTTTTGCAGAAATGACCGATTTCTCATTTTTTTCTTCAACAAACGTTTAATTAAATGTGAAGAAAGGTTACATTCTTTGTGAATATTATAAAGAAATCGCCGGGGAATTTATAGAATATTTAAAAATTTAGTGAATATTAACCAAACGAACTGGAATTTTTGTCATTTCTCATAACAAAAAGCCCAAAATATTTTGGGCTTTTGCTGTGTTTCACGATCAAATTAATCATCACTGAGTTTATCTTTCGTTTTACCGACACCCTTTTGCAGACTGCCTTTCGCTTTGTCTTTTTTCCCTTCCGCTTTTAAGTCGGACTTGTTTGCCATGTCGCCTGCTTTGTCCTTTGCTTCCCCTTTCATTTTGTTCATGCCGCCTTTTACTTTGTCTTTTAAACCGTTATCTTCACTCATGGTCTCTTCAGCTCCTTTTGTTTTTGTGTACTTGTTTTCTTCCCTTTCAGCCTGATAGCAAACATTTCAACTCTCAATTATTGATTTCACAGCGTTCCCCGTAGCGGATCACTTTGTAAACGGCCAATCCGTCTGACAGCTTATTATCCCCGTATTGCACGGGCAGAAGAGCAAAGAAAACATAATAAGTCGAAAAATAGACAAATTGGTAAAAAAATAAGTTTGGCTCTAGGAAATCTTTTATGATCAGCAGATTTATTAAAAAGATAGAAGCGAGATTAAACAGACAGCCTCCGGAATAGACGAGCGCGCTCGTCAGACGGTTATCTATCCGCAATTCGCCGAACTTGCAGAAAGAATCTATGAAGTAGATACGCCGAACCTGAATCGGCCCTACTTTTAAAAGACGTTTCCCCATTCCGATATCCAACGACGCCTTGCCTCCGAACAGCATGGCCATAAAGCTGTGTCCCGACACATGGATGACAGACACCATCGGGAGAATGATGAGAAATGAAACGAAAAACTTTATCATATCATTAAATCCGAACAACAAATCCCTCCTTCCCATCGTACTTTTTTCCCTCTTTTGCGATTTTTCCGATTTTTTCTATGATCAAACGTCCTGATGTGCATAAAAAAATAACCATCTGCTGATCAGATGGTTAAGAAAAATTATATATCGTATAAACACTGTTCTTTTTGAATGTTTTCTCTCATGCGAATCGCTTTTTCATAAAAATACGCCGCTTCTTTATATTGCTCATGTGCGCTTGTGTAAACGGCGGCCTCCAAGGCGAAATCTTCAATATACACATACAGCGATTTTTCATTCATATAGTCAAACACTTCATGGATTAAATCCATATTGAGTGACTCCAAATAAAGCGCTTGTAAAAACTTATACTTCTCTAAACTGAATCGGTCGCCGCGTTCTTTCGCGATCATGATCCCTCTTTCATAATAGGTGAGGGCCGCTTGGTCATCATGCAGCCTGAAAAGGGTGTGCGTTAAGCTGAACAGCGCCTTCGGAAGCTGTTCAAGCTGATGCTCTTCAAAAACGGGAACCGCTTTTCTAAAGTACCGGGCCGCTTCATCCAGATCCCGCTTTTCAGCATAACAATTCCCCAGATTGTAAAGCGAAGACCCGATCAGGCGGGGCTGTCCTTCAAGCAAAGAAAGGCGGAGGGCTTCGTCTAAATGCTCAAGCGCTTTGTCGTAGTTTTTGCAGTCGATGTAGTTTCCTGAAATGACGAAATGGCATTGAATTCTCCGCACTCTGTAAAAATCGTGTTTCATATACGTATCCAGCGCCTGAATCCCGTGATTCATGGAAAAATGAGTCTGCTTCATGACGTAAAACACTTCAGACATCTTGAAATGGAATTCCGCCCTCTCTATATCATCCTCGACAAATGAAAGAAGTTTTTCCGCTTTCCGGTAAAAAGAAATAGCCGCAACATAGTTATTGTGATCGAATTCATACATCCCTCTGAACAAATGGAAATAATACTCAGACAGTCCCGATATGCTGTCCGTGCTTTCGATTGTCTTTTGCAGCTCGCTGTACTGAATCTGTGATTGTTCGGTGCATTCCGGCTTGACGTAATCAAGCATAATATGATGGCGGTAGCTGATCAGCTGATAATATAACAGCAGCAGCTGGTCTTCCTCCATACGTTGTATATCCTCATCAATTTCCTCTTTCAGCTTTATGGCATCAGCCGCTTGAAACGCTAAAATATGCTTGTACCATTTGTTGATCTTGACTCCAACTTGAGATGACGGAATCTCGTATGCGGTCATGCCCCTTTCACAACCTTTTCTAATTTCTATTGGTTATATTTTAACATATTGTATGGCTTTGGAATTGCATAACTTGATTGTCCTGCATCAAAATTCCTATCATATATTTCGGCTGTTACCGGTATTTTTTGAACAGACCGCTCTCATAATGTGAATAAAAAAGCCTGCCCTTGTCCGGGCAAGCTTTTCTTCATCCGCCTATATAAGACATTTCCACCTTCTTTTTTCCATCCGTTTTAGAAAGCGCGCGGTCAATTGAATACTGATCCGTGCGATTTCTCCAAACAGAAGCGATGGATTCCGTCAATTCATCATCGGTCAGACCGCCGCGCACGAGTTTCCGAACATCATAGCCGCTTGAGGCAAACAGGCACGTAAACAGCTCGCCTCTCGCCGACAGGCGCGCTCTGTTGCAGGAGGCGCAGAATGCATCCGAGACGGAGGAAATCACGCCGATTTCGCCGGAACCGTCAAGATAGCGGAACCTGGAAGCGACCTCTCCTTTATAATTCGCTTCTATCGGCTCCGTCGGCATGTGCTGGTTGATCAGATCAATAATTTCGGCCTTCGTGATCACGTCTTTTTTATTCCATTGATTCGTATTGCCTACATCCATAAATTCAATAAACCGGAGAATATGACCCTTTTCTTTAAAATAGCGGGCCATCGGCAGGATATCTTTTTCATTGACGCCCTTTTGAACAACCATATTGATTTTCACACCGAGTCCGGCCGCTTTTGCCGCCTCAATGCCCTCAAGCACCTTGTTCACCGAAACGCCGCGGCCGTTAATGGCCTTAAACCGCTCATTCTCTAAAGAATCGAGGCTGACTGTCACTCGATGCAGCCCCGCCTGCTTCAGTTTTTCCGCATACACGGGAAGCAGAGAGCCGTTTGTCGTCATCGCGATATCTTTAAGTCCGGGGATGCGCGCAAGTTTTTTGATCAATTCAGGCATATCTTTTCTCATGAGCGGCTCTCCGCCCGTCAGCCTGATTTTTTCAACGCCGAAGCGGCCGACAAACAGCTTCGCAAGCCGCTCAAGCTCCTCGAAGGAGAGCAATTCCGTCTTTTGTAAAAATGGATAATCCGGTCCGAATAATTCGGCTGGCATACAGTACGTGCATCTGAAGTTGCAGCGGTCGGTTACAGAGATACGAAGATCCCTGAGCGGCCTTTCCTTTTTGTCTGTCACCCGGCGCGTTTCTGTATTCATAAGCCCAAGACCCCTTTCTATTGTTCAACCCGTTCAGGATGTGTGTATACGTTAAATGATCCGTTTCTGACAAAACCGATCGCGGTGATGTTCAGCTCTTCCGCCATTTGCAGCGCGAGCTCCGTCGGCGCCGATTTTGAAATGACAATCGACACGCCGATTTTTGCGGCTTTTAATAAAACCTCTGAGGAAATCCGGCCGCTGAAGACGATCAGCTTGTCACGGACGGGCATTCCGTTTTTCAAACAGCAGCCGTACAGCTTATCCAGCGCGTTGTGGCGCCCGATATCCGTCCTCATCAAGAGCAGCTTTTCCGTATCGCACAGCGCTGCATTATGGACGCCGCCCGTTTCCCGGAAGGTGCCGCTTCCGCTTTGCATCTCCTTCATCAGGCGAAGGCACGTCTCAGGAGTTATGGTAATCCGGCTGACGGCGGTTTTGGCCGTTTTCACATCCTGCTGAAAGTAAAAATGGCGGCCTTTCCCGCAGCATGAACCGATGACCCTCTTCGTATAGTCTTTTTGCTCAAGCACTCCGGGATTCGTCAGTTCAACATATGCGAACCCGAGACTTTCATCTATAGTAAAGCTTTTGATCTCTTTTTCAAAACGAATGACGCCTTCTGATGCGAGAAATCCGATGACGAGTTCCTCTAAATGGTCAGGCGTGCAGACGAGCGTAACAAATTCCTGCCCGTTCACCATGACGGTAAGCGGATACTCTGAAACCATCCGATCTGCCGTCTTTGTTAATACCCCTTTTTCATAGCGGTATATGTCTCTTACCGCTGTTGTTTTTTCATCCACTGTTTTCCCCTCCGCAGTATCCTTCTCTTTTATTCTTCCACAATCCCTGTATTTTGTCGAATTTGCGGTTTAAAAAAAGAGCCCTCTTCGGACTCTATGTTTCATTGCGATGATGTCTGCTCAGAATGGTGAATAAAATAACTGCGGCGATAATGGCCAATATACTGACGAATATGAAGGCGGCAAGCTTCAGAAAAATCCCTATCAGAACAAAAACGACTGCCGCCAGCACCAATATAATGCCTGCTCCTTTTAACAACAGCGTTCATCTCCTTTTATCCGTATCATTCCCGCGGTTCCGTTTTCTAAACAAAAAAAGACGCCGCGCGGGCGTCCTTTTTTAACCTATTCTTTTGCTAAATCCTTTGCGGCGTCTTCCCAAGCCTGTTTGAACTCGTCCGCGCTGTCAGCTGAGACGTATGTGCCGCCTCCCGCTTCGGCCGCTTTTTCAAGGCTTTCGCTTCCTTTCATGCCGAAGTTGAAGCCGATGATATTGACGACCGTGTTGACATTCGCTTTACGGAGCTTTTGAATTTCGGCTTGAGGATTCCCGCCGCATGTTTCTTCACCGTCTGTGATCAGATATACGACGTTTTTCCCTTTAGCGCCGGCCCGCTCAAATTCTTCACGTGTATCAGAAAGTGCTTTCGCTATCGGTGTCCAGCCGGTCGGTTTAATCTTGCTGAGTGATTGCTCAAATGGAGTCACGGCGTACGGCTGAAGGCCGTATAACGTTTCTGTCGCGTTACATGATACGGCTTTGCCTGAGTTTTTATTATTGCCCTTATGCCCGAATACCCGAAGCATCAGATTCGTGTCTTCAGGAAGAACTTCCGCAAAAGAAGTGACAGACTCTTTCGCAACATCTATTTTACGCTCTCCCCCTGTTTTTTGTATCATGCTCCCGCTTGCGTCAAACAGCACGGCGACGTTTGTTTCTTCGTGCTTTTTCTCAGCTGCAAAAACAGGTGATCCGAGTGAAAGCGTCAAAAGTCCGACAATCCCCGCAGTGAACATTTTTTTCATTTCCTTCATTCCTCTCCGTTTGTTTTTGGCCGATGGGCCCCCGGCTCTTCTCTATGCTAGATGAGGAGTATGCAAAAAGATATAGGGCGGGATTCCTTTTGTATAAGCGGCTGTACGCCGTTAAAAATGAACAGAATTATGCGCATCATCCTAAAAAGATTGGATAAATGATGACAGATTTAATGCCTTTTTCGCCCTTTTTGTAATATAAGTCCGGAATCTGATTCTTTTTACAGTTTTCTCTTCATCTTTTCTTGAAATTTTTGTTAAATAAAAATAAAAAAAAGGGCCGCTAAACGGCACCTTTTCTTATTTCGCTAATGAACTCGCTTCCATCGTAAAGATGCGGTTCATATCCTTTTGGCTGTGAGCTTCGTAATATTTTCCTCCGCCCGCACCGGCAATTGCGTGAAGCTGTCCGTTGAAGCCTTCTTTAAAGTCAAAGCCGATCACGTTGACTTTAATATGATGTTTGCGAAGTTCTTTCGCTGTCTTAATAGGATCTCCGCCGCATGTCTCCTCACCGTCCGTCAACAGGTAAACGGATTTAAAGCCGAATTTATGAACGCCGTTAAAAGAAGCCTTCGCATCTTCTAATGCTTTTGCAATCGGTGTCCAGCCCGTAGGCCCGATTCCGTTCAGAGAGTTGAGGAAGCTCTGTCTGTCAAACTTTTGGAATCCGTATACACCGCGAATGGATTCACAAGATTGAACTTTTCCGGAGTTTTTATTATTGCCTTCCGAACCGAAAACCGTCATTCTGACCTGTGATGTAGACTTTATTCGATCTGCAAAACGGACGATTTCATCTTTTGCCATATTGTATTTAGAAACGCCGTCAATCCGTTTCGCCATACTGCCGCTCGCATCAAGCAAAATGGCGATATTGTTTTTAAATAAAAATGTCTTCTCGTTTGCATTCTCGGCAGCAAAAGCAGGAGATGCAGCAGTCAGCATCAATCCGAGCATGATTATGAGTGAAAGTGTTTTTTTCATTGCTTCTTCCCCTTTTCAATAGATTTACGTTCAACGCCGAACAATATTTATCGTAAATGAGATGAAAAGGGAAATAAATAGGACGGCGTTCCTCATTATTTTTGCGTATATTCACATAGATACGGCATTTTTATCAGTGATTTTCACCCGGCGCTCAGCCTTCAGACGGCATTTGTCAGCCTTTAGGCTTTCGTTATATGAGTCTGTTGGTTGCTTTACCGTTTATGGAATAGTTTTCAAAAAAACAGACGCTCATGAAAGCGTCTATTTTTTCGCCATATATTTGTTTAAAAATGAATCTGCTTCGGATATGTCCACTCCCTGATAATAATGCTTGACGATGTCCGCCACGGATTTCCCCTGCTCCGCCATGTAATTGGCCCCGTACTGGCTCATGCCGACGCCGTGGCCGAATCCTTTTGTCGTAATGGTGATGCTGCCGCCGTTCCGTTTCCATTCAAAGTCGGCAGAACGGAGTCCGAGTTTTTCCCGGATGTCTCTTCCCTTCAGCTTTTTGCCGTTTATGACGGCCGTCGCCACTTGATGGCCCGGCGTTCTGGCTGTAATCTGCCCTACCGTGTTTTGTCCCGAGAGCTGTACGCCGAGCTTTTGCTGAAACTCCGGCACACTGAAGGTCTGGGTGGCGAGATATTTCGGCGAATGCTTATCCCACGGACTTTTCACGCTCTTTAAATAAGGAATGGCGCTTGTCCAATAGGCTTCCGCATTTTCCGTATACCCGTTGCTCGTAGAGAAGAAAGATGCCTCAATCGGCTTGTTGTCGTACGTTAAAATCTTTCCTTGCGTGCCTGCGACCGCGTTTGTGATTTTCTTGAGGTTGTGTGCGTACTTAGAACCCCATTCTTTTTTCAGCTGGCTTTTGCTTTGATAGACTTGGAACATTTGCGTATCGTCCACCAGTGATCCTTTCGGCGCCTGAACGGCTGAGTCAGCGACCATCAGCCTGACGATGAAAGTCCGGGCGGCGAGCGCCTGGGCTTTTAAGGCTTCCGGTTTAAAGGTTGCGGGCATTTCGGAAGCCACGACACCGATCACGTACTCTTCAAGCGGAATGTTCTCTACAGAATGATTGGATGTCCGATAAACCGGAATGGATACAGGTGATTCTTTCAATGTTTCTGCTCCTTTTGTTTCTCGTGTGGTGTGTGTTGTTTTGTGTCCGGGCTCTCTGTTTACGGCTGCTCCTTTTTCCGCCTGAAACGGAAGAACGAGAATGGTGGGAACAAGAAGAATAAGTATACACAGCCCGGATAGTAGAAATACAATCGGTTTCATATATCAGCTGCCTCCTGCTTGGGATTCGACTCTACTTCATCTTATGGGCAGGGACAAGCTAATATGACTTCCTTTTGGACAGAGAATCTTATTCCATTTTTCACGCGAAAAACGTATTCTTTTTTGAAAATCAGAGCATAATAATGATGATAAACCATAAAAAAACAGTATGCCAGATTGACATACTGTTTTTACAGCCATTATGCGTTTAGGTCAGTTACGACTTCTTTGCTTTCTTGTTCAGCGGCCGTTTCATCAACGACACGCTCGATGTCAGCGCCGAGAGCCGCAAGTTTTTTATGGAAATTCACATAACCGCGATCCAAGTGCTTCAGTTCCGTGACGCGTGTATGACCTTCAGCCACTAATCCCGCAAGAATCAGCGCCGCGCCCGCACGCAGGTCCGTAGCGGCAACTTCTGCGCCTTGCAGCTGTACAGGACCGTTAATGATCACAGAACGTCCTTCAATTTTAATGTCGCCATTCATCCGGCGGAATTCTTCAGCATGCATAAAACGGTTTTCAAACACAGTTTCAGTAATCATGCTTGTTCCGCTCGCACGGAGAAGCAGCGCCATCATTTGCGACTGCATATCAGTCGGGAATCCTGGGTGAGGCATCGTTTTAATGTCGATCGGCTTCAGCTGGGCAGGACCGATGACACGAAGGCCTTCTCCTTCATCCGTAATTTTGACTCCCATTTCTTCCATTTTCGCAATTAAAGACGTAAGATGCTCAGGAACCGCACCTTTGACTAATACATTTCCTTCCGTGATAGCCGCAGCGACCATGAAAGTACCCGCTTCAATACGGTCAGGAATGATGTTGTGTCTTACGCCGCGAAGCTTCTCGACACCTTCAATTTTAATGGTGCCTGTGCCGGCTCCGCGGATTTTTCCGCCCATCGCATTGATATAGTTCGCTAAGTCAACGATTTCAGGCTCTTTTGCCACGTTTTCAAGCGTTGTTGTTCCTTCAGCTAAAGCAGCTGCCATAATCAAGTTTTCTGTCGCACCCACACTTGGGAAATCTAAATAGATTTTTGCGCCCTGCAGACGGCCTTCCACTTCTGCTTCAATAAAGCCGTTGCCTACTTTGATTTTTGCACCCATTGCTTCAAAGCCTTTTAAATGCTGATCAATCGGTCTTGAGCCGATTGCGCAGCCGCCCGGAAGCGCTACTCTTGAATGACCCGTACGAGCTAACAGAGGGCCCATAACAAGCACTGACGCGCGCATTTTGCGCACATATTCAAAAGGTGCTTCTGTTTCTAAAGCGTAAGAAGCGTTTACGGTAACTTCATTATTCTCAAAATGCACATCTGCTCCTAAATGACGCAACACTTCATTAATTGTATATACATCGGAGAGCGTAGGTACATCACATATTACGCTTTTTTCTTCACTTGCTAATAAAGATGCAGCGATAACTGGTAAAACGGCATTTTTTGCTCCTTCAACTTTCACTGTGCCGTTTAACTTCTGACCGCCGCGGACGATGATTTTTTCCAAGGTATTCCCCTCCGCGTCCCTATATTCTCTATATTAATATTCAGTTGTCACGATTGGTGTGCCAACCGTAACGGTATGTTTTCCGCCCATTCCCGCACTTCTAAGCGCAACTTGCACATTCATCTTATGTTTCGATGTCATGATGTAATCTGTCCACTTATATGTAAATGCAGAAACAGAAACGAAATGAGGCTCAACTACATGTTCAACTGGACTTGCTTCAAATTCTTTCATGAGCTGTTCTGCTTTTTTTTGCAAAACAATACTCATATTATCATTTAAATGACCCTTTAGACAAGTAAAAATAAATACTTTATTTTGAAATATGTCATGTGCCTGCCGTTCAAACTGTTCATATGTATCATTCCAGTTTTCCGGTTGCTCCGGGCTCATTTGCTCATATAATAAATACGAAGTTGGGTTCTGGTTTTTGAGGGTAGTGACGAGCTGCAGTTTAAAAGTTGTGTGATTTTTTTTGTCAGAATACGTGCCGACGGCCTTTACGATTTTATCTTCCCGCGCGGATTCCCAATGATATTGCGGATACTGCGTCTTCAGTTCTTTTACCTTGTCATCAAATTCACTCAGTGACAGGTTCAGATTTTTTTTCGCATGAAGCGTCCATTCATCCACAGTGACCTGCTGCCGCTCCATTCCTTCGGCAATCTGGGCAAGCGGAGACAGCTCACTTGCATGAATGGAATGAAATACCGCTATTAAGGCGCTTAAAAAAACAAAAAACAAGATGATACGGCCTGCTCTTTTTTTCTTCATATCGATCTCTCCCCCTTACTCCCATTTTTGCCGGAGCCGGGGAAAGCAATACATGGAAAACTTCGTCAAAACTCGCCAAGCGGGTGAAGAAAAATTGGTTTCTCACCCAGCGATTCCCTTCATTTCAACAGACGAAACATCTTAAAATAAGTATGGAAGCTGTTTCGAATAGGTAAGATAATCTAAAAAGAAGTTGGCGACTGCCGTACCGATCGCAATGGTAAGAAGAATGATCAGCAGCCTCGCCTGCACTATTTTTCCTTTTCGGATCAGCGGATCAAAGTTGACGGCCTGAAGCGCCCACCATGTCACCGCAATGCATACCAGGTGAACCAGGATGCTGATTGCGGCCTGCTGCCCCAATACATTCACAAATTCCATCTCCTTTCATTTTTTCCGCCCCTCATATCCTCTCTTATTATATAAGAAGAAGAGAGAAAGATGATCATTTTTACATCAGAATTTTTATCCAAAATTAGGGGCAATCCCCGCTTAAATGTCCGTTCTCCGGCATGATATACTTTTTTGGAAAGGAGATGGGAATATGAATCATTCCTTTTTTCATCCGGAAAAGCAGTATGGAGAAACACTTCCCGTATTTGACCACGAGTGGGAAGCGATAGCATTCTACTATGATTATAGACAGTCTCAAACAGAGGAACTGAAAGAATTATGTCAGTTTTTCAACATTTCTCTTGATTATTCACCCGGCAGCCTGCTGGCAGTGGAAGCTCTTTACTTCCGCAGCATAAAAGAGCTGCTTTTGGCGGATTGGAACCTGCCGATTGACGAATTTGAGAAAATGCTCAGTGTGTATGTCATCGATTGCGCCATCAGACATCATGACGATGCCGAATGGGTCGTCAAACCTTATCCGTATACGGACGGCGCTTATACGACGGGTGTGCGGAGAGGAAACAAAACGTGGCACACCGACAACTGCTGCGAACATTTATATCTGCAAAAAGAAGAGGATCATCCGCTTATCGGCGTCTATGAATCTCTTATGCGTTAATATAGAAAAAGAATCCTTCTCAGACAGCCGAGAAGGATTCTTTTTTAGTTTCCTGCAACATCCAATCTGTTTACAGCCCGCTGTAACGCAAGCTCAGCCCGACGAATGTCAGTATCATCTGATCGTTTGTTCAAACGGTCTTCCGCCCGCTTTTTCGCAGCAAGGGCGCGCTCTTTATCAATGCTTTCCGCTGTTTCAGCGGCTTGTGCAAGGATAGTGACCTGATCAGGACGGACTTCTAAAAATCCGCCGCTGACAGCCGCCAATTCGGTCTGCCCGTCTTTTTTAAGGCGGACAGCGCCGATTTTAAGCGGAGCCACGGTCGGAATATGGCCAGGCAGGATACCGAGATCACCGCTCTCGGCTCTTACACTCACCATTTCAATATCAGCATCATATACTGGGCCGTCGGGAGTAACGATATTGACTTTAACGGTCTTCATGCTTTTACCCTCCTAGGACCAGATTAAACTTCTACACCCATCTCTTTTGCATTCTCAATGACTTCTTCAATGCGTCCCACAAGACGGAATGCATCTTCCGGAAGATGGTCATATTTACCGGAAAGGATTTCTTTAAAGCCTCGTACCGTTTCTTTAACAGGCACGTAAGAACCCTTTTGTCCCGTAAACTGCTCAGCTACGTGGAAGTTTTGAGAAAGGAAGAACTGGATACGGCGTGCGCGGTGAACGACAAGCTTGTCTTCTTCACCTAATTCGTCCATACCGAGAATCGCGATAATATCCTGAAGTTCTTTGTAACGCTGAAGCGTTGACTGAACTTCACGCGCCACCGCATAATGCTCTTCTCCGACAATTTCCGGAGCAAGCGCGCGGGAAGTGGAAGCCAGCGGATCAACCGCAGGGTAGATACCCATTTCAGTTAATTTACGCTCAAGGTTAGTCGTTGCATCCAAGTGAGCGAACGTTGTCGCCGGAGCCGGGTCAGTGTAGTCATCGGCAGGCACGTAGATCGCCTGGATAGATGTAACTGAACCAACGTTTGTAGACGTAATACGCTCTTGAAGCTGACCCATTTCTGTCGCAAGCGTCGGCTGATAACCAACCGCAGAAGGCATACGGCCGAGAAGCGCGGAAACCTCTGAACCCGCTTGTGTGAAACGGAAAATGTTATCGATAAAGAACAGTACGTCCTGTCCTTGTTTATCACGGAAATGCTCAGCCATTGTAAGACCCGTCAGTGCTACACGCATACGTGCGCCCGGCGGCTCGTTCATCTGTCCGAAGACCATGGCTGTTTTCTTGATAACGCCTGAATCGCTCATTTCGTAGAAAAGGTCGTTCCCTTCACGAGTACGCTCTCCTACACCGGCGAATACGGAAATACCGCCGTGCTCTTGCGCGATGTTGTTGATTAATTCCTGGATTAATACGGTTTTACCTACGCCGGCGCCGCCGAACAATCCGATTTTACCGCCCTTGATGTAAGGAGCGAGCAGGTCAACAACCTTAATCCCCGTTTCAAGAATTTCAACCTCAGTTGAAAGCTCATCGAATGAAGGAGCTGATCTGTGGATCGGGTCCTTTTGAGCATCCGCAGGCAGCGGTTCATTTAAATCAATTTTATCTCCCAGTACGTTAAATACGCGTCCGAGAGTCACATCACCGACAGGAACGGAAATCGGCGCACCTGTATCAACGGCTTCCATTCCGCGCTGAATTCCATCCGTAGATGCCATGGCAATTGTACGGACTGTATCATCGCCTAAATGAAGAGCAACCTCTAGCGTTAGGTCGATGCCTACTTCATTTTCGCCTGTAGCTGGCTGTGAAACTTTAATCGCATTATAAATCGCAGGCAAGTGGCCGTCCTCGAAACGTACGTCGACAACCGGTCCAAGCACCTGACTTACGCGTCCTTTCTTCATCGCTATCCCTCCTGACAAAATCTTTCTATTCTAAAGCGGCTGCACCGCCGACAATTTCGGTAATTTCTTGTGTAATCGCCGCTTGACGCGCGCGGTTATATGAAAGCGAAAGTGAATCAATGAGTTCTTTCGCATTATCAGTCGCATTTTTCATTGCTGTCATTCTCGCAGCGTGTTCACTTGCTTTACTGTCAAGAAGCGCGCCGTAAATTAAGCTTTCCGCATATTGAGGAAGCAGCACTTCGAGCACCTCTTCTTCATCCGGTTCGAACTCGTAAGAAGCCGTGCGCTTCCCGCCGCTCGTTCCGAAATCCGTTAAAGGCAGCACTTTTTTCTCCGTCACTTCCTGTGAAATCGCACTGACGAAATGGTTATACACCAAATGCAGTTCATCAAAAGCGCCGTCGATAAACATTTGAACCGTCTGACGGGTCAAATCTTTAATCTGAGCAAAAGTGACCTCGTCGCCAAGCCCCACTAACTCAGACAAAATCGGCATCTCCCGTTTTTTGAAGAAATCGCGGCCGACTCTGCCGATTGCAATCACCGTGTATTCATCTTTAGACTGATGGCGTTCTTGAATGGTGCGGTAAGCGTTTCGCAAAACCGAACTGTTAAACGCACCCGCAAGCCCGCGGTCAGACGTAATGACGAGATACGCCGTCTTTTTCACTTCTCTTGAGACAAGCATCGGGTGTTTCGCGTTTTTCGCGCCTTTTCCGACGTTAAACACAACCTCCTGGATCTTATCCATATACGGAGCAAATGACTTCGCGTTGGTTTCCGCACGGTTCAGCTTCGCAGCGGATACCATCTGCATGGCTTTTGTAATCTGGCTTGTTTTTTTCGTTGACGTGATCCTTGACTTAATATCGCGTAATGAGGCCAAAGATTTCACCACCTTTATTCTTCATTTGCGTAAAAAGAGAGAAAAAGAGAACCTTTTTCTCTCATCTTCTAAGGGTTAGTTGCTTGGTGCAAATGTGCGTTTGAAGCCTTCGATTGCAGCTTTGAAGTCTTCATCAGCAGGAAGGTTTCCTGTTTTCGCAATGCCGTCAAGCAGATCTTTATGGTTTTGATCAAGGTACATGTAGTACTCTTCTTCAAAACGTCTGATATCCGCAACCGGAATATCATCAAGATATCCTTTTGTCAGCGCATAAAGAATGGCTACCTGTTTTTCAACCGGAAGCGGCTTATTCAAGTCTTGCTTCAGCACTTCAACTGTACGCGCACCGCGGTTCAGTTTCGCCTGAGTCGCCTGGTCAAGATCAGATCCGAATTGGGCGAATGCTTCAAGTTCACGGTATGAAGCAAGGTCAAGACGCAATGTTCCCGCTACCTTTTTCATCGCTTTGATTTGGGCTGACCCGCCGACACGGGATACAGATAATCCGGCATTGATCGCAGGACGCACGCCTGAGAAGAATAGATCGGATTGAAGGAAAATCTGTCCGTCAGTAATGGAAATGACGTTTGTCGGGATATAAGCGGAGATATCTCCTGCTTGTGTTTCGACGAACGGCAGCGCCGTAATTGATCCTGCGCCTTTAGCGTCACTCAGCTTGGCTGCGCGCTCAAGCAGACGGGAGTGAAGATAGAATACATCCCCAGGGAATGCTTCACGGCCCGGCGGACGGCGAAGAAGCAATGACAGCTCACGGTAAGCGGCCGCTTGTTTGGATAAATCATCATATACGACGAGAACGTGCTTGCCGTTGTACATGAATTCTTCACCCATTGTCACCCCTGCATACGGTGCAAGGTAAAGAAGCGGAGCCGGCTGTGAAGCGGATGCCGTCACGACAATCGTGTAATCAAGCGCGCCGTGCTTACGAAGCGTTTCCACCACGCCGCGTACTGTAGATTCTTTTTGGCCGATCGCTACGTACACACAGATCATGTCTTGATCTTTTTGGTTTAAGATTGTATCAATCGCAACAGATGTTTTACCTGTCTGACGATCCCCGATAATCAGTTCACGCTGTCCGCGGCCGATCGGAATTAACGCGTCGATCGCTTTGATACCCGTTTGCAGCGGCTCATGTACCGATTTACGGTCCATTACGCCTGGAGCCTGGCTTTCGATCGGACGTGTTTTGCTTGTCAGAATCGGACCCAGTCCGTCTACCGGCTGTCCGAGCGGGTTGACGATACGTCCGATTAATTCTTCACCTACAGGAACTTCCATGATGCGGCCCGTTCTTTTGACCTCATCACCTTCGCGGATATCTCTGTAAGGTCCTAAGATAACGATACCTACGTTGGATTCTTCAAGGTTTTGAGCCATACCCAAAACGCCGTTTGAAAACTCAACAAGTTCACCGGCCATACAATTGTCAAGGCCGTGTACACGCGCAATACCGTCTCCGACTTGGATGACTGTACCTACGTCATGAACTTCAATTTCAGATTGGTAATTTTGAATTTGCTGCTTTATCAGCGTGCTAATCTCTTCAGCTTTGATGCTCACTTAGGTTTCACCCCTTCTATCGATTTCCTCCGGCAAGTTGACGTTCCATGCGCTCAAGCTTTCCGCTTACGCTTCCGTCATAAATCCGGTTTCCAATGCGGACTTTAATGCCGCCTATTAAATCCGTCTGCACTTCATTTCTGATTCTGAGCGAAGCGATTCCGGCTTTTTTTGCAAACACTTGAGACAATGATAACATTTCCGCTTCTGAAAGCGGCTTTACTGAATAAACAACCGCGTCCTCTGTCTGACGGGCCTGATTGGCAAGTTTGATAAACTCGTCTGTGAGATCAGGCACAATCGAAGACCGGCGGCGGTCAATCAGAAGAAAAATCGTATGCAGCACAGACTCAGACAGTGCGCCGAACGATTGCTGAATCAGCTCTTTTTTCTTAGCGGCCGATACCTTCGGATGGCTTAGCACTTCCTGTAATCCGGCTTCGTTCCGGAACACTTCTTTTAGTACGGTAAGCTCTTCTTCGATTTCATTGATTTGAGAAGTCTCAACGGCAATGTCGAAAAGCGCTGACGCGTATCGTTTAGAGACAGCAGATCCACTCATCGGCTTTCTCCTACCTCTTTAAGATAGTCCTGAATCAGTTGTTCCTGGGCTTGTTCATCAAGCTCTTTTTCAATCACTTTCGATGCGATTAAGACAGAAAGTGATGCGACTTGCTCGCGAAGTGCGGAAACCGCTTGTTCTTTTTCTTTGACAATTTCGGTTCTCGCCGCTTCTTTCAATCTTTCAGACTCGGCGCGTGCAGCCTGGATAATGTCTTCCTTCTGCTTTTCACCCAGTTTTTTCGCATTTTCAATGAGTGATTGTGATTCCTGTTTCGCTTCTTTTAAAAGAACGCGCTGCTCTTCAATCAGCTTCTGCGCTTCTTTATTTCTTTCTTCAGCGGACGTAATTTCGCCGGCGATATGATCTTCACGCTGTTTCATTATATTTAATAGCGGTCCCAGAGCGAATTTCTTGAGAAGCGCTAATAAAACTAACATAGCTAACAATTGGAATAGGATATCTCCGCCGTTAAACGACAGTCCTAATTCAAGAGGTAATTGAGACATCTACTACGGCAACTCCCTTCTGCAGGTTTTCTCTGCTGATAAAAAGCCGTTTCGGGACGGCCTGCTTATCAGACATAAAGCAATGGCGAAGGTTCTCTTAGAGTGATCTTCGCCATTTTTAGTTCATATAAGGCTTTTTTGCTTAGCCAAAGAACGCTAAGAACGCGATAACGACAGCGATAATCGGAAGGGCCTCAACCAATGCGATACCCATGAACATAAGAGTTCTAAGTTCTTTTCCTGCTTCCGGCTGACGGGCGATTCCCTCTACCGTACGTGAAACGATCAGACCGTTACCAATACCTGCACCAAGTGCACCTAAACCGATTGCAATTGCAGCTGCTATTAAATTCATGAAAAAGTTCCTCCTTTAAAATGTTATCCGAATGGATATATGATTTTAATGATCATGACTGATTTTGTGTGACATGTACACCATCGTCAGCATCGTAAAGATAAATGCCTGGATGGTACCGATGAACAAGCTGAATGCCTGCCATGCAAGCATCGGAATAATGGCTCCGACTGTGCCGACCAAACCGAGAAAGAAACTGTTTGAGTAGAAATTCGTCGCCAGATTCGCAAGCAGGCCAAGAAGAATTTCCCCGGCGAAAATGTTACCGTAAAGACGAAGTCCGAGTGTCAGCGTATTCGCAAACTCCTCAATGATCTTCATCGGGAACATAAGCGGAACCGGTCTGAGGTAATCCTTAGAGTATTCCTTCAAACCTTTCATCTTCACGCCGTAATAGTGCGTTAACGACACAACCATAACGGCTAGAGTCAGAGTAATAGCCGGATCGGCCGTCGGTGATTTCCACCAAAGCTCGTGTCCGACCGTTACAGAAAACGGCAGCCCTAGCATATTTGATACAAATATGTACATCAGCAAGGTTACACCAAGCGCCAAGAAGTTAGCCCCTGTTTTTAAATCCATTGTACTGCCTATAATATTGCGGACAAAATCAACAATCCATTCCATGAAGTTCTGGGCTTTTCCCGGACGGATGGACAGCGTTCTTGTAGTAAGAATCGCAATCAGCAGCACAATCACACTTGCCACAGTAATCATCAGAATGTTTGTCAGATTAAAAGTAAGACCAAACAAATCAATAGTTCTGTAATCGTGATTCAATGGGTTTTCACCTCTCTTCCATTGATGAACGTTTGAGCTGAATAATGGAATCTATCATAATGACGGGATAAATTGTCATTAATCCAATAATCACACTTGCCACACTGACTTTATCGGGATATTTAAAGGCGACAGCCATCGCAAGTATCGCATTGCACCAACGCGCTGCGCTCCCGAGTGATCGTATGGACTTTCCTTTCGCCACGGCCTTGTCAAAAGCATTCATTCTTCTGGTCAAGAGCCACAAATTAAACAAACTGAAAACAGTTCCCAAAAAGAGGCCTAAAAAAACAGTTTTATACGCCGTAAGACCATATCCCAGCAAATAGATTGCTAAGATTACAAATACATATCTCCGTTGTCTGCTGAATGTAAGATTGGGATCGTCCATCAACTATCTGTCTCCTGATGAAAATGTAATATAATTCCTGGATACGGCAAAACATGCGGTTAACCCTTGCAGAAGGCCTTTTTTGTCCGCAAAACGGCCTGTTCGAAAAAACCACTCATCCTCCTGATGCTACGGGATGCTGTTTCATTCGCTTAGATAAATCCTCATATAACGGGTTTTTTTGGAGGATTTAAAATGAGGATGGATACTAGAAATGAAAGGAATGAAAACCTTCTCATAATACCCTCGTTTAGCATACAATAGCCCCTAACATGTGTCAATCTGTTTAAAGTTAAAAAACTTTTTATACCGGAAGCATACACAGAATGTTCACAAATTCACCTATAAATGTATGAACTCTGCCCATTCAGCTAAAATCTGGATAAAAAAAAGAAAACCCCCTGAATGAGGTTTTCCGATTTATTTGGTTCCGTACAGTCTGTCACCCGCGTCACCGAGGCCCGGAACGATATAGCCTTTTTCATTCAGTTTTTCATCAAGGGCGGCGATATAAATATCAACGTCAGAATGATGTTTCTGCAGCTCTTCCACGCCTTCCGGAGCCGCTACAAGACACATAAAACGAATGTTTCTCGCGCCGCGCTTTTTCAGGCTGTTGATCGCTTCCACCGCAGAGCCTCCCGTAGCAAGCATCGGATCCACGACAATAAATTCGCGTTCTTCTACATCAGAAGGAAGCTTGACATAGTATTCCACCGGTTTTAAGGTTTCCGGATCACGGTATAATCCGACATGTCCCACTTTAGCGGCCGGGATTAATTTCAGCATGCCGTCAACCATTCCGAGACCCGCTCTCAGGATCGGCACGATACCGAGTTTCTTCCCTGAAATCACTTTGGATGTCGCTGTTTGAACAGGTGTTTTCACTTCCACTTCTTGAAGAGGAAGATCACGTGTAATTTCAAACGCCATCAGTGATGCGACTTCATCCACAAGGTCTCTGAAATCCTTTGTGCCTGTATTTTCATTCCGAATATATGTCAGCTTATGCTGGATTAAAGGATGATCAAATACGTAAACCTTTCCCATACTGTGTTCAGCTCCTTTTTTGTTGTCCGAGTGACTTTTTCACACTTCTATTGATTCTACAGAAAAAGACAAACAGTTTCAAGAAAATCATAAAAAAACCCGCCGGATTAAGATTCCGGCGGGTTTCTTCCTTATTAATAGTCCAGTTCTTTATATAAAGGAAACTTTTCAGTCAAGGCAGATACGCGCTGTTTCGCTTCTTCAAGTTTTGCTTCGTCTTCATGATTTTTCAGCGCGAGGCCGATGATGGCGCCGACTTCTTCAAGCGCGTCACCGTCAAAGCCGCGGCTTGTCACAGCCGCCGTACCGAGACGGATTCCGCTTGTGACGAACGGTTTTTCCGGATCGTAAGGGATCGCGTTTTTATTAGATGTAATGCCGATTTCATCAAGAACGTGTTCAGCGACTTTTCCGGTCAGTCCGAGAGAACGGAGGTCGACAAGCACAAGGTGGTTATCCGTTCCGCCTGATACGAGCTGAATGCCCTCTTTGTTCAGAGACTCAGCCAGGCGCTTCGCGTTCGAGATGACGTTTTGCGCATATGTTTTGAAATCATCTTCAAGCACTTCTCCGAAAGAAACGGCTTTTGCCGCGATGACATGCATAAGCGGTCCGCCTTGGATTCCCGGGAAAATGGATTTATCAATCTTCTTGCCGAACTCTTCACGGCAAAGGATCATTCCTCCGCGGGGTCCGCGAAGTGTTTTGTGAGTCGTTGTCGTTACAAAGTCAGCGTAAGGAACCGGATTCGGATGAAGGCCGGCTGCGACAAGACCCGCGATATGCGCCATGTCTACCATGAAGTAAGCGCCGACTTCATCAGCGATTTCACGGAATTTTTTAAAGTCGATCGTGCGGGGGTATGCGCTCGCTCCGGCAACGATGAGTTTCGGCTTATGCGCCAGCGCTTTTTCACGCACATCTTCATAATCTATATATTGCGTGTCTTTATCGACACCGTATTCTACAAAGTTGTATTGAACGCCGCTGAAATTAACCGGGCTTCCGTGTGTTAAGTGGCCGCCGTGGGAGAGGTTCATCCCGAGCACCGTGTCGCCGTGCTCTAAAATCGTGAAGTAAACAGCCATGTTCGCCTGAGCGCCTGAGTGCGGCTGAACGTTTACATGCTCAGCTCCGAAAATCTCTTTCGCGCGGTCGCGGGCGATGTCCTCAACGACATCAACATGCTCACAGCCGCCGTAGTAGCGTTTGCCGGGGTAGCCTTCAGCATATTTGTTTGTTAAAACAGAGCCTTGTGCTTCCATTACCGCTTCCGTCACGAAGTTTTCAGAAGCAATTAATTCGATCTTAGTCTGTTGACGCTTACGCTCATCTTTGATGGCGTTAAACACTTGTTTATCTTGTACAGGTAAATGTTTCATCAGCGAGATCCTCTCCTATCCGTTTCCTGTTCTTTATTTTTACCACCTTATTGTACATGGTTTTTCAGGTGAATGTAACAGCTTATTTAAAAAAATCACAAAATTTAATTAGAAAACACGAACATTATAGAGGAAAAGTATTTTCATCATTCGCATTCATAAACGGCGCGAATTCCGCCTATCAGCTTCGGTCTTGTCCGGGCCATCGTCACATGTGCTTCTCCAAGCTCACGGCTCGATATCCGGACAGGGACGGCAACGGGTTTCAGATGCATGCCGATGAACGTATCACCAATGTCAATCCCGGCGTCAGCCTGAATCGATTCAACGAGCACTGGAGAACGCATCTGCCGGTATGCATAAGAGGCCATCGCTCCGCCCGCTTTCGGGACGGGGACGGCTGAAACAATGGGGAGCCTGAACCGCTCGGCCGTTTCCGCTTCAATGACAAGCGCCCTGTTTAAATGCTCGCAGCATTGAAAAGCAAGATGCACACCCGTTTTTTCCTTAAACCGGTTAAGTCCGCCGTATATCAATTCAGCCCAATCCCCGCTTCCGGCGGTGCCGATCCGGCTTCCGGCGGCTTCACTTGTACTGCACCCGATCACCAGCAGACTGCCGTCCGTCAGTCCTGCCTGCTCTTGAAACTCAGTCAGCATGTCCGTCCATTTTTGCTTCATCTCTTCCATTGTCCAGCACCTCTTACAGATTTTTTTCTTCGTAATCTGCGATTTTGCCGATCCGCCGTTCGTGGCGGCCGCCCGTAAATTCAGTCGTCAGCCAGACTTTTGCGATTTCGCGCGCCAGCCCCGGGCCGATGACGCGTTCGCCCATCGCAAGAACATTCGTGTCATTGTGTTCACGCGTCGCTTTTGCGCTGAAGGTGTCATGGGCAAGCGCACAGCGTATGCCCTTTACCTTATTTGCGGAGATGCTCATGCCGATGCCTGTGCCGCAAATTAAAATTCCCCTGTCAGCTTCGCCGTTCACCACTTTTTCCGCTACCGGAAAAGCGTAGTCTGAATAATCGACAGAGCCGGCGCCGCATTCACAGCCCATATCAATGTATTCAATCTGCAATTCATCCAAAAGACTTTTTATTTCTTCGCGGATATGGACGCCGCCGTGATCTGACGCAATAGCTACTTTCATTCATTTACCTCCTAGGTGTGGCTGGGCGAAGACAGCCCAGTGTGCTTGTCCTTTTTATTACGAAATCCGTTGATTTCATTCTACTCTTTCACATTCGTTTTGCAAATGACCTGTTTGCAGATTTTCTGACAGATTACTTGCTTTTCCCGTCAAGCAATTGATCAGCCAAAAGGGTCAGCAGCTCCTCCAGTTCGTCCCGCGTCTGTTTATAAACATCAAGCGGACCGCCGAACGGGTCAGAGATATCGCCGCTTTCCCCCGTCACGTATTCTTTAATGGTAAAAACTTTGCCCTGACTGTTTTGATATCGGCCTTCAATCAGCTGTTTATGCTGTTCGGTCATCGCCAGCACCAGGTCGGCCGTCTCGATATGTTCTTCCGATAAGGGAGATGAACTGTGATTGAGGGCGATCCGTTTTTCAAACAGCGCTTCTACGGCATGAGCCGACGCTTTTCCGTGCGGAGACGCGAATACGCCGGCCGAGCTTACGCTGACATCCAGCCCTTTCGTTTCTGCTATGGATTTAAAAAGAGCCTCAGCCATGGGACTGCGGCACGTATTGCCTGTACAAACAAAGATTATTTTCATGTCCGTCACCTCTTACTGCCTATTATAAATGAAGAAAAAAGAAACGGCATCTTCGTTTCTTTTTTTACGTATCTTATATCGGTAAAAGCAGTTTCAGCCCGAATCCGATCAAAATGGCTCCGCCAAGCGCTTCGCTGTAGGAGCCGAGCCACGACTGCACCTTTCTTCCCGCCAAAAGACCCGCCCATGTTAAAACGGTGCTGAAGACCCCGAACAGCGTAACGGCCAGAAACGGATTGGAGCCGTTCATCCCGAGACTGAGCCCGACAGAAAAGCTGTCCAGACTGACACCGACCGCAAACAGCAACAGTCCCGAGCCTGCCGGAGATATGAGCGGCCCGTCTGATTGTTTAAACGCGGCGATCATCATCTGCACCCCTAAAATGAAAAGAAGAGATCCGCCGATGTAAACGGCGAGCATCCCCAGAAAACCGGACAGCAGATGCCCGGCCGCCATTCCCACAAGCGGCATCATGACATGAAACAGCCCGATGACAACCCCTATATGAAAAATCTGTTTTTTCTTCAGCTGAATCATTCCCATTCCGAGCCCGACGGAAAAGGCATCCGTCCCCAAAGCAAATGCCATGATGCTTAAGGAGACAAGTTCCCCGATGAATAGATTCGACATGAATAAAAACCCCCCTTGGACGTGCCCGCTTGTTTAGCTTATGCATGTCCGATAAGGGGTAGAACAAGTTAATGGATAACGGTGCCGCCTGCGGCTTTCATCAGCCTGTTCATAACGGCGAGCCCCACTCCGGTATCCGGAAAGGACTCAGAAATAATCATATCCACTTCCGCTTCATCAAAGCTGCGGAGCGCATCGTATAAGGCGGACGCCACTGTTTCAAGGTCGGCGCGTCTGCCGCAGACCTTGATATAATCAGCCTGGTAACTATCGGCGTTCTCTTCTGTTGTCAAAATGCCGATTCGTTTTCCCCGGCTTTTATATGCGTCTGCCAGTTCTTGAATTCTCCGGGCGCCGCCGTCGGCAATAGCCATCGGCGCAGAAGGCGCGTAATGTGTATATTTCATACCGGGAGAAATAGGAACCTCATCTTCTTCGGTCAGCCCTTTATCCACAAGAACCGGACCGGCGGCGGATTCAATCTGCTCTTTTGTCACGCCGCCCGGACGAAGCAGCACGGGCTGTTTCCCCGTACAGGACAGGACGGTTGATTCCACTCCGATTCCCGTCGCGCCGCCGTCAACAATACCGGCAATGCGGCCGTTTAAATCATGAGCTACATGCTCGGCCTTCGTCGGGCTCGGTTTTCCTGATAAATTGGCGCTCGGCGCGGCGATCGGCAGTCCGGCCGAGCTGATGAGGGCTAATGCTGCCGGATGATCAGGCATTCTGACCGCTACCGTCTCAAGTCCCGCGGTGACACGGGGTGACAGCACACCGGGCTTACACGGCAGGACAAGGGTCAGCGCCCCCGGCCAGAATAGCTCCATAAGCTTTTTCGCCGTCTCAGGAATATGGCTGATAAAACGATCAAGCTGGCTGATATGGGATATATGCACAATCAGCGGGTTATCGCTCGGCCTTCCTTTCGCCTCATATATTTTCGTTACGGCTTCCGTATTTTCAGCGTTAGCGCCCAGTCCGTAAACGGTTTCTGTCGGAAAAGCCACAACCTCATTCTGCCGGAGCAATTCCGCGGCTTGTGTAATTTGGGGATCGGTTGTGGATAATTCTGCGGAACAATCCACAAACCATCTTCTTGTTTTCATGTATAACCAAACTCCTTATTTTAAAGCGGTAAAACTTTATTTTCTCTCATGTATTCCTTTTGAAAGTATAAAAGATGTCCTTTAATAAAACAAGTGTTATCCACAAACTGTGGACAACACTTTTTAATAAGTGGATAACCTTGTGTATAAGTTAGATCAGGCAGAGGTTTTCACCATTAAAAACGAACCTTCTGTGCATAACGAGTTGCGGAAATGTTCGGACGTATACAGTTCATCAGGCGCATCGGCGCACGCTTCAAATCCCATCACATTCAGAAACTCAGCAGATGAGGGCTGATTGGCGACTAAGTAGACATCTTGAATCTCATGTTTTTTGCACAGTACATCCATACTTTGAAACAGCGTAACGATATGGCTTTGATTCAGCCTGTCCGACATGACGAGTGAACGGAGAAGCCCTTTTCCGCCGCTGAATTTTTCGATCCCGAGACAGGCGGCAATCTTTTTTTCGCTGTCTTCCAGCACGATAAACCGGCTGATCTGCTGATCGATTTTCGCATGTGCCGTATCAGACTTTTTCAAAAAGGCCTCCAGCGCCTCCGTATCTTGATCTCTTGCCACTCTCAGCTGATAAAACATATATTTCCCTCCGTTTCGATCAACTCTTTCTTCCAATCTATGAATCGAATCCGGATTTATGCCTTTTGCTTCAGGAAAATAGATCTGAAATCCAATCGACGAGGAAAAACTTCACTTCGGTATCATCGTCATCTTTATTTTCTTTCTTCGCTTTATCAGCCTTTGCTTTTACGTCATCCAGCACTTTTTCTGTCTGTTTCTGCGTTTCTTCCTGCTTCTGTCCGCCGTCTTCCTGATCTTTCACCGCTTCGCCGTTTGAGAAATCAAGGAAGCACAGCGGCGGAAACAAGACGCACCACCAGTTGGCGCCCTCGCCATTGCCGAGTGTAATTAAAATGGCTTCATATTTTCCGGCCGGATAGACCATATTGCCGTACAGCTTTGTCGGAAACGAGATTTTATTGAATTGAACTGAAACGGATTGATGCGCACCCTTTTCTTTCATCGTTTGTTTGGCGATTTCTTTAATTTCAGGAAGCTTCGAACGAATGAGCCGCCGCGCTTCTTCAATGGAAGTGATATCTTTCACCCAGTCTGTGATTTGCTTGTTTACAGCATCTCTGATCTGGCGCTTGAGCTTTTGATCTTCATCGTTATCACTGTTGGCCAAAATTCTGAGCCGGATCGCTTCATCCGGTATGACGACGGGCTCATCGGCTGATGCCCGCGCCGTTTCTTCTTTTGTCAAACCCGCAAGCGCTCCTGATAATAAAAGAAAAATATATATGCAGATCATCATTGTCTGTTTCATCGGTCCCCACCGTTCCTCTCCGTGCTTTTTTTATCTAGTCCCATTATGGACATGACGGAAAAGGTTTAAACCGGCGGGAAGAAAAAAATCTAGCAAGCTGATAATCTGCATTGACAGATTCAAAATATGGTACGATATTATTTTGATAGGAGGTTTTCAGATGAAATATAATTACACCGTGCTGCTGTCGGCGGCATGTATGTCTGTCATTTATTCTATTTTGTATGTTCATCAATTCATTATCGCGGCTTTCATTTCGATGGCGTTTTATTTTTTGTTTCCTTATTTGATTTTTGCGCTGCCGCTTCAATACTTTCTGAATAAAAAGCCGAAGAGATTTCATCCGCTGTATTTTCTTTATTATTTGGGGGTGTCGTTCATTGCAAACGGGATCATCTTCGGTCTTTTGCAGCCGTCAGGCCAATCTCTGTTTTCTAATTCAGCCTTTTATATCTTTGCGGTTTTAACAGCCGTCGTCTATTGGGTATGGGATTCCGTATTGCTGCAAAGACAAAATCCGGCTACAGAAGCGTAATCAGCAGACAGCCGGCTGAAGGGAGAGCGGCGCAAAAGAAAACGGCGGCCATCTTTAAACGGGCGCGCCGTCCTTCTTCTGTTTCAGAATGATAATTGGCCCGCTGCTCCGCTCCGCTTACGGCCAGCCCGGAAACGATGACCGCTGCGACGATAAGAACAGCCGTAACGGCGCCGAGAATGATGTCAAAGCCAAACGGCAGGACAAATCCAGCCGCATAAGCTGCGGCGGCGAGTATACATCCGAAGGCGAACGCTTTTTTCAAGGCGGATGCCCCTTTCATTTTCTTTCCATTGTAACAAAAGCCCGCCGTGTGCGTCACCGGCGGGCTTTTTTCATGATGTGATGACCGCGGATACGGTTCTGTCTTTTCCGTTGATGTCCTGTACGACTTCCACTTCCGCATTCGGAAAGGAATGACGGAACAGGTCTTTCACGGCTTTTCCCTGATTATATCCGATTTCAAAGACGACAAGCGCTTTATCTTTCATGACAAGAGGCAGCTCCTCCATAAACCGCTTGTAGAATTTCAAACCGTCACCGCCGTCCGTAAGTGCATGAAGCGGCTCATGGAAACGGACGATATCCGACAAATCCGCCATTTCTTCTTCAGAAATATACGGCGGATTGGAAACAATAATATCCGCTTTTATTCCTGATGAAATAAAAGGAGTTAACAGATCTCCCTGCAAAAAGCGGACGTCCGCTCCGAGGTTTTGCGCATTTCTTTCCGCCACCTGAAGCGCTTCTTTTGAAATGTCCGAAGCCGATACTGAAAAATGTCCGCATTCAAGCGCGAGCGTCACCGCAATGGCTCCGCTCCCCGTACCGATATCAATGACGTTCAGGCGTTCTCCCTCAGAAAACACCCGCTTCTGTCTGTCCAGCAGATGAAAGACGACTTCTTCCGTTTCCGGACGCGGAATGAGAACATCGTCATTCACAAAGAATTCCCTGCCGTAAAACTGTTCTTTCCCGATAATATATTGAATCGGAACGCCTTCTTTATGCATTTCCACATGCCGTCTGAATCGGTAAAGCTCGTCCTCGCCGACGGGCTCCTGCAGACTTGCGAGAAGCTTGCTCCGATCCATTCCGGTATCATTTAACAGCAGCAGCTCGGCCGCGTTTTTTTCTCTTCCCGCTTCGGTTAAATAAGAAGAAGCCCAGCTTAGGGCTTCAAAAACGGTCTTCATCTTAATTTTCCGCCTGCTGGAGCTTGCTTGACTGGTCTTCTACGATTAACGCTTCAACCACTTCATCAAGCTTGCCTTCCAGGATTTGATCCAGCTTTTGAATCGTCAGGCCGATGCGGTGATCCGTCACACGGTTTTGCGGGAAATTGTATGTGCGGATACGCTCGGAACGGTCGCCTGATCCGACGGCTGATTTACGGGTCTGATCATATTCAGCCTGAGCTTCCTGCTGGAATTTGTCATAGATTCTGGCGCGGAGCACCTTCATCGCTTTTTCTTTATTTTTAATCTGAGATTTTTCATCCTGACAGGATACGACGACACCGGTCGGTAAATGCGTCAGGCGTACGGCCGACATCGTCGTGTTTACGCTTTGTCCGCCCGGTCCGCTTGATGCGAATGTATCGACGCGGATGTCTTTTTCGTGGATGTCCACTTCTACTTCTTCCGCTTCAGGAAGACACGCCACCGTCGCCGTGGATGTATGAATACGGCCGCCTGATTCCGTTTCCGGCACACGCTGTACGCGGTGCGCGCCATTTTCATACTTCAGCTTGGAGTATGCGCCTTTTCCCGTAATCATAAAGATAATTTCTTTGTAACCGCCCGTTCCGGTCACGTTTGCTTCCATGACTTCAGTCTTCCAGCCTTGGATTTCGGCGTAACGGGAGTACATTCTGTAGAGATTTCCCGCAAACAGCGCGGCTTCTTCTCCTCCCGCTGCTCCGCGGATCTCCATGATTACGTTTTTGTCATCGTTCGGGTCTTTCGGGATGAGGAGCACTTTCAAACGCTCTGATAAGGTTTCCGTCTCTCCCTGCAGTTCGGAGATTTCTTCCTTCACCATTTCTCTCATATCGGCATCAAGCTTTTCCTCAAGCATCGCTTTCGCATCGGCAAGCTGTTCTGATGCGTCTCTGTATTGTCTATAGACTTCAACGGTTTCTTGTATATCAGATTGCTCTTTCGAATATTCTCTAAGCTTTTTCGGATCGTTGACCACTTCCGGATCACTTAAAAGCTCATTTAATTTTTCGTATCGTTGTTCAATTGACTGTAAACGGTCTAACACGGTCTTCACCTCTGTTTTCCTGTGCGTAACATTCTCATTATAGTATAGGGCTTATCACCAGTCAAAAGCAATTCGCCTCTGTTATACTGAAGCAAAAAAGGAGGGGCGGATATGCTGAAATCCATCCACCATATAGCAATCATATGCTCTGATTATGAAAAGTCGAAAGCTTTTTACACCGAGATACTCGGTTTCGGCATTATAAAAGAAACATACCGAAAGGAACGGGAATCTTATAAACTCGATCTGGCGCTGGACGGCGCGTATGCGATTGAATTGTTTTCCTTTCCCGATCCGCCCGAACGGCCGACCAGACCGGAAGCCGCGGGTCTCAGGCATCTCGCCTTCACCGTAAACGATCTTGAAGCAGCCGTCAGGGAGTTAAAGGAAAAGGACGTCGGCACAGAACCGATCAGAACCGATCCGCTGACGGGGAAACGGTTTACCTTTTTCTTCGATCCCGACAAGCTTCCGCTTGAATTGTATGAAGCGTAACGTTTTTTGAAGAAATGCCGCTTTCTTTGGCGAATTCCTTCTTGTTTTGTCTAACATGAAGGGAACGCCGCCTCATGGTCGAATACCTAGCAAAAAGGAGGTATGTGATCATGAATACAAACATGGCCGCGAAAGAGCTCGGCGTCTCCGCAAAAACGGTGCAAAGGTGGGTCAAGCAGCTGAATCTTCCGGCTGAACGGAATGAGCTCGGACATTATTCCTTTACACCTGAGGATCTTGATGTGCTGAAATCGGTCAAACGGCAAATTTCTGAAGGCACTGCCCTTCTGGACGTTCAAGTGCCCCGGCAGCCGAAAAAACGGACGGGCTTCATTTTGCAGCGTCCGAAAATCAATGGCGGCGCTGAACAAAGGTTGGCAGAGCTGGAGCGTAAACTGGACATTCTCACGAAAGAGAAACAGGATGAGAACCATCTGCTTTCAAGGATAGAGGAGCTTGAACGCCAGCTGAAACAAAAGGCGGATGAAGGGGTGTCTTATCAGCTTCTTCAGCACAGACGGGAAATTGACGACCTCAATACCGAATTGCAGACATTGGCCTCCCGCATCCAGGAACTTGCCCAGACAGCTCCCCTCTCAGAAACAGCCGCTTCTTCAGAACATAAGAAACCCAGAAAAAAAACGAGATTTTCGCCTTTTAAATTTCAATTCTAATCAAAAAAGCTCCCTGAAACAGGGAGCTTTTCATTATGCAGTCAGCGCAATGATGATCGGCAGTGAGATAAGAGATAAAATCGCACTGATCACGAACGCGGACGCAGTTTCTTCCTCTTGTTTTTCGAAACGTGTGGCAATCATCGCCGCTACCGCAGATCCAGGGAATGCGACGAGCAATACCGCTTTAGTGATCTGGTCAGCCGGAAGTCCGACTGCAAGAGCGATCAAGTACATCAGCGCAGGCTGAACGGCAACTTTTAACAAAGCGATACCGAAAGCCGGCAGACTGAGCTTGATGTTGCGGATACCGACAGTTACACCGACGGCAAAGAGTGCAACACCTGATGTTGTGCTTCCGAGCTGATCAAGCATTTTTTCACCCAAGCCAGGGAGTGTTACACCGCAGAGTACCAGGATGATACTGATAAGCGGTGCAGCCGCAAGCGGTTCGGAAAGACCGTGAAGAATAGACTTACCAGTCATTTTCCAGAAGTTCTCGTTTTCGCTGTCTTGTTTCTTAGATGACTCTCCGACAGTAGCGATAATGATCGCAAGCGGGTCAAGGATGGCGTTAACCACGATACCCGTAACGGCGATAGGAATCGCTACTTCGTTTGCTCCGAATAAGCTTCCGAGTACCGGAATACCCATAAATGCAAATGTCGGCTGTGCAGAGTTTAAAGAAAATACAGATGAATTCGTTAAATCATACTTGAAGATAAATTTGCAAACCAACAAAATGACGATAAAGAATCCGACAATCCCAATGATCAAAGCGATCATTAAAGGAACCTGTGATAAAAACGCACTTCTTGAAGTGGTTAAAATACTTGCGATAAAATGCGCCGGAAGCGCGTACTTCGTAACTAAGGTGCTTACCCCTTTTGCTGACTTCGCGTCATAACTTCCGAAGCGACCTGCGAACCATCCCAGCACGATCACGAAAAAGATCGGCGCCAGGAGGATTAAAATATCTAAGAAGCTCAAAATATTCTCCTCCAAATCCTTAATGTCCGTATACTTTAGCCTTTACATAAAAGCTTTCCCTCGGACTGTAAAATTAATCGTAAAAATTATTTAGCGATAACTTGTTTATATTGCGGTTTCCACATTGCATCAAGAACGGCTTGTTCTACATTCTCAGGAATGCGGTTTGCCACGCCTTCTTTAATGGCAGTTTCCGCTACGGCGATCGCAACTTTAATTGAAACTTCTTGTAAGTCGCTCATGCTCGGCAGAAGGCCTGCACCCGGTGTTTCAAAATCAACGCTTTCTGCGATTGCGTCAGCAGTTGCCGCAAACATTGCAGGAGTAATCACTTTCGCTTCTACAACGATTGAACCGAGACCAAGTCCAGGGAACGCGAATGCGTTGTTAGATTGTCCGATTTCATGAGAAACGCCATTGTACTCTACATTGTCAAACGGGCTTCCTGTCGCCACAAGCACTTTGCCGTCAGTCCATTTGAATAGATCGCTAGGAACGGCTTCAGCAAGCGGTGTCGGGTTAGACATCGGCATGATGACCGGACGCTCAACGTGTTTTGCCATTTCTTTGACGATTTCTTCACTGAACGCGCCGCTTTGGCCTGATGTACCGATTAAGATTGTCGGTTTCGCTTGACGGATCACTTCAATGAAAGGAATTTGTCCGTTTTCATCGCGTTTCCAATCTTTAATTTCTTCAGCTGTGCGCAGGTACGGCTCTTGGAAATCAAGAATGTTTTCCATACCTTCAATTAACAAGCCTCTGTAGTCCATTGTGTAGAACGCTTTGTTGGCTTCTTCTTCAGAAAGACCGGCAAGCACCATAGTGTCGCGGATTTGGTCAGCGATTCCGATTCCGGCAGATCCCGCACCGAAGACAACCACACGCTGGTCTTTAATAGACGCGCCTGTTTTCTTCATAGCCGCAAGCACACCTGCAAGCGTAATCGCGCCTGTTCCTTGAATGTCATCGTTGAATGTAAGAATTTCATGGTTGTATTTCTTCATGATATTGCGCGCGTTTTTGTTTCCAAGGTCTTCCCAGTGAAGAAGAGCTTTAGGGAAATATTTAAGCGCAGCTTTTACATAAGCGTCAATGAAAGCTTCATAACGTTCGCCTTGGATACGTTCATGGCGGTTACCGATGTATAAAGGATCGTTCAGAAGTTTTTCATTGTTCGTACCGACGTCAAGAACGACAGGAATAACACGGCTTGGGTCAATACCGGCAGCAGCTGTGTATACGGCTAATTTACCGATGGCGATGTTGATACCGCCTACACCCCAGTCACCGATTCCGAGGATGCTTTCTGAGTCTGTCGCAACGATCAGATCAATATCTCCGGCAGTGGCATGAAGGTTTTCAAATGCCTCTTCGATTCCTTCTACATTGTCGATAGAAAGGTAAATCCCTTGAGGTCTTCTGTACTCATGGCTGTATTCTTGAATCGCTTCACCGACAGTCGGTGTGTAAACAACCGGCAGCATTTCACGAAGATGGTTTTGAAGCAATTTAAAGAAAAGAACTTCGTTACGGTTTTGCAAATCATTCAAATACACGTTTTGGCGAAGGCGGTCCGGCTGAGCTTGAAACTGCTCGTATGCGCGTTTTGCCTGCTCATCAAGAGACAGAATGGTCGGAGGAAGCAGCCCGTCTAATCCAAGGCTTTTTCTTTCTTCTGCTGAAAACGCAACACCTTTATTTAAAGTAGGGATAGATAGAACTTCTTTTCCTCTTAAAGTAGTTTCTAAGTTGCCTTCCTTCGTTACTTTAATATTATTCAAGAAAATCTCCTTCTTTCTTCAAATAGTTAACAAAGTTAAGTAATTACCCATTTTGGCTAGTGTGATCGCGATCTGCTATATCTTTTTTTGACAATTATTCGAACAATGTCTCATAACTATTTACATTACTTAGTCATTTTATGCCTGTAAAAATGAAAATTCAAGAGATGAAAATTACTTAATTTTTTCATACTCTTTTTTAAGTTAATTAACTACAATTTTTGAAAAACCGTCAAAAAAACACCGGATTTTTTACCGATGTTTTCATGAAAAGGGTTATTTATCAGTCTGTTTTTTCGGCACTTCGTGGTGATGTCTGCATCTCGCTTCGTATGACTCCGACGCGCCGACTAAAATGACCGGATCATCATAGGAAGCGGGCTTCCCGTCAATCAAACGCTGCGTACGGCTTGCCGGCGACCCGCAAACGGAGCAGACCGCCTGCAGCTTCGTCACTGATTCGGCAACCGCCATCAGATTCGGCACCACGCCGAACGGCTCTCCCCGGAAATCCATATCAAGTCCGGCCGCGATGACACGATAGCCTTTATCCGCAAGCAAGGATAAGTCGCCGATGATCGATTCGCCGAAAAACTGCACTTCATCTACCGCGATGACGTCCGTGCTTTCACTGATATGATCCCATATTTCAGCCGAAGACGAGATGACGTGGCTTGTCATGGATGTGCCGTTGTGAGAAACGACAGCCTCCTCACTGTAGCGATTATCAATGGCAGGTTTGAACACCTTGACCTCCTGCTTCGCATATGTCGCTCTTTTCACTCTGCGGATCAGCTCTTCTGATTTCCCAGAGAACATGCTGCCGCATATCAGCTCAAGCCATCCGCTTTGCTTCATTATGTACATAGGCTATCCGCTCCCCTTTTTTTCCTGTTTATGGACATAAAAAACAGGCAAGAAGCAATTCTTGCCTGCCTGTAAAATCTATTATTACTTAAGACCGTATTTTTTGTTAAAGCGATCAACACGACCATCAGCAGAAGCGAATTTTTGACGTCCAGTGTAGAATGGGTGGCATTCAGAGCAAATCTCAACGCGTACCTCTTCTTTTACTGAGCCTGTTTCAAATTCATTTCCGCAAGCGCATTTAACTGTTGCTTTTTTGAAATTAGGATGAATTCCTGCTTTCATTGTATCCATCTCCTTCCGCCCTGAATCCCGTGTGGAAACAGAGTTATTATTCCGGAGCGAATCCGGAACGCATATGAGAGAATTATATCAGTCATTTACTGCATTTGCAAATACATTTTTTATCAGCGGCGGGCTGATGATGAAAGGTTTGCCTGCTTCCATTCTTGGTTGATCAGATCGAAGAATTCCTGATTCGTTTTTGTTTTTTTCATTTTTCTCATAAACTTCTCTGCGAAGTCCGGAGAATCAGACATCGATTTGCGGATCGCCCATAGACGGTCAAGATGCTCTTTCGGCACGAGCAGCTCTTCCTTCCGCGTGCCGGAGCGGCGGATATCGATCGCCGGGAAAATCCGTCTTTCCGCAAGAGAACGGTCAAGGTGAAGCTCCATGTTGCCCGTTCCTTTAAACTCTTCATAGATGACGTCATCCATCCGGGAGCCCGTGTCTACGAGCGCCGTCGCCAAAATGGTCAGGCTGCCGCCCTCTTCAATGTTTCTCGCGGCACCGAAAAAGCGCTTCGGACGATGGAACGCAGCCGGGTCAATCCCGCCGGAAAGCGTACGTCCGCTTGGCGGGATAACGAGGTTGTAGGCCCGTGCCAGGCGGGTAATGCTGTCCATCAGAATGATAACGTCTTTTTTGTGTTCAACGAGACGCATCGCCCGTTCAAGCACAAGCTCCGCTACCTTAATGTGATTTTCCGGCACTTCATCGAACGTCGAGCTGACGACATCGCCCGCTACGGAACGTTCAATATCCGTTACTTCTTCCGGTCTTTCATCAATTAAGAGAACGATCAATTCAGCGTCAGGCTGATTTGTCGTAATGCTGTTAGCGATTTCTTTTAACAGCATGGTTTTACCGGCTTTCGGCGGCGCCACGATCAGACCGCGCTGGCCGAAACCGACGGGAGCCATCATATCGAGAATTCTTGTTGAGAGATAATTCGGTTTCGTCTCAAGCACCATTTGGCGGTCCGGATAAAGCGGAGTCAGCGCGGGAAAATGAACGCGCTCTTTCGCAGATTCCGGATCGTCTCCATTTACCGCTTCAACGTGCAAAAGTCCGTAATAGCGTTCGTTTTCTTTCGGAGGACGCACCTTGCCGGATACTTTGTCACCGTTTCTTAAATCAAAGCGGCGGATCTGGGAAGCAGAAATGTAGATGTCTTCTGAGCTTGGCGAGTAATTAATCGGTCTGAGGAAGCCGAATCCTTCCGATTGGATGATTTCGAGCACGCCTTCCATAAACAGAAGATCCTCCTGCTCGGCGTTGGCTTTCAGGATGGCAAAGATTAATTCTTTTTTAGTCAGTTTGCTGTAGTAGGAGATTTTATAATGTCTGGCCAGTTCATATAGTTCTTTTAATTTCATATTTTCCAAAGAGGAAATAGATACGTCTTTCATAAAAACACCACGCTTTTCATAGTCAATGTATTGCTGTTTTCATTCAAATCGGCTGCTTCGCATGATTCCGCCAAAGCACATTCTTTTATAAAACGTTCAGGAACTTCTATCGGTAACACTTCCACCCATGATCGGCGCTTTTTTAAAAAAGGAATGTCTTAATGAGTTTTGAAGGAAGCGAGGACAAAAACTTGAGAAGATCAATATTTATATCGTCTGTATGCGGTAGAATTTGAAAATTTCCCAGTACTCAAAAGAAGGAATGACACAGAAAAATCGCAGCACTCTTTATTTTTACCTCATTTCAAAAAATTATTCAACTTAAATAATGCTTTGACATATAAATGATAGGGTTGACTCTTTTTTGCAAAAGAAAAGCGGGACTTTCCGTCCCGCTTTTCTCTATTTATGGCCGGATCACAAGATTTGGTTTTTTCTTCAGGCTGTGTCTTCCGTCAACGAATCGGACCGTTCCTGATTTCGCCCGGATGACCAGGCTTTCAGTCGTGCCGACGGAGCCTTTGAACTGAACGCCTTTCAGCAGCTCTCCGTCCGTGACGCCCGTTGCGGCAAAAATGGCGTCATCCCCTCTCACAAGGTCCTCCATCCGGAGCACTTTGGATACATCAAGGCCCATTCGCTCACAGCGGGCCTGCTCTTCCGCACTTTGCGGCAGAAGCCTGCCGATGATTTCGCCGCCGAGCGCTTTTAACGCAACGGCAGACAGCACGCCTTCAGGAGCCCCGCCTGAACCGAAGAGAATATCTACTCCCGTATGGTCAAAGGCCGTATTGATGGCGCCCGCGACATCGCCGTCGTTGATCAGTTTGATTCTGGCGCCCGCCTCACGCAATTCAGAGATGATTTTTTCGTGTCTGTCACGATTTAAAATGGTTGCCACGACATCTTCAATGTCTTTGTTTTTCGCTTTCGCAACGGCTTTTAAGTTATCAATGACAGGCGCTTCGATATCGATGCAGCCTACCGCTTCGGGACCGACCGCGATTTTTTCCATATACATATCCGGGGCGTTCAGCAATGTTCCATGGTCGGCGACCGCGATCACCGTCAGCGCATTCCAGCCGCCGCTCGCTACGATGTTTGTGCCTTCAAGAGGATCGACGGCGACATCGACGCGCGGGCCGTATCCGTTTCCGAGCTTTTCGCCGATGTAAAGCATCGGCGCTTCATCCATCTCGCCTTCCCCGATCACGACCGTGCCTTTCATCGGCACCGTGTCAAACACGTCACGCATTGCGCTTGTCGCCGCATCATCAGCTTCATCTTTTTTCCCGCGGCCCATCCATCTGGCAGATGCTAAAGCCGCCGCTTCAGTGACTCGAACCAATTCCATCGATAAGCTTCTTTCCATTTCAACACGATCTCCTCTCAAAAGTCCGCATTTCTATGAATTTTGGAGCTGTTCTATCTCTTCGTCCGTCAGCCTTTGCCGCCAGATTGTGGCGCCCAGACCTTCGAGTTTTTTCTCAAGATTGCTGTAGCCGCGGTCTAAATGCTCAAGACCGGTAATTTCGGTTACGCCGTCAGCCATGAGCCCGGCGACGACCAGACAAGCGCCTGCACGCAGATCGCTCGCCTTTACTTTTGCGCCCTGAAGCTCGGCAGGACCGGTGATAATGGCCGACCTGCCTTCCACTTTCATATTGGCCCCCATCCGTCTCAGCTCATCAATATGTTTAAATCGGGCCGAGTAGATGGTGTCGGTTACGACGCTCGTGCCGCTGGCTCTCGTTAACAGAGATGTCATCGGCTGCTGAAGATCTGTCGGGAATCCCGGGTAAACAAGCGTTTTCACGTCGACCGGTTTTATCTGCTTCTGCCCGCCGAGCATAAGAAGCTGATCGTCACTCGCCTCAATGTAAAAACCCATTTCCCTGAGCTTCGCCGTTAAAGACTCCAGGTGAGTCGGTATAACATTATCAATAATGACTTCTTTCCCCATCGCGGCGCCGGCGATCATAAAGGTGCCCGCCTCAATTCTGTCCGGAATGATCGTATGCCTGCATCCGTGCAGCTCTTTTACGCCGTCGATTCTGATTACATTGGTTCCCGCACCTTTGATCTTTGCGCCCATGCTGGTGAGCAATGTGGCAACATCAATAATCTCAGGTTCCTTGGCGGCGTTTTCTATCACGGTTTTACCTTCAGCCAGTACAGCGGCAAGCATGATATTAATCGTCGCTCCGACGCTGACGACATCTAAATAAATCCGTGCGCCTCTCAGCCTTTCGGCGCGCAGATAAATCGCGCCTTGTTCATTGGTGACTTCCGCTCCAAGCGCCTCAAACCCTTTGATATGCTGGTCAATCGGCCGCGGACCGAGATGGCATCCGCCCGGCAGTCCGATGACCGCCTGTTTGAAGCGGCCGAGCATCGCGCCCATTAAGTAATAGGAAGCGCGGAGTTTTTTCACTTTGCCGTTGGGAAGCGGCATGCTGATCATCGGGGAAGGGTCAACGACCATTTCTCCTTTTTCAAAATGGACGTTTCCGCCGATTTCTTTCAGCAGGTCACGCAGCGTTTCAATATCTGAGATCTCCGGAAGCCCTTCGATCGTTACTTCGGAATTTGCCAGAATGGTTGCGGGTATCAATGCGACGGCGCTGTTTTTCGCACCGCTGATATGTACGGTTCCGTTTAACGGATCGCCGCCGGCAATATTCAACTTTTCCATGATAGTCTCCTTCCATAAGAAGATAGCTGCGGAGCGTAAATAAAATGGCATTTTATTCTGTCTCTGCAAATAAAGCTCTTGTCCAAAATGTAGCCAATTCGAAGAGAAAGAATACAAGGACATTATAAAATAACAGGAAGAAAATAGCGAAGCTTTGCGGGGCATTTTTAACACAGGATGCACAGAGGCCCGCCGGGTTCATATTCCGGGGAAACACACTCTTCACTTTGATACTGAAGGCCCGCTGCCAAACAGGAAAACATAAGGGTGCGGCAAACGGATGCAACCGGTTTGCCGCCCTTTTCGCCCCTTATTTATTCCAGTCAGCCAAGAATTGCTCGATGCCTTTATCCGTTAACGGATGTTTCGTCAGCTGGTGAATGACTTTCAGCGGCATCGTACCGATATGCGCACCGCGTAAAGCGGCTTCAGTCACGTGCTGCGCATGACGGATGGAAGCTGCGATGATTTGTGTATCAATGTCATGAATATCAAAAATCTGTCTTATTTCTGAAATCAGTTCAAGACCGTTATGGCCGATGTCATCCAGACGGCCTAAGAACGGAGATACATAAGTCGCCCCGGCTCTTGCCGCCAAAAGCGCCTGGTTGGCGCTGAAAATGAGCGTTACGTTTGTTTTAATGTTCAGGTCGCTCAGCGCTTTTACGGCTTTTAACCCTTCAGACGTCATCGGGATTTTCACCGTAATATTCGGCGCGATTTTCGCAAGTTCTTTACCTTCTTCAATCATTTCTTCAGCATTCAGGGAAATGACTTCCGCGCTTACTGATCCGCTCACGACTTCCGTAATCTCACGAAGTCTGTCATGGAAAGACACGTCAGCTTCTTTCGCCACTAAACTAGGGTTTGTCGTAACTCCGGCAAGAACGCCAAGTTCATAAGCTTCTTTAATCTCGTCAATGTTTGCTGTATCAATGAAAAATAACATAAGGAAAGCCTCCCCAGTAATAAATTTTCAGAACTGTAAAACATGATTGCGCTTTCTAAAGGTAAGACATAAAACCGCCTGTCAATGCTGTCAGGCGGTTTATGGATGTTACATTGGATTAAGCTTGGTTTGAAGAACCGAACTCACGCATTTTGCCGATAACCGTTTCTTTGATCGCTTCACGAGCAGGTCCAAGATATTTACGAGGATCGTATTCGTTCGGCTTAGCTGCCAATGTTTCGCGGACAGCTTTTGCAGAAGAAATTTGGTTTTCAGTGTTTACGTTGATTTTAGCCGTACCAAGTGAGATTGATTTTTTAATGTCGGCAGTCGGAATTCCTGTACCGCCGTGAAGTACTAACGGAAGGCCGGTTGATTTGCCGATATCTTCCATTTCTTTGAAACCGAGGTTCGGTTCGCCTTTGTAAGGGCCGTGAACAGAACCCAGTGCAGGTGCAAGGCAGTCGATGCCAGTGCGCTCTACAAGTTCTTGACACTCTTTAGGGTCAGCATAGATTACGCCTTCAGCGATCACGTCATCTTCCTGTCCGCCTACAGTTCCAAGTTCAGCTTCAACTGAAACGCCGTGGAAATGAGCAAGCTCAACCACTTTAGCTGTAGTTGCTACGTTTTCCTCAAACGGATGGTGAGATGCGTCGATCATTACAGAAGTGAAACCTGCATGAATCGCTTTCGCACAAGATTCAAAGCTTGAACCGTGGTCTAAGTGAATCGCGACAGGAACTGTCACTTTGTATTCTTCCATAAGAGCTTTAACCATGGCAACCACTGTTTTGAAGCCGCCCATGTAGCGTCCCGCGCCTTCTGAAACACCAAGAATAACCGGGGATTTTTCCTCTTCTGCTGCTTGTAAAATAGCTTGAGTGAACTCAAGGTTATTTAAGTTAAATTGTCCAACAGCATATCCTTTTTCTTTAGCTGTATTCAACATTTCCGTCATTGAAACTAAAGGCATGTCGAAAGTCCTCCTTATGTAGCCTGATTTGCTTCTTCTCGAAAAAAGCTTTCCACCTATAGCATGACCATAAAAACCTGTCATATGTAAAACAACAGATCGCTTTTTCTCCATCTCTAGGATACCAACTTTTCGACAAATCGGCAACACAATGACATAATTGTTTCTAATTTTATTAATTCGATTTTAGAGGTAAATATTTTTTCACCGCGTCTCTGATCTCATCAATGTCAAAAGGTTTCGCAAAATGAGTCAGCGCTCCGAGCTCTTTTGATTCCTTAATCATATCGAGTTCTCCGTAAGCGGTCATGATAATGACGCGGATGGATTCGTCGATCATCTTCATGCGCTTGAGAATTTCGATTCCGTCCATGCCGGGGATTTTCATATCTAAAAGCACGAGATCAGGCCGTTCTTTCGTTACGATGTCCAGCGCCTGTATGCCGTTGGCGGCCTGAAACGTCTGGTACCCTTCTTTATGGAACACTTCATTGAGCAATATGCGTATACCGTATTGGTCATCTACGATTAAAATCTTTTCATTCATCATTTTACACCCCAATATTATCATTTTCGTCAAAAGGAAGCAGTTGTTTATGTATTCTGTTTGATTTTCACATTTCCTTTAATTATAATAGTCTACTTTCCGACATTTTCTGAGCATTTTCTCTTTTGTTGTATACTGTTCTTGTATGTGTAAAGGAGGTTTCACTCATGTTAAAGATATTTACGACGCAGCTTGCAGGCATTTTTTCCCGCATTCAGGATAAGGAGTCCGATGCAATAGAAGACGGCGCGCGCCTGCTGGCGCAGGCAGCCGTCAGCGGTCATACCATTTATTTATACGGCGCAAATGAGATGCAGGGCATTTTGTGCGAGGCGGAGCTCGGCTCAGAACCGATGCCTTCTGTCAAAGCGTTTCCGGATACAGCTGATTCGATTACAGAAAGCGACAGGGTGCTGATGTTTTGTTCAGGTCCGGGCACGGCTGAAGAACAGGTGCTGGCTCAAAAGCTTTATGAAAAAGGGGTCGGCCTCGTTTGCGTATCTCCTGTCATCAAAGATCAAACCGGGATTGAGGAATTTTGTGATGTTCATATTGACAGCAAATTAAAAATGCCGCTTCTGCCCGATGAAGACGGGACAAGATACGGCTTTCCTTCATTAATGACAGGCCTGTATGTCTATCACGCGCTGTCCTTTACGTTAAAGGAAATGATGCAGGAATATGCCTGATGCAGAAAAAAGACTTGCCGCTTTTAAAGGAGGCAAGTCTTTTTTTATTACTTCTGTTCTGCAGCTTGTACGGAAGCGCCGATAAAGTCTTTGAATAAAGGCTGCGGTCTTGTCGGTCTTGATTTGAACTCAGGGTGGAACTGGCAAGCGACATACCAAGGATGGTCTTTCAGCTCGATGATTTCCACAAGACGGCCGTCAGGGCTTGTTCCTGAGAACACAAAACCGTTCTCTTCCATTTGCTGTCTGTATTCGTTGTTGAATTCATAACGGTGGCGGTGGCGTTCGTATACCACTTCATCCGCATACGCTTCGAAGGCTTTCGTGTCTTCCTGAAGCTTACAAGGGTACAGTCCGAGACGAAGCGTTCCTCCAAGATCCTCGACATCTTTTTGTTCTGGCAGAAGGTCGATGATCGGATAAGGAGTGGACGGATCGATCTCCGCAGAGTGAGCCCCTTCCAGGCCTAATACGTTTCGCGCATATTCAATGGATGCAATCTGCATACCGAGGCAGATGCCGAAGAACGGAATTTTATTCTCACGCGCATACTTGGCGGCGATGATTTTCCCTTCTACGCCGCGGTCCCCGAAACCGCCGGGCACGATGATTCCGTCTGTGCCGCCAGTCAGCTCTTGAATATTGCTTTCTGTCACTTCTTCGGCGTTAATCCATTTGATCTTCACATCAGCGTCAAACGCATAGCCCGCGTGGCGCAGTGATTCAACGACTGAAATGTAAGCGTCCTGAAGCTCGACGTATTTACCGACAAGGCTGATTGTAATGGTTTTAGACAAGTTTTTCACTTTCGTGACAAGGTCTTTCCATTCCGTCATATCCGGGTCTTTGCATTCTAATTTCATATGATCGCAGACAAGCTTATCGAGTCCCTGCTCCTGAAGGTTAAGCGGGATGGAGTAAAGGTTGTCCGCATCTTCACACTCGATGACCGCTTTCGTGTCAATATCGCAGAAGAGCGCAATTTTATCTTTCATATCTTGAGAAATCGGCATTTCCGTGCGCACAACGATGATATTAGGCTGAATACCGAGGCTTCTCAGCTCTTTTACGCTGTGCTGCGTCGGTTTTGTTTTCAGCTCGCCCGCCGCTTTGATGTACGGAACAAGCGTACAGTGAATGTACATCACGTTTTCATGGCCGATGTCGCTTTTCATTTGACGGATGGCTTCAAGGAACGGAAGAGATTCGATGTCTCCCACTGTTCCGCCGATCTCAGTAATGACTACATCTGCGTTTGTTTCTTTGCCTGCACGGTAAACACGGTCTTTCAGTTCATTTGTGATGTGCGGAATGACCTGAACCGTTCCGCCGAGGTAGTCCCCGCGGCGCTCTTTTTTCAATACGGCAGAATAGATTTTACCTGTCGTCACGTTGCTGAATCTGTTCAGATTAATGTCAATGAACCGCTCATAATGCCCTAAGTCAAGGTCAGTCTCAGCGCCGTCATCGGTAACGAATACCTCACCGTGCTGGTACGGGCTCATCGTTCCCGGGTCAACGTTGATATAAGGGTCAAATTTTTGGATGGTGACGCTCATGCCTCTGTTTTTCAAAAGGCGGCCAAGTGATGCTGCCACAATTCCTTTTCCGAGTGATGATACAACTCCCCCGGTTACAAAAATATATTTCGTCATTTCGTTTGCTCCTCTCTTCGGTCTGCGCTACATTCCTTAAAATGTGCCGTTTTATAGAAAATCATTTCACTAAAAACAAATGATGTGTAAAAGAATTTGGGAGATGAAAATAAGAAAGCTCCCTTTCAATTTCTTGAAAGGGAGCGTAGCACTCTTATGAATTCTCTTCTTTTTGAAGAGCCCAAAATACATACTACATAGTTCGACAATGAAAGTCAAGATCGTTTTGCTGATATAAAATCAGTCTTTGCGATCCTCTTCCTCATCATCATAATCTTCCTCATCTTCTTCAATCATCTCATCTTCAATCTCAAGCTCGTCGTCATCTTCTTCATCGATATCTTCGTCGTCAAAGCTGTCTGCGTCAAGGTCAATATCTTCTTCCATTTCATCGAGATCGATGTCATCTTCATCAACTTCCTCGAATTCATCAAGGTCGAGATCTTCCTCAACGGCTTTTTTCGCTTTTTTCTTTTTCGCTTTTACAGTCGGCTGTGTTTCTTCGTCCAGCTGATCGTACGGATACCAGCTGCGGAGCCCCCATGTCTGATCTGACAGAGCAATAAAGCGGCCGTCAATGTTGAGGTCTGTATAAAATTGGGCGATACGGTCGCCCAGTTCCTCTTTCGTAACACCGAGCAAGGAGATCATTTCATTCAGCAGCTCCTGGAACGGAACCGGTTTTTTATGTTCTGAGAAAATTTCGTGAGCGATTTCAACTAAAGCCATCTGCTTCAGCTGTTCCTGAGAATATTGTTTGATACTCAAGGTCGGACACTCCCTTTCTATTACTTATATGTATCTGTTTCTATCCTATAATAAGAACGAATTTGTATTGTTTTGTTCATAAACCATACCTCTCATTATAAACAAATTAAAACAGAATATGCTACCCTAAACAGCGTAATTTAAGAAATTTTAGAGCCTTCCCTTCATAAATCGGCTGATGTGCGAAAACAAAGCCGCCGGCATATGCGCCGGCGGCCCGCTTCTTTCTATAAAGACTCTTGTTTTTCGGCGCCGAATACAGACATGGCGAGCAATTCACTGACATCATAAGTGCCGATCGCGTCTTCGGCTTCTTTCGCTTTCGTACCGTCACCGAGCATGGTCAGACAGTACGGACATCCGGAGCTGATGACCGTCGGACTGACAGAAAGCGCCTGCTCAGTCCGGGCCGTGTTGATCCTCGCTCCCGTTTCTTCTTCCATCCACATGAGCCCTCCCCCGGCGCCGCAGCACATCCCGTTTTCGCGGCTGCGCTCCATTTCCTTCAATTGAACGCCCGGAATGGCTTTTAAGATCGCTCTCGGCGGCTCATACACTTCGTTGTATCTTCCTAAATAGCACGAGTCATGGAAGGTAATCGTTTCATTGACCGGGTGAAGCGGTTTTAGTTTCCCCTGTGACACAAGCTCGGCTAATAATTCAGTATGATGATAGACTTCGGCCCGGAATCCGAAATCAGGGTATTCATTTTTGAACATATTATAGGCGTGCGGATCAATTGTGACGATTTTTTTGATTCCGTGTTTTTCAAATTCGCCGATGTTGTGTTCCGCCAGCTCTTGGAACAGAAACTCGTTGCCCAAACGGCGCGGCGTATCGCCTGAGTTTTTTTCCTTATTGCCGAGAATCGCAAAGGATACGCCCGCTTCATTGAGCAGCTTTGCAAATGAAACGGCAATCTTTTGGCTCCTGTTGTCGTAGGAACCCATTGAGCCGACCCAAAACAAATAGTCGAACTCTTTGTCTTGTTTTTTCATTTCTTTCACTGTCGGAATCTCTGTATCAGCCTGCTCCCGCCAGTTCTCCCGCTCTTTCCGGTTTAAGCCCCACGGGTTTCCCTGTCTTTCAATGCTTGTCATGGCCCGCTGCGCGTCGCTGTCCATCTTCCCTTCCGTAAGCACAAGATAGCGGCGCAGATCGATAATTTTATCAACGTGTTCATTCATGACCGGACATTGATCTTCACAGTTGCGGCAAGTGGTGCACGCCCAAATCTCCTCTTCCGTGATGACCTCGCCGATTAAGCTCGGGTTGTAATCAATGGCTGCCGCCGCTTCACGCGATCCTCCCCCAGAGGAAGCCGCGGCGAGCTGATTCGCCTTCGTGTGCTGAAAAACGGGCGCGGGCACCCACGGAGATTTTGACGTCACGGCAGCGCCTTTTTCCGTCAAATGGTCTCTGAGCTTTAAAATGAGGTCCATCGGCGAGAGCATCTTGCCCGTACCGGAGGCCGGACACATATTTGTACAGCGGCCGCATTCGACGCAGGCGTAAAGGTCGACAAGCTGAGAGCGGCGGAAGTCTTCAATCTTTCCGACGCCGTAGCTTTCTTTCGTCTCATCGGTAAAATCGATTTTTTCCAGCTTTCCTTTTGAATCCAGCCTGCTGAGGAACACATTCGCCGGACCCGCAATTAAGTGCGCATGCTTTGATTGCGGCACGTACACTAAAAAGCTGAGCAAAAACAACAGATGAAGCCACCATGAAACATAAAATACGGCGGCGGCCGCCGGCGCTGAAAGACTGCCGAGCACAAACGCAATGGAGGAAGCGATCGGTTCCGTCCAAGACAGAGAATGATCGTGCCATAAAAGGTTCATGGCGTTCCCGAGCAGCACCGTCACCATCAGTCCGCCGATAAACAGCAGGACAAGCCCCGCTTTAAACCCGCGTTTCAATCTGACGAGCTTTTCAATGTAGCGCCGGTAAAACGCCCAGACTACGGCGATTAAAATCAGAAACGTGACGATTTCCTGAAAAAAGGTAAATGCCGGATAAAGCGGGCCGAACGGCAGATGCCGGTCAGGAAGCAGCCCTTTCAGAATAAAATCAATTGCGCCGAACTGAACGAGTATAAAACCGTAAAAAAACAGAACGTGGATGATTCCGCTCTTTTTATCTTTCAGCAATTTTTTCTGTCCGAACACATTCACCCATATCTTCTGAAGACGTTCTTTCAGGCGTTTATCAAATTCTTCCCTTTGGCCGAGCTTAATATAAGCGATCCTCGTTCTGATCAGGTAAACGAATAAATAAACGGCGTAAGCGGTTACAGCTGAAAACAGCAGCGCGTTTACCATGAGAAATGCGTTCATCTTGTCTCCCCCTTTGTTCTGATTCCCCTCTTCATTGTCATATCTTTACTTTATCATAAATAATGAATGAGTGTTCAGTCAATAATTAAATTCACATTCTCAGGGCACACTACGGATACTTCGGAAAGGAGCGTCGGTATGAAGGTCATTTTTGTGTTGCTTGTCATTTTTATCATATTGATCGCACTTATGCTGCTTGATATGCTGCTTGGCCGGGCGGCGTACAAAAAACAGGCGTATGAGCCCGTTTTTGACCCCAAAAAAAGTGATATCACACTCATTCACTGCGGCAGCGAGCTTGTGCAGCAGATGACGGCTGATATCCGCCAAGCCGTCTCTTCTATTCATATGATGTTTTTTATTATGAAGAACGACCAAGTCAGCCATGAGATGTTTGATTTATTGAAAGAAAAGGCCCGGGCCGGCGTCTCCGTATATCTGCTGCTCGATTGGGCGGGCAGCCGCCAAGTGAAAAAGCCTTCCATTCAAACGATGAAAAAAGCCGGCGTTCACGTTCATTTTCTAAATAAACCGGCATTTCCCTTTCTTTTTTTCAGGCTGCAAAAACGGAATCACCGGAAAGTGACCGTCATTGACGGCAAAATCGGCTATGTCGGCGGCTTTAATATCGCTGAAGAGTACCTCGGAAAAAAAGCGAAGTTCGGAAACTGGGAGGATTATCACCTGCGGATGACCGGCGAAGGCACGGCGGATCTTCAGACTCTTTTTGTAAGCGACCTGAAACGAAACACCGGAAAAACACCCGAATCATCCGGGGTTTATCCGGCATTATCCGAAGGGAATATCTCTCATAGGACATATGCATCTGACGGTTTTTCGCTTGAATCGCATTATGAAAACTGCATCCGTAAGGCGGAGAAAAAAATCATCATCGGCACGCCTTATTATGTACCGAGCAAAAAGCTTCAGGAAGCGCTTATTTCAGCCTGCCGAAAAGGCGTCAAAGTCATCTTGATCGTTCCGATGAAATCAGATCACCCGCTCGTTCGGGAAACAGCTTTTACCTATTATCCCGAGCTCCTGAAGGCCGGCTGCCTCATCTATCGGTATTATCAAGGCTTTTATCATGTTAAAGCCTTCATTATAGATGACCGCATCAGCATTATCGGCACGCCGAATTTTGATAAACGGAGCCTGTTCTGGAATGAGGAGGTAAATGTCATCATTCATGATGAGGCCTTTACAAAGGAAGTGCTTTCAACCATAAAGCAGGACATCGAAAAATCCGAGCTTCTCACATTAGAAAAAGTGAAACAGCGCTCCGTCAGACAGCTTCCTGCAGAATGGCTGGGAAAGGCCATATCTTACTTTTTATAAAGGAGAAACCATATGCTGTTCAGATTCGGATTCGTCGCAAACGCCATGTGCCTTTGGGACGCGTCCCCCGCCAAAACCTTAACATATGCGCGCTATACCAAGCTTTCCCGCAGTGAGCGGAAAGACGCTCTGCTTTCTGTGACGAAAGCAAATCTTACCAATACGCTGCGCACCCTCCACTATGTGGTCGGCCACGGCATCCCTTTGTACAGGTTCTCAAGCTCAATTGTGCCGCTCGCCACGCACCCTGATGTACTGTGGGATTTTGTCACGCCGTTTCGCCAGGAGTTTCGTGAGATCGGCGGGCTGGTCAGAAAATATGACCTCAGAACGAGCTTTCATCCGAACCAATTCACGCTTTTTACAAGCCCGAAACGGGAGATTACCGCAAATGCGGTCAAGGATATGGCCTATCATTATGACATGCTGGACGCAATGGGCATCGCGGACCGTTCCGTCATCAACATCCATGTCGGAGGCGCTTACGGTGACAAACAAAGCGCGCTTGGCCGTTTCCGCGTGAATCTGAAAGAACTTCCCGATGTCATCAAACAGCGGATGACTTTAGAAAACGATGATAAAACATATACGTCCGAGGAAACACTCAGTGTATGTGAGCAAGAAGGCATTCCGTTTGTGTTTGATTATCACCATTTTTACGCCAATCCGGCCGATGACGCTGATTTAGATGACATTCTTCCGCGGATGATCAAAACATGGCAGCGGATCGGCTTAAAGCCGAAGGTCCATCTCTCCTCGCCAAAATCAGAATCAGCCGTACGCAGTCATGCGGACTATGTGGACGCGAATTTTATTCTGCCGGTGCTGGAGCGGTTCAGACAATGGGATGCGGACATCGATTTTATGATTGAGGCGAAAGAGAAAGACCGGGCGCTGCTCCGGCTCGTCGAAGAATTAAGCGCCATCCGCGGAGTTAAACGCCTGGCGGGCGGAGTGCTGAGGTGGAAGGCATAACCAGGTTTATCACCCGTTCATATGGGGAATTTCCGAAATAACAGACCATCAGACGGAGGAGAAAACACATGAAAAACATTACATCTTTGAAAATAGCCGCTAAGAAGTTCACTTTAAGAAACATGCTTCAGCTTTATCAGCTTTGCCACACGGGAGGCCACGAGCTGTATATCTACTCTAAAAAAACAATGTGCAAAATCAAAGATATCATTGAGCTGGAAACGTTCAGAATGGCTCATAAAGAACAAGAATATTTAATTGTAGTGGAAGGAAAGAAAGCGGTGCAGCTTGTTGACCGTTTCAAACATATCATCGAACCTGCGCAAAAAGAAGCCCATTAAATACGGACTACATAAAAAAAGGATAGACAGGAGGCTGCCCGGCCCCCGCTCGTCTATCCTTTTTCCATTATTCATGTATCAGCTCGCCGAATTGGGCCTGATGGAGTCTCTGGTATATGCCGCCGGATGCCAGCAGTTCCTTATGATGACCTTGTTCAGCGATGCCTTCTTTCGTGACGACGACGATCCTGTCCGCATCCTTAATCGTAGCCAGCCGATGGGCGATCACAAGCGTCGTGCGTCCTTCAGACAGCTCTTGCAGCGATTTTTGAATGGCGGCTTCCGTTTCTGTATCGAGGGCTGATGTAGCCTCGTCTAAAATTAGGATCGACGGGTTTTTCAAAAACATTCTGGCGATGGAAAGCCGCTGCTTCTGCCCGCCTGACAGCTTCACGCCGCGCTCGCCGATCACCGTGTTTAAACCGTCGGGATACCCGTTTACCAGCTCCTCTAAATGCGCCTGGCGGACGGCCTGCCGGATTTCCTCCTCAGACGCATCGAGCCGCCCGTACGCAATGTTTTCCCGCAATGTGCCGGAAAACAGAAAGACATCCTGCTGGACGACGCCGATTTGTCCGCGCAATGATGACAGCGTCATGTCCTTAATATCAATTCCATCGATGGAAATCACGCCTTCAGACGGATCATAAAAACGCGGCAGCAGACTTGTCAGCGTTGATTTTCCGGCTCCCGAAGGCCCGACGAATGCGACTGTCTCCCCTGCATGAATGGACAAATTGATTCCCGACAGAACCGGGCTGTTTTCTTCGTAACCGAATGACACACCATCATAACGGATATTCCCTTTTAAACCGGACACATGTCTCGCGTTCGGGGCGTCCTTGATATCAGGCTCCGTTTCCATTATTTCTATAAAGCTTTTAAAACCGGCTATGCCTCTCGGATACAGCTCAATAATCGCATTGATTTTATCAATCGGACGGAACAGAACGTTCGTCAGCAGCACAAAAGCGACGAATTCCCCGTAAGATAACGATCCGCGGATCACGAACCATGTCCCGCACAACAGGACGAACAGCGTGACGAATCTTGTCAGCATGTAACTGATCGAGCCGTTTTTCGCCATGATTTTATATGACCTCAGCTTTGTTTTGCGGAAACGCTGATTGTTCACGTCAAACCGCTGCTTTTCAAACGCTTCATTGCTGAAAGCCTGAACAAGACGGATGCCGCCGATATTGTTTTCGACCCTCGCGCTGAAGTCTCCGACGTCTTTGTTCAGTTTTGTAAACGCAGAGGTCATTTTTTTATTAAAATACAAAGCAAGCCAAATGACGACCGGCATAATGATAAAGGTCAACAGCGCGAGCTGCCAGTTAATGAACAGCATCACACCGAACGCGCCCAAAATCGTCATGATCGCGATAAACAGGTCTTCAGGCCCGTGGTGGGCGGTTTCTCCGATATACATCAAATCATTGGTGAGCTTGGACATTAAACTGCCCGTTTTGTTGTTATCGTAAAATTTGAACGAAAGCTTTTGCAGATGGTCAAAAAGCTTTTTACGCATATCGGTTTCAATGTTAATGCCGAGCATATGGCCCCAATACGTCACAACATACTGAAGAGCCGAGCTGAGGGCGTAGACTCCGAATAAAGCAGCGGAAGTCAAAATAATCAGACGCCAATCCCGCCCCGGGAGCAATGTATCGATAAAGTAATTAACAATCAGAGGAAAACTCAGCTCCATCAATCCGCCGGCGATGGCAGAAAAGAAGTCGAGAAAAAACAGCTTTTTGTACGGTTTATAATAAGAAAAAAATTGTCGCAGCACGATTCCGTCCTCCTTGTGCCTCGTTCCTAATGATAATATTTCTCAATTATACTATACACAAGGAGTTTTAAAAGCGTTTTTTATAAAACGCCGGAAAATAACCGCGCGAAGGATTCCTTCGTTCTTTCCCATAATGTGCGCTTATAGAAACGGACGGGGCTGATTTTCTCAGACTCTCTCATATCCTCAAGATAATGCGCTTCAAGATCTTTGATCGCCTTTTGATCTGTAAAAAAGACATTGACCTCAAAGTTCAGCTGAAAGCTTCTCATGTCCATGTTCGCCGTCCCGACAGAGGCGAGGTTTCCGTCAGTGATGAGCACCTTTTGATGCATAAAGCCTTTTTGATAGGAATAGACTTCGATTCCTTCGCGAAGAAGCTCGGGGAAATACGATCTCGTCGCGTACTGGGTTAAAAATCCGTCATTGGTTTCCGGCACCATGACTCGCACCCGGACGCCTCTGGCAGCAGCCTCCTTTAGCGCTGTGCGGATCGGCTCATTCGGCACGAAATAAGGCGTCGCGATCCATACAGATGATTCGGCCGCCGCTATCATGGCATAATACAGATCGCTCATCCGCTCCTTCATATCGGGTCCCGTCGGAACGACTTGATAGACGCCGCCGCTTTCTGCAGGGACCGGGCGGCTGTATGCTTTCTGATCAATCAGCACCTCATCCGAAACGTATTCCCAATCAAGCATAAAAATGCTGTGGAGCGTCTGAACGATTTCTCCTTCGACTTTCATATGGGTGTCCCGCCAAAAACCGACACTTTGGTCTTTGCCGATATACTCCTTGCCGACATTCAGCCCGCCGACAAAACCGGTTTTCCCGTCAACGATGACGATCTTGCGGTGATTTCTGAAATTGAATTTTTGGTTGAAAAAACCGTATTTCAGCGGCAGAAACGGGACGATGTTCACGCCCGCGCGTTTCAGTTTTTTAATGTCTTTTCCGGCCAGCTTCAGGCTGCCGGCCGCGTCGAACAAAAACCGCACTTCCACGCCTTGACGCGCTTTTTCCATCATAATGTCCATCATCTTGTGCCCAAGCATGTCTGATTTGAACATGTAATACTCAATATGTATAAATGATGCTGCCGACCGGAGCGCTTCAAACAGCTCCGGAAATGTTTCATCCCCGTTTTTGAGCACCTTCAGCCTGCTTTTTGTATTGATATTCATATGAGACGCCTTGATTGAATATTGAAAGAAACGCTTCTGATTTCCTTTCAGCCCGGACAGATCGGGCGTCTGTTCCATATCAAATATCGTTCTCAGCTTTTCCCGGTTGTATGTCCGTTTCGACCTGAACAGCTTGCCTTTTTCATAAAGCTGGCCGGAAAAAAGGTAAAATAAGTACCCGGCGATCGGAAAAAACACAAGAATATGAATCCATAACAGCGTGTGCTGCGAGGTGCGGTTTTCAAGAATTAACGAATAGATGCTGAACAAAATAATGCTTGCGTAGCAAAGCAACCCTCCGTAAAACTCAAGCCTGGAAACCGGAAAAAACCATATGACATATGCTCCGATAAGCATCATATATAAAAAGCAAAATTCCAGTCTCCTTTTCAGCATCCCGACTCTCTCCCATCTGATCCGATATCTCTGTATACCCTCTGTTTTCCGGCCTGTAAACATATGAAAAATCCTCTCCGCACGAGCGGAAAGGATTATGATGACACTTCCTGTGACTGGCCGGTTGTGATGTTCTGAAGCAATGCCGGATTGAGCGAGCAGCTGCCTTTGATTTTATTTTTGAAGATGCCGATGATCAGACCGGTGACCGCTATCGACACTAAGGAGAAGAGCCCTTTCAGCAATCCGACGGAAAAAATGCCGGCCAGCACGACGCCAAAATCGAAGAGGAAATTAACGGCACCCGGATTCCATCCGCAGCGCTTTTGCAGAAATAAAGCGAGGATATTGGCGCCGCCGAGCGATGCCTGATGATAAAACATGAGCGACAGGCCGAACCCGATCAGCGCCCCGCCGCAAATCGCCCCGGCAAGCGGTGAAACAGAGACCGGCGGCAGCCAGTGATCCGCGCCGGTAAACAGAGTCAGCACAGTGACTGCAAAAACGGTGGATAGAGTGAATTTGATTCCCATTCTGATGAGAGAAAATATATAAAACGGGATATTGATCAGAAAGAAGATAATCGCAAATGAGGAATGAAACAAGTACGACAGGCTTAGTGACAGTCCCGCTGTGCCGCCGGTTAATACATGAGAATGTCTGAGTGTCAGGACGCCGGCGCTTGTCATCAGACAGGCGGCTAAAATGAGGAAAATCCGCTTCATTCTTCACTCTCCTTTTGTTGATATTATTTCCACATAAAACATAACAGGAATCACCGCCGCCCAGCCATTACCTTGGCAGAAAATATCTTATGTTTTTATTTTTTCACCATAAAAAATCCCCCTCTTGCAGGGGGATTTTTACGTGCGTTTCCGATAGACAACATAGCTGCGGGTCAAATACTTGAGGGGCAGGCTGAACACGTGAACCAATCTTGTAAACGGCCAGAGGATAAAAACGACGTACCCTATGATGATATGAAACTTAAACCATAGCGGGACACTCTCCATCAAAGAAGCGTCAGGCCGGAACAAAACAATTTCCCTGAACCACGGCCCGACTGTTGCCCTGTAATCAAATCCTTTCGAGTCAATGTTGAGAAACGTGGCCGCAACGCCCGACAGCATCATGAACAGCAGCAGAATAAGCGTCAGGATATCCGATGGCGAGCTGGTTTTGCGGATTCTTTTGTCAAACAGCCTTCTGTATGTCAGGATCACTAGTCCGGCACAAGCCGCGATCCCCGCCGGCAGGCCTGCGCCGATCGCCATTTTGTGATACGTATGCTCTGAAATGCCAAGTGCAGTATACACGCCTTCCGGGATCAGAATTCCCATGACATGTCCGCCGACAACGAACAGCAGTCCCCAGTGAAAAAGTGTGCTGCCCGCCGCAAGTTTTTTCTTTTCTAACAGCTCGCTTGATTTCGCCGTCCAGCCAAACTGGTCATGCTGATAGCGGTAAATATGCCCGCCGATAAAGATCGTCAATACCATGTACGGCATAATCCCCCACAGGATCTGCCCGCTCATGCCTGAACAGCCCCTTCTTCAGTGCTTTCACGTACACCGATGCTTTCCAGCGCGGCCTGCAGCACGTGCAGCAGCTCAGCATAGAGGCTGTCATTTTTTTCGAGGCGGGAAGCCAGCTCCCGCACATTGGACAGGTATTTCTCAAACACGCTTCTCGCCGCTTCAATCTCCGCAACCGCGGCGAATTCCAGCATCAGCGGCAGGTAATCAGGCAATTCTTTCTCTGTCGGCAGGAAACCGGATTGCTGGTAGGTGTCTTTTAAATGCAGCAATTCGATGCCGCGCTCCCTTTGCTCGCCTGAGTTAAAGTACGTGACGTACATATTCGTTTTTTTCCCGAAGTCGAACGTATACACATAGTGTTCAATCAGCGCTTGCGGAGAAAAGCCGGCTGCCGCCTCTAAAAAGTGCAGCAGTTTCTCACGGATTTGCTGATTGGTGACGTCATGGATAAGAGCCTTCCAATCGGGAAGCCCGGCTCTCCACTCTTCATCCGGATAAGAGAGAAGAATGGAAAGAGCTGCGAACGTCATTTGCCGGTCTGTGGTGTTCATCTTGTTCCACCTCATTTATCAAAAGTTAGAAACAAGAGCCGGGGCCGCCTGAAAATGACAAGCCGCAGCTTCCTTGTTCAGCGTATAAATCAGACACTTCTTCTCGATGGCTGCTCGGGATCACAAAGCGGTCATCATATTTGGCGATCGCAAGCAGCCGATACATGTCTTCAATTTGCTTTTCTGTTAAGCCGACACCGGAGATCAGTGCCGGGTCGATGGATTTATTCGTCTGAACCGCCCTCATATACTGGCGCATGACAGACATTTTCTTTAACGTTGACCGAATATGATCCGTATCACCGGCTGTTAATAGCTGGGCCAAATAGTCAATCGGAATTCTCATTTGGTCGATAGCCGGAAAAATATCTTCCGCCGTTTGCCGGCTGCCTTTTCCTTCAAAGAGATTCATAATCGGGCTGAGCGGCGGAATGTACCAAACCATCGGCAGCGTACGGTACTCAGGGTGAAGCGGAAGCGCAATCTTCCAGTCAATGATCATTTTGTAGATCGGCGATTGCTGCGCGGCCTCTATCCATTCAGCCGGGATGCCTTGTTCTTTTGCCAGTTTGGCAATCTCAGGATCATTCGGATCAAGAAAAACGTCCAGTTGAGAATGGTAGAGATCCTTTTCATTTTCAACAGATGCCGCTTCCTCCACTTTGTCCGCGTCATACAGCATGACACCAAGATAGCGGATTCTGCCTACACACGTCTCGGAGCAGATGGTCGGCAGCCCCGCCTCCAAGCGCGGAAAGCAGAGTGTGCATTTTTCCGCTTTGTTCGTTTGCCAGTTAAAATAGACTTTTTTATAAGGACAGGATGAGACGCAATATCTCCATGAACGGCATGCGTTTTGATCAACGAGAACGATGCCGTCTTCCTCGCGTTTGTACATGGCGCCGGACGGGCAGGAGGACACGCACGCCGGATTGATGCAGTGCTCACAAATACGCGGCAGATACATCATAAAGACTTCATCGAATTCTGTTTTGATCGATTCCTCCATCTTTTGCACGTTTGGATCTTCAAGACCCGTAATGTGGCCGCCAGCGAGATCATCCTCCCAGTTCGGGCCCCATTCGATATTCATAAAATCGCCCGTCAAGGACGATTTCGGCCGCGCCACCGGCTGGTGCTTTTTCTGCGGGCTGTTTGTTAATGTTTCATAATCATAGTTCCAAGGTTCATAGTAATCATCAATCGTCGGCTGGTTCGGGTTATAGAAAAGGCCTGCAAGCCGGTTTGTTTTCGGGCCTGATTTCAGTTCAAGCTTTCCTTTTTTCAACGTCCAGCCGCCTTTATATTTGTCCTGGTCCTCCCATTGCTTCGGGTAGCCGATACCGGGCTTTGTTTCAACATTATTGAAGTACATATATTCCGCACCGGAACGGTTTGTCCATGTGTTTTTGCAGGTGACGCTGCACGTGTGGCAGCCGATGCATTTATCCAAGTTCATGACCATTCCGATCTGCGCTTTAATCTTCAAGCCAATCGACCTCCTTCAGCTTGCGGATGACGACATTCAGATCGCGCTGATTCCCCGTCGGACCGTAATAGTTAAAGCCGTAGCTGAGCTGGGCATAGCCCCCGATCATCTGGGTCGGCTTGACGTGAATCCTTGTCGGGCTGTTATGGGTGCCTCCGCGGTTATTCGTCAGTTTTGTGCCGGGCACATTGATGTGGCGGTCCTGGGCATGGTGCATAAACGCCATTCCTTTAGGAATCCGGTGAGACAAAACCGCTCTCGCCACGACAACGCCGTTTCGGTTGAAGCATTCAATCCAATCGTTGTCTTTGATATCCGTGTCCTTTGCGTCATCTTTATTCATCCACACGGTCGGCCCGCCCCGGAACAGCGTCAGCATCGGCAGGGAATCAAAATACATGCTGTGGACGGACCATTTATTATGCGGCGTCAAATAATTAAGAACGATCTCTTTGCCCTCTTGATCAGGCCGCTTGCTCAGGAACGGACGGTGCTGGAGGATCGGTTTAAATGTCGCCATCGTTTCACCGAATTCCATCATCAGTTCATGATCGACATAATAGGATTGTCTGCCGGTCAGTGTCCGCCACGGGATTAATTTTTCCACATTCGTCGTAAACGGCGAGTACCTGCGCCCTCCTTTTTCTGAGCCGGTAAAAGCCGGAGACGTGATGACCGTTTTCGGCTGGGCTGTAATTTGCTCGAACGTAAAGCATTCTTCCTCGCGTTCTTCCGCCAGGTCTTTCAGCTTCAGGTTTGTGATGTTTTCAAGCGATTCCCATGCTTTTACGGCGACCTTTCCATTTGAGGTGGACGACAGGGTTAAAATCGCTTCTGCCGCCTGCTTTGCTTCACTTATATTCGGGCATCCTTTGGCAACGCCGTCTGAATCGGTTTCTCCCAGTCTCTTTTTGAGTGATTCATATTCATCCGCAATCGACCAGATCATCCCTTTTGTTCCGCTCGGTTTTAAAGCCGTATGAGGGCCGAGCGCGGTCATTTTATGAAAAATGTGTTTGTAATCCCGTTCAGCGACATGGATGTTCGGCATCGTTTTTCCCGGAATGGCTTCACATTCGCCCTTGCTCCAGTCATTGATTTTTCCGAACGGCTGGGCCAATTCCTGCATCGTGTCGTGAAGGAGCGGCGTCGCGACTACCTCTTTCACCGGCTCCATATCGACTTCTTCCGCCAGGTCGGAAACGGCTTTTGACAGTGCTTTGAAAATATCCCAGTCTGACCTCGATTCCCACGGCGCCGAGATCGCCGGAGCGAATGGATGAATGAACGGGTGCATATCCGTGCTGCTGAGATCGTGTTTTTCATACCATGTCGCCGCCGGCAGCACGATATCGGAATACAGCGCCGTACCGGCCATTCGAAAGTCGAGATTGATTAACAAGTCGAGCTTGCCTTCCGGCGCCTGCTCCCGCCATTTGATTTCTTCAGGGCGGATGCTGTCGCTGTCGTCATTCATCAAACCGTTCGTCGTCCCCAGCAGATGCTTAAGAAAATATTCATGCCCTTTTCCTGAGCTTGAGATCAGATTTGCCCGCCATACGAAGAGATTCCTTGGGAAATTCACTTCATTGTCCGGGTCCTCAATCGCGAATTTCAGTTTTTTCTCTTGAAGCCGTGAGGCCACGTACGCACCTACGTCTTCAGATGTCGCCGCCCCCGCCTTCTCAGCTTCTTTGTACAGATCAATGCCGTTTTGATTGAATGTCGGGTAGGACGGCAGCCACCCTAATCGGGCCGCCAGCACATTGTAATCGGCGTGATGCTTGTAGCGGGACGAAGAAGCGATCGGTGAAGCCAAGTCACTGATCGGCTGGTCTTCATAACGCCACTGGTCTGTCGCAAAGTAAAAAAATGAGGTGCCGTTTTGCAGTTTAGGCACGCCTTCCCAATCCTTTGCATTTGCGATCGTCTGCCACCCTTCAGCAGGACGGAGCTTTTCCTGACCGACATAATGAGCCCAGCCTCCGCCGTTTACACCTTGGGCGCCTACCAATAAAACAAGATTTAACACCGCGCGGTAAATCGTGTCGGAGTTGAACCAGTGGTTGATTCCCGCCCCTACGATAATCATCGATCTGCCGTCTGTATCAATCGCATTTTGGGCAAACTCCCTGGCAATCTGTATAACGGCTTCTCTTTTAATTCCCGTGATCTGTTCCTGCCAGGCAGGTGTGAACGGACGGGGATCATCATAAGATGCGGCTGATTGTCCGCCGATGCCCCGGTTCACGCCGTAGTTGGCCAATATCAAGTCAAATACAGTCGTGACACACACCTCTTCGCCGTTCAGTTCCAGTTTTTTAATAGGAAGATTCCGCTCAAGCACTTTGTTTCCGTCATTTGAAAAATACGGAATGCGCACCGTACTGATTTCGTCCTCTATTCCGAGCACGGAGAGACGGGGCTCGATCTGTTCCCCGGTGTCTTCGTCGATCATGTGCAGATTCCATTTCTGCTGCCCGTCCCAGCGGGAGCCCATTGTTCCTTGCGGTATGGCAAACGCACCTGTCTGTTCATTCCAGACCGCCGGCTTCCATTGATCATGCTTTGTCTGCCGTCCGATATCCTTCGCATGCAGAAACCGTCCCGCTGTGTATACGCCATTTTCTTTTGATAAGGTGACGAGGAATGGAAAATCCGTGTATTGCTTCGCGTATTCCATGAAACGTTCCGTCTCTTGATTCACGTAAAATTCCTGCAGAATGACGTGACCCATCGCCATCGCCAGGGCTCCGTCAGTCCCTTGGCGGATACTGAGCCAGTCATCCGCAAACTTTGAGGACTCCGCAAAATCGGGACTGATTGAAATCACCTTGGCGCCTTTATAGCGGGCCTCCGCCAAAAAATGCGCATCAGGCGTTCTCGTTAGCGGAACGTTGGAGCCCCATGTGATGATATAGCCTGAATTGTACCAATCACTGCTTTCCGGAACGTCCGTCTGGTCGCCCCAAATTTGCGGGGACGCCGGCGGGAGATCCGCATACCAGTCATAAAAACTGAGCATTGGGCCGCCGATTAAAGACATGAATCGCGAACCTGACGCGTGGCTGATCATGGACATAGCTGGAATCGGAGAAAAGCCGACATTCCGGTCAGGCCCGTATTTCATGACTGTATACAGCAGAGAGGCTGAAATCAGCTTCAGCACTTCCGGCCATTCCGCGCGGACAAAGCCGCCTTTCCCTCTTGCCTGTTTATAGGACTTCGCTTTTTCAGGGTTTTCAACGATCGATTTCCAGGCATCCAGCGGATTTTGATGCGCCTGCAATGCTTCCCGCCACAAATTGATCAGCACACCGCGCACGTATGGATATTTCACACGGAGCGGGCTGTAGATGTACCAAGAAAAACTGGCCCCCCGCGGACAGCCTCTCGGTTCGAAATCAGGCATATCCGGGCCTGTTGATGGATAATTCAAGTTTTGTCCTTCCCACGTGACAATTCCGTTTTTTACATAAATATTCCAGCTGCAAGAACCCGTGCAGTTGACGCCGTGGGTGGAGCGAACGACTTTGTCGTACTGCCATCTGTTTCTGTATACATTCTCCCAATCACGATCTTCGCTTGTCGTTTGGCTATGTTTATTTGAATGATGTTCGATAGGAGAAAAATAGTTTAATCTCCTGAGCAACGGACTCATTTTCTTTTTCTTCATGATCGTTCACTCCTTCCGAGTCAGGTGATGCTATGTACACTATAAACAGAGACGGCGCATCACCTTGTGAACTATGTCACACACTCTGCTTTTTTCACAAAACGTTCACACAGAGCAGCAGGAAGGATTTTCAAACGATATGAGGACGCCCGCGTCATCAAAAAAACCGGTTCTGTTTAAGAACCGGGTTCGGCGTTTTCATCCAGTGATGTATGCAGATACCGCAAAAACAACTGATAGGAACAGAAGACATTTTGCTGAAGCATCGCCAAAAAGTTCATTTGCAGCCGCGGATGGTAAGACATCATTTGCTTAAATACGGAATATGGAATATGGAGTACCAGAATATCCGGTGAGGCATTGACTGAAATAAAAGGCGATAAAGAGAGCCCGCCTTTTTCATCAATCGGAAACACATCGCCTTTTTCCCACAGCGCAACGGTTTGCGACCCTTCAGGGAGCCTGCTGTCCGTAAAACGGATATTGCCTTTTAATACAATATAAACGTATTGTGAATGAAGAAAGGATGGAGATTGGTCAGATGAGCCGCGGATAAACGTCCCGTTTTTCAGCAAGGTTTCGACAATGGACAGAGGCACTTCATTAAACATAGGAAGTTGTTTCAGAAATAATAAATAGTCACACTGATTCATAGGAAAGCCTCCTGTGCTATTGATAGCTTTAGTGTAGCCCGATTGAGCCTGTACAGCAGTGATATATTTCACAGCTTGTATGATGAATGTCACTTATCGGAAGGATGACTGCACTTATAATGAAATAAAAAGGAGGGTTTCGATGAAAGCGATGATTCCGAAGCAGCACGGCGCATGGGCGATGCTGCTGATTCCATTTTTACTCGGCATGGTCAAGGGAGGCCCGGTTTTATGGCATATTCCGCTCTTTCTGGGCTGGCTGTTCCTTTACTTGACGGTTTATCCCGTTTCGCTCGCTTTGAAAAAGAAACAGCTTCAGCCTTATCAAAAGTGGATATGGTATTACGGTTTTCCGGCCTGCTGCTTTTTGATCATTTCTGTCTTTCATAAACCGCAGCTCGTCTGGATCGGCGTTTTTTTATTGCCGCTGTTTCTCATACATACGCATTATGCCCGCCGAAAAAACGAACGGGCGCTCACGAATGATATTGCGGGAGTCTTGTTCTTTTGTTCAGGCGGGCTTGCGAGCTGCTGGCTGGGAACGGGAATCCTTGACGGCTGGGCTTGGTTTCTATTCTTGCAATCCGCTTTATTTTTTGTCGGGAGTTCTTTTTATGTGAAATCGGTCATACGGGAGAGAAAAAACAGAAGGTTTGCTTACTGGTCGTGGGGATATCACCTCTTGCTCCCCTTTTTATCGGCTCTTCTCGGGGCAGGCTGGGCGTTTCTTGCTTTTATCCCAAGCAGTCTGCGGGCCTGGTTTTTTCACGGAAGAGACTGGCCGGTGAAAACGATCGGCATTCTGGAAATCGTAAATGCCGGCTTCTTTTTCGCCGTCATGTGTATATGTATCACAAGCTGAAAAACAAGGACATCGGCTGCCCTTGTTTTTTTCAGTCAATATTGCAGATCTCAAGCGGACAATTTTCACACTCGATCTCGCATCGTAAATAGTCCCGCTTGTGCAAAATAATTTTTCCGGTTTCGTCTATCGAAATAACCCCTTGTTTGCGGAGGTCGCCCAGCATGCGGTTGACGCTCTCCCTTGCCGCCGCGCAAAACTTAGCCAAATCCTGATTTGTCAGCACAATGTTAATCAGAATCCCGTCGCTTCGTTCCACCCCGTAGCTGTTTGATAAGCGGATAAGGGTGGAATAGAGCGCCCCTTTTTTGCCGTGAAGAAGCAGATCCCTGATCTTAGACTGGATTTTTCGCAGATGGGTGCTCATCCATTTCATAAATTCAAACGTCAAAACACCGTTTTGGATCAATTCCTTTTCCAGCCTGTTTTTATTAATGACGAGCACCTCCCCGTCCTCTAACACTTTCGCACTGAGCATATATCTCGGCTCATCTGTGAATAGCGTCAATTCTCCGACAATATCGTGTTTTTGGCAGATTCTAAGTGTCAGGTCTTTTCCGTCAGATGTCAGCTTGCCGATTTCAATGAGTCCTGATTGAATCAGATAAAGCTCTTCTGCATCCATTCCTTCTTGAAACAAATACGTGTGTTTTTTCATTTTCCTTTTCGTACTGATCGATTCCAGCAATTCATGCAGTTCGCGGGAAAGAAGTTCTTTATCAGATTTTCGGACAGAAAGAATATTCATGAGCTCACCTCGAAGAAAGTCACGTTGCGTATGTATATTGTAACGTGACTTGATTTGCACTCACCCAGAAAAAACTAACAATCTTGTGAATGGATCATTATGAATCAAGGCTATGACTGTTTCTCTCCGTATGTGTTTTCATTCTTTCCTGCCAATACATCCAGATCACAAGGACAAAGCTGGCTAACGCGACCTCTGACAGCGCCATAAACCCGATCGCGTATTGACCCGTTGCCTGAAATACACTTGCCAGAATCAGCGGAGGGAAAAAACCGCCCAATCCGCCCGTGGCAGACACAATACCGTTGGCAATCCCCGCTTGCTTCGAAAAATAGAAAGGCACCAGTTTAAATACCGTCCCGTTTCCAATCCCTGAGCAGACTGCCACCGTCAGCGATCCGAACGCATAAAGGCCGATCGCCGGGGAGAATGACAGCATGACGCCTGACAGCGTAAGCCCTGCGAAAACGAACATCAGAATGCGGAGCGGGCTCAGTTTATCTGCAAGAAACCCTCCCACAGGCCTGAGCAGCGTAGAGACCGCAATAAAGCCGGCCGTCCGCAGACCGGCGTCCGCAGGGCTCAGCCCAAAATGCTCAACCAAAAAATTCGGAAGATAGATGGTAAAGGCGACAAAGGCGCCGAACGTAATAAAATAAAACAGGCTCAACATCCACAGCACATGATTTCGGTAAACGGCTTTCATTTGTGTCTTTATGGAAACTTTGACTTTCTTCTCATGCCGGTCGCCGAACAAAACGTGCAGTAATGCGAAAACAGCCAGCAAAACAAGATACATCTGCACGGTTGCTTTCCATCCCGCGGCTTGAGCGATAACCGGCGCCGCAAAGGTAGTAACGGCGGTCCCGATGTTTCCGGCACCGTAAATCCCATTGACGACACCGTGCTTTTCTTTCGGATAATATTTCGGGAGGGACGTCACTCCGATGGAGAATACCGCTCCGCCGATCCCTAAGAAAAAGCCGCCCGCAATTAAATCAAATAAAGAATCCGCGATACTGATCCAAAATACGGGAAACAAAAGCAGGATGAAGCTGATCATAAACATCAGCCGCGCGCCATACCTGTTCGTTAAATATCCTAAAGGAATACGGAGAAGCGATCCGAGAATAACGGGAATCGCCGTCACCAATGAAATCTCGCCTTTGCTTAAATGAATATCTGATGTCATTTGAGAAATGAGCGATGAAATCAGCACCCACACCATAAACCCTGCCACTAAGCTTAAAGACTGCAGCGATAATTGAATATGTTGACGATTGATCATTCGGCTTGCCCCTTTCACTGATTCAATATCAGTCTTATCATACAAAAACTCAGTGTGCTGGATTGTGAATTACATCACACGCTTTATATGCAAAAAAAAGAACAAAGCCCGAAGACTTTGTCCTTTGATCATCATTACATTTTTTCCGGAGCGGATACGCCGATCAGCTGAAGCGCATTGTTCAGCGTAATTTGCGTCGCCTTCATTAAAGCGAGACGCGCGCGGCTCTTCTCTTTATTTTCCGGATCGATGACTTTCTCCGCATTGTAGAAGCTGTGCAGAGCGGAAGCCAGATCATAAATATAGTTTGTGACACGGTGAGGAATGCGTTTTTCCGCCGCTTCTGCCACTGCTTCAGGGAAGCCGCCGATTGTTTTCAGCAGGTCATATTCTTTTTCTGATTGAATATGGCTGAAATCAAGATCTGCCGCCGGTTTAAGTCCCTGCTCCTCCCCTTGGCGAAGCATGCTGCAAATACGTGCATGTGCGTATTGCGCATAATACACAGGGTTTTCATTAGATGTGGATACGGCAAGATCCAAGTCAAAATCCATATGCGTATCAGCGCTGCGCATCGCGAAGAAATAACGCACGGCATCCAAGCCGACTTCTTCAATCAGGTCGCGCATCGTTACGGCTTTCCCCGTACGTTTGCTCATCTTCATTTTTTCGCCGTTTTTGTATAAATGAACGAGCTGAATGATCTCAACTTCCAATGTGCCTTTCTTGTAACCGAGCGCTTCAATCGCCGCTTTCATACGCGGAATATACCCGTGGTGATCCGCGCCCCATACATTGATGAGCTTGTCGAATCCGCGGTCAAGTTTGTCTTTATGGTATGCGATATCCGGCAGCAGATAAGTGTATGAGCCGTCTTTTTTGATCAGCACACGGTCTTTATCGTCACCGAACGTTGTGGAGCGGAACCATGTCGCGCCGTCCTCTTCGTATACATGGCCCTTTTCGCGAAGCGCCTCGAGCGCCTGATCAATTTTTCCGTTTTCGTACAGTGACGTTTCAGAATACCATACGTCAAACGGCACGCGGAAATTTTCCAGGTCGGAGCGAAGTTTATCAAGCTCGTACTTTAAGCCGTATTCACGGAAAAACGCCTGACGTTCGCTCTCCTCTTCATGTACGAAACGGTCGCCGAAATCTTCGGCAAGCTTTTTCCCGATGGCGATAATATCCTCGCCGCGGTAACCGTCTTCCGGCATCGGTTTCTCGAGGCCGAGCGCTTCAAAATAACGGACTTCAACGGAAAGCGCCAGGTTGTTAATCTGGTTGCCCGCATCATTAATATAGTATTCACGGCTCACATCATAGCCCGCTTTAGAAAGCACGCTGCACAGCGCGTCACCTACCGCCGCGCCGCGCGCATGGCCTAAGTGAAGATCTCCCGTCGGGTTGGCCGATACGAATTCGACCTGAATCTTTTCGCCTTGTCCGATGTTTGTCTCTCCGTAATGTTCACCCGCTTCAAGCACGGACGGAATCAGTTTTGTTAAGTAGCTGTTGTTCATGTAAAAGTTGATAAAGCCGGGCCCCGCAATATCCATCTTTTCAATGGAAGCTTTGCCTTTATCAAATGACGCCACGATCTCCTCAGCGATTTGGCGCGGCGCTTTTTTTGCGATTCTCGCCAGCTGCATCGCCATGTTTGTGGAATAATCACCGTGTGTTTTGTCTTTCGGCGTTTCTAACAGTACGCTTGGAATCTGGCTTTCTTCCGCCAGGCCCGCTTTCAGAACGGCCGCTTTGATCTCTTCCTTCAGCACGTCCTTCATCTGTTCCGCAATATTCATGCCTTTGTTTCCTCCTTATATTGGATCGTCATGTTATGTACATGTTCTTGGTTTTCGCCTACAGTCATGTTATATGTCAGTTTGACGGAGCCTTCCGAACCGCCGACATCAGATTGAATGTTTTTCGTTTCCGTACGGAGCTCCATTTGTCCGAACGGCAGTTTATATTGAGTGAGTGTCGATGCCCCCGGAATGAACCGCTGTTTCATTTGGATGGCGCCCGATCTCATTACGAGAATCTCTTTTTCTGTGATCTTGACGACCGTTTTAATCTTGCCCAAATCATGCTCTTCGTGATAGGAAAGATACGTTTTGCCGTTTCTCACGTAATAGAATCCACTCGATGTAAATTCAACCGACTCTTCTTCAGAGCCGTTATGAATGAATGATTGCACATGAATGGCTACTGGTGTCTCCTGTCTCATGCTGACACTTCCTTTTCATCATCCCGCTTAACCTGAATAGTATAAGTTTTTAAGGGAAAAAGTTCAACCGCTTCCTCCTATCTTACCATCTTTGCTGATTGGTTTTGAAGATAAACATGATTTTTAAGGAAAATGAAAAAACCGGAAAACCTAGGCTGCGGGATAAATGCGGTTCCTTCGGCGGACGGCTTTGTCAAAGGGGAAAAGTTTGCGGTATTTTTGCGCTATCCTTCCGAATGAAAATGATAAAATATGTCATATACATAACGTGGAAGGGAGGGATTCGGAATAGTGGCGAGTGTTTTATCGTCTTCAGCGATTGGAGAAAAAATCAACGAATGGTATATGTACATTCGAAGGTTCAGCATCCCGGACGCCGAGTATTTGCGGAGAGAAATCAAAGAAGAACTTGCAGGCCTGGAAGATGACCAGGATCTTCATCTGTACTATTCTCTCATGGAATTCCGCCACAATCTGATGCTCGAATACCTCGAACCGCTGGAATCGCAGCGGATAGAAGAACAGCCGAGACTATCGGATCTGCTCGCGGATATTGATAAAAAGCAGGCCCGGCTGACCGGACGGCTTGATTATTATTTTAATTTTTTCCGGGGGATGTATGAGCTGGATCAGCGGGAATATTTGTCGGCTATAAAATTTTTTAAAAAGGCTGAGACGAAACTCTCATTTATTAAGGATACTATTGATAAAGCCGAGTACTTTTTCAAGATGTCTGAAGTCTACTACTATTTGAAACAAACGTATGTATCTACCGATTACGCAAGGCAGGCATATGAAATATATAAAGCTCAGTCGTCATACGATATCAGGCTCATACAATGCCAATCCTTATTCGGAGCAAATTTCCTGGATTTAAAACTATATGATCGGGCAATTACTCACTTTCAAAAGGCTTTTTCTTTGGCAGAAACAGAAAAACAGCCTCAATTAATGGGCAGGACGCTGTATAACATCGCACTTTGCAAACAAAGCCTGAACGACTATGAAGCAGCTATAACTTATGTTGAAAAAGCCATTGATGTTTTTGAAAGTGCTAAAATGACCCCTTCTTTGCCCCAAGCATATTTTTTAATGACACAGATTCATTATAAATTAGAAAGATACGACAAAGCGCTCGAGTATCATAAAAAAGGAGTTATCTATTCCGAAGAGTCAGCAGATTCAGTTTATTTACACGAATTCGAATTTTTAAAATCTTTGTATGTGAACGGACCTGATGAGGATGCAATGAAACGGAGTTTTGACTTTTTGGAAAGTAAGATGATGTATGCAGATATAGAAGATTTTGCTCTTGATGCAGCTAAATATTATCACAAACTTGAAGATTATAAAAAAGCTTCAACATACTTTTTAAAAGTTGAAGAAGCAAGACAGCATATTCAAGGGGGGGTAACTTTTTATGAAGCTGAAGTATAAGGTCTTACTCACTTGCTTAGCTGTAACCTCAGTTTTTATAACAGCAGATATGACGAATACACCTTCACACCAATTCGAAGTAGCACAAAGAGCTATGATTTAAATGATAATTACTTTTAGGCTTGCAGGTTAAACTGCAAGCCGTTTTTTATATAAACAACTAATTTATAAAAACAAAAAACATACCTTAGAACTCAAATGTGTAAAAAGTATTTGACACTTATACATATATTATTTAAAATAAATATATATAAATTTGAAAATTTAAAATAAAAAACAAAATAAGTTAAGGAGGGTTTTAGTGGATAACAATATAAAAAAACTTAGAACAGCAGCTGATATTTCACAAAATGATCTGGCTAAGCTCTGCAATGTGACCAGGCAAACCATCAATGCAATTGAAAATAATAAATATGACCCGACTTTAAGTCTGGCTTTTTCGATAGCTCACGCTTTAAATACGGGAATAGATAAAGTATTCAACTATAACGCCAAAAAAAATTAAGGGAGCGGTTCTTATGAAGAAAATGGATGAGATGCAAAAACACCAATCGGGCACAGCCGCCAGAATAGCATTTAGTTTTTATACTGTCGTTTTACTGATATGGTCATTAATAGATTATTTTAAAAACGGAAATACAGGATGGCAATTTCCGATTCTTTTAATAGGCTGCGCGCTCTATTTATGGATTCAAGTTTATCAAAATCGAAAAACAAGGTAACGATTTCAATACACTTCCGGAGGATTATACAGCAATGTACGAATACAAGTTCATAAAAGCAGAAGTAAACCGATGGAAAGGAAAGCCTAAAGAAGACTATAAATAAATTATTGAAAAGTATTCGCAGCAAGGGTGAAAGCTGGTTCAAATATTTGCTCCTGCTATTTCAGGCTCATGGGGCAGCTGATCATTTTGATATTATTTTTGAAAAAAAAGTATAATGTTTCAGTACCAAAGAAAGCCGGATCATACATATGGTCCGGCTTTCTTTGTACGAAATAAGCCAGCAGATACTTTTACGGATTTCACCTCTTAACTATTATTTTTTCGGAAATCCGCAATTCAAATAGATTCCAATATATTTTATTATTTAACTTGCTGGGGATATTGAAAAAATTGGAGGAAAAAATGAATCTACTTTTAAAAACACAAAATAGTAAAGCGATTTTTACATTAGTAGCATCAGGAATCATTGTTCTCGCTCTTTTCAGTATGAAACATAATCATTTAAACATGGATGTTATCGATATTTTAAACAGAGCTGGAATTATCGCTCCTAGTTGGATTGTCAGTGCTATCACCGCAACGGGATCAGTTCTGGCTATCATTACTGTTTTAGGATCTCTTGGTGCAGGCTTGCCATTGGCCGTTTTAGAACAATTGGCTGCAGCAAGTACAGCAGCAGCATAATATAAAACATTAAATTCAATATCCCTGGCAGTCCCTTTAACGAATGGATGAAAATACATTGTTTAAAAAGAATGTTTTAGTCAAATTGTACATACTCTGTCTGATCTTATTTTTAATTGCTTTATTTACAGCATATTTTTATACAGATTCCGCTTCAAATGTAAATAATCTAAATCGAAATATCCGTCCGGATTTTTTTCAGATTTTCTTTAATAATATTAAAGTAGCGAGTCTGCTTGTTTTTTTAGGCCCGTTAACGCTGTCGCTTGGCACGGTTGCTGTTTTAATTATTAATGGATTAATTTTAGGAAATGCGATAGGAAACATTAAAGACAATTTAAACCTTTTACTGCTTGTTATACCCCATGGAATAATTGAAGTGCCGGTATTGCTTCTTGCAGCCTCTGTAGGAATGAAATTAACTTTAGATTTATTACTCCTCAAAATAAATTTGAAATTCACTTTTAAATATATTGGTATTATATTTCTCGGTTTAATGATAGCAGCTATGTTAGAAACATTTATTACACCTATCTTTATAAAAGGAGCCTCTTAGGATTATGCAAATTGAATTATCTTCATTTAAGGAACGAAACATTAATTTTTTGTCCTCGTTTTTGTTTTATATTATCGGGTTAGCTTTTTATTTAAGTTCCCTTTTACCTTTTATGAAAAGTTTAATTCCCAAAAACATCCCTATACAAGTTGTTGAGCAAGTAAAACATTTAGATTACATCATTGCAATAGCCGCACTGTTTCTTTTAATGTTCGGGGTCATTTTTGAAGGATTCGTATTATTTCTCATTATAAATTTTCTTGGCGCTCAGATTAAGATCAAAACTTTTTATTCCCTATTTATGTTTTCTAACATCCCGGTCGCGATTAAGTTTTTTCTTATATCATTCAAAAATATTTTCGCACAACATCCAAACACTAGTTTATTTTTCACAAGTAATCATTTGATTTTTTCTATCTTTGATTTGTTCAATATTGCATACTTATTTCTTTTGTTTATTCTTCTGAAATGGAGAACAAATTTGAACTACCTGACAATCTCAGTTTTTATTTTTACGGCATTCCTGTATAGAATGTTTTTTTAGCATATATAAATAAACCCCCTCAATAGGGGTTTTTCTTTCATTTCGTTCACTGTATACAATTCCTTTTATATGCTTCCGAAACAATACCGACTCTAGTACTTACATTCCACTTTTTACAAAGACCGGCTATGATATATTCGACATTACGCTGCGAGTAGTTTAATGACTTAGCGATCTCTTTATTAGGCTTTTCAGCAATTATCAGTTTAATTACTGAAATTTCAATCTTTTTTAATTCCAATTCATTTTCTACTGCTGTTTTCATTCTAACTTCCTTTCTAAAGATGTATTTACTAAATAATACCCTATTATATAATTTTTATCAATAACATCAATTATTAATAGTAAAATAATATATTTCTTTTACTAACTTCTAAGTAGTTTATATACAATATAAAAATCCCCCGCCATGTTTCAAGCGGGGGAAATTCTTTCTATTTCACAAACCCAAGCAGCATTTCACGGATCATCTTGCTTGCCGTGTTTGCGGTTTGTTCTGAGTGGTCATAGACCGGTGCCACTTCTACGAGGTCGGCGCCTTTTACGCTGACCTCTGAGCGCGCGATTTCATGGATGGACGCGAGCAATTCTTTAGACGTGATGCCTCCCGCGTCAACCGTGCCCGTTCCCGGCGCATGAGCGGGGTCAAGAACGTCGATATCGATCGTGACATAAACAGGGCGTCCCGCAAGCTGCGGCAGCACTTTTTTCAGCGGCTCAAGCACTTCAAACTTAGAAATGTGCATGCCGTTTTCTTTCGCCCATTCAAATTCTTCCTTCATTCCGGAGCGGATGCCGAATGAAAATACGTTTTGCGGCCCGATGAGCTCGGCCGCTTTGCGGATCGGAGTAGAGTGGGAAAGCGGTTCGCCTTCATAATCCGTGCGCAGGTCGGTGTGCGCGTCAAAATGAATGATGACAAGATCCGGAAACTTCTTATACATGGCTTTTATGACAGGCCATGATACAAGGTGCTCCCCCCCCATGCCGAGCGGGAACTTGCCTTTTTCTAGGATGCCGTCCACGTATTCTTCAATCATATCAAGGCTTCTTTGCGGATTGCCGAACGGAAGCGGAATGTCTCCGGCGTCAAAGAAATTCAAATCAGCCAAGTCACGGTCGAGGTACGGGCTGTATTCTTCAAGACCGATAGACACCTCGCGGATTCTCCCCGGGCCGAACCGTGAACCCGGACGGTAGCTGACCGTCCAATCCATCGGCATGCCGTAAAGGATGGCGTCCGCCTCTTTCCAGTCGGGGCGGCTCGCGATAAATACTTTTCCTGAATATGCTTCATCAAATCTCATCAATAATACCCTCGCTTTCCTGTAAAAAAGCGCAAGATTCGCTCCTGCGCCGTACGTTTTTATTTGATTAAGTCGCTCACAAATTTCGGAAGAACAAATGCTGCTTTGTGAAGCTCTTTCGTGTAATACTTCGTGTCGATGTCGAAGAAACGGCTGTCCTCCACTTCAAGCGGATCGTACTTTTTAGAACCGATCGTAAATGTCCACAGGCCGCTCGGGTACGTCGGGATATTAGCCGTATACAGACGGGTGATCGGGAAGATTTCTTTCACGTCACGCTGTACGTTTGTAATCAGCTCCGGTGTAAACCACGGGTTGTCCGTCTGCGCGACGAAGATGCCGTCTTCTTTTAACGCCTTGGAAATTCCGGCATAGAAGCCTTTTGAGAACAAATTGACGGCCGGTCCGACCGGTTCTGTTGAATCAACCATGATAACGTCATACTCATTTTCTGATTTCGCGATGTGCATGAAACCGTCATCGACTCTCACATCGACGCGCGGATCATCAAGCTTGCCCGCAATGGACGGAAGGAATTTTTTAGAGTATTCAATAACCTTGCCGTCAATGTCGACAAGCGTCGCTTTTTTTACGCTTGGGTGCTTCAGAATCTCTCTGATGACACCGCCGTCTCCGCCGCCGACAACGAGAACGTTTTCCGGATTCGGATGCGTAAATAACGGGACGTGCGCAACCATTTCATGATAGACGAATTCGTCTTTTTCAGAAGTCATGACCATTCCGTCTAAGAACAGCATGTTGCCGAATTCTTCTGTCTCCACCATTTCCAGATGCTGAAATTCCGTCTGTTCCGTATGTAATGTTTGTTTCACCTTTAATGTAATGCCGAAATTCTTCGTCTGCTTCTCCGTATACCAAAGCTCGCTCAATTGTCATCTCCCTTTCAAGGCTTATTTCATTTATTGTAAGCGTCTGTATCGCTTTTATTCCGGTTAAAATCTCATTTTCACCTAAGGAAAAAGTATAGAGGATGGAGGGGAAAAAGTAAAGAAGTGTCCGGTCTGATATGTTTAAAAAACCCCCTTTTTTCACATAATAATAGAATCATGAAAAAGGGGGTTCCCAAAAGTGGATAAAGTATCTGGAAATCAGCTCAGAATCACATTCAAAATCATCCGCGCCTGCATCTTTCTGACACTGATCGGCGGAATGCTGGCCGGCGTCTGCTTCACATCCGTTCTTCTTGCAGCGAAATGGCAGGGCGCCCCCTCCGTCCGGGTTCCTCAGTCTACGATTCTTTATGCAAATGACGGCTCAAAGCTAGGTGAGACCGATTTCGGGGAAAAGCGCTACTGGGTCCGGTTAAAAGATATCAATCCGACAGCGGTGCAGGCCGCGATTGCGGTGGAGGATCAAAACTTTTACAATCACCACGGTTTTGATTACCGGCGGATGGCCGCCGCCGCGCTGGCTGACATAAAGGCAATGGCCAAGGTTCAGGGCGCCAGCACCATCACCCAGCAATACGCGAGAAATCTCTACCTTGAGCATGATAAAACATGGAAACGAAAATGGAACGAAGCATTTTACACGATCCGCCTTGAACAGAACTATTCTAAAAACGAGATTTTAGAAGGTTATGTAAATACGATATATTACGGCCACGGCGCATACGGAATTGAAGCCGCCTCCCGCCTGTATTTCGGCAAACACGCCAAAGATCTGAACGATGCGGAAGCCGTGCTTCTGGCGGGCATACCGAAAGGCCCGTCCGGCTATTCGCCATATGTCAGTGAAAAGAAGGCCAAACAGCGTCAGGAAACCATTCTCCGTCTGATGGCCGGACAAAAAATGATCTCAAAAGAAAAGGCGGAAAGGATTAAGAAAACGCCGCTTGCCTATCAGCCGCTGAAAAGCAGAACCGCAGCGAAAACGGCGCCTTATTTTTACGATGATGCGATGAAAGAACTCGAGAAAAAGCTCGGCATGACGCGCGAACAGCTCGCAACGAGCGGATTGCGTGTTTATACAACGCTTGATAAGCGCATGCAGCGGATTGCGGAAAACACTGTGGCACATACGATCCGTACCGGCTCTGACATTCAGGTCGGCTTTTCCGCGATTGACCCGGCAACAGGGCGCGTTCTTGCGCTTCTCGGCGGACGTGACTACGAAAAAAGCCCGTTTGACCGGGCGACACAGGCGAAACGGCAGCCGGCTTCCACGATCAAGCCGCTTTTGTATTACAAAGCGATTCAAAGCGGCTTTACACCGGTCACGCTGATGAAAAGCGAAGCCACAGAGTTCCAGATTGACGACAACGGAGATACCTATTCTCCAAGCAATTACAACGGCTACTACGCCAATAAACCGATTACGCTGCTTCAGGCGCTTGCGTTATCAGACAACATTTATGCCGTGAAGACCCATCTCTTTCTCGGCATGAATAAGCTCGTGTCGGCGGCAAAGGAATTCGGCATCAGCGAACATTTAAAGCCCCTTCCGTCTCTGGCGCTCGGGACTGAACCCGTGCGCCCGATTGAGATGGTTAATGCCTATGCGATGCTCGCAAACGGGGGAAAACAAATCACCCCTTCCTTTATCACAAAAGTGACGGATACCGCCGGCAACATCTTGTATGAACAGCCGCGCGGACATCAGCAGACGCTTGATAAAAAAGCCGCTTTTGTGACGGCGAGCATGATGACGGGCATGTTTGATGAGGATTTAAACGGCTATACTTCCGTCACGGGACGCACCATTTCAGACCGGCTGACCCGGACGTACGGCGGGAAATCAGGCACGACCAGCGCAGACAGCTGGATGATCGGCTTTAATCCGGCTCTTGCCGCCGGTGTGTGGACAGGCTATGACAAAAGCAGCACGATTGATTCAGTAGAAGAAAAAAGCTATGCGAAGACGATTTGGGCGGACTTTATGGAGAAGGCGCTCGAAGGAGAACCGGAAATAGCGCTTAAACCGCCGAAGGGCGTCACGGGCGTCTATATTGACCCCGCTTCCGGCTACACTTCGGGACCCGGATGCGCCGCAAAGCATTACACGTATTTCATCGCAGGCACTGAGCCCGCGGATGTGTGCTACGGACCGGAACCGTCTAAAAAAGAAAAGGAACACGTCCCCGCCCGTAAAGAAGCTCCGCGCAAAAAGTGGTGGGATAAGTGGCTCGGCAAAAAAGACTGAGCCCGGTGCATTGCGCGCCGGGCTTAATCCGCGTCTTCCTCAAGCACCCATGGGAGCAAGAGTGAAAAGTCGAGATGGATAATAGGGTCAGGAAAACCCTTCGGTATAAAAAATGTTGTACTAGGCAAAGAAAACGAAAAGCGGATATCTCCCTCTCTCTCAATATGAAACTTCGGCCAGCCTTCCCTAAGCCTGCCGACAATCGGATAGCTGCCCGCATAATGATGCAGGCCGTTTTCCTTTCCATGCTCCCCCAAGTCGTGACAGACAGCCGGACGAATCCCAAACCGCGTAAACAGTCTTGTTTTCTCGGCGGGAAGGAGATTCACCGCCTCGGAAAAGTTCCGGCAGCTCCCGCAATCGCAGGGATCAGGCCATGATTTTTCATATTGTTTTCTCGTTTCCGCCGTATCTGCTTCAATGATCCAAGGCCCGATGTCAAAGACGGTGAACATGATGAAACCTCCGCGTAAACATGAAAAACCCCGAGTCTTGGTTCGGCTCGGGACTTTCCATGTCCTGATTCTGTATCAACAGTTTACTCAGTACAATTGCAAATTAGTGCAAATATTTATAAAGTTCACAAAAAGTTCACAAATTATTTTTCGTCCGGAAGCAGACCCGTTTTCAATTCATCGGATGAACGTTCCCAGAGCCCTTGGTCATGCTTCTGCAGAAATTCAGCAAGCACCTGCTTTGAGCTGGCGTCCATTTTGTCCACGATAATGCGGCGCTTCATTGATTTATCCATTAAATTCACATGCTCCGGCAATGACTTATAGCCTCTGCGGATACTTCTGTCCACGGTCATTTCACAAGCCGTCACACCCGCGTAATAAGGGCCTTCTTCTTTTCTGTCGATGGTGACCCACACGAGCCAGTACGGTTTTCCGTTCGGCACTTCATCTTTGTTCGGCAGGAATTTGATGCCTTTTTCAACGACACTGCGGGCATGCATTGCGCCGATGTCTACGAAAGCTTCCTTCTCTTCCACATCGACAAATACCGGAGAAATATTGTCAAGGCTCAGCGACCCGGCGCCAAAACCGCCATGTCCGTCGGTCGGATCACTTTTAATAATATTAAATCCGATTGTTTTCTTCTTTTTTTCTTCCATGAAAATACCCTCCTACAAAAGCGGTTGAAATATAATGGCAAATACCTTGAGAATCCAGTCTCTCCCCTCGCTTAACAGCGGCCACACGACATAGGAGCCGACCGGTGTCACAAACAGCACGAGAAACACGATAATCCCGTAGCTCTCAAACTGAGTCATTTTGGCGCGCACCCGCGGCGGCACGAGATCCTCAATAATCCGGTAGCCGTCAAGCGGAGGAAGCGGCAGCAGGTTGAATAAACACAGCGCGAGATTCAGCTGAATCCAAATAGAGAAAAAGCGGTCAAGCCCCATGCTGAATGCAGAAAGCAGCTCCATTCCGTAAGCATGCATCAACACTAGCAAAAAGAAACCGATAAAGGCAAGAAGCAGGTTGCTTACGGGCCCGGCGACGGAAACCAGCACTCCCGCCAGCCGCGGTCTTTTAAAGGCGCGGCGGTTCACCGGCACCGGACGGGCCCAGCCGAAACCCGCGACCAAAATTAGAATCGTTCCGAAAACATCAAGATGTTTAATCGGATTGAGCGTTAATCTGCCCTGTCTCGCCGCGGTATCGTCTCCGAACCGATACGCGACATACGCGTGCGCCAGTTCATGCATCGTAAATGCCACGATCAGCGTAATCACGACATAGGGCATAAGCTCCAGCGGATAATATAAAAATCTGTCCAAATGTCAAAATCCCCTTTTTTTAAAAATGCAAGATTGTCCTTCATTCAGTATACTATAAGTGATCTCTCTTCCAAAGAGAGGAAACGATAAAGGAGGATCAGCACCATGCCGCTCGTAACCGTTAAAATGCTTGAAGGCCGCACAGATGAACAAAAACGGAATCTGGTTGAAAAAGTGACAGAAGCCGTAAAAGAAACGACAGGCGCAGCCGAAGAAAAGATCATTGTCATGATTGAAGAAATGAGAAAGGATCATTACGCCGTCGCCGGCAAACGGATCAGCGATACGGAGTAATCCTTGATAATGGCCGGCGCTGCTATGTCAGGCCGGCTTATTTCACAACCTTTTCAACCAGGCTGAAAAAGATTTTCTTTTCTTCCTCTGTCAATGCTTCGAACAGTTCGTCAATGAGCAGCTGCCGGTTTTCAATCATTTGCATGGCCGCCATTTTTCCCGATTCGGAAAGCGTCATCCATACCGTGCGGCGGTCTTCATTGTTTCTCGACCTTTCCACGAATCCTTCTTTTTCTAAATGATTGAGAGCGGTTGTCGTGGCGGAAGGCGATAATGTGACCTCCTGCAATATATCTTTAATCGTGCACGTGCCGTGCCGGTAAATAATCCTCAGAATAAATCCTCTGATATTGTTTATACTCTTTGGAATTGTCGCCTCATCAAGCTTTTTCGTGCTCTTTAAATATTTCGTGAGCGCGTAATCCAGTACATTTGCTTGCAAGTTATCGTGCTTCATGCAGAAACTCCCCATTTCAAGATGCATCCATCATCATTTGTTTGTTTTTTATTACATTTTACTGATACCTTACGGAGAAAGTCAAAATTCCGGCCGGAATGCCCGCAACTTTTATCCTGCCCTGCACAGACTTTTGTCTCCCTCTTTTTTACCATATCCTTTTATGCAATGCTGGTTTTATAGACACGATTCAGGTAAAATCATTAAGGGTGACTGCGTTTGACGGAAAGGATAATCTGATCGGATGCGGCAGACAATATGATTGGAAAAGAAAAGAAAAGAAAAGAAACGGAACAGACGGGGAAACAGAACACAGGATTGTCGATTACACAGAAGATGTGACACGGGTAAAAGCCAAAGAGTCCCTCTTGGCTTTTGCTTTTGGATGGAGGGATGCGTGTTGCGGAATATCCTACAAAAAAAAGACATCACCCAGCTGCTTGAACAAAGCAGAAAAAGGCAGACTGCCAAAACGATGGGTGGATTTGATTTAACATTACTGGGCATCGGCGCCGTCATCGGGACGGGCGTCATGGTTCTTACAGGCATTACAGCCGCGAAAAACGCCGGGCCTTCCGTAATCTTTTCTTTTATCATTGCAGCCGTTGTCTGCAGCCTTGCAGCATTATGTTACGCCGAAATCGCTTCTGTTCTCCCGGTTTACGGAAGCGCCTATATTTACTCTTATACCACCATGGGAGAAATTGTCGGCCATTTAATGGGCTGGACGCTCTTATCCGTTTATATGGTGACGGCGTCAGCGGTGGCAAGCGGCTGGTCAAGTTATTTTAATAATCTGTTAGCCGAAATCGGCATGCCTTTGCCGGACAGTCTGCTGCACGTGCCGAGCCAGGGGGGGATCGTCAACCTTCCTGCCATCATCATTACTCTATTAATTGCCGTCGTTCTGTCACGCGGCTCTAAAGAGAGCAAAACCTTTAATAATATAATGGTTCTCGTAAAAATCGGAATTGTTTTGCTGTTTATCATCACAGGAAGCTTTTTTGTAAAGCCGGGCAATTGGCATCCTTTTATGCCTTTTGGAATCAAAGGCGTCATTACGGGGGCTTCTGCCGTCTTTTTTGCGTTTCTCGGGTTTGACGCGATTTCGGCTTCGGCTGAAGAAGTCAAAAAACCGCAGCGCAACCTGCCGATCGGTATTATCGGTTCACTGGTGATCTGTACATTGGTATACGTCATCGTCTGTCTCGTCATGACGGGTATGGTTCCGTATTCACAGCTTAATGTGCCGGAAGCCATGTCTTATGTGCTGCAGACTGTCGGACAAAACGCGGTGGCGGGCATTATCGCTGCCGGTGCGGTGATCGGACTGATGGCTGTCGTTCTCGCTCATACCTATGCGGCGACCCGTATATCTTTTGCGATGGCAAGAGACGGAATGCTGCCGAAAGTCTTTACCATTGTCGGAAAGAAATCGGGAGCGCCGATCTTTAATACGTGGCTGATCGGACTGATCAGCGCATGCATCGCGGGTTTTGTTGATCTGAAAGAGCTGTCGGATCTCTCAAACATCGGCGCGCTATTGACATTTGCCATGGTCAGTCTGTCCGTACTGATTCTGCGCCGCACCCATAAGGATCTGCCACGGGGATTTAAAGTGCCTTTTGTACCCGTACTGCCGATTTTGGCCATTATCTGCTGTTTGTTTTTAATGGTCAATCTGCCGCTGAAAACGTGGCTTTATTTTGCCGTCTGGCTGATCATCGGCGTCATCGTTTACTTTTTATATTCGTACAAGCACAGCAAATTGAGACAATAAACAAAACCAGGCCCGCTTCATCGCGGCCTGGTTTTTTCATAAAAAAAGACGAAAGCATCGCCTTTAACAAATGTGTTTCAGCTCTTCTATGTAGTGAAGCGCCTCATCATATTCTTCATCCGTATATTTCTGTTTGCTTTTTATCGTAAACACTTTCTCTTTCTTTTCCTCAGCTTCAAGGCCGTCAAAATACAAAATCGTAGACACCAGCTCCAGAAACCGGGATGAGCGGCTGTTGACGCTGTCGATGTACTTCTTCATATCCGGCATCTTAAGCTCCGCATGATGTAAAAACTCGGCTCCCGTCTCCGTCAGCGAGTACCGGTATTGAAAGTAGCCGCCCTTTTTTTCCTTCACCTCATCCAGAAACCCAAGATTGCACAGCTCTTCAATTCGAAGCGTCAGTTCTTCGGAATACGGGCCGTAAAAATGAAAATCATATTTTTCGTAGAAAGGATACTGCATTTTCTTCGCGATATAAATGATTTTCTGCAGCTTTTTCCGCCCGATGATTTCTCCAGAATCCGAGAACACCTTCATCAGTTTTGCATGTTCTTTCAACAAATTCCCGACATCTCCTTTTCCTTCTTTACCAAAATCCTTCTATGTCAGTCCCAGCAGCTGCCGGATTTTTAATTTTGCTTCAGGGTTTTCTGAATCGTCGCAAATGAGGTCCATCGGATAGTAGAGCTTATGGTCCGTCCGGCGTTTGCCCGAAATGGATTCGACAATGGCGGACTGCCTGGACAGCTCTTTGATCTGGCCGTTCTGCGTTAACAGATGAATCGGCAGACGCTCCTCCTCTTCACCCGGCCGGTAAAAATCATACGGCAGATCCGATGAAGAATCGACCACTAAATAGTAATTGGGATCAATTCCCGCCTCTTTAAAGAGAGCGGTCAGTTCAAAATAAGCCGACATTTCCTCATTCGGATTAAATTCGGCATATTGAAACAGCTGGCGGTTAATGAAGCGGCGGCACAAGTCGGACAGAATCGGGTCCTCTTCTTCCTCCCAAGCCTGGAAATAATATAAAATGATGGCTTCATCAAGCTTCAGATAATCCGCAAGCGTCAGCTTCCCTTCAAAAATGGAATAAAAATGAACGGGAGCATGAGTGAATATATACCCTTCTTCATGGAGCTGCTTCGCACGGTGGAGAATTTTCGTCAAAATGACTTCAGCGCTTCTCGTCACGGGATGAAAATACACCTGCCAGTACATTTGATAGCGGCTCATAATATAGTCTTCGACGGCGTGCATGCCGCTTTGCTTAATGACGATCTGGTCCTCTCGCGGACGCATGACCCTTAAAATCCGTTCCATATCAAAATGTCCGTAGCTGACGCCCGTATAGTATGCGTCCCGCTGAAGGTAATCCATCCTGTCGGCGTCAATCTGGCTCGAAATCAGGCTGACCACCTGTTTGTTTTTGTATGTTTTGGCAATGACTTCGGCAACATCCTGCGGAAATCCCGGTCCCGCCTTTCTGAGAACCTGATTCACCTCGGTGTCGCCGAGAATGATTTCCCTCGTATAGTCTTCATGATCCAGATGAAAAACCTTTTCAAAGGAATGCGAAAACGGCCCATGTCCCAAATCGTGCAAAAGCGCGGCGCTGAGACAGAGTTCGCGTTCATTGTCATCCCATTCAGGACGCCCTTTAAAAACATCATCAACCATTCGTCTGACAATCTCATAGACGCCGAGAGAATGGTTAAAACGGCTGTGTTCCGCGCCGTGAAACGTCAAATACGTCGTACCGAGCTGTTTGATCCGGCGCAGCCGCTGAAATTCACGGGTGCCGATCAAATCCCAGATCAGCTTGTCCCGCACATGAACATAGCGGTGAACGGGATCTTTAAACACTTTTTCTTCTGATAATTTTCCGTTTGGATACGCCATCGTCATTCCCTCTTTTTTTTAGCCGTGATTCTATTATATCGGCTCTGTAATTTGAAAACATCCTTGAATTTGTCCGGCGTTTTGTTCCAGTTTTCAATCATTGATTTTTTGAAGCAAAAAAGCCTGACCCATCGGGCGAGGCTGTCGTAAAAATGCACATTTACTTTTTGATCTTCTTTTTCACTTTCTCAATCAGCTCGTCCTCAGTCGGCGCCGACAGCGGGCGGTTGTTTACGAAAGCAAACGATTTTTTGCGTCCGGGCCCGCAATATGACTGACATCCGACCTCCACTTTTGCATCCGGGTCAGCTTCTTTCAAACGCGGCAGCAATGTCTTAATATTGGTGGCCTGGCAATCATCACACACTCGGAATTCATTAGCCATGATGTACGCTTCCCTTCATTCAATGTTCCTCTATGTTAAATCTTAATTTTTAAAAACGAAAAAAATCACATCACGTTTTATTGTACAAGGATTCATCTTATCCTGCAAGGCTCTGCGTATCTCTCATTCTTTCAGCCAATTTGTATAAATATTTTCCAATCTGGACATTCTAATACCATCAAAGATTATTGGGGGTTGAGAACATTGACAAAGCAAAGACAGGACGCCTGGTCGGAGGAAAATGACCTGCTGCTTGCGGAAACCGTGCTCCGGCACGTCCGGGAAGGAAGCACGCAGCTGAACGCCTTTGAAGAGGTAGGCGATAAATTAAACAGAACGTCGGCAGCGTGCGGATTCAGATGGAATGCCGTCGTGCGCCATCAATATGAAAAAGCGCTTCAGCTTGCAAAAAAACAGCGGAAACAGCGGATGCGCGCGCTCGGAAACGGCCAGCCGGCCAAGAAGAAACTATTATACCAGCCGCCTGCACCGGATGCGGACATCATTCAAGAAACCGCAGCCGAAGAGACGGTTCAAACGGAAGCGCCAAAAGAGGATCGGCAAGCCGTCATGTCCGGCGAACATATGCCTTATGTCGATGAAAGCTTCAAGGAAGAGTTAGCTAGTTTATCACATTTGCTGGCGCCTCAGCAGCCGAGCCAAAAGGCGGAGCTCACAATGGCAGACGTCATTCAATTTCTGCAGAGCTATGAAGGCAGCGGAAAGCAAACTTCCGCCCTGCAGATGGAAAATGACCGTTTAAAACGGGAAAACCAAGAACTTCAGTCTCAAACCGAGCAGCTGGAAGCGGCCGTCGAAAAGCTTGAAAAAGATCAAAAAACCATTCAGGAAGACTACGAAACCTTGGTGAAAATTATGAACAGAGCCAGAAAACTAGTTTTATTTGAAGACGACGAGCATGCGTCTCCGTCCTTTAAAATGGACCGAAACGGCAATTTAGAAAAAATGGCCGAATAACGCAAAAAACCCCTTTCCTTGTCATGGAAAAAGGGGTTTTTGCCATTTGTCAATGACGCGCATCCTGATCTATATTAATGTAAACATTGTTCAGGAGGCCTTCTTCCCGCAAGGGCTGCGCATCTCGGTCCCCGCCCGCACATAAGCATAAAGATTCAATTCCTCATCCCAAATGGTTCTTGGGAATTATTGATCGATTAGCTACTGTGCAATACACTGTACAGAGAATACAATTATTAGATATGATGGGAATGATAGTAAATGAGTAGCCAATTACGAAAAGGAGCATTGGAACTTTGTGTGTTGTCCCTGCTTCTTTATGAAGATTTATATGGTTATGAATTAATCAAGGTCATAAGTGAAACGTTCCCTGTATCGGAGGGCACCATCTACCCCATATTACGAAGACTTACGAAAAATAACTATTTAAAAACGTATACAGCAGCTTCAGATCAAGGCCCGTCACGCAAATATTACAAAGTAACAGAAGAAGGCGCCTTTTATCATCACACATTAAAATCGGAATGGCTTGACCTGTCCGAAAAAGTGAACAGCATCATTAAGGAGGGAAAATGAATGTGTAAAGACCAATATTTAAAACATCTCCGGCGGGAAATAAAAGATCTGCCGGAACTTGAACAAAAAGAGATACTCGCCGATATCGGCGAAATATTCCAAATGGGCGTCGCTGAAGGAAAAAGCGATGAACAAATCGCCGGCAATTTAGGAAACCCCAAAACACTTGCGCACGCCTTAAAAGCGGATATTTTCATCAGTGATGCCGAGGAGCAGAAAACATGGCGCTCCTTTTTCAAAGCATTCGGCCTGATGCTGGGTATGGGCATGTTCAACTTCATGTTTATGCTGACACCGTTTCTTTTTGCCTCTGTTGCGGTGTTAAGTTTGATGGCAATCGGCCTGATGCTGATGACCGGATCATTCTTTCTCCTCGTAAAAGTTCCGATTGTAACAGCCATTTTTAACGGATGTATGGTCCTCGGAGCGGGTATGGCGGTGTTTATGGCCGGATTTGATCTTTCGAAACTGATATTCCGCATCTTTTTGCGCTATTTCAAATGGAATGTCAGCATTGTAAGGAGGGAAACCATTGAATCGAAAAATGTGGTATAGCATTGCTCTCATTTTAATCGCTGCCGGCCTGATCGGAAGCATGTTCTTCGGTTTTGACGGCTTTTACCCTAAATCATAAGGAAGGTGTGCAAGTAGCATGAGTGAACCAGCCCTGATATTAAAAGATGTCTCTAAAACCATCAATCATACCCCTATTGTACAGTCAATTTCTTTCGATGTGAGGAAAGGTGAGATTTTCGGCCTTTTAGGGCCGAACGGCTCAGGTAAAACCACTATTTTCAGAATGATCGTACAGCTTATTAAAAAAACAGAAGGAGCCATTTCATTCAGAGGCAGACCGGACAGCGACTTTGAATATTTTATGAGGCATATCGGGGTTATCATTGAAACAAAAAAGCCCGGACTCAGTCCAAGCTTTCCTGCGTGCCGAACACCTTCTCATTCCGTTCCAGCATTCGGATCAGATTTTTTTCAAATACCATTTCCTCTTCCGGCGATAATTCGGCTGCATACAGGCGTCCGCTGAGTTCCTTCAGTTCAGTCAAAAGCGCCAGCATTAAGTCCTGCACGGTAATGTCCGTTTGCAGCAATTCGCTTAATGAAGCCATCGTTTCGGGCCGGATATCGGGATATACGCTTTTTGTATCGTTGCTTTTGTCTTTTAAAGCGGCTTGATAGAAACGTCTGATCAGATCGGCGCGTTCGCTTCCGCTTTTATCGGCACAGAGGTAAATCTGAACCGCGGTTCCGCCCCGCAGGCGTCTTTGTGAGATTCCCGCGAATTTTCGGCCGCCGATGCTGAGATCATAGCTGCCCGGACAGTACGATCCTTTAATTTCATATGCTTCAATTTCGGCATTGTACGGACGCAGCATCCGCCGCACCAGCTCTGTCATCGCCTCGTAGCCTCTGTCAATGTCGATGCCTTTTTTCTCATCTTCAAAAATAAGAGAAATATTCAATACGCCTTCATCGAGAACGACCGCGAGGCCCCCGGAATTGCGGACAATGACACGGTAGCCTTCGCCCTCCAGCAATTTCACGCCGTCCTCTAAAAACGGCAGGCGTGTGTCCTGAATGCCGAGCACGATCGTCCGGTGGTGCACCCAAGTGCGTGCCGTCGCAGGCGATTCCCCTTTGCCTACGGAGGCGCACAGCGTATCATCCATTGCGAATGACTGCTTCGCATCAAAATAAGGGCCGAGGCTGGATTGGTCAATGATTCTCCAGCTCGGCTGCATCAGTAAATCAATCGGTTGCTTTCCCATCTATATTAAATCCCTTTCGTCATAGGCTTTCCATGCATTTATTATATCACTCCGCTTGAGATGATTGAAATTGGCTTTTCAAAAGAGCGATGAAGATTTCTTTGTTTTTTGTGTTCTCCATAATGGAAGATTGGATGATAGACAGTTTCCGTTTTAAGGAGAATCCTTTTATCTCAAGCACGGAAATGCTGCCGTGAAGCAGATCCTTTTGCAGCACGCTTTTTGACAGAACGGAAAGACCCATTCCGCTGATCACGGCTTCCTTGACGCCCTGGTTGCTGCTGATCGTCATCATGGATTTCGGCCGCAGTCCGTTTGATTGAAGGACGTGGTCTAAATATTCCCTCGTTCCCGAACCCTTCTCCCTTGTCACCCACGCTTGATTTTGCAATTCGGCAGCCGGGATGTTTTTTCTGCCGGCGAGCGGGTGTCCGTTCGGTGCGGCAATGCACAATTCATCCTCCATAAACGGCTGAATGTCGAGCTCGTTTTTCCCCGTATGCCCTTCAATTAATCCGATATCGGCTTGAAGCATCCGAACCGCTTCGCTGACCTCCTCCGTGTTTCCGATCATGACGTCCAGGTTCAGCTCGGGATACTCGTCATGAAGCTTTGCGAGAAGCGGCGGCAGAATATATTCGCCGATGGTAAAGCTCGCGGCGATTTTGAGCTTCCCTTTGACATAATGATGGTGGGCGTAAATTTCAGATTTCGCCTGTTCGTACAAAAAGACCATCTGCTTGGCGCGCTGATAGAGAATGTCCCCCGTCGGCGTCGTCGTAAAGTGCTTCGGAGAGCGGTTCAGCAAAGCGGTTTGAAATTCTTTCTCCAGGTTTTTAATGTGAAGGCTGACGCTTGGCTGAGAAATCATCAGCTTCTGCGCCGCCTTTGTAAAGTTTTTTTCTTCCACGACGGCAATGAATGTTTTCAGTTCCCCATAATACAAAAAGCATCGCCCCTAATCATTATTTTTCCTAATCGTTTAGATCATATAAATATATTTTACTAATGATTAAGACCGCAGTAAAGTGGAGTTATCAAGATAATGGGAAGTGACTGAGATGAAGATGATAAAGGGTATTTCAGTTACCGCAGGAATTGCGTTTGCGGCTTTCTATGTCAGCCGCCTGCCGTTTTTGCATATGCTCGGAATGCTTGTCCTTGCCATGCTGATCGGCATGCTCTGGCGCGCCGTATTCGGACAGCGGGCGGCATTAGAGCCGGGGATCGCGTTCTCAAGCAAATACTTGCTGAAAGCAGGCATCATCCTGCTTGGCATGAGACTGAATCTGGCGGATATCTATCATGCGGGCTGGCACGTATTTGCAATTGCCGTCTGCTGTATGATGTTTGCGGGTGCCGTTGTATACGGACTGTCCCGGCTGTTCCGTATAGATCAGACACTCAGCACGCTGACAGCCTGCGGCACAGCGATCTGCGGAGCGGCTGCCATTGCCGCGATCGCGCCGCAGATCAGATCAAATGAAAATGCAGCCGCCATCAGCGCGGCCGCCGTTTCGTTATTAGGAACCGTTTTTACTGTTGTATATTCTCTTGCTTATCATGGATTAGGCTTTTCTCCCGCGGCTTACGGAGCCTTTTGCGGGGCAACGCTTCACGAAGTGGCGCATGCGGCGGCGGCCGGCAGCGCCGGAGGAAAAGCAGCCGTCGAGATGGCGGTGATCGTCAAACTGACCCGGGTCGCGCTGCTCGTCCCGGCCGCATTCATGCTCGGAATGCGGGCGCGCCGCAGCGGAAAGTCAAAGACGGCTTCTGCCGATTCGCTCCCCATCCCTTGGTTTATCTTCGGATTTCTCGGAATGAGCGCCATCCATACATCAGGCGTTATTTCAGCTTCGTCTTCCGCGTTTCTTGTTCAAGTGTCTTATGTTTTAATCGGCATGGCGATGGCGGGTCTCGGTTTGAAAGTCCATATATCGGCGTTTCGTCATAGCGGCTGGCGGGCGCTCGCAGCAGGCTTGATCGGTTCTCTCTGTTTGTCCCTGTTCGGCTGGGCCGCAGTGACATTCTTTCTATAAAAAAAGCCGGTCCTCGTAAAGACCGGCTTTTGCGGATTACAGCGCTTGAGCAGCCGTAATTAACGCAAGATTGTAGACGTCTTCCGCATTACATCCTCTGGAAAGATCGTTTACAGGCATATTCAATCCTTGCAGAATCGGTCCGACCGCTTCAAAGCCGCCTAAGCGCTGAGCGATTTTGTAGCCGATGTTTCCTGCTTCAAGGCTTGGGAATACAAATACATTCGCGTCTCCTTTAATGTCGGAGTCCGGCGCTTTTTTCTCCGCGACAGACGGCACAAATGCAGCGTCGAATTGGAACTCGCCGTCAAGCGTAAGCTCAGGCGCTTTTTCCTTCGCAATTTTCACGGCTTCAGCCACTTTGTCCGTCTCGTCTGATTTCGCCGATCCTTTTGTAGAGAAGCTGAGCATGGCAACGCGCGGGTCAATGTCAAACATTTGAGCCGTATTGGCGCTTTCAATGGCGATTTCGGCAAGGTCCTGGCTGTCAGGAGCAATGTTGATCGCGCAATCAGCGAACACATACTGCTCGTCACCGCGGGCCATGATGAAGACGCCTGATGTTTTTTTCACGCCTTCTTTTGTTTTGATGATTTGCAGTGCAGGGCGCACCGTATCGGCTGTAGAATGTGCGGCTCCGCTGACAAGTCCGTCCGCGAGACCTTTGTACACAAGCATCGTGCCGAAATAGTTTTCGTCCAGCAAAGCTTTGCGGGCCTGTTCTTCCGTCGCTTTGCCTTTGCGGCGTTCTACGAAAGCCTGAACGAGTTCTTCCATGCCTTCATATGTATGCGGGTCAAAAATGTCCACGCCGTCAAGCGTAAGATTTAATTCTTTCGCTTTTGCTTGAATGTCTTCTTTATTGCCGACTACGATCGGCTTTAATACCTTGTTGCCCGCCAAGTTGTTGACCGCAACCAGGATACGTTCGTCCAACCCTTCAGGAAATACGATTTTCACATCTTTTCCTGCGACTTTTTCTTGTACTTTTGTAAATAAATCTGCCACGATATTCCCTCCTCTATGTTGACAAAAAACGCTTACTTTTACAGCATACTCTTCTTCCAGCTAAATTCAAATAACCAACTTCTATTATAGCGCTTTCAAAAAGAAATCTTATTTTTCTAACTAATTTAATTGACGGTTTGTTTCACGGCTTAGTTTCTGACACAAGGTTTCGGATTATTCAAGGTTTCTCCACAGCCGAAACGGTTAAACTGTGATATAGTGAAGGCATCAATGTAATGAAAAGATATAGGAGTGAAGATACATGAGTGAGCAGCAAAAAACGAACGAAGCCGCCCAAACACTTGACGGCTGGTACGCGCTTCACGATTTCCGCACAATGGACTGGACGTCATGGAAGATGTTATCCAGCGATGAGCGCCTGTCGATTATTCACGAATTTACGGGACTGCTTGAAAAATGGGGCGTCGCCCAAAAAGAAGGCAAAGGCTCGCAAACCATCTACAGCATCGTCGGACAGAAAGCTGATTTCATGCTGATGATTCTTCGCCCGACAATGGAAGAGCTGAACGAAATCGAGCTTGAATTTAACAAATCAAAGCTTGCTGAATTTACGATCCCGGCTTACTCTTACGTGTCCGTGGTTGAGCTGAGCAACTACCTCGCAAGCGGAGAAGGCGATCCGTATGAAAACCCGCATGTCCGCGCACGCCTGTATCCTGAGCTGCCGGAAGCGAAATACGTCTGCTTCTATCCGATGGATAAAAGAAGAAGCGGCAACGACAACTGGTACATGCTTTCTATGGATGAACGCAGAAACCTGATGAGAAGCCACGGCTTGATCGGACGGAGCTATGCCGGCAAAGTCAAACAGATTATCACGGGGTCTGTCGGTTTTGACGATTACGAATGGGGCGTCACGCTCTTCAGCGATGATGTGCTTCAGTTCAAAAAACTTGTTTATGAAATGCGCTTTGATGAAGTCAGCGCGCGCTACGGAGAATTCGGTTCATTTTTTGTCGGAAACCGCTTGTCTCTTGACACGCTTCCGAAGTTTTTGCACGTGTAACACCCACCCGCCTGTCCGGCGGTTTTTTTCTTTGTCAGAATTTAAATAAAATTTGCTATTTTTATCATTTTTTTTTACGATGTAAAGGAGATTCCATTTTGGTAAAGGGGTGCAGACAGTTGTCAAAACGAACCGCATTTATTATGGGAGCCAGCCAGGGGATCGGCAAAGCGATCGCTCTGAAACTGGCGGACAATGGCTTTTATACCGTCATTAATTCACGAGTTCCCGAAAATATCGAATCGGTAAAAGAAGAGATCCTCACCAAACATCCGGATGCGGGCGTCACCGTTCTGGCCGGCGATATGTCGGACCAGAAGGCGAGAGCCGGCATTTTTGAAGAGATCAGATCACAATGCGGACGGCTTGATGTATTGATCAACAACATTCCGGGCGGCTCGCCGGATACCTTTGAAAGCTGCGATATAGAGGATATGACCAATACCTTTACGAATAAAACGATCGCCTATATCGACTCTATGAAAACGGCCGCAGCGATCATGAAACAGCACGAATTCGGCAGAATCATTAATATCGTCGGAAACCTATGGAAAGAACCCGGCGCCAATATGTTTACCAACAGCATGATGAACGCCGCTTTAATTAATGCCAGCAAAAACATCGCCATTCAGCTTGCGCCTTTTCACATTACTGTCAACTGTCTGAATCCCGGATTTATCGCCACAGACCGTTATCACCAATTCGTAAAGAATGTCATGAAGCAAAACGGCATTTCTAAAGCGAAAGCGGAGGAACGGATTGCCTCAGGCGTCCCGATGAAGCGTGTCGGAACTGCGGAAGAAACCGCGGCGCTGGCTGCCTTTCTTGCCTCTGAAGAAGCCTCCTATATTACCGGACAGCAAGTGTCAGCCGACGGCGGCAGCATGAAAAGCATATAATAAAAACATCCCGCTCTCAGCGGGATGTTTCTTGTAATGAAGGAAAGGACAAATCTAGCTTTTGAATCCGCAGCACGAATTCCCTTAAATCGCCCTGTTTTGCCACCATTGATATTCTGACATAACGCTTTCCGCCGCTGCCGAAAATCTCGCCGGGCGTCACGACAACATGGGCATGCTCCAGCAGATAGTCTGAAAACTGGTGTGAAGACTCGAATTCATTCGGAATTTCAGCCCAGACATAAAAAGTCCCTTTCGGTTTTTCAATGCTCCAGCCTAATTCCTTTTCACATAACGCCGTGAAAAAATCAATCCGTTCTTTATATGTGCGCTTCAGACGCTCCGTATGCTCAGGATTTCCTGACAGCGCCGCCGCTGCCGCCTGCTGAAGGCCGCCGAACATGCCGACGAAGACGTGATCCTGAAACTCATTGACCGCCTGAATGATTTTCTCATTCCCCACGGCAAATGCCATTCTCCAGCCTGCCATATTGAAGGTTTTCGAAAATGAATAAAGCTCCGCGCCGACCGTTTTCGCTTCTTTCGCCTGAAGAAAGCTGGCCGGGTTCTGATCAAATTCGAACGCGCCGTATGCAAAATCGTGAATAAGATGGATGTCATGTTTTTTTGCAAACGCAGCCGCTTTTTCATAAAACGCCTGATCCGCAGTCGCGCCCGTCGGGTTATTCGGGTAATTCAAAAACATCAGCTTGGCTTTTTTCAGGACGGCGGGATCAATCCGCTCAAAATCCGGCAGATAGCCGTTTTCCGGATGAAGCGGCATCTCATGCAGCTCCGCTCTGGCCATTGTGATTCCCGATAAATACTCAGGGTAGCCGGGGTTCGGGACTAAGGCGATATCGCCGGGGTTCAGCAGGCATTGCGTCAAAACGTACAAACCAGCCTTCCCTCCGCCGAACAGCGCGACTTCTGTCTCCGGATTGACCGATACCCCGTACTCTCTCTCATAAAATTCCGCGATGGCTTCTTTCAGAAACGGATAGCCTCTGAACGGGCCGTATCCGTGATACGAAGGATTCAGCGCAGCTTCCCTCAATGTTTCAACGATATGCGGCGGAGTGGGGAGATCGGGATTCCCCTGGCCGAGATTAATAATCTGGGCTCCCGTTTTCTCCATCTCTTTTACCTTTTGAAAAACGAGCGAAAATTCCTGTTTCGGAAGTGTCTTGATGACATCGGACGGTATGATTTCCATCTGAAAGGCTCCTTATAAATGGATTTGCTCTGATTCGTTATTCCGTTCTGAAAAGGATTTATTGACCAGTTTTGTATGCAGAAACAGCCCGCTGATCAAAAGGACGATAAACGCCATGATGACTGCCGCGTCTACAATGTTGATCAGCATGGAACCGGCGGCGATGCACAATCCGATGGACGCCTCCGCCACCGAAAAGATCCGGCCCTGAATCTGGTTCGCCGCGTTCTCCTGAACTTTGACCTTTGCCAGCACTTCACCGTATTCCATTGCGATAAAGAAAAGAATGGCGGCAATGACTGACACGGCGAAAATCGGGGTAAACAAAAACAGCGCAAGCGAGACGATCGATAACACTGTAAAATACATCAGCCCTTTATTGTTGTTAAAGCCCCATTTGCTGACAAGAGCGGCGCCGATAAAGCCGCCGAAGCCGATACAGAACGTCAGGATGAAATTGCCGATTTCCCCGTCGCCTAAAAAGCGGCTGACAATCGGGAAATAGCTGTAGACGACACCCCACAAAAGCGCCATCGTAATCATCGTGAACATGGCGTTTAACACAAAAGCATTTGTTTTGATTTCCTTCAGGCCTTCTTTAAACGACTGAAAAGCTTCCCTTACGTTTTCTGACTGAATCGGCACGTATTGAAGCTTAATGCGGCTGATGAAAAACGCGGAGACAAGATAGGTCACCCCGTTAAACGCGACGGCAAGCTCCACAGAACCGCCTAACAGAAAAAGTCCGCCGGCTGCAGCGCCGACAATAATCGAAATCGTCGTGGCTTTTGCAAACAAAGTGTTGATATTTTTAATATCCGCTTCTAAAGACGACATGACCGCTAGACGTGCCGGGTTAAAAAACACGCCGCTTCCGTACGAGACAAACAGCAACGCCAGAAAAAGCAGCGGATATTCGCCTTTCGGGAGAAATGTCAGCCCCAAAAAGATGACACCTCTGATCACATCCGTCCACAGCATGATTTTCACCCTGTCGAGCCTGTCCACGAGCACGCCTAAAAACGGCTGAAACACCATCGGAATACTGCGGACCGCGATAACGCCGGACGTCACCCAGTAGTCATGATAGTATGTAGACAAAATGAGCAGGGCCGGGAGAACGCAATAGTCTCCCATAAACGAAAGCGCCTGCCCGAAAAGCAAATACTTCGAGTTCGGTTTCAGCTGTTTCATACCGGTAACGCATACTTTGCAGTCAGCTTCGCCTGCTGCTGAATTTGTTTGATTGATTCGGCCACGTCACCCGAATTGCTTCCTTTCAGCTCAAACGCCGCAATGCTGTTGAACGCTTCGAACAGCCGCAGATCCACGGATGTACCCGCCTCGGCAGCCGAGAAAGAAACGAGTTCGGTGTCTCCCTTTAAGACGCCGTCGGGAATGTCAATGCTTTCAATGACGAAATCGACAGCTGTCTCAGGCAGCTGGCCGTTCTCTTTGAAATGCTGAGGATACAAGTGGCAGTCGGCGACATAACATGGCTCCTGCTCCAATAATCCTTTCGGCAGATCGGCTTCTTTTCCGAAACAGAGAACATCCAATAACAGCTGCGCCATGTCGACGCCGAAGACCTTTTTAATATTCGGAATCATGTTCCAGCCCGCAAATCGTGCCGCTGATTCAATCAGTCCGGCTTCCCGGTTTTTCATTAATTTAATTTCTGTATGTGTCGCGCAGTTTTCGAGGCCGAGTCCTTCATTCGCCTTTTTGGCAGCTTCGACGATTTTCCGCTTTGCGTCATCATCCAGGATGGACGGCGTAATATGGGATGTCTCCGTGAATCCGATTTGCGGTGTTTTATCATGAATCGCCACAGGGAAGTATTCCCCGTCGGCCATGATGCCTTCTATGCTGATATAGTCGGAATAACCGCTTGTTTCATACCAGTCGTCATACTCGCCCTGCAAAAATTCTTCCGCGATAAAAGGCGCTTCAAACGTGACCGCTTTCGGTACGTTAATCGACTTCAGGTATTCATTGACTCTGTTAAATTCTGCTTCTGCCGTTTCCCTCTCTTTGATGAGCGTCACGCCGATGGAGCTCGCCAGATATGTAGGCTTCAGAATAAGCGGCGTTCCGATTTCCTGAAGCGCGGCGCGGAAATCTTCCAGCGTCGTCACCCGTTTATTTTTGATAGACTTGACGCCGGCCCGGTTGAAGGCGGCTCTCATTTTGTTTTTATCTCTGGCATTTTCAGCGGCCTGTACGCCCGCTCCCCGCAGGCCGAGACGTTCACACGCTTTTGCCATCGGAGCGATAAACAGTTCATTGTTGGTCGTAATGGCGTCAACCGCGAACATGTCAGCCACCTTGACGATTTCTTCGACGACTTCTTCCTCAGGTTTGTCATGATCTTCATGAGCCCAGTAAATCGAATCGGGATGCTCAAAATCAGCCAGACTCTTAAAATAGTCTTTATCTTTAATGACCGCAATCGAGTATTTTTCAATTAATGCCGCATGAGAGGCTGTAATTGCAAAAGGTCTCGGAATAAAGCTGACGAGGTTGTATTTTTCGGCTGCGCTTTTGTAAAACATATGCGGCGGGCATCCCCCAAGGTCAGCGATAACCAATACTGTTTTTCTCTCCATATGTAAACACTCCTTCTCTATTGTGCGGTGTATCCACCGTCTGCGGTGATCGCGCTTCCGGTCATATAGCTTGATAAATCCGAAGCGAGAAACAGCATGACGTTCGCTATTTCTTCAGGCTTGCCGAGTCTCAGCAGCGGATTGACTTTCGCTTTTTCTTTTTTGATTTCCTCAAGCGTGCCTTCGTTGTTTTCAAGGAACGACTTTTCATTCAAAGGTGTGTCAATGATTCCCGGGCACACGCAATTGACGCGGATGTTGTGTTTGGCGTAATCGACGGCCATCGAACGCGTCAGCTGCAATACGCCGCCTTTAGAGGCGTTATACGCGGGAATGTCGGGCCATGCGACGACTCCTCCGACGGAGCACGTGTTAATGATATTGCCCTTGCCGCTTTTGAGCATATACTTGAGCGCGTGCTTGCTCATAAGAAACATGCCCGTCAGATTGACGTTGAGCACTTTGTCCCAATCGCTCAGCTCCATCTCATGAATCGGGGCGACAATTTCGATGCCGGCGTTATTGATTAACACATCCAATCCGCCGAACTTGTCAACCGCTGACCGGATGGCATTTTGACAGGCCGGTTCATCTGTAATATCCGTCTGCACAAAATGCAGCCTGTCATTGTTTTCTTTCCGGATCATCGCTTCTCCCTGCGCCTCATCAATATCCGCGACGACCACATTCGCCTCTTGATTCAGAAACGCCTGAACCGCGGCATAACCGATGCCTGATGCGCCCCCTGTGATGAGGACGGTTTTATCCGTCAGGTTCATGACTCTTTCGCCTCTAATTTTTTCGCTTTTGCTCTGTTATAGCGCGGAGGGAAAAAGATATTGACTGATTTTGAATCTTTTTCAAATCTGTTGATGGCGCCGTGATCTTCTCTCGGATCGCAGAAATAAGCTGTGCCGAATGTCATATCCACTTTGCAGCCTTCAATGGTCATATCATAGCCGCCGCCGATGCAGATGCCGATCTGTTCATTGCGGTGTTTATGGAACGGCATTTCTCCTCCGTTGCCCGGAATGTTGGCAAGCATGATTTCCACCCAGTCTTCCACGAAGAACGTGACTTCCATCCCAGGCAATAAGTCTCTCGTTTTAAAAATATTCAAAAAATAATCCTCAGGGCTTGTATAGGTTTCACCGGCTTTCAGGCGTTTAATATCAATGGCGATCACTTCTTGATCCGTCTCATTTCTTGCGCCGTGAGGCACGTTAGGAGGCGCGATATAGGCTGATTCCAGCGCTGTCATCTTTCTTGTGACATCTCCGACAGTCATGGACAGCTCGCCGGAAACGACAAGGCCGATTTGGACTTCCTTATGCTGATGCGGTTCCACGTTTGTATGCGGCGGAACGTAAGAAAGCAGAACTTCCGTATCGCCTCTGACGGACGAATATTGTCTTACTCCGTTATCCCATTCTATTAATTTAGGCGTCGGGAAATAAAGTTCCTGCAAATCTTGTTCAGTTTTCATCATGAATCTCTCCTTTTCCGAATAATGACCAGCTCATGGGAATGCTTTTAAATGTTTTGACAAAGTGAAGGCCGTACTTTTGTCTGGCCAGCTCATTTGTCAGCGCGATGTCGGACAAACCGTCCTTCACTCTTTTCGCGGCTGCGCTCGTTGAGTTCACCAGATCAAACGTGACATCTTTACGGGTAAAATACTTAATCAAATTGATAGGAGACGGGTGGGATACGATGACAGTCTTATCAAGCATGTCATCCGTATATTCAAAACCGGGCCGGACAGCCAGGCCGTACATCGGGGTGTCGCACCTGAAAATTTGCAGAAGCTGCAGATCCGGTCTCATGTAGAAGTGCTTAATGCCGTCATACGCGTGAGGCACAATTGTGTATTCCAGCGGACTTTGAAGCGTTTTTTCAATGCACGATTCAAATGTATCATGCAATGATAATTTGCTGTTCACCCCTTGGAGAAGGGTGAAATTGGTGATGAAGTTTTTTGCTGCGTACTCACTGCTTGTCCCTTCAGGACCGAGCGTGTTGATCGTAATCAGTTTAGATATTGAATAAGCCTTGCTTTTTGTTTGAATGCTATTATCCAATATAATCATGAGCACCAACCAATCTGTTAAATTTTAAGTAAATATTATCCATAGACGTTCAAGCTGTCAATATTATTTGAAAATATTGATAATTATTCCTATATATTAGAAAACACCTTATGATATAAGGTGTTAAAAATTTACATTTATAAAATTATAGAAACTTTATTTTACCGATACAATGATTGGTCGGTCTTATGCTCATATTTTCCATACCTTCTGTATGCGAAAACGCTGAGGACAAAGCCGATGAGGGTGACGGCCGCACAGATAAATCCGACAGCTGCATATCCGTATCCGACATAGACCGGACCCATGACAGCAGAACCCAAGGTGACGGCCAAATTGGACGCCAGACTGTAAAATGCCATGATTTTGCCCCGGCGGCTCTGTGAGCAATCACTTAAAATAGTGCTGAGCAAGGTCACCGTCAGGCTTTGCATCAATCCCCAGACGAATAACCCGATGACCAAAAACGGCATTGATGACGGCGCATAGGCGAGACAGGAGAGCCATATGCTGATCACGGCCAATGCCGCGATCAAAGAGCGCATTTTCCCCGCCTTATCTGCGATTTTTCCGGTGAACACGCTCATGGAAAAACCGATTCCGTACACCATGATCAGCAGCCCTGAAGCTGTATTCCCACCCGGCAGCACGCGGTGAAGATATGTACCGAGAAAGGAATACATGCCGTAAAAACCGATCATGTTGCAAAAAGTGATCGTGAGGTATACAGGGACACGGGGCACCTTCAGCGCATCCCGTAAAGTGCCTGCCTGCCGTCCGTTTTCCTCTTCTGTTTTATTCCCATCCGCCGTGCTGCGGCGCGCCTCAATGAAAATGAGCGAAGCAACGAGGACAGACATGAGGGCGAAAATCCAAAACGTCCACCGCCAATTCAAAACGCCGCCGATAAAAGAGCCGATCGGAACGCCGAAAATCAAAGCGAGCGACCAGCTTGACACGATCAGACCCATAACCTTGCCGCGGTACGCATAAGGCACACGGTCGCCGACCACCGCATATGCTGTCGGCACAAACGCACCCGCCGCAAGCCCGGAAAGCGCCCTGCCCAGAAAGAAGAAAAAGAGATTGTGCGCCAGCGCGCAGATCACCGTGCCGGCCGTAAATATAAGCAGTCCCGCCAGCAGACTGAGTTCCCGGGAATATTTATCTCCCAGCGGAACGAGAAGCGGCGCCCCGATAAAAATCATCACTCCGTAAATACTGATGGAAAGCGCCAGCACACTGACATCCGAGCTGAAAGCCCGCGCTAAATCCGGAAGCAGCGGAGAAATCACCAGCTCTTCAGAACCCGCGGCAAATACGCCTAATGTCAAAGCAAGCGCGAGACAGACCGGAAATCGGCGTTTCGTTTCGATGTGATCGGTTTGTTTGCTGTTCATGCTCTTTGAACACCTCTTCCGTAAAACTTTTCTACCTTTTGTTGTTTTATAGTTTAGCATCCTTATATTTCATTTTACATTTCACATGAAAACTAATTTTGATTTTTTATTTACATTCAGATTTTAAATAAAATATTTAGTTTATATTCAATAAATGATATAAAATACGACGTCTGGTTATGCTATAGTGATAGAATCATTTGTTAAGGTGGGGGTCATGAAATGAATAACGCTGATTCAAAGGCCGCCCGCGCAGGCCTCGGCATGGTACTGATTCTCGGGACGCTCGCTTCATTCGGGCCGCTTTCGCTCGATATGTATCTGCCCGCTTTGCCTGAGGTGGCGGCCGATCTTCATACGACAGCGTCACTTGCGCAGCTGAGCCTGACGTTTTGTCTTATGGGGCTGGCGGTCGGGCAGATCGTTGTCGGGCCGCTCAGTGATATGATCGGGCGCCGGAAGCCGCTGATTCTGTCATTGCTGCTTTATACGCTGTCTTCTTTATTATGCGCCTTCAGCCCTTCTGTTTCGTTTTTAATTGTCATGAGGTTTATTCAAGGATTCACCGGGGCGGCCGGAATCGTCATCGCACGGGCTTCCGCACGCGATATGTATTCCGGAAAAGAATTGACGGCTTTTTTCTCATTACTGATGCTCGTCAATGGGGCGGCGCCGATTTTAGCGCCGATTACAGGGGGATTTATCCTACAGTTCGCCGGCTGGAAAATCGTATTTATCGTGCTGGCGGTGATCGGCTGTATCATTTCTGCCGCCGTGCTTACGGCGTTGCCTGAATCACTCCCTCCGGAAAAGCGGACAAGCGGCGGACTCCGGGAGACGCTGATGACGTTTCGCGGCCTGCTTGGCGACCGGATGTTTATGGGATTTGCGCTCAGCCAGGCATTTGTGATGACCGGCATGTTCGCATATATTGCCGGGTCGCCGTTTGTACTGCAAAACATCTACGGCGTATCGGCGCAAATGTTCAGCCTGCTGTTCGCCGTAAACGGTGCGGGGATCATATGCGCCACCCAAATCACCGGACGGATGGCCAAAACACATGATGAACGGAAGCTGTTTGTCTCCGGTCTGATGATTGCCGTCATCGGGAGCATCGCTTTGCTTTTATCACTTGCGTTTGGTTTAGGCCTGGCGGCCGTCTGCATTTCTTTATTCATCATTGTTTCTTCTGTCGGGATCGTCACGACGACGGGATTTTCTTTGGCTATGCAGAAACAGGAGAAAGGCGCGGGAAGCGCTGCGGCTCTTCTCGGACTCCTGCCCTTTATCGGCGGTGCGGCTGCCGCTCCCCTTGTCGGTATTGCCGGAGAAGAAAATGCCTGGCCGATGGCCGTCAGCATTTTCGGTTTTCAGTTCTGTGCCGTTCTATCCTATGTTCTGTCGGCCAAACGAAACACAAAGTAAAGCCCGCCGCTTTAAGCGAAGGGCTTTTTTTCTTATCCGGCAGCGCCTTTTTCCGAAGAAGCCGGCTCACGCTTCAGGCGTTTTTTGATACCGAAGTGATAATACGCGTAACAGATGATCATCAGCGGGACACCGCAGTACAGACCGATACGCTGGTCGGGGATAAAGATGAGACTGATTAAGATAAGACCGTAAACCGAAAATCCGAGAATCGGCACGATCGGATAAAGAGGCGTTTTAAATGCCAGGTCCTTCAGATTTCCTCCTTCAGCGAGAAAGCGTCTCCGGAAAACGAATTGTGAAGCGCAGATTGACATCCACGCGACGACGGTAATCATACCGGAGATGGAAATGAGCCACACATACACCGTTTCAGCCGCGACTACACTTGTCAGCAGGGATAAACCGGAGATGGCGATGGTGATGAAAAGAGCTTTCAGAGGCACGCCTTTTTTCGTCAGTTTCGTTAAGGAAGCGGGGCCCATCTTAGTTTTTGACAGGGACCACATCATTCTGGACGAAGCGTACAGCCCGGAATTCGCCACCGACAGCATGGCGGTCAGAATGACAAAGTTCATGATATCAGCCGCATAAGGAACGCCGATTTTATCCAGCACAGCCACAAACGGGCTTTCGATGACGCCTGCCGTTTGATACGGCAAAATGGACACGAGAACAAACATCGCCAGCACGAAGAAAAAAAGCGTCCGCCATATGACGTTTCGGATCGAGCGGGGAAGCGTCTTTTCCGGATTTTCGCTTTCTCCCGAGGCGATTCCGACCAGTTCGGTACCCTGGAATGAAAAATTCACCATAACAAGGGTAAACAGCACGGCTTGGGCGCCGTTCGGAAAAAGCCCTTTGTCCGTCGTAAAGTTTGACAGATACGGAGCCGTCTGCCCGCCGTTAAAACCGACAAAGCCGAATACCGCAGCGCAGCCGAGAATAATAAACAATACAATGGCCATGACCTTAATGCTGGAAAACCAAAATTCCATTTCCGCAAAACTCCGCGCAGACAGCGCGTTAATGGAAAAAATGACGACGCCGAATACCAGGCACCACACCCAAATCGGAACGGCCGGAAACCATCGCTGCATTAAAATCCCCGCCGACGTCAGCTCAAGCCCCACTGTATTGGCCCAGCTGAATGCGTACATCCATCCGATCGTAAATCCCGTCGACGGCCCGAGAAACTTTGCGGCATACGCCTGAAATGATCCTGCGACCGGCATGGCAACCGCGAGCTCCCCCAAACAAAGCATCACCAGGTACATTAAAAATCCGCCGATCACATAAGCCAATATCGCGCCGATCGGTCCCGCTTCACTGATCGTAAAACCGGAGCCCAGAAAAAGCCCCGTCCCGATCACGCCGCCGAGGGCGATCATAAACAAATGCCGGCCCTTCATCGTGCGCTGCAATTCATTTTGATTGGTATCTCCCTGCATATACATCCCCCTTATTCCGTTATGTCAGCCATTTGTGCGTATGTCTAATCGGCAGCTGTGCAAAAGGTGCATTGTCGTCTGCTGAATGAGTTCCGGCAGCACATGGAATGTGTACGGTTTGTACACGCGTTCCGTCCATTTATGGCCGTCCTTTCCGTATACCCCTATATTGACCGACGGAATATTCAATTCCCTGATTTCATTAAAAGGAATCGTCCCGATGACATCCCAGCCCGGAAAATTATCGGTAAAGGCGGAGACCTCCTCATCTGTTTCATGCAGCGATAAAAAGCTTCCGTCCGCTAAATAAGGGAAAAACTTTTTAAAGACGAATGTTTCTCCGGTTGATGCCGCTGTTTTATCGACCGCTTCTTGAATGACATGCTGCAAAAGCCGGTCCCGTGTGCTTTCTTCCTTCAGATAATTGTGCGGAAGGTAAGGCGGCGCATAGAAAATAATGACCTTGGCTCCCTGCTCAGGATCGAGTTTTTGCAGTTCTTCGACGGCTTTAAAACATCTCATCCGCAGTTCAAGATGTTCATATGTTTTAAATGCCTGCCCTATACACTGTGCAGGGTCTATCCCGCGGCTTCTCAGCCTTTTCAGGTAATCTTCCAGACTGTACACTTGAACGTTCCATGACATCTCTTTTTTCGGCAGGCTCGTTCTCTCACAGTATTCGTCGTAATAATCAGATAATTTTTGTTCTGTCTCTTTGCAGGCTTCGTCAGCCACGGCGGTCAGCTGATCCATGACTTCTTTGGCGGTTTTCTCGTAAATAAAATAATTAAAATAGACATAGCTGCTGACGGCGGTCTGCACGTTATACGCTTCCTTATTGTCACGCTGGTAGAGGCAGGTAGGCGGAAGCACAAGCTCCCCTTCAATGTTTTCCGCCATATGAATATTGTTGTGAATTCTTCTGGTGATTTCTGACGCGATCAAATTCGGATCGATGCCGGACAGCGTATCTCCGACATGCACCTCCCGCCCGTAAATCGCAAAGCAAGGCAAAAGCTTCCCTGCCGCACCCGTGTATATGTACCTTGTCGTGTCACCCTCATACAGCGGCGTGATAAAATCGTTATTAATTGCTGCTAAATAACGAAGCTGCTTTTCTTGTTTCAGCCGTTTTAATTCAGAAATGCTGGTTAAAATGCCGGAATGCTGGCTTTCTTCATCCGGGTTTGCCATGAACAGAATATGGCCCGGCAGCTGATCGCGCCGTTCAGAAAAGTGAAGCAGATTGGCGAGATGAACGGCAATACCGCTCTGCATATCAACCGAACCCCTTCCGAACATCCACTCGCCTGAGCGGGCGTCCCGCTGCACATCCCGATCAAATTCATAGTTTGAGAAATATTCCGCGAGACGGTCGGAATCAAAAGCGATATCTTTTAAAGGGCCGAAATCCTCGATGCCGACCGTATCAAGATGAGAGTGATAAATGACCGTATTCAGGCTTTCGCCGTTTCCCTCAATAAATGCGAAAATATTTTTGCGGCCGTAAGGGTCCTCAGGAATCGCCTGCTCCCACACATGTGACGGATTCTCCTGAAAGTAGGGAAAGCTCTTGATCATATCTTTGATATAGTCGGCTTTTTTTCCTTCTCCCAATGTGCCGTTGATGCTGTTTAACGCCACCAGTGATTTCGTAATGGCTTCTATTTTCTCCTCCGGAAGCATTTTGCTGAGCTGCTGATACATATTCCATCCTCCTTACCCTCATATAGAGAAAATAGCGCGACTCTCTTTTTCATCGCGCTATTTCCGAAAGATTAATAGGCTTCAGACGTTGTTTTTGCCTGCATATGAAGAATCAGATAGTCAGGTCCTCCGGCTTTCGAATCGGTTCCTGACATATTGAAGCCGCCGAACGGCTGGTATCCGACAATCGCTCCCGTACAGCCGCGGTTGAAGTATAGATTTCCGACGTGAAAATCTTCGCGGGCGCGTTCAATGTGCGCGCGGGTTTTCGATAACAGAGCGCCCGTCAGTCCGTAATCGGTATTATTGGCAATCTCAAGCATATGGTCGAAATCACGGGCTTTTGAAATCGCGACGACCGGCCCGAAAATTTCCTCCTGCATCAGGCGGGCGTTTTCATCAACATCCGCAAAAATGGTCGGCTGAATAAAGTATCCTTTTGAATCATCACCTTCGCCTCCCGTCAGGAGTTTTCCTTCTGTTTTGCCGATTTCGATATAACTCATGACTTTATTATAAGATGCTTCGTGGATGACTGGCCCCATGTATGTATCAAAATCTTCCGGACTTCCGACGGTGAGTGATTTTGTTAAAGCGACGGCTTTTTCAACAACTTCATCATAGACGTCCTGATGAATGACCGCGCGCGAACCGGCTGAACATTTTTGGCCTGAGAATCCGAAGGCGGAATACACGATTGAGGAAGCGGCAAGATCAAGATCAGCATCTCTGTCTACAAGCACCGTATCTTTCCCTCCCATTTCGGCAATGACCCGTTTCAGCCACTTTTGGCCCGGCTGTACTTTTGCGGCGCGTTCATAGATGCGGCATCCGACCGCGCGGGAGCCTGTAAACGACACAAATCTCGTCTTCGGATGCTCAACGAGATAGTCGCCGATTTCTCCTCCGTCGCCCGGTATGAATTGGAGCACGCCGTCCGGCAGGCCCGCTTCTTTCATCACTTCTACGAATTTCGCCGCCACGACAGGCGCCGCATCCGCCGGTTTCAGCAGTATCGTGTTGCCTGTTACGATGGCGGCTGCCGCCGTTCCGGCCATAATCGCAAGCGGGAAGTTGAATGGAGAAATGACAATTCCCACCCCAAGCGGCTCATAGTGATACTGATTATATTCTCCGTCACGGCTCTTTACAGGAGAACCGTCTTTCAGCTTCAGCATCTGACGGGCGTAATACTCTAAAAAGTCGATCGCTTCCGCCGTATCCGCATCCGCTTCCTTCCACGGTTTCCCCGCTTCTTTCACCAGGTACGCGGAGAATTCGTGCTTTCTTCTGCGGATGATCGCCGCCGCCTTAAACAGCACATTCGCGCGGTGTTCCGGCCGTACTTTTTTCCATGTTTGAAATGCCTGCAGCGCAGCCTGCATGGCCTTTTCCGCAAGTTCTTTTCCGGCTGCCGATACAGAACCGATCACTTCTTTTTTATCTGCCGGATTGACGGAAATGATCTTTTTATCCGTTTCAATCGCTTCACCGTTGATGATAAGCGGATAATGCTTGCCGAGCTGTGAATTCACATAAGCCAGCGCTTCCTGAAACGATTGTTTATTTGTCTCTTCCTGAAAATTTGTAAATGGTTCGTGTGCGTATGAAACTGTCATTAGAATTCCTCCCCGTATTTTGTAATGTGTGCTCACGCTTAATGAAGATGCAAGAAGCATACCAGCATAGCAATTTGTGATAAAAATAGGAAAATCTTTGCCGAAAGCGGACGAAGCTTGTCCGAACCTGTCAGCTGCAATCTGAAAACGCAAAGAAATTTTGCGATCCGCTATATAACTGATGCAAAATCTCTTTGCGGATAACACTTATACCCAGCCGCGGAACCGGGCCGCTTCAGCCGACTTTCTGATGCCCGTCATATAGGCGGCCAAACGCATATCGACTTTGTGGGTATGCGCTGTCTGATAAATGGATTCAAACGAATTCACCATGACGCTGCGCAGTTTTCCGGCGACTTCTTCCTCAGACCAGTAAAAGCCTTGATTATTTTGCACCCATTCAAAATAAGACACCGTCACGCCGCCGGCACTTGCCAAAATGTCCGGCACGAGAAGCACGCCTCTTTCATTCAGGATTTTCGTGGCGTCTATCGTTGTCGGGCCGTTCGCCGCCTCCACAATGATTGAGGCTTTAATGTGATGGGCGTTTTCAGCCGTTATCTGATTGGAGATTGCGGCAGGCACGAGAATATCACAGTCCTTTTCCAGCAGCTCCCGGTTCGTTATGACATCAGAGAAGAGATTCGTCACCGTGCCGAAGCTGTCCCGCTTATCCAGCAGGTAATCAATGTCAAGGCCGTCAGGGTCATACAAAGCCCCGTGGGCGTCTGAGATGCCGATCACCTTGGCGCCGGCGTCATGCATAAATTTAGCGAGAAAGCTCCCCGCGTTTCCGAACCCCTGAATGATGATCCGCGCATTTTCCAACGGAATCCCTTTTTTCTTAACGGCTTCCTCAATACAAATCGTGACACCTTGCGCGGTCGCCGTCTCCCGCCCCTGTGAACCGCCGAGAACAATCGGTTTGCCCGTAATGAATCCCGGTGAATCAAATTCTCTCAGGCGGCTGTATTCGTCCATCATCCATGCCATAATCTGCGAGTTGGTATATACGTCGGGAGCCGGAATATCCTTTGTCGGGCCGACGATCTGGCTGATCGCGCGCACATATCCGCGGCTCAGCCGTTCCAGCTCTCCGAATGACATCGTCCGCGGATCACAGATGATGCCGCCTTTTCCGCCCCCGTAAGGAAGATTTGTGATGCCGCATTTTAAAGTCATCCAGATGGAAAGCGCCTTAACCTCTTCTTCACTGACTTCCGGGTGAAACCGCACGCCCCCTTTTGTCGGGCCGACTGCGTCATTATGCTGTGAGCGGTAGCCCGTGAAAACCTGTACTGAGCCATTGTCCATTTTGACGGGGATGCGTACGGTCAAAAGCCGCATCGGCTCTTTCATCAGTTCATACATATTGTCAGGATAGCCCAGTTTGCGCAGGGCTTCTTTTATGATCGATTGTGTGGACAAGAACAAATTAAGAACTTCTTTTTCTTCATCTTTCTGAGTGCTTTTAGAAAGCGGGTTGGCTGACATGTTTTATCACCTCATCGTATTTTACGTGTAAGCTTCAATTACCGGCAGAACGAAATGTAAGCGCTTTTACACCAAAACCCATCAATCCCTTTCACATTGTCGTTACACCCCTTTTTATATGCAAGATTCATGCCAGGATTTTGCGCATAAAAAAAGAGGCTGTTGTCAGCCTCTTTCATCCCGGATTAACGCGGGTCAATAACCAGCTTTGTTTCGGCGTAGAGACTGCCGGCCCCCAAACCGTTTACGTAATCGCCTTTAATTGTATACGTGCCCGCGCGCGGAAGGTTTTTACGCACCAGGACGAGATTGTATTCAGACGCGCCCAATAAGTCAAGGGTAAGCGGAAGTCTGACCGTTTTTCCGCAGTTGAGAATTTGCGTTTCTTTCAGTGTTCTTCCGTTTACAGAGTCCCTCACAGTGGCGTTGAACCCGTCAGGAAATTGAAATTCAACGGCGCCGACGGCAAGCAGCGCATTCGGCTTGTATGTGACTTCAATATCAGACGTCGCGTATTCTTTCGTACTATTGACGGTTTTCGCTTCAATAACGGCAGATTGGGCGTTCGCATGAAAAGATGGCAAGAACACAGCTGAAAATACCGCAGCACTGATGAGAAAGGCAGAAAATGATTTTCTTTTTAACATCATGAATTCCTCCAGATCATATAGGATTCAGAGCGTCCTCTGCCGGAAAAGCGTGTCTGATGATTCCATTCGCGAATTGGGTTTCTCTTTTCCTGAGAATAATCTACCACCTTTATCCATGGAAGTAAATTATTTTTTGGAATATTCAATCATTTATTTTTCACGAGATGAACCAGCACAAAAAACGAAGACATCCGCTGTCTTCGTCTTGTGCGCTACCGATGAGCCGTCTGCCAGTCAAATCCGATGCTCTCATCATTCCACGGGATTCTTTTTTCGTCAGGCTGATCCGGATTGTAGGACATTGTCGTGAAATAAATAATGGTCAGCGGGGTTTCGCCCAGCACTCTGTACCCGTGTGCGACGCCTTTGGGAATGAGAAGGAGCATCGGATTGTCTTCTCCCATGTAGTAGACATCCGTTTCTCCCTTGGTTGCCGACTCTTCGCGAAGGTCATGCAGCACGACCTGGGCGTGGCCCGTCGGGAAAAACCACAGGTCATCCTGTTTCTCATGATAGTGAAACGCTTTAATGACGCCGGGATAGCTTTTGGACCAGGAAGCCTGCCCGAAACGCTCTAAGAGATGTTCATCGTCACGGACGAGTTCTGAGAAAAAACCCCGGTCATCGCTGTGTTTGATCAGCTTTTTAATTTTTACGCCTTCGATCACTTGCACTGTCCCTCCCTTTGTAAATAATCCTGCAGCGCTTCCCGCCAATGCCTCATGCCGAGCCCCTGCCGTTCAATCGACTCAAGGCTCAACACCGAGTAAGCGGGGCGCGGCGTCTCATTTCCGTATTCCTCCGTCGTGACGGGCAGCACGGCGGCGGTTCTGCCGCTTTCTTCAAAAATAGCCTTGGCAAATTCATACCAGCTGCACACTCCGCTGTTTGCGGCGTGGTACAAGCCCGGCGGCCTGTCAAACAGACCGATCACCGTTTCGGCTAAATCTTTTGTATACGTCGGCGCTCCGACTTGATCGTTAACGACACGAACCTGATCATGTGTATCCGCAAGTTTCAGCATCGTATTGACAAAGTTGTGCCCGCCGCTGCCGTACACCCACGACGTTCTGATAATGGTGTGGTTTTTTCCCGTTAACCGGATCAGTTCTTCGCCGAGTTTTTTGCTTTTTCCGTAAATCGTGCCCGGATCTGCGGGATCATCGGTCTCGTATGGCCGTGTTCCTTTGCCGCTGAAGACGTAATCGGTGCTGATGTGAATGAATTTCGCGCCGGTGTTTTCAGCCTCAAGCGCAGCATAATAAGCGCCGATTCCGTTTATTAAATACGCTTTGTCGAGCTCCGTTTCACATTTGTCAACGGAGGTGTATGCCGCCGTATTGACGACGATATCCGGCTTGTAATGGCTGAACGAGTGCCGCACCGAACGCTGGTCGGATATGTTCATCATCGCTTTTGTCAAGGCGATCACTTCATACCCTTCCCGCTTCAGCTGGCGGCATAACTCCCGCCCCAGCTGACCGGCCGCTCCGGTTACTAATACCTTCGTCAATCGGATCCCCTTCTTTCCGATTAGTCTTGGCTGTCTGTATACCAGCGAATGGTTCTTCTCATTCCTTCTTCAAATGTGACGTCCTGCCGCCATCCCAGCTCATTTTTCAGCTTTGAAGCATTGATGGCGTAACGGCGGTCATGCCCTTTTCTGTCTTCGACATGAGCAAACCGTTCCTCGACACCGAGCTCCTTCATGATAAATGACGCAAGCTCTTTATTCGTCCGTTCATTTCCTCCGCCGATATTGTAAATTTCGCCTAGTGTTCCTTTTTCCAGCACGAGCTTAATGGCGCGGCAATGATCTTCGGCAAACAGCCAGTCTCTGATCTGCATCCCGTCGCCGTACAGCGGAACCGGCGTACCGTTTACGGCATGCCTGATAATGGTCGGAATCATTTTCTCGTGGTGCTGGTACGGCCCGTAATTGTTGCTGCATCTCGTAATGATGGCAGGAAGCTTATGGGTTTTCACATAAGACATGACAAGCAGGTCTGAGCTTGCCTTGCTGGCGGAATACGGATTGTTCGGAGAAAGCGGCGTCGTCTCTGTAAAAGCGGGATCATCCGGCGCCAAATCTCCGTACACCTCATCTGTGGAAATGTGAATCAGCCTGCCGGCTTTTCCCTGTAACACCGCGTCGGCCAGTCGGTATGTGCCCATCACATTTGTTGTGATGAACGGCTCTGCCTGATTTATGCTTCTGTCCACATGGGATTCAGCCGCAAAATGAATGACAGCGTCATACATTTGGGAAAAGACTTTGTCAATGTCCTCTTTTTCCGAAATGTCACCTTTGATAAAACGGAAACGGCCGTTCTTTTTTAAGGCTTCTATTTCAAGCGGCCTGCTTGCATACGTGAGATTATCCAGGACGGTAATCTGCGCATCTGTTTCTTTCAGCATCATCTTTGTGAAGGTAAGGCCGATAAATCCGGCGCCCCCTGTAATTAAATATGATTTTGGCATGATTAATGCTCCTGTCCTTTCTGTAATGCCTGATGCGCCAGGCTTCCGGCGAGGTAGAGCGATTCATGCGTGCCCGCATCCACCCACCAGCCCGTTAACACATCATACGTCAGCTCACTGTGTTCAATGTATAAATTATTGACATCCGTAATTTCCAGTTCGCCGCGTTTTGAAGGGGAAATTTGTTCAATATAAGAAAACACTTCTGCATCGTACATGTAGATCCCTGTGACGCATAGTCTGGTCGGCGGCTGCTCCGGCTTTTCAATGACCGACTTGATCCGTTTGTTTTCCTCATCAATCTCTGCGATGCCGAAGCGCTCCGGATCGTCCACTTCTTTCAGCAGCACTTTCGCTCCTTTTCCCTGCTTTGCGAAACGCTCCGTATAAGGTTTTAATGAATCTTCAAAAATATTATCTCCCAAAAGCAGAACGAACGGATCGCGCCCGGTAAACCGCTTTGCGTATGATAAACCGTCGGAAATGCCGGATGCGGCTGGCTGAACCTGATATGTGATTGAGACGCCGAGCTCTTCTCCGGTTTCGAGAAGTTTATGAAATTGCGGAATATATTCTTTTTGCGTAATCAGCAAGATATCCGTAATCCCCGCTTCTTCCAGCTTCATGATCGACCAGTAAATCATCGGATATGGACCGACAGGGAGTAAATGCTTATTGACCGCTTTTGTCAGCGGCATAAGGCGTGAGCCGGTGCCTCCGGCTAAGATAACACCTTTCACATGAACACTTCCTTACGTGTGGTTTTATCACAAATCATAAAGAATCGCCGCCGCCCGTTTGATGCCCCTGCCGTCAAGCAGCGGCTTTCCGTTCTGATGAAGCCCGAGCCGTCTCGGATAATCAGCAGCCAGCTCAGACATATGCCGAGCGAGAACGCCCGCCGCGGTGTGTTCTCCCAGGCCGAGATGAACGGCGGCCTCCCGTGCGGCGAATTTTTCCGCCGTCTCAGTTTGATGCTCCACTTGAGAAAGAACGATGCAGGGCACACCTGTACAAATGGTCTCATATAAAGTGATCCCGCCGGACACGACGGCCATATCAGTCCTCGTGAGAAGCGCGGCCATGTCATTTGTCTGCCTTACCATCTCGGCATAAGGCATTTGTGTGAGATGCGCGCGCACGTCATCAGCATGAGGCGCCGCGCCGCCCATGACGATGATCACTCGTTTCCGCTGAATATCAGGGATGCGGCGGCATGCTTCCATCACTTTAAAGACAAGCTTCTTCGGGTCGCTTCCTCCTAAAGAGACCAATATGGTTCGGCATTCTTTTCTCAGCTGATAGAGCTGCTTTGCTTTTTCAAAACCCGGATGAAGAATCATATAATCCGGGCCTTCATATACCGCGGCGCTGCCCATTTGAACCGTCCGGCTTTTCAGCCCGCCGTAAATGCCGTTTATAACGGCATCGCATAAATGAATGACATGTTCCCTCTTTTCTTCAAATAAGACGATACGAGCCGATGAATGCTTTTTGATTTCCTCCAGCCAGTCACACGGCATATCGAGCAGATCGAATATGAGAAGGTCGGGAGCCCGCGTGTTTATTTCCCGGACAATAAATTCCTTCTGTCCCTTGTCAGGCTTGATGATCACTTCCCATTGATCAGATGACAGATAAGAAGAAGCCTCTTTATTTGTGTAGAACGTTATTGAGCAGTTGTTCTTAATGGCACCGGCAAGCAGCTTCATCCGAACCGCGTGCCCCATGCCGATGTCACGGCCCCCGTCCGCGAAAATCAAAACCCGCATGCTAATCAGCCTCTTTTTGCCGGATCATTTGATTAATAGCCCTGAGCTCCGGATCACGATTCAGCAGATGGATCAATTCTTTTGCCGGAATATCAGGACGCGAGCCCGCTTTTACGTACAGCTCGCGGGCCAGCCTGTAGTCCTCTTCTGTATCGACGGTCATCCGCAAGTGAGGAGCCCGGAGTTCCTGCGGGGGCTCAGGAAAGAGAAGCCGGTACCTCTCAGGGGATTCTCTTATCAAAAGGGTGACATGCTCCTGATATTTGTCCGCCAGCGTTTTGTCCGCATTGATCTCCGTTAAAAGGCGCGCGTTCACCGCCTCGCCGCCGATCCCGAGCGGTGTACCGCAGATATACGTGTAGTCTGCGTGCTGATCTAAATGCGATTGAATCAGAAAATCAAGCAGCGAAGGGTCGACAAACGGGTTATCCCCCGTCAGTCTGACTGCGATGTCCGGTTTTACTTGTTCGATGACTTGTGCAAACCGGTCAAGCACACGCTGTTCGCTGCCGCGGTGGACACGGTAGCGGTTGCTGAGGCAGTGCGCAGACAGAATGTCGTCGGTCTTGCTGTCAGACGCGGCGACGATCAGATTATCCCGTGATTGATCGTAAAACGCACTTTGACGAACCCTTTTGACAATCATATCGAGGATCGTATACCCGCCGATCGGTTTCAGCACTTTGCCGGGAAGACGCCCGCTTCCCATCCGCGCCTGAATGATAAACAAAATGTCAGTCATCATATGGGCTGCCTTTCGTCAAAAGGTCATCCCAAGTGATGCCCGTGTCGGCGGGGATATCCCTGACCGCGCGCGCGCCGTCAGTTAAAAGCTCAAAATATCTCGGGTGAAGCCCCTGCGGTTTTTGACCGGGACGAAGGACGGCAAGGTTTTCCGCCGTAAAACATTCGCCTTTTTGAATCGGCGCTGTTGAAAAAATGCCTCTGTAAGCAAACCTTCTGATATCCCCTTCAATCGGTGTCGTCGTTTTATGGGAGCTTCCCGACAGCACTTCCGGCACCGGAGCGTGATGCCCCTGCCGCAGCTCCGCTTCAACTGAGCGGATCGCCGCAACCATTTCTTTTAATTCATCCGGATTGAGGGCGAAGGAGTGATCAGCACCGGGCAGGTTTTTATCGATCGTAAAATGCTTTTCAATCAGTTTCGCTCCGAGCCTGACAGCCGCGCACGGCACATCATACGGATGGGCGCTGTGATCGGAGAAACCGATCACTGCATCCGGGAATGCGGCGGCAAGCATGGGAATGACGCTCAGATTGCTGTATTCAGGCGGCGCGGGATATTTCGCCACACAATGCATGATCGCAATTTCTTTGTTCCCCTCGCCGGTAATGGTTTGATAAGCCTCCTGAATATCTGAAATATCAGCGCCCGCGGTGGAAAAGATAATCGGGGTCTTCAGCCCCGCGACATATTTCAATAACGGCAGATGGTTCAGCTCGTAGGAGGCGATTTTAAAGGCTGAAGGGGAAGTCGCATACAGTAAGTCGGCAGAGCCTTCGTCACATACCGTGCTTAAAAACAGCACGCCTTTTTTCTTACAATATTCAAGCAGCGGTTCGATCCACTCAGCGGGCATTTCCATTGATTGCACCAAAGAAAAAATAGAGACGTTTTTTCCCGCAGCGGTTTTGTATAAGCCGGGGTCTTTCTGATACATTTTGTCAGCCTGAAACATTTGGAACTTGACCGCGTCCGCGCCGGCCTCACTGGCCGCATCTATCAATTCAAACGCCTGGCTCAGTTTTCCGTCATGATTAATTCCGGCTTCGGCGATGATGAATACGGGCGAACCTTCGCCGATTGACTTCGTTCCGATTTTGCATGATGCCATCAGTCCGCCTCCTTCCCGGGCCACACATGATAGTAGTAAAAGGACGCATCCGCTTTAAATCCCATTCTTTCATACAGGCGGATGGCTCTTACATTGTGGAGCTGCGTTCCCGCTGATACAGTCTTATGCTGAAAGCGCAATGATTGTTCAATCACGTGCGCCGCTAAATGGAATCCCGCTCCTTTTCCTTCAAATCCCGGCTTTACCGCCATCAGATCAAGGACGAATTCATCGCCTTTAGACAGCCCCTGAACAAAGCCCGCGGTCTCTCCCTTATATTTGGCGAGGAATTGTAACGAAGCTCTTCCTTCCGCGTTATTCCGCGCCCACTCTTCAAACAGGCGGTTTGCACTTTCATAGCTGAGACGGGGGTCCTGATAATACCTGCTTTTTGTAAAGGCGTCGCGGGCCAGCCGGCTGATCGCTTCCGTGTCGCCGGGTCCGGCTTCTGTAATCTCAAACGGCGGCGTGCTGTTATATACACGCACCGGACTGACGAGCTTGAGAAGACTCCCTACAAAATAAGCGTTCGGAAGCGACTGCACGACCTGCATCGCGCCGATATCTTCAGCCGGTATTTTAATAAATATAAAATCAGTGCCGTCCGCCCGCCTTGCCGCGTAAAATTCCTGAAACAGCCTTTTGAGCTGTCCGGTGCTGTTTGCGGCTGCAAGCTTCACATTGATGATATTTTTTCGGAACAATTGACTTTCCCACGAAGAGTTTTCATATAAAATCACGCCTTGAAGGCTGTTTTCTTCCAATAAACAGAGCGACGATTCATAGGCTTCCGGCTGAATGCCCTTCTGATGCAGGAAGGCATGAATCATGTCCTGTGCAAGATTTTCTCTCAGTCTGTACACCTAATCAGCCCCTTTGACGATATCCGTAACGGCTGCAATGACGTATTCAACGTCATCATCTGTCATTGACGGATAAAGAGGGAGTGATACGGTGCGGTGATAATACGCGGCCGCGGCCGGAAAATCAGTTTCCTTATATCCGTACGTTTTTTGATAATACGGATGGAACGGAACCGGAATAAAATGAACACTTGTGCCGATATTATATTGGTCTTTCAAAGCGGAAATCAGATCGTTCCGGCTGATCCCGGCCTCCTGCTCCTCTATTTGAAGAACATACAGATGCCATGCATGCCGCCCGTCATCACTGACATATGGGACGGTGAGCCCTTTCATGTCTCTGAAAGCGTCCTGGTAGCGGCTAGCAATTTCAGCCCTTCTTTGCTGCATGCTGTCAATCCGTTTCAGCTGATGAAGCCCAAGCGCTGCCTGAAGATCAAACATATTCATTTTATAGCCGGGCGTTTCGACCTCGTAGTACCAGCTTCCGTTTGAAGAATAGCGGTTCCACGCGCCTTTGCTCATGCCGTGAAGGCTGAGCACCCTGATCTGATCGGCAAGCCCGTCATCGTCCGTCGTCAGCATGCCGCCTTCACCGGTTGCCAGGTTTTTTGTCGCGTAGAAGCTGAATGCCGTCGCATCACCGATTGATCCGATCATTTTCTGTTTATAAGTGGTATACACGGCATGTGCGGCATCCTCTAAGACAAATAACTGATGCTTTTCGGCAATGGCCAGAATTTGATCCATATCACACGACTGCCCGGCGAAATGAACGGGTACAATCGCTTTTGTCCGCGGGGTGACGGCCGCTTCAATTTTTTCAGGGTCTGCATTCAGCGTAAGCGGATCGATGTCAGCAAACACCGGAACGGCGCCTGTGTGCACGATTGTATTGGCTGTTGAACTGAACGTCACGGCAGACGTGATGACCTCGTCGCCGGGACCGATCCCTTTCGCTTTCAGGGCCAAAAACAAAGCGGCGGTACATGAGTTCAGCGCGATCGCATGCTTTGCCCCCGTCCAGGCGGCAAAGGCTTTTTCAAACGCCTCTACTTTCGGTCCCTTTGAAAGCCAGCCCGATTCAAGTGTATCAATAACCTCCTGAATTTCGTCCTTCCCGATCATGGGCAATGAATAGGGAAGAAAAGCTGATCTTTTTTGCACCATTTTTTTTGCGCTCCTATCTTTTTTATGAAGGGTCAACCCGTCTGAAGCTGACTCCGGTTTTTTCCTGAAGCACTTGACATAAAGCGGCAAGCGAATCCTGAACCGGGTAGTTCGCGGCGACAAAAGCACGGCGCGCCTGTTCCGCTTTTTGATATTCTGCGGGGCTTTCGCATATCCGGATTAATTCCTGAGCGAGTGCCTGCGGGTCCTCAAAAACAAATTCTCCAAGTGAATGATAATAAGGGTATCGGCGGGTTCCCGCTGATTTTCCGATCAGCACGGGCTTTTGAAACAGCATCGCTTCAAGACCGACTGTTGATGTCTGTGTCACCGCAGCGTCAACAAACGGGAGAATATCATACAGCTCCATCTCTTTTTTGATGATTTTTCCTGCTTTATATTTCCGCAGCACCTGATTGTAAGCATCCAGCTTGTTTTTGCCGATTTCCCACGGATGCGGTTTAATAATGAGCTGCATGTTCTTTTGGCCGGCAAGCTCTTCAAGCACTCCCGTATAAAATTCATCAGAAAACGGCTGCGTGGCGATCAGCACCGTCCGCTGTGACGGGAGAAAAGAAAGTTTGCGGTAAAACGTGTCCCGATCTATCGGCTCTCTTGAGAAAATCTCGTCGAAACGGGGATGCCCCGTGATGATGATTTGTTCCTCCCTGCAGCCTTTTGCTTTATACCACTCCGCTTCATAAGCCCCGAATACAGCCTGATAGTCCGTAAATACGGGCAGAAACGCTTCATCTCCCATGAGCGCCCCGTGCTGAAGACAGATGCTGACGGCGTTTTTTTTCGCGGACATCAGCGCCAGCACACGGCTGTAAATATCCTCCGTCGTGCCGACTACAACGGCGGAAATCTTCTCGGCCGTAAACAAAATATCAACGGCGTCAATCGCTTCAATAAATAACGGGATGTCTTTATACAGTCGTTCCTGAAATTCTCTGTTTCCGAAAGCGGGATGGCTGTGAAGCTCTTTCAAAATGGAATGGGCTTTTTCAATATAAGGGACGGGGTTCCCTTTTTGCCCCATTCCCGTCAGCTCCAATTTGCAGATAACGGGCAGCCCATGATGGTCAGGCAGACTCCATCTGGCCAGTACCGCTGTTTTTGCCGGATCAAACTGCCGGTAATTTCCCTCGGTGAACCGAAGATGATCGAAATGCAGAATGACTTTTCCGTTTACCGGTTTCTCATCTGTTTTCTTAATGTTTTGCCTTTTTTGATAATAATAAGGCTGAATACCGGCTTCAGGAATATGCTGATCCGCCGGACCGAAAAGCTCCGGGTTCTGCTCCATGCTCTCCCGAAGCGCCGGACTGATATATTGATAAAAATTACTGATCAATGCGAGCGGGATGTCTTTGTAGCGAAGTGACTGAAAAAGGTCAATATACTGCCGGTACAGCACCCAATAGTTCGCTAAGTATGCCGACAAGCCCTCACTCCTTTCCAAGCTTTTTTAATGATTCCCTCAGCTCCCGGCACGTGGTCTGCTGCGGAAGGCTGTTCACAAACTCGTTTTTCTCCGCCGCGAAAAGCTGATAATGGATGGATTGATCGGTAATATAATTGATATCAAGCTCCTCAGAAATCGGGTAAAACGGATAAAAATGATTCACTCTCCAGAAAAAACGGGCGTCACCGATACGGTAAAACGCGGGGCTTTCATCCCAATAGGAACCGAATGCCGATTTGACCTGTTCCAGCACGGAAAACCGGTGCATGACCGAACAATGGTCAATGGCGCACGGCGCGTTCCACACGATCCGTTCGGCGGGCCTGGCCGTCTCCTTCACCGTCTCTTTCCGCTGATTCAGATAATAGGTTTTGGAACTTGAATACACGACGGCTTTTTCCGGGTCTTCATCAAGCTCTTTCACCATTTTCTCAAGCCGTTCCGGCACATACGTGTTGTCGTCGGTCGCATACGTCACGTACTCGCCCTCCGCCATTTCTATTGCCTGATTAATCAAGGCGGCGTAGCGTGTTTTTTCCGTTCTTTCTTTGACGCCCGATACATCGCTTTGATAAAACCGGACGCGGTCATCCGTGAGAAAAGGACGTATTTCCGCCAATGTCGCTTCATTTGAGTTGTCATCCATAATGAACAGCTCAAAGTCCGTAAACGTCTGAGACAGAATACTTTTAATAGAGCGGGCCACATAGTCACTTTTGTTATAGCTCGTCATGATCACTGACACTTTAGGCAACTCGTCACCCCCTTTTCGCACCTGAAACTACCGCTATCATATGTTCCTTATGCGGAAGATGCGCTAGGAATACAGACTATTATGTGAAAAGTCAGCATTGCGCGCACAAAAAAAGCCGGCTCTGATATCCGGAAACATTGGATCGTATTTTCTTTTTTCGCATAAATCTTTCTTTGGGCTCATATGGTGGAATAGATAAAAACAGCAGCCGCTCTGTCGGCTGTCTGATACTTGTCAGGAGGTTTCAGCATCAAGAGGTTTTCATCAAAGGAGGAACAATATGAAACCGAAAAAGAATCAATATCAGCAAATGCAGGGGATGGGGATGGGAATGGATATGCAGGGATTCCAGCCGCAGCTCGGGCCTAATCCTTATCCGCAGCCTCAGGGCCAAGGATCACAAATGATGCCGATGCAGCAGCAAATGACAATGCCGATGCAGCAAGGCCAGCAGTTCGGCGGGGGGTTCCCCGGCCAGCCGCAGCAGCAGGGCGGCGGCAGCTTTCAAATCCCGTCAGGTCCATCATCGTCACAAAACGTTCCCGGCATGCTGCCGATTGAAGAGTCATACATTGAAAATATTCTGCGGTTGAACCGGGGCAAAACGGCGACGATTTATATGACATTTGAAAACAGCAAAGAATGGAATTCAAAGATTTTCCGCGGTGTGATTGAGGCGGCGGGACGTGACCATATCATCATCAGCGATCCGAAAACGGGCACCCGCTATCTGCTTCTGACCATTTACCTTGATTACATCACATTTGATGAGGAAATCGCTTATACTTATCCGTACTCCATGTCTTCTTATTCTCCGAGATAAATCAAAAAGCCAATCGCTCACTTGACAGAGGATTGGCTTTTTTTCTTTATAAATATTTGACGGCCGCGACGATAATCATAATCCAAGAGATGATAAACGCCACGCCGCCGAGCGGTGTAATCGCGCCGAGAATGGAAATCTGCGTCACGCTCAATACGTACAGGCTTCCTGAAAACAGAACGATGCCCGCAAACATCAGCCAGCCCGCAACAGAAACACTGCCTGCGCCAGAGAGCTTTTCAGCCAAAAACGCGACAGCCAGAAGACCGAGCGCGTGATACATATGATATTGCACGCCTGTGTGCCACACCTGCAAATATTTATCGGGGATTTTCCCTTCAAGCCCATGCGCGCCGAAAGCGCCCAGCGCCACGGCCAATAAAGCGTTAATCGCACCAAGAATAATAAACACTTTCATCTATTTTTCTCCCGCCTTTTCGTTAAAGTTTCCAATTCAATCATAACCCAACATCGGCAAAATTCAACGTCCGTCATCCGATGACACGAGATTGTCGGATTTTTTCTTTTTGATAAGCTGGATTCGGTCAATCGCTATCGCCAGCAGCGTTCCGAGCACAAGGCCGTTGCTTAAGAGCGAAATCAGGATCGGATGCATCCCTGATAACGCGCTCTCCGGCACAAACATTACGCCGACCCCCGTGAGGAGCGCCAGACCGATAATGGAACGGATTCGTTTTTGCTCCGCTTTCTCATAAGAGTCAAACTCCGTAAAGGCAAGACCCGCCATCGTGGAGAAAACGACGAAGTTTACCGCAAAGCCGACCGGTGAGGGCAGACTCGCAAACGCATTCATAAATAGCGGGATCATACTGATGATCATGACAAATACACTTCCCAAAAGAAACGGCTTTTTCGAAGGAAGCTTCGTCGTCTCAATAAAACCGGCCGCCCCTGAAATCGGCACAGGCGCAATGCCCCCTGACAGCCCGCTCAAAAGGTGGCTGATCGAAGCCGCAAACCCTGCCGGACGCTCACGCCGTTTCCCAACGGTGCCGCCGAATTTTTTCACCGCCGCTTCTACAACCCGGATGCTCGCGAGCATGTTGACAATCAAAAGCACGGTAATGAAGAGTGACGTAATGATCAGGCCGCTGTCAAACACGGGTTTTCCAAACGGAAAAAGAACCGGCAGCTGAATCACGCGATCCGGTATTTGAATCGGTTTGGCAGCGCCGAAGACGGCGAATAAGATCCATCCGCCGGCAAGCGAAAGGAGAATCGCATACTGTCTTAAGAACGTAACATTCGATCGGGACATGATGAACATCGCCGCCGTCACAACCATGGCGAGCCCGAATACAAGGCCGTCGACGCTGTTTTTTAAATAGCCGATGCCCAAAAGGCCTTTCACAATCGGCTGACTCAGCTGCATGACCAACAGCAGCAGATACACACCGGTCACAACCGGCGTAAACAGCACGGCCAGCCGTTCAATCACTTTAAAAAGGCTGAACAAAAAGAAAAAGACAGCGCTTAATAACAGCGCCCCCTGCAGCGCCCGCAGCGTCTCGCCGAATGTCGCAAACACCGTGCCCGTCAGTCCGCCGTAAATCGTGTATACGCCCCACCATAAGCCTGCCGGGCTTTCATTAATCGGCAGACGATGTCCCTGGAGACATTGGATGACCGCAGCGACGCCAAGCACAAAAAATGTGCTCTGAATCAATGCGGCAGAATCGGCATGGTTCAAGTGAAATGATTGTGCGATGGCGACAGGAACTACAATCGCAGCCGCAATCATAAATGCCGTCCATTGCAAACCCCCGAGTATCAGTTTCAAGTCAATCAACCTCTCCTGTTAAAAATCGAAAATGGAATCCCCGTTTCCGTCTTCCTCACGTTCGTCTTTCGCTTTTTTCTGATATTGGTTCAGCCCGGCGCTGCCCATCATTTTTTCAAGCAGCAGCGGGTCTGTCGAAGGAGACGCGGAAGGTTTCGGCGCCGCTTTCGGAATCGGATTCTGCACAGGCGCCGGAGCGGTGTGCGTCTGAGTGCCGAGCACGACATCACACAGAGAGCGGATGGCGGCCGCGTGCATTTTGACCTCCTCGGTGCGGGTCGCCGTTTTCGCCTGCCTCAGTTCTTCTTCCATCTTCTGAATTAAAGCAGAGATATGTATGTTCATGAGTAAATCCTCCAGCAGTAATTTGTCTTCTTCCTGCATTTTATCAAATTTCTGAGCGGATCGCAGAATTGAGTTTGTTATTTTTTCTGACGGCATACCGCCCGGAACATCAAAAAAGACGCTTCCGCCGGGCGGAAGCGTCTCAAAAAACCGTTTATTGCGGCAGGTCGGGGATGCACCAATCGATCGGCTGCTCCCCCATTTTTTCAAGGGCGGCGTTTGTACGGGAAAACGGTCTGCTCCCGAAAAAACCGTTCCTTGCCGAAAACGGGCTCGGATGAGTCGATTCAATAATAATGTGTTTCGATGTGTCAATGCGCTCTTTTTTCATCTGCGCGTGACGCCCCCACAGGATAAAGACAATCGGCTTCTCTCTTTCATTCACCACATCAATGATGCGGTCAGTGAGCCGCTCCCACCCCTTGCCTTTGTGGGAATTGGCCTGACCGCGGCGAACCGTAAGCACTGTGTTTAACAAAAGCACTCCCTGCTTCGCCCAGCTGACGAGCGATCCGTGGTTCGGTACGGGGCAGCCGATATCGTCCTGAAGTTCTATGAAAATATTTTTCAAAGACGGCGGCTGTCTGACCCCGGGCTGAACGGAAAAACTAAGCCCGTGCGCCTGTCCTGGCCCGTGATACGGGTCCTGTCCGAGAATGACCGCTTTTACATCCTCATAGGGCGTATAATGCAAGGCGTTAAAAATATCATGGCTGTCAGGATAAATCGTTTGGCTGCTGTATTCTTGTTTCAGCATCTCTCTCAGCTCTTGATAATACGGTTTGTCAAATTCATCTTTCAGCTGATTCCACCAGCTGTCTTTTAAAAGCTGTTTCAAACTGTCCGTCCCCCTTATGAACTGTGCAGTCTTGAATGGACGGGCTTTCCGTCCCACACAATGTCAGTCGGCGCCTCCCGCCTCTTCATGTCCGGCTCTTCTAGAAGAACCGCGAAGTTTTTCGTCGGGAGCTCCCCAAGCCCGTGCTTTTCGCTTAACCGGTCTAAGTACCGCTTCCGTTTGCCGCCGAGATCCGCGGACTGATTGCCGCCTCCCTCAAAAAACGCATATATGACGCTCGCGCAAGGCACACGCTTCACACGGTGCTGTTTCGCGGCGCGCAAATAAAAGTCCCAGTCCCAATAATTATGGACATCCGGATCAAAATACCCTAACGTGTCATGCAGAGAACGTCTGTACATGCTGCCTGACGGAACGTACGTGGAAAATACCCGCATATCCGCATAATCCGCCGTATAGGCGAACGGCTTTCGTGACACCGGGTATCTCGTGCCGCCCCGTTCTTCAAATGACACAATTTCCGCGTCAGAATGGACAAAATCCGCATCAGCAAGTGCAGCCGTCATTCTTTCCAAATGGCCCGGCGTAATGAAATCATCATCATCGCACAGCATGATATAATCACCCGACGCTTTTTTCACACCTGCGTTCCGCGCTTCCACATGTCCGGCATTCTGTTCTAAATCAATAATCTGAATCGGCAGATCGCTGTACAGCTGCTTCGCGTGTTCGACCGATTCCCCGGCATCATTTACGATGATCACTTCATAAGGCTTAATGGTCTGCCTGGAAATCGACTCCAGCAGCTCACACAAAGCCGGAATCCGATTATACGTGACTATGACAATTGATATATTCATGACCCGCTCCTTCTGCTTTTTCTCATGTTCTATTAAAACATAAAGCGGCGGAGAGATCAGGGGGGATTTTTGATTTCGGCCCATTCAGAAACAAATCCACGTCATCCCCGCCAGCAAAACCAGAATGATCAGAAGGTCTCCCCAAACAGTGCATACCGCCTTGGCATTAAGTCTGCCCGCCTCCATGGCATTCCACAGTTTTGATTGATAAACAGGCACCAACACCATCGCATAGCATGTGCACAAGCAGACAAAAGCCGGCGGGACAAGCGCACATCCATCCTCATGCCAATCATGAATCAGTTCCGGTATACTCACCCCGCTGTCAATGTACAAGTATAATATACCCGCCAGCGGAATGAGCGAGCTGACCTGCAGCTCGAAAAGTTTCACCTTCCACTCACGCGCAAACGAAACAGCCCAAATCCATCCCAGCGCATAAAACAATAGAAGAAGCAAAATACTGAAAACAACAAAAGTAGCGTCTTGCATCCCATTCAGAACCATAATAAAAAGACTCACAACGGGCAATGCAAGAACCAAGCCGCAGACGGTAAATACGGTAACGGCTATTTGGGCGCACGCGCCGTACATCCACGAACCTAATCTCATATAAACACTCCTATATAGATACTCTATGTATATAGTAAAAAAGATCAGGCAAGTCTCTGCCTGCCTGCGTAAAAACCCATTTTGCCGCAAAACGGAAAACATACCGTCACAACGGCGCATACTGCCGCAAAACTCGGTGTGACCGCCGAAGGAAACAGCCCAGCCGGAACCAGATTGAACAAAAAGACAAACATAAAACATAGATTCGGCACCATTGAAGCCCATACCGTCCGCTCTGCAAGCTTTTTGCCGCCAGCCCCGAACTCTTTGCCAGCTTGATAGCCGATTTGGAACCAATACAGCACATAACCGATCATAATCAGCCATACTGACACGGAAATCCCTTTCCACAGCGCGTCAACTGCGGGATGAATCCTCCACGCGTGCATCATCGTAATCATCGCCCCCATCACAAAAAGAGCGCAGTTGCAGAACAGATAAAAGAGCATAAAAGTCCGCGCGGGCACCGTCGAAGCTTTTTGAAAAGCAGAGATAATTTCAGACGGAGTCCCCACTTCCCGCAGAATAAGCTCCATCGCTTCGCTTTCGGTTTTGCCTTTTTCCAGATGAACACAAATGGCATGATGAATATGGCTTTCGATTTCCTTTAATAATTCACGGCTTCCGGCCTTGCCTTCCAGCCCTTTTCTGATTTCGTGCACATAAAGGTCTTTATCTATTCTGCCCGCCCCCCTTCAGCATCCGGTCCATCAGAGCGGAGAACAGATTCCATTCCTTCGTCCGTTCGGCTAGAATGTTTTTTCCTTCATCGGTGATCCGGTAATATTTTCGGTCGGGCCCTTTGGTCTGCTTTTCCCAGTAAGAAGAAATATAGCTTTGGCGTTCAAGCTTATGAAGCGATGGGTACAGCGTGCCTTCCTTCATTTGCAGTTCATTCCCGCTTCTTTTCTCCATTTCTTTCACAAGTTCATACCCGTACATGGGCCGTTCATTCAGCAGCGTCAGCACCAGAATGACCGTGCTTCCCTTTACAAGCTCCCTGTTGAGCATTTATTTTCTCACCCTTACCTAGTAATCTTATGTAGGTATTGTACGCACATCCCCCGCGGCTGTCAAATCATTCCTCCAAGCCTTCCGTATTGTGATCGGGAGAAAATCTAACTATAATGAGATATAAAACACTGATGGAGGCCATTGATATGTCAATGCACAAAGCACTTACTATTGCCGGTTCTGATTCCAGCGGCGGCGCGGGAATCCAGGCCGATTTAAAAACATTTCAAGAAAAAAACGTATACGGAATGACGGCTTTGACCGTGATCGTAGCGATGGACCCGGAGAACAGCTGGGATCATCAAGTATTTCCGATTGATGCCGATACGATTCGCGCACAGCTGGCGACGATTGTTGACGGAATCGGCGTAGACGCCATGAAAACGGGAATGCTCCCTACCGTGGAGATCATCGAGCTTGCGGCGAAAACGATTAAAGAAAAACAGCTGAAGAATGTCGTTATTGATCCTGTCATGGTCTGCAAAGGAGCGAACGAAGTGCTGTATCCGGAGCATGCCGAAGCGCTTCGCACCCAATTGGCGCCGCTGGCAACCGTCATCACGCCAAACCTGTTTGAAGCAAGCCAGCTGAGCGGTATGGATGAATTAAAAACGGTGGAAGACATGAAAGAAGCGGCCAAGAAAATTCACGAACTCGGCGCGAAATATGTATTGATTACAGGCGGCGGCAAATTGAAACATGAAAAAGCGATCGACGTGCTGTATGACGGAGAAACCGCGGAAGTATTAGAAAGCGAAATGATTGATACACCTTACACGCACGGAGCCGGATGCACATTCTCCGCCGCCGTGACGGCAGAACTGGCCAAAGGCGCTGAAGTGAAGGAAGCCATCTATGCGGCAAAAGAATTTATCACTGCGGCAATCAAAGGATCCTTCCCGCTGAACCAATACATCGGACCGACTAAACATTCGGCGATGCGTCTTAGCGGAAAATAAAATAAAATAAATATCCCCCTCATGATCGAGGGGGATTATTTCATTTTTTTCGCGGATGACCGCAAAAACATCTCAATCGATTGCACAAACAGCGCATATTCCTTCATCTGTTCATATGTATGCCTCAGCCGATCACTCCATTCATTGTGCGGCTCAGCCCTCTTGAGCATGCGATTCAGCTGAAGCAATACTTCTTTATATTCTTCCCGTTTATCTTCCACTTGCTCTGCGGCTTTGACAAGTAAACATTTCGGCGTCATCTTCTGATTTTTCAAAACTGAGAAAACAACTCCTTTTATTCCTGGAATCATAGGCTTTCGTTTGAAGAATAGCACAGATGGCATAGGTTTCACATAAGAAAAAAGAACGATTTTCTACAAAAGTGTCCAAATTGAGGCATTTATTTCCGTTTTTCCAACCGAAGTGACGGTTACGTCATCATTTCCCGGGAAAGGAAAATATCTGGCGCTGAATACCTCTTCTCCATCATTCAAAAATAATTCGATGGAGGATGCATCCAGAAAGAGCTGGACGGAATGCAGCTCGCTGATGGCGCAGCTTCTCTTTTCTTTTTCTTCTCCGCTGAAAGCGGTGCGCTCCAGCACAGCCAGCCCCTCTTCCTGATGAAATATAAACCGGGCCGCGCCCCGAATTGAGATTTCAAAACCGGATTCGCAAGTAATGTCTTCCAGCAGCACTTCAGCCCGGGACGCATCTTTCACCGGGAGGCTTACAGACGAGCAATTCAATTGAAGACGGCGCTTTTGTTCATCCGTGCGGCGCGATTTCATTTCCGGAAGCGGGCGCTGTATGATTCTGCCGTTGGACAGTGACAGCTGTCTCGGCATCGTTAAGCAGTGAATCCAGTGATACGCATGTGTCGGATGCTTGTCCTCATGCTGATCCGGAACGCCCATCCACGCGAACAGAATCCTCCGTCCCTTATCATCTTCCAGCGTCTGCGCCGCATAAAAATCAAATCCTCTGTCAAGCTCCGTAAATTCACCGTGCTTAAATTCTGGCGGCTCTGTATGCAGCCTGCCGAGGAAATAGCCCGCCTGGTGGCTGTTATGATATTTTATCCCGTCGGCTTCAAGCCCCTGCGGACATACGAGCAGCACGTCGGTTCCGTCAAGGGAAAACAGGTCGGGACATTCCCACATATAGCCGAATGACCCGAGACCGCCCGAGTCCGCCCCCGCAATCGAACCGAGAAACGTCCAATCCGTCAGGTTCTCTGATGTGAACAATACAGCGCTTCCGGTGAGCTTTTCTGTCTGCGCGCCGAGCACCATGTAATACGCTCCGTCTTTCTTCCAAACCTTCGGATCACGGAAATGAGCGGTATAGCCTTTTGGGAGACGCGCGACGATTCCTTTTTTTTCAAATACGATCCCGTCTTCGGATACGGCGAGGCATTGATACGTTTCCCGATTTCCTTCTCCGTCACGGACATTGCCTGTGTACATCAGGCAGAGCCGCCCGTCTTTTTCGATGGCGCTTCCGGAATAACAGCCGTTTTTGTCATACCACTCACCCGGCGCAAGCGCGATTTCTTCCTCTTTCCACTCAACGAAATCTTTCGTCGTCACATGCGCCCAAAATTTCGCGCCGTGCCCCGTATGAAATGGCTGCCATTGAAAAAACAAGTGATATACGCCGTTCCATTGGATGACGCCGTTCGGATCATTTAAAAGCCCGACCGGCGGCATAACATGATAGTTCTGGCGGTATGGATCTGACGCGGCTGTTTCTTGCCGCTTCTTTTTCGCTTCCTCAGCCTGCAGGCGCAGCTCTTGATCCGGTGTCCTCATTTGACGGCCTCCTTTTCTTTAGCTCCCATAATGTAAGCGGCAATAAACGCCGAGACAGAGGCGATGCCCATTCCGATCAGATAGTTTATAAGATTTCCTAAACCGAGCGGAGCCGTGATGGCAATCATCGGAATTCCGGTCAGACCGTAAGCATTGGCTGCGACACCGGTCACCACGACATAGGCCCCTCCCAGCGCTCCGCCGATCATTCCCGCGATAAACGGCTTCCGGTACCTTAGGTTCACACCGAAAATAACTGGTTCGGTTACGCCGAGAAAAGCGGAAAATGCGGCAGGCAGAGCGATTTCTTTCATTTTCGCTTTTTTTGTCAGGAAAAATACAGCCAGTCCCGCCGCGCCCTGAGCGACATTCGCCATCGACCAGATAGGAAGGATATAGTTTCTGCCCAAATCAGCGATGAGGCCGGCCTCAATCGCATGAAAGCTGTGATGCACACCGGTGAGCACAATAAGCGGATAAAGACCGCCGAAAAGAAGTCCGGCAACAATGCCCGCGTGATCATACACATATGTCAGCGAGACGGTAATGCCCGATCCGATCGCCCTGCCAAGCGGACCGATTGCGATAAAGGTAATAAATCCTGTGACAATCACCGTGACAAACGGCGTGACCAATAAATCGAATGCGTGAGGCACCATTTTTCTCGTGCCCTTTTCCACTTTGCTCATAATGTAAACGGCTAACAGTACGGGGATGACCGTCCCTTGATAGCCGAGCAGCGCAATGTCGAAGCCGAAGAGCTGCATAAAATCAGGCGATGCATCCGCAAGCCCCCACGGATTCAAAAGCGCCGGATGGATCATAATCCCCCCGAGCACTGCACCGAGATAGGCATTGCCGCCAAATTCCTTCGCCGCACTGAACCCGATGAATACGGGCAGGAAGATAAACGCCGCGCTTGAAAACATGTCTAAAAGCTTAAACAGCGATGATTGTTCAGACACCCAGTGGAAAGCCTTCATCATACCGAGCAGCCCCATTAAAAGTCCGCTTGCCACGATAGCCGGAATGATGGGAACGAATATGTTAGACAGTGTTTTCGCAAATCTTGCGGCCGGATTCAGCTTTTTTTTCGCCGCGTCCTGATGTGTCTCACGATCCTCGCGCCCCAAATCGGCTTCTTTTGAAAAAGCGTCATACACTTTATTCACAAGGCCGGTACCGAATATAATCTGATATTGCCCCGAGCTGCTGAAAGCCCCTTTTACTCCTTCTGTCTCTTCAATATCGGCCTGGCTGATCTTCTGTTCATCTTGAATGACGAGCCTGAGCCGTGTGGCGCAATGTGTCGCGCTGATGATATTTGATTTCCCTCCGATATGTTTGATAAGCTGTTTTGCCGTTTCTTGATAATTCATGATGTATCCCCCTTTCTAAAATCAAAAAAGACCTAAAATTCGCCAACGAAAAAGGTCAGCATGATCCCTTTTTCATGTACGCAAATTTTAGGTCTTGCCTGCATTACCAGTCACAATCCCGCCGATTCAGTTTTTTAATGCGCTTTCATTTTATTTCATGATAGCGCTTTCGTCAATATGTTTTCAAAAAAAAAGTCTGTTTCTCGAAACAGACGCGTTATTCCGGGTTTTTTTGCAGACGCTGGACATGCAGCGTAATATAGCCGGCCTCGGATTCCGGCAGTTCCAAATCATATTCATTTTTTAAAAACGCCGCCAGTTCAAGCGCACACCGATAAGCAAACGGATACTTTTTTTGGATGAAATAAAGCATCTCCTCGTCCATGGAATGGAGTGCTTCATTTGAGTCCAACCGGCTGACCGCATACCGCAAGTGCGTGACGAGGCGCTGATAGGAAATACTGTCTTCATCCACCTTCTGTTCGAAAAAGGATTCGATCTTTTCGATCATTTCTCTGATCATGGTTGTATGCTTCATCGCCGAATACATGCTTTTGGCATCCGCCTTGGCAGTGTGGATATGAAGCGCGATATACCCCGCCTCATCATCAGGCAATGATATACCGAGGGTTTGTTTCACGTGTTCAACCGCCCAGCGGCCGATTTCATATTCTTTTTTATAAAGCGCCTTAATTTCATGAAGCAATCGGTTGTGCACCTGAAGGCCGTTTTGAATCCTTTCGATCGCAAAGGATAAATGGTCCGCCAGCGCAATGTGGATGTGATCGTTCAAAGGCGCCGCAAGCTCTCCCTCCGCATGGCTGATGATATCTTCAGCCGCCTCTATATGCTCTTCGGGAAGCGTTTCTAACACTTGTTTGAACTTTTCATTTTCGTCGTGCACGACAAATATTTTTTCAATTTTATGTTTTTGAATCACATCATTTTTTCTCTTTTGAAAAGCGATTCCGGGACCCATTACGATCTTTTCCCGTCCGTCTTCTTTTATTAACGCCGCATTGTTATTTAATACTTTGTCTATTCTCAAGAGGTTCGCTCCCGTTCATATGTTTAGTGGGATTGTACCCTCTTTTTCATATGATGTAAAGGTGCCGGACCCGCGCGCTCCCGTTTCGGCAATTCTTTGCGGACAGGCATCCATCGGTTTTTATCCAGCCTGCCGCGGGCCGATTTCGTTTCATCGGTCAAATCCGCCGATCGGACTCGGCTCACAAACGAAAAAGCACCAGCCGTCCGCTTCGCTTTCTTATGATAAGCCGCTTGGTTTCCGTACACGGCGGCTAATGGATATCTTCCGTTACCCGGCGCCATCCAGTTCATCAGAAAGACCATCCACACCCGTAAAGATACTAGCAAACGTTTCATTGCAAATCATCCCTCCGCTTCTTTTTGACAGACAGCTTGTTCGCAGGCCTGTTTTTCTCTCCGCTTTAACGGAAAAGGCGGCCGATCCTTCTCCGCTAAAAACTAGCGGGTCTAGCAACCCTATGACTCTATGATAGACGCGGCAGGGCGAATTGTTTGTCACAATATGAGTGAAAAAACAAACTAGTTTTCAGAAGTTTTGTTGAAAGCTGATGGAAATGACCTGAAAAATGGAAAAGCCGATAAAAAAAGTTATACACACCTTATCCCTTGGTTAAGCACAGCTTAAACACAGGGCATATCCACATATCCACAAACTCGATCTATATTTTGTATAGGAACACTCGTTCCCAACAATATATATACACAATTTTATTCAGTTATGCACAGGATTCTGTGTATAACTCCCTCCTTATTCACAGACCAATTTCCATAAATGAGTCATATGTCACAAGGATTATTTTGAATTTTCAAGAAATATATACTAGATTTCTAATTTAGATAAAGAAAAAGGGGGAAACACGATTGAAAAAAGGAATCATCCGTTATCTGCTTCCGGCTTTTGTCTTATCCTTTACCTTATCCACAAGTTCACAGGCTGCGCCGGCAACAAAACCGCAAACTCCTGATCTTGAGAAGGCTGAGGTATTTGGTGACATTGATATGACCACCGGCAAACAAACGACAGTCATCGTCGAGCTGAAGGAAAAGTCACTGGCGGAAGCAAAGGAACTCGGCAAAGCACAGACAAAAAGCAAGCTGAAAAGCGAACGCTCAAAAGTGAAAAAGAAAGCGCTCAAAACCATTAAACACGGAAAAATCAACAGGGAATATGAGCAAGTGTTTTCCGGCTTCTCCATGAAACTCCCGGCAAATGAAATTCCGAAACTGCTGAGTGATCAGGATGTCAAAGCGGTTTATCCGAACGTCACCTATCATACCGATCAGCTGAAAGATAAAGACATCACCCTATCTAAGGATGCCGTGTCTCCGCAGATGGATGACAGCGCGCCTTATATAGGGGCAAATGACGCGTGGAAGCTCGGCTATACGGGGAAAGGCGTCAAGGTGGCCATTATTGACACCGGTGTCGAATATAAACACCCTGACTTAAAGAAAAATTTCGGACAATATAAAGGATACGATTTTGTGGATAACGATTACGATCCTGAAGAAACGCCGTCCGGTGATCCGAGAGGCGCGTCGACTGACCACGGAACCCATGTCGCGGGCACGGTAGCGGCAAACGGAACGATTAAAGGCGTAGCGCCGGACGCTACACTCCTTGCCTACCGTGTGCTCGGTCCGGGCGGAAGCGGAACAACGGAGAACGTCATCGCCGGCATTGAACGCGCCGTACAGGACGGAGCGGATGTCATGAACCTTTCTCTCGGCAATTCTGTGAATAACCCAGACTGGGCGACAAGCACGGCGCTTGACTGGGCGATGTCAGAAGGCGTCACGGCCGTTACATCAAACGGAAACAGCGGGCCGAACAATTGGACCGTCGGCTCTCCGGGAACGTCCAGAGAAGCTATCTCCGTCGGAGCGACACAGCTGCCGCTGAACGAGTACGCCGTCTCCTTCGGTTCCTATTCCTCAGCGAAAGTAATGGGGTATAACAAAGAAGATGACATAAAAGCACTGAATAAAAAAGAAACAGAGCTCATAGAGGCGGGTATCGGCGAGCAAAAGGATTTTGAAGGCAAAGATCTGAAAGGAAAAGTCGCGGTCGTCAAACGGGGCAGCATCGCCTTTGTGGATAAAGCAGACAACGCCAAAAAAGCGGGCGCGATCGGTATGGTTGTGTATAACAATGCCCCGGGAGAAATTGAAGCCAACGTACCGGGCATGTCCGTGCCGACGGTTAAGCTTTCATCAGAAGACGGCGAAAAACTCGTCAGCCAATTAAAAGCGGGCGGCACAAAAGCGACATTCCATTTATCCGTGGCTAAATCGCTCACTGAACAAATGGCAGACTTTTCGTCACGCGGTCCGGTTATGGACACGTGGATGATTAAACCTGACGTCTCCGCTCCCGGCGTAAACATCGTCAGCACCATTCCGACCCATGATCCGGCCGACCCGTACGGCTACGGATCGAAGCAGGGAACGAGCATGGCTTCCCCGCATGTAGCCGGCGCAGCTTCCGTCATCAAGCAGGCCAAACCGAAATGGAGCCCGGAACAAATAAAAGCCGCTCTTATGAACACGGCGGAAACCTTAACGGACGCGGACGGTGACGTATACCCGCATAATGCGCAAGGCGCCGGAAGCATCAGAATCATGAAGGCGATCAAAGCAGACTCCCTTGTCACCCCGGGAAGTTATTCTTACGGAACGTTTATGAAAGACAAAGGCAATGAAACGAAAAAAGAAACCTTTACGATTGAAAACCAATCGTCCATCAGAAAATCATATCAGCTCGAGTACTCTTTCAACGGCACGGGCATTACCGTTTCGGGCACAGACCGGGTCGTGATCCCCGCTCATCAAACCGGAAAGGTCAATGCCAAAGTAAAGGTCAATGCCAAAAAAGTAAAGGCAGGCACCTATGAGGGAACCGTCACAGTGCGTGAAGGCGGAAAAACAGTCGCAAAAGTGCCGACGCTGCTGATTGTAAAAGAGCCGGACTATCCGCGCGTAACGTCAATCGACGTACAGGACGGCACAACGCAGGGAACCTACCAAATTGAAACCTATCTTCCGGCGGGAGCCGAAGAGCTTGCCTTCCTTGTATATGACAGTAATCTTGACTTTGTCGGCCAAGCCGGCATCTACAAAAAGCAGGATAAAGGCTATCAATATTTCGACTGGAACGGCAAAGTCAATGGTGACACCGCACTGCCGGCAGGAGAATATTATATGCTGGCCTATGCCGCGAACAAAGGGAAATCAAGCCAGGTGCTGACTGAAAAACCTTTTATCATTGAATAACCGAACAACCCTGCTGGAGCATCAGCAGGGTTTCTTTCTGATTAATCGGCAAAAGCTTCTCGAAGCAGACGGTATGACTGAAGTTTATCTTCAAAATGATGAGTAATGGTTACAGCCATCACTTCTTCTGTTCCGTATGCTTTACTGAGAGCCAGAATCTGTTCTTTCACTTGCTGCTTCGTTCCGATGATCATCCGATTCCGATTATCGGCAATTCGTCTTTGTTCATACGGTGTATACGTATTGCCGCGGACGGTTTCGTAAGACGGTACGCCGTGAAGCGGAATCCCCTGTTCACCCGCAAGCAGCGTATAATCCATGACAGCCGCGAGTTCCTCCGCTTTCTCCTCCGTATCCGCGCACAGCACAAACACCGCCACGGCCGTTTTTGGTTCTTTTCCTAATAGAGAAGGTTTAAATCTGCGCTTATATTGTGCTGTCGTGCTCTCTCCGCCTTCTCCATTAATAAAATGGGCAAACATATAGCCTGCTCCCATTTCTGCGCTCAGAAGCGCGCTTTCCCCCGAAGAACCGAGAAGCCAGACTTCCGGCGCCGTCTTAATAAGGGGTGATGCGGTCAGATTCGGAAAACGGTGATTGTCATCAGCTGCATCATGCAAATACATCGCCAGCTCACGAAGCTGCTGCGGATATTGATCAGCATTACGCTTCCCGCCGTCATTCAGCGCCCATGATGCGATCGGCATTCCGCCCGGCGCTCTCCCTAATCCGAGATCGATTCTGCCCGGCGTCAACCCTTCGAGCACGCGGAAATTCTCCGCCACTTTATATGCGCTGTAATGCGGAAGCATCACACCGCCTGATCCTACCCGAATGTCATTCGTTTTCGCCGCAATATGGCTGATCAGCACTTCAGGGCTTGAGCCCGCCAACCGCTCTGAAAAATGATGCTCTGACACCCAAAACCTCTTATATCCGAGCTTTTCCGCCTCCTGCGCCAATCTTACTGTATTCCGCAGTGCACTTTCCGCAGAACAACCTTCTGATACAGGAGATTGATCCAATATACTTAATGAAATCATCACTGTCACCTCATCAACATCGTACCACTGCTAAGCCGTTTTTTCTTTCTGTATGCTTATAAGCATCCCTGATGATAAACATTTATATACCTTGTTCCATTTTGTCGAAATATGTTACACGTGAAACATAAAAAAACCTCTCCCGGTCAGGAGAGGTTTTTTCTTAATTCTTTTGAAAACCTTTATCTTTTACATATTGATTTAAATAGGTTCTCGGTTTTTGTTTCATGAACTGCAGGATTTGATCAGACCACGTTTCAACCCGCTTGCCGTTTGTCCGTTTATCATAATAATCGGAAATGGTTTCATCATATTCCTTCATATAACTGCGGAAGTTTTCTTCATTCGTATCGTACGTGTTTTCATGATATACGGCTTGTTTCGGCAGGCGCGGCTTTTGACCGGACGGATGAGCGGGATGACCGACTACCAAGCCGAACAGCGGCAGCACATGGTCAGGTGTACCAAGCACTTCTGTCACCTGATCAAGTTCATTTCGAATGCCTCCGATATAACAAATGCCGAGTCCCATTGATTCCGCGGCAACACTTACGTTTTGTGCGGCAAGTGCGGCATCAATGATGCTGACCATAAACATTTCCGTATTCTCAAGAAGCTCGGTAATGTTTTCTCCTTTTTCCTCAGCAAGTTTTTTATGGCGGTACAAATCAGCGCAAAACACAAACAAGTGCCCGTTATTTTCGACGTAAGGCTGGTTTCCGGCCAGTGCCGCCAGCTTCCGCTTTTTCTCCTTATCGGTTACGCCGATGATGGAGTAAGCCTGCACGTAACTGGACGTTGACGCCGCCTGGGCGCTTTTCACTAATGTATCTATCTCTTCTGCTGTCAGAAGCTCGTCAGTAAATGATCGGATCGACCGATGATTAAGTATGGTTTCGATGGTATTGTTCATATATAAAGCCTCCTTCTCTATATATCATATCCGAAAGAGTATCATGCCAAAAGCGAAATGCTCTAAACAAAAAAAGACAGCCCGAAAAACGAGCCGTCTCACATTAAGAATTGAACAAGTAGCTTTTATATTTCGTCAGCTGCACACTTGCGTTATATACGATCCCGAAGCTGATTAATGTAGAAAGCACCGAGCTCCCCCCATAGCTGACAAACAGCAGCGGAATACCGGTAACCGGCATAATGCCGATATTCATCCCGATGTTCTGGAAGGTGTGAATCACGATAAGTGCAGTAAATCCTACGCAAAAAAACGCACCAAATCGGTTAAACGCATGCAAGCGGTCAATCAGCACCACAAGCCTGTAAATTAAAAAGAAAAACATGACAACCGCAATGGCGCAGCCTAAAAATCCAAAACTTTCACCCAAAATCGCAAAGATAAAGTCGGTCTGTCCCTCAGGTACGTACACTTTCAGATTATGAACGCCGTTTCCGGTAATGCCGCCCGATCCGATCGCCATAACGGCCTGATCCACCTGCCAGCTTTTATCGCTCTCGGCCTGAGTCGTTGCCGCACTGGAGTCAGACATCCACGATGTAATCCGGTTAATTTGATAATCCGCAATACCGATCGAATTCGCCACATGGGGAAATTCAATTACAAGCACTAAGAATAGTCCAAGCACAAGCGCGGCCGAACCGCCGATAATGGTGATCAGCTTCCAGTTTACACCTGACATAAACACCATCACCATAACGATAAACAGACAGATCGCACCCGTTCCGGCATCCTGCAAAACGATCATCCCGATCGGAATAACCGTCCATGCCGCAATTTTCAAAAGCAGATTGACATCTTCCCGAAGTGATCTTTGATCTTTCGGGCCCGCCTTCGATATAATGGACGCGACCATCATCATAATTCCTATTTTCGTAAACTCAGAGGGCTGGAGGGTAAAGCTGCCGATTTTAAACCAGCTCTTCGCTCCATTTTTGATCGGCGCGATGGATTCCGGCGCCACACGCAAAAGGAGCAGCGACAGCACGCCGGCAATCAATACGTACAGACTCAGTTTTTCAAGCTGCTCTAAATCAAAATACATGATACTGACCATAAGACCGGCTCCGATGACATAAAAGACGATCTGTCTCATCCAGGCATCACTTCCATACTGCCCGAACTGTCCGGCCGCATAAATCGCCGCAACACTAATTATTAAAAACACACCAAATATAAAAATCAAATCCCCCTGATAATAGGGATTTTGCTGTTTCTTATATCGACTCATTCTATCCCGCCTTACATTTTCATCGGAAGTCACTATTGTTTATTATACATGAACACCGTTCAAGAAAACATGATGAGGTTGCTTCCTTTTTATTTTTTACGGTTTGGGGACTACACGACATATGACGTGTCAGAAAAGGAAATGTTTCGGTCATGATGAAACTTTTCCGATAAAAAACCCCTTCTCGTCAGAAAAGGGGTTTCAGTCTATGTTTAACGTCATAAACAAGCTGTTCGGGTCCTCTTTATAATGTGCAAACGGATCACAATATTGAAACCCTGCTTTTTCATACAGGCGTCTGGCGGGGAGAAAAGCCTCCATAGAACCGGTTTCTAAGCTGATCCGCTGATAGCCCCGCCGCCTTGCTTCTTCAAGCATATGGCGGAGGATCCGGTTGGCTGCGCCTTTTCTGACATGATGCGGAGCCGTTTTCATTGATTTGATCTCACCGTGCCGGCTGTTTAGCTCCATTAAGGCGCCGCAGCCGAGCAGGACGCCGTTTTCCCTCGCACTCCAAAACGTAACGTCAGGCTGACGCAGCCGGTCCGCATTGAGCGCGTGTATACTTTCCGGGGGAGAATGCATGGTCATGCTCTTCAGATGCTCCTGCAAAAGCGCAATGACGTCCGGCGCTGTGACATCGTCTTTTGTTATGTCCACTTCAAAACCACCCTTGCTGTGCATGTTTTCTTTGAACATAGCAAAGGTTCACAGCCTGTGCCATTCCCTTGTCCGGAAATGTGACAGGGTATTTGACCTTTCCGGTTTCTTGTACCTATCCAAAAATGAGGCAATAGTTGCAATACATTTCTCGAAAAAGCGGTATCAAAAATTGGAAAACATGGTATAATAATTGTAACAAAATGTTCAAAAAACGACCACAAAACAGACACATTTTATTCTCTGTATTTCATTTTGGAAACGCTCCCATAAAATGAAAGGAGACATGTAAGATGGACATGTTTTTTGCTTATTTACTGGTCGCAAGCGCAACACCCCTCTTTATCTGGCTGGATAACAAAAAAGTCGCTCTTTCGGCCATACCGCCAATTATTCTCATGTGGGTTTTCTTCTATTTTTACGCAACCAGCAGCCTGTCCCCTCTCGGCCACACACTCATGATCATCCTGTTTGCCGTCAACGTCATCGTTGCCCATATCGCCGCCTTTATCATTTACGGCCTTCCGCGCCTGCGCCGGAGAAGAAGCCAATAAAGGCACAAAAAACCCTCTTCGCCTGAACGAAGAGGGTTTCTTTTTATTCCTGATGTTCGGAATGTTGCTTCGCACCGCCAGGAGGGTTTCCATCCATATGGTCACCGTGATGGTAGTGCGCCGCAAAGATCCAGATGGAACCAAGGATGATAACAATCGCTCCGAAAAATCCGAAGAGCGTGTTTCCGACTTGAATCCCGCCGTTTTCGCTTTCTGTCATGTGCATGAACATGAGAAGCTGAAGACCGGCTTGGATAAATGCGAATCCGAAAATGATCCACAGTTTTGCTGATGAGCTTAAATCCGTATATACCGCAACCCAAAGGGCCAGCAGGGTCAGAATAATAGACAACGCAAAACCTACGATATGCTTCCACGGAAAGTGGCTGTGTTCAGCAGATTTGTTTGCCATATTATAGTCCCCCCAATCCGATGAGATAGACGCCTGTAAAGATGAAGATCCAAACAACGTCTAAGAAGTGCCAGTATAAACTTGAGATAAAGATTTTTGAAGACGTCTGCGGCGTTAATCCGCGTTTCTTCAATTGCAGTAAGATGCCGGCAATCCAGAAGATACCGATCGTTACGTGCGTTCCGTGCGTTCCCAGAAGGACGAAGAATCCAGACCAGAAAGCACTTGTACCGAGAGATGCTCCTTCATGTACATAGTGGATGAACTCGTTAAGCTCACATCCGACGAAGCCCGCACCGAGAAGAAGCGTAATGATCGTCCAAATGACGACGCCTTTTAAACTTCCGCGACGCATTTCATGAACAGCGATCCCGCAGGTGAAACTGCTGATCAGAAGCAGGAATGTCATGATCATGACAAGCTTCACTTCAAATAATTCAGCCGGTAAGACTCCTCCTGCTGTTCTTCTTTGAAGAACGAAGAAGGTTGCAAATAGTGTTGAGAACAACACAATCTCTGCCCCTAAAAAGATCCAAAACCCGAGAATATTGAGTCTGCCGGTTTCAGATTGATATTCCATAGGCGCGTTAGAATTGCCGTGTTCTGCATGTTCCATAAATCACGCCTCCTTTATTCGGAAATCTTTCTTTCCGTCTCTTTTATTTCTTCAACAGGTATATAGTAGCCATTGTCATATTCAAATGAACGAAGCACCATGCAAAGCAGAATGCCGATCAAGCCGACAATGCCCATCCAGAACCATTCAAATACAAGTCCGAAGCCAGCAATACCGAACGCCACTGACATAATAAGCGGTCTTCCGGAGTTGTGCGGCATATGGATTTTCTTGAACTTGCTTTCCGGATGAATATCCGTTTTGTCTTCTTTCAATTGCAGGTACGCATCTTGAGATTTCACTTCTGGAAGCACCGCAAAGTTGTAATGCGGCGGAATCGCAGATGAAGTCGCCCACTCAAGCGTACGTCCCACGCCCCATGAATCTCCGCTGATCTCGCGAGTAGAGTAGCGGAAGCTGTAGTAGATGTTGTAGCAAAGGATTAAGAATCCGACACCCATCATGAAGGCTCCGACAGTTGAAATAAAGTTCAATGCAGTCCATCCGTCATTCGGTCCGTAAGTGTAAATACGGCGAGGCATACCTTGCAGCCCCAAGAAGTATTGAGGGAAGAAACATACATTAAATCCGATCATAAAGATCCAGAAGAACCATTTTCCGATTCTTTCGTTCAGCTTGTGGCCGAACATTTTCGGATACCAGAAAATAAATCCTGCGAAACATGCAAATACCGTACCCGCGATCAGCACATAGTGGAAGTGAGATACGAGGAAGTACGTATTATGGTATTGATAATCCGCTGCAGCCATCGCAAGCATAACCCCTGTTACCCCGCCGACAACGAAGTTCGGGATGAACGCAAGCGCCCACAGCATCGGTGTTGTAAAACTGATCCGGCCTTTATACATCGTAAAGAGCCAGTTAAAGATTTTAACCCCGGTCGGAACCGAAATCGCCATCGTTGTAATCGAGAAGAAAGAGTTAACGGACGCACTGTTCCCCATTGTGAAGAAGTGGTGGGTCCATACAAGGAAACTCAGGACGGAAATGGCGATAATTGAGCCGACCATCGCTTTGTAACCGAATAACTGCTTTCTTGCAAACGCTGAAATAATTTCAGAGAAAATACCGAATGCCGGTAAGATAACGATATATACTTCAGGGTGTCCCCAAATCCAGAACAAGTTAGCCCAAAGCATCGGCATACCGCCGGCTTCCAGCGTGAAAAAGTGAGCGCCGAACAAACGGTCAAATGATAACAGCGCCAATGCCACTGTCAAAACAGGGAAGGCGAATACGATAATAACCATTGTAATCAGCGTCGTCCATGTGAACATCGGCATACGCATCAGCGTCATGCCTTTTGTACGCATTTTCAGGATCGTCACCATAAAGTTGATACCCGTCATCAGCGTACCGATACCGGCAATCTGAAGACCGAGCAGGTAGAAGTTCTCACCAGGCCCGGGACTCATGTCGTTGCTTGCCAGCGGCATGTAACTCGTCCATCCTGCGTTCGGAGAACCTCCGATAACGAAAGAAATATTGAAAAGCATCGCACCTACGAAGAACGTCCAGAAACTCAGGTTGTTCAAGTAAGGGAATGCTACGTCGCGCGCACCGATCTGCAAAGGTACGACAACGTTGATCAGACCGATTAAAAACGGCATCGCCATGAAGATAATCATGATCGTACCGTGAGTCGTAAAGATCTCATTATAGTGGTTTGAGTCTAAAAAACTGTTATTAGGAAGCGCTAACTGGGCGCGCATCATCAAGCCGTCGACCCCGCCGCGGAACAGCATGATAACAGCAGAGATAATGTACATGATTCCAAGTTTCTTATGGTCTACAGACGTCAGCCATTCAGACCAGAGCCATTTCCACTTTTTGAAGTATGTGAGTACAACGATGATAGCAATAGTGGAAAGCGCAATGGAAACTTGTGCGCCCAGAATTAATGGGTCACCTGTTACAAAAAATTCATCCCATCTCAATTTCATTCGGGCTTCCTCCTTTCTTGTTCAATTTCAATCTTGTTTATCGTCGGATACTTTAAATTCGTTTTTCTTTACATCTTCCCACGGGTCTGTTTTAGAGTGCGGTGATACGGCTTTGTAGCCAAGGCGTTTGCGCGCCTCCATCGCATATTCGGCATCTTGGCCGTGGTCAACGTATTTTAAGTGTGTAGAAGAGAACGTTAATTTTCCGACATTCTCCGGAAGCATCAGTTCGTCATACTTCTCTTTCGTCAGCTTTGGAGAATCGCTTTGGGCTTTTTTCACCCAGCTGTTAAAGTCTTTTTGCGTAACAGCTTTTACGTTGAATTTCTGGTCGGCAAAGTGTTCGCCGGTGAAGTTCGCGTTGCGGCCTTCATATGTTCCCACTTTGTCAGCCTGTAAGTATTGATCCATCAGCATTCCCGCCATCGCGTATTTTTGTCCCCCAAGCTGAGGAATCCATAGCGATGCCATTGAATCTGCTGAAGAAATTTTAAATAAAACCGGACGGTCTACAGGAATGTTCAGGTAGTTAACCGTCTCAATATCCTGCTCAGGGTAGCTGAATACCCATTTCCAGTCTACCGAAGTAGCATAAACAACAAGAGGCTCTTTATCCTTTGTCGCTTCAGGCGCTTTTTCTAACGAATATATCGTCTGTACGGTAGGCACAGAAAGTGCAATAACAATTAAAATTGGGATCACTGTCCAGACTACTTCTAAGAACGTGTTGCCGTGCATCTCGGGCTTGTAATTTCCGCTGTCTTTGCCTTTGCGGTCGCGGTATTTCACTAAAATGATTGTAAATAGTACGAATACGACGCCGACAATGAACAGCATAAATCCGATTGACAAGAGAATCAGATCTTTCTGCTGGTCTGCTACAGGTCCTTTCGGATCTAAAACGGAAATGTCGCTGCATCCGCCCAGTACGAAAACAACAGCCAACATCGCTAATAAAAGTAACGGTTTAAATGCTCTGAACAAGAAGATCACCATCCTTCCTATTGATGTAGTGAATCTGAAATGTACTTTCTCAAAATCTTTTCTCTATCTACCTTGTTATGCTATCAAAATCTGCCCTTATTAGCTTTATTTTTTTCTAAAGTTCATCTTTTTTTCGACCTAATGTCACAAAATCGTCAAAAAATGCATGAACTTTTTCCACTTGCGTAAATCAAACATAAAAAGTTTTAGATCATTTAGCATATATAGAGAAAAAAGATAGCGAGAACGAATAATACCAAATAAAGGTTTACCATAATAAAAATCGCTGGTCAACAAAAAGTTTCATTTTGTTAAACATTCTACAAAAGAATTATTTTTTCCTTTGCTCACACCTTTTCACACGGTTTCCATTTTAACGCAACGCATTGTGAAAAAAAAGACCGGAACGCGCCTTGATATGTTCATTATAAAAAACGCATTCATATGTTTAATATGGACAAAACGAAGGAAACATATAGGCATAAATAATAAAAAATAGGAAGTGATATTTATGGGTTTTATCGTATCTCTGATTGTCGCTATTATTATCGGCTGGATCGGAAGTTTATTTGTAAAAGGCAGTATGCCCGGGGGAATCATCGGGTCAATGATCGCCGGTCTGATCGGCGCATGGATCGGGCACGGACTGCTCGGCACATGGGGGCCTCACCTTGCCGGCTTTGCCATCATTCCGGCAATCATCGGAGCTGCGATCGTGGTATTCTTATTCAGCCTGATCGCCAGAAGCAGAGGATAAAAAAAAGCCTCGTCCCTTATGGGATGGGGCTTTTTTCCGGTAGAGCGCCCAAATGGCGGATAAACCGCCGGAAAGCCGCTCTGCCTTCTTCTGTCTGTTTAAAGACGCCGGCATGCTCCAGTATCCGCGCAAAGGCATGGCCGATTTCCTCTTTCAGAATCTGTTCCGCATTTTCTTTCGTTACCTTCCGCTTATGCAGCACACTGAGCGCCCAATCTTTATGCTTTGCCGCAGAAGGGTCTGCCGTTAAGACCGCCTCCGGGTCCGGTGAGCACAGCGCTTCAGCCGTGTATTTCATTTCTTGTTCAAGGCGGCCCGGCAGAATCGCAAGCCCCATTACCTCAATCAGTCCGATATTTTCTTTTTTCAGGTGATGAACTTCCTGATGGGGATGAAAAATTCCCAGCGGATGATCATCAGAGGTGCGGTTATTTCTGAGGACGAGATCTAATTCGAATAAACCGTTTCTCCGCCGGGCAATCGGCGTAATTGTATTGTGCGGTGTTTCTCCTGAACAGGCGAGGAGATCAGCCGCCTCATCGGAATAACCGCGCCATGCCCGCAGGATGGCATCCGCCGCGCCGGAAAGCTCAGACGCGCTCTCGCTCTGCAGGCGGATGACCGACATCGGCCACTTCACAATTCCCAGCACCGTTTTCGGATAGTCAGGCAGCCTGTACCGGCTTTCTGTCTCCGCCCGCGCCATCGGGAATTCATAATGGCCCCCCTGAAAATGGTCGTGGCTTAAAATACTGCCGCCGACAATCGGCAGATCAGCATTGGAACCGAGAAAATAATGAGGATACTGGCTGACGAACGACAGCAGCCGGTCAAACGTTTTTTTGCTGATCTTCATCGGTTCGTGCCGGTCTTTCAAAACGATGCAATGCTCCCGGTAATACACATACGGAGAAAATTGCAGAAACCACTGCTCATCGCCGAGAATGACCGGAATGACACGAAGGTTTTGACGCGCCGGGTGATCCGGTCTCCCCTCGTACCCGACATTTTCTTTACAAAGAACACATCCCGGATAATCGGATTGAGGCTGCTCTTTGGCAGCGGCAATTGCTTTCGGATCTTTTTCCGGTTTTGAAAGGTTGATCGTGATGTCCAGCTTTCCGTAAGCCGTCTCAGCCGTCCATCCGACATTCCGCTGTATTCTGTCCGAACGGATATAATACACATCCTCTGAAAATCGGTAAAACGCCTTTGTCGCCTGCTCCGGCCCGTGCACCGCCTTTGTTTCTTCAAAACGACGGACAATCTCGGACGGCTGCGGGGCAAAGCAGCCCATGATCTTCGCGCTCAGCAGGTCGCGATAGGTGTCTGTATCGGCTGCAATCCGGCCCGTTTCTGCCGCCCATTCATAAATCGGGGCCAATATGTCCGGCAATGATGCCGACGATTCATTTTCTTTCTGTTCTGAAGCCTCCGGATGGGTAATATGCAAAGTTTCATATAAACGGTTTCTTGTATATTCAATATCAAGAAATGAAATCAGCTCTTTTTGCAATCCGTACCGGATTAAACGTTCCACGTGCCGCTCAATTGCCATCGTCATCCCCCTTTAGTTCTCTTGCTCCGGCTCCGATATCCGCCGTGTAAAAGTCAGCTTTTCTCCCTGTCTCCTCCTCATAGCGGCCCCCGTTAGCTCTCCGATGAGATTCACTCTGCCGGGCGCAAAGAAAACGCGCAGGTCCTCGGATTCCCCGAATACATCAGCAAACGCTTTCTTTATTTTGCGCTTCAAACGCATCCCCTTCCACCATTACACTTTCCCCCCCGGGACGCGGAAAGAAACGGTTATGACACGCCCTCTTCTTTCGCTTTTCTGAAGACAATCCACTTGCTGGCCGCATAGTTGACGACTACAATAATGACGTTATCGGCGATTTTCGCCAATGTTTCGTTCATATGAAATTGACTGACCAGAAGAATCATCATGGCGAGATCGATGGCGAGAGACAGTACCCGCACGCTGAAAAAGGCCGTTAATTCTTTCATCAGACTCCGCATCCCCGCGGTCTTTTGCTGAAAGACATACCGTTTATTCGTAACATAAGCAAATAGAACGGACAGAATCCAAGCGGCGACAGTCGCCGCCTTGTAATCCATCTCAAATGCCGACGTCAGAATGTAAAAACTGACGATATTCACGATGGTCGTGAATATCCCCATAATGATATACATCATAATTTCTCTGTAGCGCATGGCAGTTCCTCGCTTTCTGAAAGACTTTTCTAAACCTTTTGTCAAATCAAGAAGAACGTTACCCTGATTTTCTGCCGCTGACAAAAACATAGAGCGCGTCAAACATGCTGCGGAAAGTAACCGGCCTTCCCAGCACATTAGATTGCTTAATCATCCCGTCGATGAGCGCGCACATCATGTTAGCGGTATGCTCGGTATCTATATGGTCTTCTATTAAATTTCTCGATTTGAGCCAATTTATGTACATGGTGCTTTCTTCTATCCATAACTTATACAGGCGGATATAAGCTTCATATTCACTGACGACTTTGTAAGTAGGCATATGAACGGCAAAAGACACAACATTCCAGGCAGGCTTGCTGTTTACAAACCGCATCAACAGGCTGGCCGCGCTGGCCGCGGCTTCACAAAGCGTCAACGGCCGCTCTGTTTGCTTTTCTAATTCGTCGAGATAGCCAGTGATGATCCTTTTTTTAATCTGACGCCTCTCTAACAAATGCTTCAGAAAATCTTCCTTGCTTTCAAAATGAACGTAAAACGCCCCTTTGCTGAAACCCGCCGCTTTACTGATGTCATCGATTGAGACTGAATCGTAAGCTCTTTCAATCAGGAGATGAAGGCCTGCGTCAATAAAACTTTCAAATGTTTCTTCTCTCTTAATTTGAAATTTGTTTTTTTTCATTTTTTACCCCAGCTGTTTGATCATTCACTTTATCTTACACCGAATCATTCTTTTGCGGTATTTTTTATGCAAAAAGAATATGCTAATCGACGTTTTGAGGGTAAATGTTAATAGGTCATATGGTTTATTTTTATTTGCATACTATCCAGTCAGTATTTATTTGTTTATTATTATATGTAAGAATTCTTGAAGGATTTTGGTTATTTCAGTCATTTTCTTAGGGAATAGGTAGGTGAATTCATCTTCAATTTGGGATTACCGGCCAACTATGTGTGATATTTGTTATACATTGGCTGCTGTAGCTGGGCAAATCAATTTTTCAATTGGAGGTTCTTATGAAAACTCATGTAATGAAAGATATAGATCAAGATTGGCAATTGTTAATTCAAGAGGCTAGAATCATGGGTTTGCACATTGACGATGTGAGGCGCTTCTTAAATACTGAAAAAGCGGTGAAGAAAAAAACACCAATGAAAAACACCATCCGCCAGCGGTAAGATTACAGGCGGATCCTTTTACTATATGACCTGCCACAGTCCGCCCGCACCCGAGTTTTCAAAGGAACACCCGCAATAAGAGGGGAATCAGAGAACAAACCGTATACCGGACAACCATTCCCGTCCGCATTCCGCAATTGAACAGCCAAACATGGTGATATGAGATCCCCCCGCTGCATATCTTGTGTATTATGCCCATTTATGAGGTGATACACAGATGGATACGAATCCCTATTATGATGAAAAACAACAGAACTACTACGAAGGCCTGAATCCTTATTTATTGAACAAAATAGACGAAAACTGGCGGACAGTGCTTGATGTCGGCTGCGGCACGGGCAATTTAGGAGCGGCGATCGAAGACCGCGGAATAACGGTTTACGGCATTGAAGCGTATCCCGAAGCCGCAAAAAAGGCGGAAAGCAAATTGAGCCACGTGCTTTGCGGCGACATTGAATCCGCCATTCTTCCGTACGAATCAGAGCAATTCGACTGCATGCTGTTCGGAGACGTTCTTGAGCATCTTGTCGACCCGTGGACAGTGCTGAAAAAGCTTCGTCCTTATGTAAAAAAAGACGGCACTGTGCTTGCATGCATACCGAATGTCGGCCACATCTCAGTCGTGTTGGAGCTTTTAGCCGGCAAATGGACTTACAGTGACGCCGGATTAATGGATCAGACCCACCTGCGTTTTTTTACCCGGGAAGAGACTCTTTCATTATTTAAAGCCGCCGGCTATGAGGTCAAACGCATTGAGGCGATCCGCGTTGATCACCCTTCTTACCACAAAGCCATCGCATCATTGCACGAAGTATGCGTACAGCTTGGCATAAGGCATGACTTTATGACAGAAGCATCGGCCTATCAATATGTGATTGAGGCCGAGAGGAGCATGTAATGGATTCACATTCATTTCTGTTTGTCGTCTGTGTGAATGATGAGTCGCTGTACTCCCGGTGCAAGAGCCATATCATGCAGCTTACCGTCCCCCCTTCATACTCCGTTGATATCATGCCGATATACGATTCAGCAAGCATGGCCTCGTCCTACAACAAAGCGCTGAAACACCCCTCCAAATATAAAATTTATCTGCATCAGGATACTTTTATCATTCATCAGCATTTCCTTCATGACATGCTTCATATCTTTCAATCTCATCAGGAGCTCGGCCTTCTCGGTGTCGCCGGCTGCAAAACCCTGCCGCCGAACGGCATTTGGTGGGAAAGCGGACAGCGGATGGGAAAAGTGATTGAATACCGGGGGAATGCTTATCACCCGCTGGATTTTGAGCACGGTGATGAAGACGGCCTGTTTACGCCCGCTGACGCCATTGACGGCTTGTTAATGGCGGCTCAATATGACGTGGAGTGGCGGGAGGATTTGTTTCGCGGCTTTCATTTTTACGACACATCACAGTCGCTCGAATTTCAAAAACACGGCTATCAAGTCGGCGTCGCCTGCCAGAAAGACCCTTGGTGCCTTCATTTTTGCGGCGACTCCTTTGACGCCGCGGCATATGAAGCGGACAGACAAACATTTGTCAAACACTATATGGCAAAGCCCTCTCGCTGATCGAGAGGGCTTTTTTCGGGTTAACGTTTATTCAGTTCCCGCTCAATGATTTGTTCAAAGGTTTCCTTTCCCGCCGCGCCAGGGATTCTCTCATCGCCGATGATAAACGTCGGCACTGCCGTAATGCCGGCTTCCTCATAAGCATGGCGGAGCGCTTCCCGCTGTACGTCCTTGTACGCTCTTGTCTCAAGCGCCTCTTTGAAGGCAGCGCCGTCAAGTCCGGCTTCTTCCGCAAGCTTTGTCAGCACGCCAACGTCACCGATATTTTGTTCTTCCTGAAAGAACGCCTGAAAAACGCGTGTATGGTATTCGCTTCCTTTCCCGTGTTCCTTTGCGAAATGAAAGCCTTCAAATGCCAAATCCGTGTATGGATGCGGTGACACGCGGGGGAACGTGATTTCAACGCCTAACGACTGCGCCATCGGCTCAATGGAGTTTTTCCACATCTGCCGCTTGGCGGGATCATTCACCGGATCAAGTTTCGGCGAGGGGCTCGGACGCAATTCAAACGGCATCCATTCCACCTGTACGTCCTTGTCCTTGATTGCTTCTTCAAACGCCGCCTTGCCGACATAGCAAAACGGACATACATAATCAGAATATACTTTAATCTGCAGTGTCATTGTAAGTCTCCTTTCCTTATCATTTTAAGTTGTAACTTTTATAGTTACAAGTGTTTTTTTAAAAAAACACCCTCCATATGGAAGGTGTCACGATTCCAGCAGCCTTTGGGCGATATATTCTCCTTTTTTACAGCCGCCGGGACAGGCGAATAAGGAAGAGCCGATCGTTTGTGTGTATTCATTCAGCGCATCCTTTGCCGCCAAAGCCTTCAGCATCGGGACAAATTGGCGGTCCGGGTCTTTTTGAAAGCAGATAAACAACAGGCCTGCGTCAACATAGCCCGTCTTCGGATCAATTCCGTCCGTATAGGAAAATGCCCGGCGCAGAATCTGTCTGCCGGTTGATTTTGCCACGCTGACATGCGAGTCGGCGGGAATTTGATTCAGCTTCACGGGATCGGTTTCCTTTTTTTGTCCGAAAGGCGCGCCCGAGCTTTTCACCCGCCCGAACGTGTCCTCTTGTTCCTTCAAGGATGAACGGTCCCATATATCTAAAAACATCTTAATTTTCCTAAACGCCATGTACGTGCCGCCCGTCATCCAGTCCGGCTCTCCTGATTGAACCCAAACGATCGAATTCATCAGGTTTTCATCCTTCGTGCTTTGGTTGCCGGTGCCGTCTTTGAATCCGAAGAGGTTGCGCGGTGTTTCTCCGTTTTTTCCGCCGCTTAAGAAACCTTTATTGAGAAAGCGGACTTCACACACACCCGATGCCTGTTTCATCAGGTTGCGCACCGCGTGAAACGCCGTTTGTTCATTATCCGCGCAGACCTGTATGACGATATCACCGCCGCCTTGTTTCTTATCGAGCTTGTCGTTAGGCATCGGCGGAATATCGGCGAGGTGCTTCGGTTTTTTATCTTTCAGTCCGAAGCGGTCCTTCCCGTCTTTCTCGAAAAACCCGGGGCCGAAGCCGAAGGTAACGGTCAAATTCGCCGGTGCCAGATCCTGCGACTCCCCGGTATCCTGCGGAGGCATATATTTATTTTTCTGTTCGCCTGACGGGACGGCGCCTGAAGTCAGCAGCTGCGTCAAGCTTGTCCATTGTTTGAAAAGGGAGATGACATCGGCTTTGTCGCTTGACATAACATCAAGCGCCGCAAAATACACATACGTCTGATGCGCCGTTGTGATTCCTGCTTGGTGCTTTCCGTAAAAAGGAACGATTTGATCACGATCACGTTTTTCATCATTCTTCTTTGAAGCGGTGGCCGCCGGTTTGAAGAGCGGCGCGAGTCCTCCGAGGCCGCTCGCTCCGACAGCGACGGCTGCGCCCGCGACGGCGCCCCACTTCAGGACGTCCCGTCTGTGGATCTGTTTTTCCTTGTTATGTTCATCGCTCATGCTGTGTCTTAACTCCTTTTAAAGCACATCGGCAATCTTCGACATGGTTTCAGAAAGGGCCGTCAGCTTCGTGCTTATCTCTCTGATTTGATCTGTACTTAATGTATCACAAGACGTATACATTGATCGCACGTTTTGTATTTCGACATCAAAACTTCAAATTCGCTGAATTCCGCATTAAGTTTTTCCGTGACCTCGAAATGGTCTCTCACTGCGCGCTATTCACTGTTTTATAGAGGGCTTTTGAGCCTGCGCTGATTGGTTCAGGCGTCACTTTGAGAGAAGCGATAGAGCCGTCAAACGTTTCGGTCGATATTGCAAGCTTGATTGCTCTGTTCTTGACATACGGCTTATATTCCCCCAGTCCGTCACGCCTTTTTGCGCACACAGAAAAAGGGCCGCCCTATCGGGACAGCCCTGCTTTGGAGCGCCGAATTTCCTCTGAAAACTTCCGCGCCGCCGCTTTTGGATCTTCGGCTTGGCTGATGGCGCTGATCATGCTGACGCCGTCTGCACCCGCTTCAATGACGGGCGCCGCGTTGTCAGCCGTAATGCCGCCGATTCCTACAATCGGAATGGTGATGCCCTGACGCCTTACCTCTTCAATCAATGTAACGCCCTGCACGGCTTCAGCATCTTTTTTTGTTTCGGTCGGATAGACCGGGCCCATTCCGACGTAATCGGCTCCGGCTTCTTCCGCCCGCTTCACCTCGGAGACGTTATGTGCTGACACACCGAGAATCATATCGCCGATTGCCGCTCTCGTTTCTTCGGCGTCTGCGTCATCCTGTCCGATATGCACTCCGTCCGCCTCAAGGCGCAAGGCCAATTCGACATCATCATTAATGATGAAAGGAATCCCGGCCTGCCTGCAGACATCCTGCACCCGCTTCGCGAACAGGACACGTTCATCCCCTGTTAAAGAACCGCTCCCCTTTTCCCGAAATTGAAAAAGCGTAGCGCCGCCCTCAATTGCTTTTTTCACCACGGAAACCGGGTCTGCGCTTGTATTGTTTGATCCCATAATAAAATAAACCGATAACATATTCTTCATCATTTCCCGAGAAATACGCGTCATTTTTCTATCACCCTTTCAATTGCGGCAAGCTCAGCCGCTTCTTGTTCTGAGATGCTTGCCAGCTTGTTTAAAAGCTCAATCTGGAAGCTGCCCGGCCCCTTATGGGAGGTGTCCAAAGCGGCAAGCTGAGCGGCGCTTCCGTATACAGAAACGGCTGAAACGGCCGCTTGCAGAACGTCCTGCCCCGCTGCGCAGAAGGCTCCGATTACAGACGTCAGCAGGCATCCCGCCCCCGTCACCTTCGTCAGCAGTTTATCACCGTTATGTACGGCGTATGTGTCGGTGCCGTCGGAGATGACGTCGGTTTTTCCGGTAATCGCAATGACCGTCTTCAGCCCGCTTGCAGCCGTCTTAGCGAGCTGAACCACATCTCCTCCGGCTTCCCCCGCATCCACGCCTTTTATCTTCCAATCAGGGGCGCCGGCAATATTGGCAATTTCCGCGGCATTTCCGCGAATAACGGACAAGCGGACCTCCTGTATGATCTTGCGGGCTGATGCCGTCCGAAACGGCGTGGCGCCGGCGCCTACCGGATCTAAAATGACCGGAACACCGTTTTCATTGGCCGATTTTCCGGCTGCGATCATAGCTTCAACCGATGCCGAGCTGAGGGTGCCTATGTTCAGGACGAGCGCTCCGGCGATTTTCGCCATGTCGGCGGCCTCCTCAATTGCATAAGCCATAACGGGCGATGCGCCGAGCGCGAGCAGTCCGTTAGCGGTGAAGTTCGTGACGACATTATTGGTGATACTGTGAACGAGCGGGTTTTGATCCCGCACTTTACTCAAGTGTTGAGCTGCGGTTTGTGCGTCCATGCTTAATCATCCTTTTTTCTCTTTTTCGGATTCCATAAATACGATTTCGTATGCTCCAGCCAGGCTCTGGCGGCAAAGGACATATAGCGGTCCTTCCGCCAAATGATGGCTAAATGCCACGGAATGACCGGATGAACGAGCGGAATGGTTCTGACTTTGTCAGGATCAAGACCGCGGCAGATTCTTTCCGGCAGCAGGCCGATACCGAGATTGGCGGATACCATTTCGCTGATAAAGTCCCACTGTGATGTTTCATAAATGACATGCGGCCTGAATCCGGCTTTCACGCATTCCGTCATAATTCGATTATGAAGGACAAAATCCTCCCTGAAAAATATGAACGGCTCTTCTTTCAATTCATGAAGACTGCATTCTTTCTCGTCAGCGAGCCGATGTGACGGATGGACGACAAGCATAAGGGTTTCCTTGACGATTGTGAAGGTATGAAAAATCTCTTCATTCGCGGGAAGCACGACGACCCCGATATCAAGCGAGCCGTCCTCCACCCCTTGCTGCACTTTAATAGAGCCGTCCTCAACAAGCTGAAACGTCACATCGGGGTATGTGACGCGGAAGTCACCGAGCACTCTCGGGAAAAAGCCGGAACCGATCATCGGCGGAAGACCGATGCGGACGTGCCCTTTCTTCACTTCCATAATATCGTTCAGCTCTGACGTCAGGTTTTGGAATGACTTTGTGATTTCCTGCGCCTGCACATACATGCTCTGCCCGGCGTCAGTCAGTTCAACTTGCCGGCCATTGCGGTAAAACAGCTTAATGCCGAGCTCCGTCTCCAGGTTTTTAATCATTTTTGAGATTGTCGGCTGTGAAACATACAGAGACTGTGAAGCCTTCGTAAAGCTTTTCAAACGGGCCACTTCCAAGAAATACGTTAAGTGCCGGATATCCATTACATTTCATCCTTTCTATAGACAAAAGGAATACACATTATTCTTTATATGTATTTTACCTATAGCAAAACCTTCTGTACAATATAAATATAAGGGAGGCATCATTATGAAAAAATTGCTGCTTACCGCTATTCAAATCGCTCTGCTGTTTATATTTGCGCGTCTGATCAATTGGGTCACGGCGGCTCTTCATATAAATATTCCCGGCAGTATAATCGGGATTGTGATTCTTTTCACATTATTGCATTTCAAGATTATCAAACTTGAATGGATTGAGCTTGGCGCAGCATGGCTCCTCGGTGAGCTGCTGCTGTTTTTCATCCCGTCTGCCGTCGGAGTGATTGAATACGGAGATATTATGTCTAAATTCGGCGTAAGCATTTTACTTGTTGTCGTCATCAGCACATTTGTCGTGATGGTTTCAACAGGTACGCTTACACAGCTGATAGCAAAAAGAAAGGAGAAAAAACAAACGTGTTCATCGGAATCATAAGTTTATTCTTAACTGTCTTAGTATATTTGGGCGCGAAAAAACTCTACATTCGTTTTCCGCGGGTGTATACGTCGCCGCTTCTGATTACGCCCGCTGTTTTGGTCGTCCTGCTGCTTCTTGTCAATGTCCCGTATCAGACATACAATCTCGGCGGCGGACTGCTGACCGATATGCTTCAGCCGGCAACAGTGGCGTTCGCCATCCCGCTTTATAAATATTTCCCGATTTTAAAGAAATACGCCGTGGAAATTATTTTGAACGTAGCGGTCGGTTCATGTATCGCCATTTTGTCAACAGCCTTTATCGCAAAATGGTTCAATCTCGGCAGCAGCTTAGTCGACAGTCTCGTGCCGCGATCCGTGACGACGCCGATTGCCATGAACGTTTCAGAAATGATCGGCGGGATGCCGGCCGTTACAGCGGTTTTCGTCATTTTAACGGCTTTATTGGGAACGATCATCGGGCCGATGGTCATCCGCTATTTCCGCATTGATAACGAAATTGCCCGGGGCGTGCTGCTCGGAACTAGCGCGCACGGAGCGGGAACATCTAAAGCATTTGAGCTCAGCTCCGTATCAGGAACGATCTCAAGCGTGTCCATGATTCTCGCCGCGATTATGACACTGTGCGCGGCCCCGATTTTGCTTTCGTTTATGTCATAAAAGACTGCTCCTTACAGAGCGGTCTTTTTTTAGTTGCCATAAAGAATTGATTTGTCTGTCCTTCATAAAAAGACGAAAACACGATATGATAAGACATGAAGTGAAAAGACTGAAGAACGGATGTGTCATATGAACGGCCAGCAGCGAAGCAGCATCAGAAAAGGACTTGAAGTCGATATCGTCCTGAAAGCCGATCAGCGTTCAGGAAAGCTGACAAGAGGAATCGTGAAGGATATTTTGACGAACTCAAGCTTCCACCCGCGCGGCATTAAGGTCCGCCTTGAAGACGGGCGAATCGGCCGGGTGCAGCACATTATTGAATAGAAAAAAGCCGGAGCTTCACGCCCGGCTTTTTTTCTTTAATTTCAGCAATGAAATCCTCATATGTTCTCCCTTTATATACAAAAAATTTTTAACCAACTATTGACTCTTACGTTGCGTAATACTTTAAAGTAGCCATTAAGGAGGCGGCAAACGTAATGGGTATGAAAGTAAAAGAAGTAGCTGACCTGATTGGAGTAAGCATACGCACTCTCCATCATTACGATCAAATTGGATTATTGACTCCTCAGGAAACGACCGATTCCGGTTATCGGCTTTATTCTGAAGAGAATCTTGAACAGCTGCAGCAGATACTATTTTTCAAGGAGCTCGATTTCTCCTTAAAAGAGATTAAAGCAATCATTACTAATCCTTCATTTAACCGAAGGGAAGCATTCATTTTACAAAAGAAAATGTTGATTGAGAAACGGAATAGAGTCGATAAGATGATTGAAACCATCGATAAATCAATCAAACATATGATGGGAGAGATTTGCATGACGAACAAAGAGCGGTTTGAGGGAATGAACTTCAATCATAATCTTTATGAGCAAGAAGCCCGCAAACGGTGGGGTGATCAACCTGTCGATAAGGTAAATATTAGATTGAAAAACATGACTGATGGTGAGCAAAAAGATTTATCTGATAAGTGGACTGCAATGTTCAATAAATTTGCACTCCTTATTAACCAATCTCCCGATTCCCCAGACGTACAAACAGCTATCAAAGAGTGGTTTGATTTTCTCAATGAAAATTTTGGTGAATATTCTTTTGATGCCTTTTACGGATTAGGTCAACTCTATATTGAAGATGAACGCTTCACTAAGAACATCGACCGGTATGGTGAAGGGTTGGCGAAGCTCATGAGTGATGCCATTACAATTTATATAGATACTCAAAAAAAGGGTGGTGCCCATTAAAATCATTATCGAGGATACAATTGGGCGGAGGGATTAGTGAGGCCACTTTACTCGGCACAGATGAGATACTAAGTAATAGCGGTTTTTTTCTTTAAACAGTAAGATATGAAGATTATTTTGTCCCGTATTAAAGCGATGGAAGAGGGTTTTCTTTTCCCCCTCTTTCCACGCTATAAATGATATCCTATTTTTTCCGCAAGAAAACAACCTTCAAATAGTTCCCTTCTTTAAACGCGGGAATCGTTTTGAAATCTTCCGGAAGCGTGTATTCTTCCAAAATGTCGTAACGCTCATTTGTTTCTTTAAAGGCGGTCTCTATAAAACCTTTAAATTTCTTCATATTGAAGGCGCTGCTGTTTGTCGAAGCGACGATGATGCCGTTTTTTGCGGTGATGGCGATCGTTTCCTTCAGCAGGTTTTTATAATCTTTCGCCGCGCTGAACGTCCGTTTTTTTGTGCGGGCGAAAGAAGGCGGATCAAGGATGATGAGGTCAAACGCCAGCCCTTTTTTCTCCGCATAGCCGAAGTATTTGAAAACATCCATGACTTTAATGTCATGCGCCTCATAATCAATTCCGTTGGCGCTGAACTGTTCAATCGTTTTTGCGAGACTGCGGTTGGCGACATCGACGCTTGTCGTTTTCTCAGCTCCGCCAAGCGCCGCCGCAACGGAAAATGCCCCCGTATAAGAGAACGTATTCAGCACCCGTCTGCCGTTTGCATACTTGTCCCGAATCGCTTTGCGTACATGACGCTGGTCTAAGAAAATGCCCGTCATCGCCCCGTCGTTTAAATCCACCGCGTACCGTATGCCGTTTTCTTGAACAATGACCGGAAAATCTCCTCTTTCGCCTTTGACAAAATCGTCGTCTTCCACGTATTGCCCGGCAGTATCGAATCGTTTCTTTTCATAGATCGCTTTATAAGAAAGCTCCAGTCCGTCAATCGCCTCAATCATGCTGTCCTTATAAGCGTAAATGCCTTTACTGTACCATTGAATCAGAAGATAACCGTCATAAAAGTCAATCGTGACGCCGCCGATGCCGTCGCCCTCACCGTTGAAAAGCCGGAACGCCGTCGTATCGGGCGCGTTAAACAGATGGGCTCTTGCTTCAGCCGCTTTTTTCAGCTTGTCCAGAAAGAAACGTCCGTCGATCCGTTCATCTCTCGCGCGGGACAGCACCCAGCCGACTCCTTTATTCTGCAAACCGTAATAGCCTTTTCCGATAAACTCGCCCTTCTCGGATGTCACATCAAAAAGATCGCCCTCTGTTAAATGAGCCGAGCTTCCGGACAGAGCGTCTTTTTCAATCAGGGGGAATCCTTTTTTCAGCTTTCCGGCAAATGTATCTTTCACTGTAAGTAGCTTCATTGTGCATTCCTCTTTCGTTTTGCTTTCTCTTATCGTACCATAAAACATGATCAACACCGCATTGTCCCGAAAAATTCAAAACAGGGGGAAAACCATGACAGCCAAAAGAATCGACCATACAGGCATTATGGTCAAAGATATTGAAACATCCATCGCCTTTTACCAAGACGTTCTCGGTATGCAGTTAAAGGATCGTATCACTCATACGAACGGCATTATTGAACTTGCCTTTCTCGGCTTTCAAGAAGGGCCGGAGACAGAAATTGAGCTGATCCAGGGCTACAGCAGCGAGCTTCCCGCAGAAGGAAAAGTGCACCATGTCGCTTTATTGACTGAAGATATCGCGGCGGAGTTCACGCATGCGAAGCGTCAGGGCGCCGTATTCATTGATGAAGAAATCACGACGCTTCCGAACGGATACCGCTACTTTTACATTGAAGGACCTGACGGCGAATGGATCGAATTTTTCCAGCGTTAAAAAAACGGGCGAAAGCGCCCGTTTTTTTTATGTTTCTTCTGTGACGTTTTGTTCCGCCGCCCGTTCCTCTCTCCATTTTTGAAGATCCCAAATTCGGAAAAACGGATAATAAATGATAAATGTAATCAGGAGATTGATCAGCTGCATGACCGAACCGGAGATTTTCCCGCCCGTCGCCAAATAACCGGAAATCAGCGGCGGCATCGTCCACGGCACGGCGATTCCCGCCGGTTTTGCCACCATCCCCGTGCTCATCCCGATGTACGTCGCCGTAATGGTCAAGAGCGGCGCGATGATAAAGGGCACGATTAACAGCGGATTCATGACGAGCGGCATCCCGAAAATAATCGGTTCGTTAATGTTAAAAATCGCGGGCCCGATGCCGAGACGGCCGAGCTGTTTCATCTGTTTGCTTCTGGAGCGCACAAGCATGGTCAGCACAAGGGCAAGCGTCGCTCCGCTTCCGCCGACATTAATCCATATTTGAAAGAACTGTGTCGTAAAAATGCTCGGCAGCGCTTCTCCCGCCTGAAAAGCCAAACGGTTGGCGTCCATCGCCCCGTACCAGATCGGCGACATGACGCCGCCGATTATGGACGCGCCGTGTATGCCGCACGACCAAAGCAGCATTTGCACGAATTCGGCGATAAGACTTCCGCCGAGACTCCCGCCCAAAATAGACAGCGGGGTGCCCAGCAGATCGCCTACGACATTGTGGAGACTTTTAAAAGGAGTTATTTCAATAAACAGACGGGCCAGCCATACAAGCGTAATAATAATGAAACCGGGGATGAGCGCAACGAACGATTTGCTGACCGCAGGCGGCACTCCGTCAGGCATCTTAATGACGATATTTCTTTGTATAATAAACCGGTACACTTCCGTAGACAGCATTGCAATGATCATCGCGACAAACAGACCTTTGCTTCCGAGCAGCGAAATCGGTATGCCGCCTCCCACCATAATCTCTGTTGACGAGCCGTCAGGGATAAACGGAATCTGATACGGCGTCGCCAATAAAAAGGCGGCAAGGGCAATGGCTCCCGACGACAGGGCATCCACCTCATAGCTTTCCGCAAGCCGGTAAGCAATCCCAAAGGCGGCGACAAGCGCCATAATGTCAAAGGACGCATTCACGGGATACCCGAGTTTTTCAACCCAATTTTCACCGAAAAGACCAGCCATAAAATCGGCATAACCGGGAATCGGAAGACTCGTCAGAATCAGAAAAACCGATCCGATGATGATAAGCGGCATAGTCAAAATAATGCCGTCCCGCAAAGCTCTTAAGTGCCTTTGGCCGGCGACTTTTCCGGCGACAGGCATGATTTTTTCTTCCATGACCCGATTGAACGTACTCATTTATCAAAAACCCCCTTTTTGAGTTCATTGCGCAGATGTCTTAAAGCATTTTCTCCATCATATTTTGGAAACGCTTACATTTGCATACAGAAATTTTCCTTATCCCTCAGGAAAAAAAGAATTCCGCACTGCCGATATATAAAGAAAAAGGGGGAATTGCAATGTATCACACCCTGAAACCGATAATGGCCGCGGCCTTGTGCATCAGCCTGTTCTCCGCCGCGGCGCCCGCGCACGCCGAGACGCATGACCGGGACGTTATCGTGGTGTACAAAAATCAAAACGGCAAGGAATCCGCCATAGACAGCGGAGCGGATGTGGAACAGACCTATCAGCATCTTCCGGCAGTCGCCGTGTCAGCCGATTCGCAAACGGTGAAAGACCTGAAACAGGACCCTGACATCTTATATGTAGAAGAGAATGTATCCTTTCAGGCAGCAGGCGGTTCTGATATCCGCCCGTTATCAGCGGCCCAAAGCAGCAGTTACGTGCTGCCGCAATGGGATATCGAACCGACTCAGGTTAAGCAGGCGTGGAAAGAAGGCTTGACGGGAAAAAAGGTGAAAGTGGCTGTCATTGACAGCGGCATTTACCCTCATGATGATCTCTCCATTGCCGGAGGCTATTCCGCAGTCAGCTATACTCCCTCATACAAAGATGACAACGGACACGGGACGCATGTCGCCGGAATCATTGCGGCCAAACATGACGGATACGGCATCGACGGCATCGCGCCGGATGTCCGGTTATATGCGGTTAAAGCATTAGACAGAAAAGGAGCGGGAGATCTCAAAAGCCTTCTTAAAGCGATCGACTGGTCGATCGCCAATAAAATGGACATCATCAATATGAGCCTCGGGACAAACGCAGACAGCAAAAGTCTTCACGACGCCGTTGACAAAGCTTACAAAAAAGGAATCGTGATCGTAGCCGCCGCAGGAAACGACGGCAACAAAAAACCCGTCAATTATCCGGGCGCCTACAGCAGCGTAACGGCAGTCTCAGCGTCAACTGAAAAAAACGGGCTCGCGGCTTTTTCCACGACCGGAAAACAAATTGAGTTTGCCGCACCCGGCACTAATATTACGAGCACGTATCTGAATCAAATGTACGCCACGGCTGACGGCACATCTCAAGCCGCGCCGCACGTCACCGGTATGTTCGCGCTGCTCAGGCAGAAATATCCGGAGGAAACAAATACACAGCTCCGGCAGCAGATGCAGCAAAACGTCAAAGATCTGGGCGCTCCCGGACGTGACAGCCGATTCGGGTACGGACTGGCGCAATATCACACAAAACAAAAGAGCTTTGCCGAACGGGCCGTAATAAAAGCGGAAAAGACGAAAAAGCAGGCAGATATCAATGAAGCAAAAACGGCAGTCAGCAAACTGTCCAAGTCAAAGGGAAAAACCGCTCTCGAGGCGCGGATCAATAAAGTTCAGACGGCAAGAAATGTGACGGACGCAAGAGACAAAGTCCGGACTGCCGAAAAACAAAAGAAAAAAACCGCCGTCAATGCCGCACAAAGCGCCATTCGCAAATTACCGGCCGGTTCAGAGAAAAAAGGGCTGCAAAAGCGGCTGAACGCTGTCAACTCAAGCCTTTTGAGAACAGCTGAGGCCAGCGTCAAGCAGGCGGAAAAAAAGACTTCTGAGGCCAACACCGCAAAAGCCCAAAAAGCAGTCAGCGAAATCCAGCCGGGAAAAGAAAAAACCGCTCTGGAAAAACGGCTTGGCCGGATAAAAGATAAACTCAACCGGCAGCAGGCAAGGGACAAAGTAAAAACGGCGGAAAAAACCAAGACGAAAAAAGCAAAATCAGCGGCGCAAACGGCAGTCAGCCGATTGAAGCCGTCTGCCGAAAAGACCAGCCTGCAAAAACGCGTGCGTGCGATTCGGGTGAAATAATAAAAAAAACGCTTGTGAGCCGGTCAACGGCTTCACAAGCGTTTTCATCACACCTGCCTATTGGTTCATGGCCGGGCGGTCAATCGTGTTCCATTTCGTAAAGGACATATATCGGAAATAATGATCACGATACGGGTGCGAGGTGCCTGTATTCCAAGGCTTGTCCCCGCCGCAGAAATGGACGATGGCCGGTTCGGCACGTGTTTCTCTGTAACGTATACGGTCGATCAGTTCAGGAGGCGTTTTCTCATTCATGATAATATGCGTCTGCGCGTTCCAGCGCGGATGCAGTTCATGCCATTGATCATATAAGATCGCGTTAAGCGCGTCCTGATCATGAAACACGAGAAAATCCTCCGAGCTGTTATCATTGATAAAATCAATCACTTTTTTGGAAATATTCTGTTTTCTCCAAGGTTCGAAATCTATAATCATAATACCGGAATTAAAATACTTGGCAGTGTCGCTGATATTCATTTTTTTCAGTCTTTCATGCTGTCCGGCATCTTCTACCGCCGCAACTATTGCCGGGGAAATATCCAAGTCCCATAAAACCGAAATATCTTCCATCACAATTGCATCGCAATCGATGTAAATCATCCGCTTTACGGACTCATCCTTAATTAAATCAGGGATAGAAATGCGGTAATAAGCCGCTTTTGTAATATGGCTGCTTTCGACTGCATGCTTGTATTGATCAGCGTCTACTTCTAAAAATTCAAGCGGCGTCCCGAATGACATCGCAGTCTGTTCAAGCTTGTCCTTGTTTTCGGCAGTAATTCCGCCGTCGATCACATATAATTTGGCATTCCTTGTTTTATCCATATTCATCAATAAAGAAGCGAACATCCCACCCAAATGACGAGCATAATTATCATCGGCACATGATACGATATGCATTGTTTCATTCTTTCCCACTGATATTCATCTCCCTTTTTGTTGTACAAATGTCTTTCCCTTTTTTTAAAAAGTAAACCTCAATCTTACACATTTTTTCTGCGGGAATGTGCTGTTTGCGATTTGATATCTATTGCATTCTCTATTCAAATTCAATCAGGATTTCAGCCTGAATCATCGTCAGAATACATCGCGCGGGAAAGCGAAAACACCTAAACATATAAACAACCAGCCGGACTGCGTATAATAGCGGTCCGGCTGGTTGTGACGGGTCAATCGTTTAATCGACTTCTTTCTTAATCCCAAGCATCTTTTCGTCTAAATAATGGGCGATGTCCGCCGCTTCCTTCAGCTCGTCGGTCAGATGCTTTGGGACTTCGTTATTTAATTTGTAATAAATTTTATGTTCAAGGCTCGCCCAAAAATCCATGGCGATGGTGCGGATTTGAATTTCCGCCTTCACATATTCCACACGATTCGTCAAATAAACGGGAATTTCAATAATCAAATGCAGGCTGCGGTAGCCGTTCGGCTTCGGGTTTTTGATATAATCCTTCACCTTTACGATCTTCAGGTCCTTATGCTGCTTCAAAACCTCAGCGACATTATAAATATCGGAAATAAAGGAACAGATAATCCTGACACCCGCGATATCATGAATATGCTCTTTCATTTCCTGCGTCGTCACATCGCAGCCTTTGCGCATCAGTTTATTGACAATGCTTTCAAAACTCTTCACGCGTGATTTTGTATGCTCGATCGGGTTATGCCCGTGAATCAGATTATATTCCTGGCTGATGATAGAAAACTTCGTATCCAGCTCATCTAAAGCGAATTTATAAACTAATAATTCATTTTTCCAATCTTCCATGACCGTTTTTAAATCATCCATATGGGCTGTTGACAAGTCCATTTTTTTCATCTCCTTGCTTTGCTGTCCATATATGAGACGGGTCAATCCGCGGTCAGGTTCTTTACAATATCGTGAAGATTATGTCATAAAAAAAAGCAAATGCCGGTTATGGCATTTGCCCTTTCATTTGATCAGCGGAAATAACTGATCAGGAGTCCGATTGAAAGCAGGAATCCGAAGAATGTATTGGTTTGCGCCGTTGATTTCATCGCAATAATCATGTTCATCGGCATTTCGTTTTTCACAAAGCCTTTCACGGCCTGAACGGGTTTCGGCACGCTCAAAAAGACCAGGAACAGCCACGGGCTTGTGTAACCCATGATGACAAGACCGACGATCCAGATGTAAGCGATGGCAAAAGATGCCGCCAGTATCATAACGGCCCCTCTATGCCCCATCAAAATGGCCAGCGTTTTACGTCCGCCTTTTTTATCTTCCTCAATATCACGGATATTGTTGGACAGGTTAATCGCTCCGACCAGAATGGCGATCGGGATGGAAATCAAAATGCTCTGTTCATTAATTCTGCCTGTCTGAATGAAGAAAGAAATAAGGACAAATACAGAGCCCATGCAAATGCCGGAGAACAGTTCCCCGAACGGTGTATACGCAATCGGCAGCGGGCCGCCTGTATACAGATAGCCGATCAGCATGCCGGCAAGGCCGATAGCCGCAAGCCACCAGCTGCTGCTCATGCAGATATAAACACCGAGCACGAGAGCAATCGCATAAGAGCCGAGCGCCAGCTGCAGAATTGTTTTCGGCTTCATGCCGTGGCGGACGATCGCTCCGCCGATACCGACGGAATCCTCGGTATCTAAACCGCGTTTAAAATCGTAATATTCATTGAATAAGTTCGTGGCGATCTGGATCCAAAGGCAGGAAAACAGCATGGCCAAAAACAGCAGGAAATCAACCTTTACGTAAAACATCGCCAATACGGTGCCGAGAAGTACGGGCACAAACGATGCCGTCAATGTATGAGGGCGGGTTAGCTGCCACAAAATGCGGCCCATGCTTTCTTTCTCGGGCGTCTTTTGGCTGCCCCCCATATTGTTTTGATTCATTTTCCTCTTCCTTTCTATTAAAAGGCTTTCACAGTCAGCCGATAACAGTAGTGTTGAATTGGGGTTTTCACGTTTTCTGCTACCTTATCTATCATAATAATTTCTTCCTCATTTCACAAGATGCGGCGCTTTATCAGCTATCCTGCCGGAAACGGCTTTTCGCCCTTCTCCATTGGGGTTCGGCACAAGCCTGCTTAAGAAAAAGCCGCCAAAATTTTTTTACCTCGTTTATATTTACGATAAGTTAAAAATCCCGCCTGAACAGCGCCTTTTTAGTATGATCATTTGCCAATTTATACATGCGTGTTTTCCATCCTTTTGTTTCTCATTCATTTTTAAGGAAATTTTAAGCTTAGGATATTAGACATATTTTGAAACTTTTTGTTAATCTAATCGTCATATACTGGTGTAATTATTGAATACGCGGGGAAGGAATTTTGAATATGATGCAAAAATTAAAACGTGCTTATGAAAATACATTGATCAAATGGACGTTTCATACGGGCTTTTATTTTCTGATATTAGTATTGCTCTTTTGGATGTATGGATTTCATACAGCGAATACCGGCACTTATATTTACAACGATTTCTAATCGGGGAGGATAACTATGAAACTACTTGATGCTATAAAAACATACGCAGACGCCAAGCCGCAGGCCGAAGCGTTTCGTTCCTTAGATCATTCCCTCACTTACGGGGAATTATGGGATTTGTCGGAGCGGGTTGCGTCCGGCATTCAAAAACATACAGCTGACGGTTCGAAAGCGCCTGTCCTGGTTTACGGACATATGGAGCCGAATATGATCGTTTCTTTCTTGGGAAGCGTCAAAGCGGGCCGCCCTTACATCCCTGTCGATGTTTCCATTCCGGCGGAGCGGATCGTCAAAATCATTGAAAGCTCAGGCGCAGAGCTGCTTATCAGCGTATCGGGCGATGCAGTCGATACGGGAAGCAATCTGATTAAAACCGTTACGCCCGAAGAGCTTGCAGCTGACGGAGATGCAGACCTCAGCCGTGAGAACTGGGTAAAAGAGCTGGATACGTTTTACATTATTTACACGTCCGGCAGCACGGGAAATCCGAAGGGCGTGCAGATATCGGCTGATAACCTGCAAAGCTTCACTGACTGGATCTGCAGGGATTTTCCTGTGGGCGGGGGTAAGACATTCTTAAACCAAGCTCCGTTTTCTTTTGATTTATCTGTTATGGACATTTTCCCGTCGCTTCAAACGGGAGGTACGCTGCACTGCGTAACGAAAGACAAAATCAATAAACCGAAAGTACTATTTGAAGAGCTGGAGAAATCCAAACTGAACGTCTGGACATCGACGCCGTCTTTCGTCCAAATGTGTCTGATGGATCCCGGCTTTACGCAGGAGCTCCTGCCTGAGGCAGAAGTATTTATGTTTTGCGGAGAAGCGCTTCCGGCTGCCGTGGCACAGGAACTGTTAAACCGTTTTCCGAAGGCCCGCGTATTCAATACATACGGCCCGACTGAAACAACGGTTGCCGTCACCTCCGTTGAAATTACGCAGCAGATTATCGATGAAAATGAATCTCTGCCCGTCGGTTTTGCAAAACCCGATATGAATATCTTCATCATGGATGAAAACGGGAATAAGCTTCCGGACGGAGAAAAAGGGGAAATCATCATCGCCGGCCCGAGCGTGAGCAAAGGCTATCTCGGTGAACCGTCTCTGACGGAAAAAGCGTTTTTCTCAATTGACGGCCAGTGGGCATATCACACGGGTGATGCCGGTTATGTTCAGGATGGTCAGATTTTCTGCCAAGGACGCCTTGATTTCCAGATTAAGCTTCACGGCTACCGCATGGAGCTGGAGGAAATCGAAGTACATGTAAGGCAGTCTCAATATGTGCAGACGGCGGTTGTCATCCCGTATCAGCCTAACGGACCAGTCGAATATTTAATTGCCGCCATCGTGCCTGAAAAACATGATTTTGAAAAAGAATTCCAGCTGACAAGCGCCATTAAAAAAGAACTGGCCGCTTCGCTTCCGGCCTACATGATTCCGAGAAAATTCATTTATCAGGATCACATTCAAATGACTGCGAACGGAAAAATCGACCGTAAACGCATTGGCGAAGAGGTTCTTGTATGACGCCTTACAGCTCGTTTTTCTTCTTTATCTTACTTGGAATCCTTCTTTTGCCGACGATTATTTTAGGGCTGAACGGCAAGAGATTCCAAGGATACAACATGTTTATATCCATCATCGTATTGGCTTTGATTTTCGCGCATGATCTGCACGGCGTGATCGCACTATGTATCTTTACGCTGTGGCAGGTGCTTTTAATCAGGGGTTATCTCGCTTACAGACTGAAAGCCAACAGCGGCTTTGTCTTCAGTATGGCCGTGATCGCGTCCATTTTACCCCTGTTTTTATCTAAATTATGGCCGTTTTTCTTCCCGCCGGCGCCTCATCATCCGGTTCATAACCTGATCAGTTTCTTAGGAATTTCTTATTTGACATTTAAAGGCGTCCAGCTGATCATGGAAACGAGAGACGGACTGATTAAAGAAAAAATGCCGCTTCACCGCCTTTTGTACTTTATTATGTTTTTCCCGACCATTTCTTCCGGTCCGATCGACAGATACCGCAGATTTGCCAAGGACGAACAGAAAGTATGGACAAAGGGAGAATACGCTGATTTACTGTATACCGGCATTCATAAAATTTTTATCGGTTTCTTGTACAAATTCATTATCGGATATGCGATTAACACGTATTTCATTATGAATCTGTCTCATATCACCCACAGTAAACTGTGGGGTAATGTGCTGTACATGTACGGATACAGCTTGTACCTGTTTTTTGATTTTGCGGGTTACACGATGTTTGCCGTCGGTGTAAGCTATATCATGGGTATCAAATCTCCGGAAAACTTTAATAAGCCGTTTATCAGCAAAAACATTAAAGACTTCTGGAACCGCTGGCACATGTCCTTATCCTTCTGGTTCAGAGACTACGTATTTATGCGCTTTGTATTCTGGATGACAAAGAAAAAATGGATAAAGAACCGGATGGCCGTCTCGAACATCGGGTATTTCCTGCTGTTCATGCTGATGGGCGTCTGGCACGGACTCGCCCTGCAATATATTATATACGGCCTTTACCACGCCGTATTAATGACCGGGTATAACTTTTTTGAGAAATGGAATAAGAAATACAAGTGGCTGCCCGCCAATCGTTTTACGGCCTTTTTAGCCATCGTCATCACATTCCATTTCGTATGTTTCGGATTTTATATTTTCTCAGGAAAACCATTTCATCACTAAAGGAGATTGAAAACACATGGAATTTAAACAGGAAGTATTAGACGTATTAGCTGAAGTTTGTCAGGAGGACGCTGTGAAAGAAAATCCTGATATTGAAATCTTTGAAGAAGGACTGCTTGATTCTTTCGGAACTGTAGAACTGCTTGTCGCCATCGAAAATCGCTTCGGCATTACAGTGCCGATCACTGAATTTGACCGTGACGAGTGGAATACGCCAAACAACATTGTAAACAAACTGACTGAGTTGAAGTAAATGAAAAAGCGTTTCTTTGGACCAATTATTTTAGCGTTTGTCCTGTTTGTCGGAGCTATCGCAGTTCCGGCTTCATGGCTTACGCGCTTCATTCCTGAAAAACGTGTCGAAGAGTCGGCGGAGGCCTTAAATCCGAATATGTTCCAGGGGCTCTATCTGCAAAACAAAATGTTCGAAGACTCGAAGTATATGCCGATTTTCGGTTCTTCCGAGCTTTCAAGACTGGATGAGTTTCACCCGTCCAACTATTTCCAAGTGAACAACCAAGGCTTTACGCCTTATCTTGTCGGAAAAGGCGGGGACCAATCCTTGATACACGCCGTGAACTTTGCGGCGCATTATCAGCAGCTGAAGGGCAAAAAGCTGGTATTCATTGTTTCTCCGCAATGGTTTATCAAAAAAGGTTCTGATGAACAGCACTTTGCGCCGAATTTTTCATCACTTCAAGCATTGGATTTAGCATTTAATAACCAGATTGATCCCGCGGTCAAAAAGAACATGATGAAGCGCATGCTCCGTTTTAAAGTTGTTCAGCATGATGCCGTCCTTTCTGAATTATACAAGGGAATGGTCAACGGACAATCATGGAAAGTGAAAGCGGTCATGCCGGCTGCCAAAGCTTATTATTCTCTGCTTGAGAAAAAAGATCTTTATTATTCAATGGGAGAAACCAAGGGCCCTGAACGGACGATCTCTGAAAACCTGAAAGGGAAATCGTGGTCAGAGTTAAAAACAGCCGCCGCTCAATTAGGAGAACGGAGCTCCACGTCCAATCCTTTCTATATCGATGACGCTTCTTATAAAAAGATTAAGAAGAAAGTAAAGAGAGTGAAAGGAATCAACAAAGGAAGAACGTACGCCAAATCAGTCGAATACCACGACTTTGAGGATATGCTGAACATTCTGAAAGATGCCGGCGCTGAACCGATGTTCGTGGTTATTCCGGTCAACGGAAAATGGTATGACTACACCGGCTTCCCGAAAAAAGGCCGGACTGATTACTACAAAAAAGTCACTAAGCAAATTAAAGCGAAGGGCTTTCAGGTTGCCGACTTATCCGGGCACGAATATGATCCGTACTTTATGAAAGACACCATCCATATCGCCTGGAAGGGCTGGGTGTACGTCGATAAAGCAATGGAGCAGTTTTACAAAACCGGCAAGGTGACGGTTCACTGAGCACAGTGATGACAGAATATGTAAAAACGAACACGCAGGGGGCATTCTCTCCCCTGCTTTTTATGTGATTTGATTTTTTCACAAATTTGAGGAAAACTATTGCGAATATTTGTTGAAGGTATACAATAGAATATAAATTATTTTCAAATAAGTTTGACAATAACACCAATAGGGAGACAGAACATTATGAAACAAGACATTCGTGTTGAATTGACTTCAGCCAAAAAACCGAAACCGGACCCCCATAACCTTGCGTTCGGCAGAATTTTCACCGACCATATGTTTGTTATGGATTACGACGCCGATCAAGGCTGGTATGATCCGAGAATTATCCCTTATCAGTCCATCTCAATGGATCCTGCGGCCATGGTTTATCATTACGGCCAAACCGTTTTTGAAGGGCTTAAAGCGTATGTAACGAAGGATCAGGAAGTGCTTCTGTTCAGACCGGAGAAAAATATGGAGCGCCTGAACCAGTCAAATGACCGCCTTTGCATCCCGCTCATTGATGAAGAGCTTGTTCTTGAAGGCCTGAAACAGCTCGTAGCCATCGACCAAGACTGGATTCCGAAAGCGGAAGGCACTTCCCTTTATATCCGTCCGTTTATTATTGCGACTGAGCCTTTCCTCGGTGTAGCGGCATCCCATACGTACAAGCTGTTTATCATCCTTTCCCCGGTCGGCTCTTATTACAAAGAAGGCATTAAACCGGTAAAAATCGCCGTGGAAAACGAATTCGTGCGCGCCGTCAAAGGCGGCACCGGAAACGCGAAAACCGCCGGCAACTACGCATCAAGCCTGAAAGCGCAGCAGGTTGCGGAAGAGAAGGGATTTTCCCAGGTTTTATGGCTTGACGGCATTGAGAAAAAATACATCGAAGAAGTCGGCAGCATGAACATCTTCTTCAAAATCAGCGGCGAAATCGTGACGCCGGAGCTGAACGGAAGCATTCTTGAAGGAATTACGAGAAATTCCGTCATCACCCTTCTCAAACATTGGGGACTGACTGTGTCCGAGCGGAAGATTTCGATCGATGAAATCATCCAGGCGCATCGTGACGGCCGATTGGAAGAAACATTCGGAACCGGTACGGCGGCGGTCATTTCTCCGGTCGGCGAACTGATCTGGAATGATGAAAGTCTTGTCATCGGCAGCGGTGAAACCGGAGAGATCTCGAAGAAATTGTACGATACCATTACAGGCATTCAAAAAGGCGCGGAAGCCGACGTGTTCGGCTGGACGACGAAAGTCGCCTCACTAAGCGAATCAAAATAAGCAAAAAACCCGGAAGCAAATCCGGGTTTTTTTTATTGCTCTTATGCTTCAATCGACTTAAAGAAATGGGGCAGATGTTCTTTGTGAGCCTCAAGCATTTCATCCAGAATGGCCTTTGCCACGGAGTCTGACGGGACAAGAGGGTTGATCGTCATCGCAAGAAGCGCCGTTTGATAATCTCCCGTGACGGCTGCTTCAGCGGCGACGCGCTCAAATGATTTGATTTGCTGGACGAGTCCGCGGACAGACACCGGCAGATCACCGACGGCGATCGGTTTCGGACCGTCTTTCGTCATGACGCAGTTCACTTCGACCGCTGAGTCATTCGGAATGCTGGCGATCGCGCCGTTGTTTATCGTATTGACGGGCTGGATATCATGTTTGTCGTTATAGATGGAGCTGATCAGGTTGCAGGCCGCGTCACTGTAGTACGCTCCGCCCCGTTTTTCCAGCTGCGGCGGTTTGATGGCGAGATTCGGATCTTTGTACAGTTCGAACAGTTCTTTCTCAACCTTCTGCACGACCTCGGCGCGTGTGCCCTCCGTCTGTGAAGCTTCTATTTCATGCTCGAGCATTTCTTTCGTTTTGAAATAATAGCGGTGATAGCCGCAAGGAATCAGATCGAGCGCCTTCAGGAATTCAGGCTCCCATTCCGCTCCGGAAATATTTTTCATCGTCATGGCGTTTTTCGGGTCTCCCATGGCTTCAATGACTTGATCTTTCACGCTGACGCCGTCTAAGAAAACATCTAACCCGAAGACCATGTGATTCAGTCCGGCAAATTGCACTTCGATCCGGCTGACATCCACATCCAATGCTTTTGCGACGCCCATTTTAATGCCGATCGGCACATTGCAGAGGCCGACGACTTTTGTGAGATTCGAGTAGCGGAGCAAGGCCTCGGTAACCATGCCGGCAGGGTTTGTGAAATTCACAAGCCACGCATTCGGACAAAGCTCTTCGATGTCTTTCGCGATTTCCAGAATAACCGGGATGGTGCGCAGCCCTTTGAATAAACCGCCCGGACCGTTTGTCTCCTGGCCGATTACGCCGTATTTTAACGGAATCCGTTCGTCTTTGGCGCGGGCCTCAAGGAGACCGACGCGGAATTGAGTCGTTACGAAATCCGCATCCTTCAAGGCTTCTCTCCGGTCAAGCGTCAGGTGAATCTCTATCGGAACACCCGCTTTTTCGACCATGCGTTTTGCAAGCGTGCCGACGATATTGAGTTTTTTCTCGCCTTCGGGAATGTCGACGAGCCATAATTCTCTGACAGGCAGTTCCTCATAGCGCTTAATGATGCCTTCCACAAGCTCCGGTGTATAGCTTGAACCTCCGCCGATCGTTACAATTTTAATTCCTTTTGTCATATTTTTGCTCCCCCTTGCAGACTCACTTTTTCGTAAATCTCGACTAACTCAGCGGCCAAGTCTTTCACGGTCATGGCATTCATTAAATGATCCTGCGCATGCACCATTAAAAGCGTCATGTCTGTTTTTTCTCCGCCGGCTTCATTTTGGATCAATTCTGTCTGGTAATGATGGGCTTCGGTCAGTTCCCTTGCGGCTTCCTGAAGCTTTTCCTCGGCCATGGCTCTGTCCCCCCGCTTTGCGGCGGCAATGGCTTCCATTGATGCGCTTCTGCCGTTGCCGCCATGCAGGATGATCTGAAAAATGGTCTGTTCCATTTTTTCATTCATGTGTTTCACTCCCTTTCTCTACAGCACGGCTTTTTCGTCTCCCTGTACGGCTGGCGCCTGCGATTGTTCAAGTTCGTTTTCTTCTTTCAGCTTTTGCGAATCCCACATTCTGAAGAACGGATAGTACACGATAAAGGCTGTGATGATATTAATCGCCTGCATGACAGCCCCTGATATTTTTCCGCCCGTGGCAAGATAGCCGGAGAAAATCGGCGGCATCGTCCATGGGACGGCAATGCCGGCAGGTTTGGCGACGAGGCCTGTGCTCATGCCGATATAGGTAAAGACCAGTGTGACAAGCGGTGTGATGATGAACGGAATGAGAAGCATCGGGTTCATGACGATCGGCATTCCGAAAATAATCGGCTCATTAATATTAAAGACAGCCGGCCCGATGGCGAGTTTCCCAAGCTGCTTCATCTGCTTGCTTCGCGAACGGAGAAACATGGTGACCACGAGCGCCAGTGTCGCGCCGCTTCCGCCGATGTTGATCCAGATTTCAAAGAACTGCTGGGTGAAAATATTCGGCAGCGCATCGCCTGCCTGAAACGCAACCCGGTTGGCATCCATCGCTCCGAACCAGATCGGCGCCATGACGCCGCCGACAATGTTCGCCCCATGTAATCCGCACGCCCACAAAAGCATTTGAACCGCTTCGGCTACCAGGCTTCCGCCGAGACTTCCCCCAAGAATCGAGAGGGGCGTCCCCAGTACAACGCTTACAATGTTATGAAGGCTTTCAAACGGCGTCGCTTCGACAATTAAACGCGCACCCCAGATCAGAAAGATGACGGCAAAGCCGGGAATTAAAGCGACAAATGATTTGCTGACCGCCGGAGGCACGCCGTCCGGCATTTTGAAGACGAAATTCCGCTGGATGATCAGGCGGTAAATTTCCGTCGACAGCATGGCGATGATCATCGCGACAAACAGCCCTTTGCTTCCCATGAGAGACAGCGGGATGCCGCCGCCCACCATGATTTCCTCTTTTGCGCCGGAAGGCAGAAACGGAACTTTGTACGGCGTTGCCAAGAGAAACGCCGCCAAAGATATCGCACCGGCCGATAATGCGTCCACCCCGTATTTTTCAGCCAGGCGGTAGGCGATTCCGAAAGCGGCGACAAGGCCCATGATTTCAAAGGTCGCATCAACCGGATATTGCAGTTTTTGAGACCAGGCGCTTCCGAACGTCTTCGCCATGAAATCCGCATATCCCGGAATCGGCAGGTTGCCGATGATCAGAAAAAACGAACCGATGATGATAAGCGGCATGGTGAGGATGATTCCGTCACGCAATGCTTGAAGATGCCGCTGGGAGGCAATTTTTCCGGCAATGGGCATGACTTTCTCTTCTAAAAACTGGTTCACCTTATTCACACGGCCCGCCCCTTTCTACGATGCGTTTCCGAGCTGTTCCGCTGATTTCAGAACCTCCGCTCCGTTACAAGTGCCGTAATGGACGGTATTGATGACTTCAACCGGCACTCCTTTTGATTCACCCAATTTTTTCAGCTGCGGAAGCAAATAACGGACTTGAGGCCCAAGCAGCAATACGTCCGCTTTATCAATATGCTGGTTGACTGAATCGCCTGACACCGCCCAGATTTTATATTCTTTTCCTTGTTCCTGCGCGCTTTTTTCCATCTTGGTGACGAGTAAGCTTGTTGACATCCCTGCTGCACAAACGAGTAATATATTCATGTAAAAGACCTCCTGAAAGTTTGATATTTTGTATGTCTCGATGTTAGTAACATCATATTATGAAATCGCTTTCATAACTACTCAGGCTTTTTCCGCTGCTAACGGAAAAAAGGTGTATCCCGGTCTTTCTCTGATCGTTTGTCTCTGAATACTCGTAAAACCTCCTGATAGGTTGTGCATTTTAAGAGACGGCTTACCGCGGCCGGATCATCCAACATGCCGCCGAGCCATTTGTACATATGCTGGAGGTCGGCTTTGCTTTCTTTCTCGACGCAGAGCAGACAGACAAATTGGACACGCTTATCCGCCCAGTCAATCGGCTTCTTCAGCGTGCATACCGCCCAAAACGTCGTGTCTGTCTGCGGAACGAGCGGGTGCGGAATCGCCGTAAGATTGCCGAAACTCGTAGGAGAAATCGCTTCCCTTTCAAAAATAGAATCGGTCAGAGAATCAGAAGCGAGGCCGGCTTCTGCAACCTGCTGTCCGAGAAAACGGATGACGTCCTCCTTCGTCTCCAGATCCTGCTGCAAAAATACCAGCTCCGGTTTCAGAAAGTTCAATTGTTCCCGATTTTCTTCCAGCATGGCGTCGATTTTTGTAAAATCCCCGCCGCCCAGCAGCGTATGAACCTTCAATACGGGAACGGGCAGGTCTTTTTTGATCGGCACTGTGCTGACCACAAAATCAATCGACTCAAAGGAAAGCTGGTCAAGGCTGCAGTAATCAGCCGTTCCGACGATTTCAAGACGTTTTGCGAACCGGGAACGGAGCTTTTCTCTTAAAAGCTGCGCGCTGCCGGCGCCGGACGCACAGACAATCAGACAGCGTTTAGGCGGCCGTTCCGTCTTTCTCCTTTCAATGGCGGCTCCGAAATGAAGCGCCAAATACCCGATCTCATTTTCATGAATATCAATGCCGGTTTGCTCCTTGATCACGATTCCCGCAATCACTCCCGCTTCAAATGCGAGCGGATAATTCTCCTTTATGGCGGAGAGCATCGGGTTTCTCAGGTTCATTCCGTACCGGTTTCGGTTAATCGCCGGCTTGATATGGAGCGCAAGACCCGCTTTCAGCTCATTGTCGTCCGTGATTCCGAGCTTCAGCTCCCGCTCAATGGCTTCAATCATGGCCTCCGTCAAACGGCTGGTTTCCCCGTCTATCAGCCTTGTAAGCTCTTTTCCTTCCATTTGTGACTGGGTCATGCGCTTTGTCCCGAGCAGGTGAATGGCGATATAGGCGGTTTCCTGTTCGGGAAAGGTGACCGAAAGCGCAGATTCAAGCTCTTTTACAATGGCTTCCGCTGACTGATATTCTGTTTCGAGCTTAATATCATGAAGATCTTCCGGAATGAGAGATACATAGTTTTCTGTCCGGATTCGTTTGCAGGCAATGGCGATATGGATGATGAGATTGTTCAGGCCGAAGAAAGAAAGCGGGATCTTATGGTTTCGAACCTGCTTCATAATGGCTGTGCGGATCACATGAATGTCGTCTTTCGGCAGAATACCGGCCTTTTCACTCAGGAGATCAGGCTCGGGCTCGCGGTCGTCCACTAAGTATTCCGCCATACAATAACGGAGGCGGAGCTCTTCGCCGCGCAGCTTAAAGCCGTAGTTCGGCCTTGTTTCCAAAATGATGTCATAGGGGCGGAGCCGTTTTTTGACTTCTTTTAAATCAGATTGAAGTGTGGATTTACTGATGAACAGTTCTTCCGCCAAGTCATCCAGCTTGAGGTAGCCGTCGGCCAGAAGCATTCTTTTCATCAGGTAATCTATCCGTTCATCTGGAAAAATCGGCACGGTGCTGTTCTGCTGGAAATTGTCCTGAAGCCAGTTTTTAAACGGCTGCTCATTCCGGATCAGCAGCTTATAGCCGCTCCCTCTGACAGATTGAATGGATGCGCCGTGTTTTTCTACAATGGTTTGCAGTTCCTTTATGTCATTGCGGACCGTCCGCGTCGTTACCTTTACATTTGCAGCGATGACTGAGCTTGTAACCGGTGTTTCAGCAGCTAAAAGCAAGCGCAGAAGTTCACGAAGCCGCCCATGAAGCATGAGAAAAACCTCCTATCAGATCAGATGCAGATGTGAAAAATGGGCAAAAAGAATGAGGAAGGGGTAAATGTATGTAAATTCTATACTGGGGAGGATTTCAAGTCAATGCGGCAATCCGATGCCAAGACCGTAAAAAAACAGCCGGATCAGCCGGCTGTTCGGGATGCGGACATGCGGTTCCGCTTAGATGCCTTCCGTTCTTTTATGATTTTTCTGATAATCGGATAGATGACGGGCGCCCATTTGATAATCGTTTTGAAAAATTTTTTCAATGTCTGAATCCCCTTTCTTTTACCTTGTCTTTCCCCTGTTATCAGCGTTTATAAACATGGTCAGCGTGAGACATACCGGTTCCCCGTCACCCAATAGCGCCACGGATAATCCCGGGCTTCTCCGCTGTTGTCAATCCCGATTCTCGGGCCTGTTGATATATGTTCAGGCGTAAAGCCCTCCGTAATATACAGCGGCGGTTCCGTGATCATGCCGCCGTAGTCGTTCATTGAAATGCCCATCGCCTTCGTCAGTTTTCCCGGGCCGTTTGTCCACTCTCTCGGGGGTCTGCCCGGTCTCCTGCTCTCCATCAGGAACTGTCCTTCATGAGGCTCCGCCGCCCTGATTAACACGGCCTGCGGAATGCCGATGTCCGCGGCGACGACGTTCATTAATGTATGAGTGTGCATGACGTATGTATAAATGCGGCCCGCCTCATGGAACATAATTTCCGTCCGTTTCGTGCGCCGGTTGCCGAAACTGTGCGCCGCCCGGTCATCCGCTCCCATATAAGCTTCCGTTTCCACGATAAAACCTGAAGCCGTTCCCTCATCCGTCTCCTTCACAAGGAGACAGCCGAGCAATAAAGGGGCAAGCTCCACTGACGGTCTCTGGTAAAATTCAATCGGCAAAGGCTTTCCTTCTCCCGCCATTTGCCTCCCTCCTTTCTGAATATAGCGATTTCCTCTTTCACGTTTTTCACTTCTTTTTTACAATATAAACATGAAAGAAAAAAGGGCATCATTGTTGAACACTCTATTGCGTTTTGAAAATCGGCCCGGTATAATATGATGGTTCAAATGAAAATGATTCTCATATTCAATAAATGCCGGACAATGATCATAAAAGTAGGTGAATTGATTTTTGAGCGATTCTGTCACGTCCGCAAGCCGTCTGATCAGCATCTTAAAAAACGGGGTTTTCTTCCTGATCGCGGTGATCGGGCTGCTTGTTTCTATTTTTTTCGCCGTCTCATTCGGCGCGAAAGACATTACTTTACATACGGTTTGGTCGGCTGTTGCTGATTACAATCCGAACATAACGGGCCAGCAGATCATTCATGAATTGCGTCTTCCGAGAGTGCTCGGCGCGGCCGTTACAGGAGCCGCTTTTGCCGCAGCCGGCGCCCTCATGCAGGGTGTCACGAGAAATCCGCTTGCCGATTCGGGTGTCTTAGGCGTAAACGCGGGCGCCATGTTTGTTGTTGCGCTCAGCTTTGCTTTTTTCCCTCATTTGTCATACGCCCTGCTGATGGTGATGTCATTTTTGGGAGCACTGGCAAGCACCGGCTTGATTTTCTTTATCAGTGCGGCGGGAAAAGGCAGCATGACACCTTTAAAGGTGACGCTTGCCGGGGCGGTCGTGGCCGCGCTTTTACATTCACTCAGTACCGGTGTAGCGATTTATTACGATTTAAGCCAGGATTTGGCCTTCTGGTACGCCGGCGGGGTGTCGGGGATCAAGTGGGCTCATTTACAAGTCCTTGTTCCCGTGATTGCGGTCTTCATCATTCTCGCGACATTCATGGGCAGGTCCGTCACCCTTCTCTCAATGGGAAATGACGTGGCGGCGAATTTAGGGGTGAACACGGCTCTGACGCGTGCCGCGGGATTAATGATCGCCGTCGTTCTTGCCGGTGTGTCTGTTTCCGCTGCCGGCGCGATCGGCTTTGTCGGGCTGGTCATTCCTCATATCGCCCGCAAGATCGTCGGCGTTACGTACAGGCTGATTATTCCGATGTCCGCGTTGCTCGGCGCGATTCTTTTGATTTTGGCCGACTTGGCCTCACGCACGGTCAGTCCCCCGAGAGAATTGGCGATAGGCATCATGGTGGCACTTGTCGGTGTCCCTTTCTTTCTTTATATTGCCCGCAAGGAAGGGAGAGACTTATAAATGAAAGTGCAGAAAGAAACAAAAAAAGCGGCGGCGGCAGGTCTCGTTCTGCTGGTCATCGCCGTTTGCATTATTCTGATCGGGCTGCACACGGGCTCATTCCGGCTTTCTCCCCTCACCGTGGGAAAAACGCTGTTCGGATACGGCACGTTTCAAAGCACAACCGTTTTATTCGATTACCGGCTCCCCCGGATACTGGTGACGATGCTGGCCGGTATCGGCTTAGGCGTGTCGGGCGCTGTTTTGCAGGGTGTATCCCGAAATCCGCTTGCCGATCCGGGCATTCTCGGACTGCATGCCGGCGCTTCCTTCGGTTTGATGATGTATATCACATTCTTTCATTCCCTGGAGGCGCAGGCGTCGATGTTCATCCCGCTGTTTACGTTTGCGGGCGGAACACTCGCCGCCCTGCTGATCGTAGTGCTTACGTACGACAGGCTGAACGGTTTTTTAACGATCCGCATGCTGTTGGTCGGGATCGCCGTTTCCGCGGGCTTCAGCGCCGTTACATTGTTTATGTCGCTGCGCCTGAATGAAGAAACTTATACCTTCGCTTCCCGCTGGCTGGTGGGAAACGTCTGGGGCAGAGATTGGATTCACGTGTGGTCGCTTTTGCCCTGGATCGGCATTCTCGCACCGCTTGCATGGCTTAACGCCCGGTCTTTGAATATTTTAATGCTCGGTGACCAGGCAGCCGCGGGGCTCGGCGCACACGTGCAGAGAAAAAGGATCATGCTGATCGCCATAGCGGTCGGCTTGTCCTGCGCGAGCGTCGCGATGGCCGGCGGAATCGGCTTTATCGGATTTGCCGCCCCTCACTTGGCAAGACGGCTCGTCGGCACCATGCATCAGCATATTATTCCGATTGCTGGATTAATCGGCCTTGTCATTCTTGTCGCGGCAGACACCATCGGCCGATCTTTGTTTCAGCCGAACGCCATTCCGGCCGGCGTGGTTGCGGCAGCCATCGGCGCGCCGTATTTTCTCTATCTCGTCATGAAAATCAAATCATAAAACAAGGAGTATTCCCATGAAAAAAATAATTGCGCTCATCAGTTTCATGTGTATTTTCTTACTGGCTGCCTGCCAATCCGATTCATCACAGCCGGAGTCAAAAAAGAAATCCGGCGATCATAAAATCGCTTCGATGTCCATTCACCTGACAAATGATCTGCTGGCTCTCGGCGTTACACCTGCCGGTTCCGTCGTGGGCGGAGAATTAAAAGATTTTCTCCCTCATGTGAAAAATCAGCTGAAAGACACGAAAAAACTCGGACCTGCCTCAGACCCGGATATGGAAGCTTTACTTGAGCTGAATCCAGACAACATTTATCTTGATAAAGAATTTGCGGGAAAAGATGTATCAAAATACAAGAAAATCGGAAATACACACGTTTTCGACCTTGATAAAGGCACATGGCGCGATCATTTAAAAGACATCGGAAAAATCGTCAACCGTGAAAAAGAAGCGAAAACATTTATTCAAGATTACGAAGATGAAACAAAACAAGTCAGATCCATGATGAATAAGGAATTAGGGAAAAACGCCAAAGTCATGGCGATCCGCGTGAACGCAAAAGAGCTTCGCGTCTTCAGCACACGCCGCCCGATGGGACCGATTCTGTTTGACGATCTGAAGCTGAAACCAGCTGACGGCATTAAAGAAATGAACACCTCCCGCCCTTATGAAGTCATTTCTCAAGAAGTGCTTCCTGATTACAACGCAGATGCGATTTTCGTGGTCGTTAACAGAGACGACAAGTCACAGCAAGCCTATAAAGAATTGCAAAAAAGCGCTGTCTGGAAAGGGCTTAAGGCCGTGAAAGCAAACCATGTCTATAAAATTGCCGATCAGCCTTGGCTTGATTATTCGGCACTGGGAAATAAATTAGCAATGGATGAAGCGAAAAAACTGTTCCAAAAATAAACATGAGCCGGTTTTGCAAAAAGTGCAAGACCGGCTTTTTTTATACCATTTACTTATATAAACATTCGCTTATATAATAGTGTAAAAAAGGAGTGAGCGCATGGAACGGCGGCATAATGCTTTAAGTTCCGAAGGGATCAGCCAGTGCCTCAAACTTCTAAGCGACCCGACGAGGCTTTTGATGCTGAAGCTTCTGGAGGATAAGGAATATTGTGTCTGCGAGCTGACGGCTATTTTTCATATAAGTCAGCCCAGCATCAGCCAGCACTTGCGGAAATTAAAGAACGCCGGCCTTGTGCGCGAAAGACGCGAGGGCCAGTGGCGGTACTATGCCATTCATCCGTCCGGACCGGAATACGCGCTGGTCTGCTCGATTCTCCAGCAGATAGATGAAAAGGACGAAGTTTTACAGACATTGCGGCAAAAAGAAGTCACTGTTACATGCCGGTAAGGGGGATATATTCTTGGGAGTTGCGGTTTTATCAGCGCTGATTTTTGTGCTGACACTTGTGTTTGTCATATGGCAGCCGAAACATATATCAATCGGCTGGTCTGCCTGCGGCGGAGCGGTCCTCGCTTTGATCGCCGGAGCAGTCAGCCTGCACGATATCGCGGAAGTGACGGGGATCGTCTGGAATGCGACACTCGCCTTTATCGCCATTATTATCATTTCATTAATTCTTGACAGTATCGGTTTTTTTGAGTGGGCCGCGCTGCATATGGCCATGGCGGCCAAAGGCAGCGGGCTGCGGATGTTTCTCTATGTGTCGGTCTTAGGGGCTGTTGTCTCCGCCCTGTTTGCCAATGACGGAGCGGCGCTCATTTTGACGCCGATCGTACTGGCGATGGTGCGGGCTTTGAATTTACCTGAAAAGCTGGTTTTTCCGTTTATTATCGCCGGGGGATTCATCGCCGACACCACCTCGCTTCCGCTCGTTGTAAGCAATTTGGTCAATATTGTATCCGCTGATTACTTTCATATCGGGTACATTGAATATGCATCACGCATGCTGGTGCCCAACCTTTTTTCTCTGGCGGCAAGCATTTTGGTGCTGTATCTCTATTTCAGAAAAAACATTCCGAAACGGTATGACACCGGTCTTGTGAAACATCCGGCATCCGCCATTAAGGATGAGCGCCTTTTCCGGTTATCATGGGCTGTGCTGGCCGTTTTATTGATCGGATATTTCGTCAGCGAACTGCTGTCGATACCCGTTTCCTTCGTTGCCGGCTCCATCGCGGTCATTTTTCTCATTCTGGCGCAGCGAAGCCCCGCCGTCCCTGCGAAACAAGTCATCAAGGACGCCCCGTGGGCCATCGTGTTTTTTTCTGTCGGCATGTATGTTGTCGTGTACGGCTTGCGGAATGCCGGACTGACGGATCTTCTTTCTCAGCTTATTCAGAAAGCGGCGGATCACGGATTGTTTGCGGGCACACTCGGAATGGGTTTTATCGCTGCGATCCTCTCCTCCGTTATGAATAACCTGCCGACGGTGATGATTGACGCCATAGCCATCAGCGGAACGGACACTCACGGGCTGCTGAGAGAAGCATTGATTTACGCGAATGTTATCGGTTCTGACCTCGGGCCGAAAATCACGCCGATCGGGTCGCTGGCGACATTGTTATGGCTCCACGTGCTGAGCCGGAAAAACGTGAAAATTTCCTGGGGAATGTATTTCAAAACAGGTCTGATATTAACCATTCCGACGTTATTCATCACCCTGATCGGACTTTATTTATGGCTGTTATGGCTCGCTTGAGATGAAAAACCTTTTAAGTTGAATCTTAAAAGGTTTTTTTGTGTCAAAAATCCGAAAAGTAAAACTTTTATATTTTAAAAGTATAGACATTTAATTTCAAAAGATTATAATATTCATGAAAACGTTTTAACTTTATGAAAGAAGGGATTCCTCATGAAAAGAATTTTATTAGCCTGCAGCTCAGGCATGTCCACCAGCCTTCTTGTCACGAAAATGCAGAATTACGCCAGCTCCATCGGTGAGGAGGCCGAGATTTGGGCAGTCGGACAGGATAAAGCAAAAGAAGCGATGAAAGACGCAGACGTCGTACTGATCGGCCCGCAGATGAGTTTTTTAAAAGGCGAGCTTCAGAAAGAGGCGGACCCGCTTCACATCACCGTTGATGTGATTGATATGATGGCATACGGCATGGGAGACGGCAAAAAAGCATACGAACAGGCCGTTTCCTTGATAGAGAACAAATAAAGGAGGCGATAAGCATGGAAACGTACACGGATGAACAGATCAGTTTTCAGCTGATTCTTCACAGCGGCAATGCCCGCAGCTGTATTATTCAATCGATACGCGCTTATAAAGACGGCCGGCCAGATGAGTCAGACACCTTTCTGACAAAGGCTGAAGAAGAACTGGGAAAAGCGCACGACATCCATTTTCAGATGATTCAAAAAGAAGCCGGCGGCGCCAAGACGGATGTCTCCCTGCTTTTTATGCATGCTGAAGACCACTTAATGTCAGCGCTCTCAATGAAAGAGATCGTCAAAGAAATGCTCGACTTATTTCAATCAAAGAATTTATAAAAAGCCGGGGGTGAAGACGTGTTTGAGAAAATCAGCCAATTCCTTGTTCCGATCGCGGGCAAATTAAACAATAACCGCTACCTGCAAGTCTTACGGGATGCTTTTATGCTGGCGTTTCCGCTGACCATTTTCGGTTCGGTGTTCGTCGTGCTGACGAACCTGCCGTTTTTAAACAAAATCATGAGCAGCTCCGCCCTGTCTGTCTTTCAATCCGGATTTGGCGGCGCTTCGACGGCGACGATGGGGATTATGTCCATTTTTGTCGTCTTCGGGATCGGCTATTACCTTTCAAAAAGCTACGAAGTGGAGGCCGTATTCGGCGGAGCGATTGCATTGGTTTCTTTTCTGCTGCTCACCCCGTTCGTCTTAGAGCCGGAAACGGGCAAAGCGGTCGCAGGCGTCATTCCGGTTGACCGGCTTGGAGCAAAAGGGATGTTTCTCGGCATGATAACCGCTTTTTTGTCGGGTGAAATCTACAGAAGAATCGTCCAGAGAAACTTAACGATTAAGATGCCTGCCGGTGTTCCTCCGGCTGTTGCTAAATCGTTCGCCGCATTGATTCCGGCTTTTATCACGCTTACCGTCTTCCTCTTGATCAATGCGGCTGTCACCCAGATCTTTCACACCAATCTGCATGATGTCATTTATCATACGGTTCAAGCCCCGCTTGTCGGACTTGGAAGCGGCATCATTCCTACATTAATCGCTGTTTTCTTTATTCAGATTTTATGGTTTTTCGGACTTCACGGACAGATCATTATCAATTCCGTGATGGACCCGATCTGGAATACATTACAGGTCGAAAATTTGGCTGCGTATACAGCGGGAAAAGAGATTCCCCATATTATTTCTAAGCCGTTTATGGAGATTTACACCGTCGGAATGGGCGGAACCGGAATGACTTTGGCCATAGTGATCACCATCTTGCTTTTTATGAAAAGCAAACAGATGAAACAGATATCCAAACTCGGTCTCGCGCCGGGCATTTTCAACGTCAATGAGCCGGTTATTTTCGGTTTGCCGATCGTGATGAACCCGATCATTATCATTCCGTGGGTGATCGCACCGATGGTTGTCACGCTCGTCACCTACCTGGCCATGTCGGCGGGGATCGTGCCCCCTCCTACCGGCGTGACCGTGCCCTGGACCGTCCCCCTTTTCATTAACGGGATTATGGCGACCAATTCCGTCATGGGCGGCATTATGCAGCTGGTCAACCTCTGTATTGTGTTTATTATCTGGTTCCCGTTTCTTAAAGCGCTGGACAAATTAAACATGGCAAAGGAAAAAGAAGCCGAGGCCGAGCAGCATGCACGGGATGACAGCATGAGTATGTAATCAAAATCGCAGTAAGGGAGAGAAATCAATTGACTGAATCTAATATTCAATATCGTTTTCCGGAAGGATTCTGGTGGGGGTCTTCCGCCTCCGCCACCCAAACAGAAGGCGCCGCTGACAGAGACGGAAAAAGCCAAAACATATGGGATTACTGGTATGAAAAAGAGCCGAGCCGTTTTTTTAACGGCGTCGGCCCCGGCGACACGTCACGTTTTTATGATCAATACAAGGAGGATATCCGGCTGATGAAAGAAATCGGCCACAACTCCTTCCGGCTGTCTATTTCCTGGTCAAGATTGATTCCGGACGGAACTGACGAGGTCAATCAGAAAGCGGTCGCGTTTTATCAGGACGTCATCGATGAAATGCTTGCCCATCGCATTGAGCCGTTTGTCAATTTGTTTCACTTTGACATGCCTCTCGCCCTTCAGCGTAAGGGAGGCTGGGTCAGCCGGGACACCGTTGACGCGTTTGAACATTACGCCAAAACCTGCTTTTCGCTATTCGGTGACAAAGTGAAAAAATGGTTCACTCACAACGAGCCGATTGTGCCGATTGAAGGCGGCTACTTATACGACTTTCACTACCCGAATCACGTTAATTTTCAAGAAGCGGTGCAGGCCGGCTTCCATACCCTGCTGTCGAATGCAAGGGCTGTCAAAGCCTACAGAGAATTGAAACAGGACGGACAAATCGGAATCATTCTGAATCTGACGCCTTCTTATCCGAGAAGCTCACACCCTGAAGATCTGAAAGCATCCCGGATTGCCGACGCCTTTTTCAACCGCTCATTTTTAGATCCCGCCGTAAAGGGCGAATTTCCTGAGGAGCTTGTCGAGATTCTCAAGGCGGAAGGCTTTCTGCCGCGTTACGAGAAAGAAGATCTCCGCCTCATTCAGGAGCATACGGTTGACCTCTTAGGCGTGAACTACTACCAGCCGAGACGCGTCAAGGCAAAAGAACATGTTCCGAATCCGCACGCCCCTTTCCTGCCTGAGCGTTTCTTCGATCCGTATGTTATGCCCGGACGGAAAATGAACCCTCACCGCGGGTGGGAAATATACGAAAAAGGAATCTATGACATTCTCACCAATCTCAGAGAACATTACGGAAATATCGAATGTTTTATTTCCGAGAACGGCATGGGAGTTGAAGGCGAGGAACGCTTCCGCGATGAAAACGGCATCATTCAGGATGATTACAGGATTGAATTTATCCGGGAACATCTCAAATGGGTGCATCGGGCCATCGGAGAAGGTTCAAATGTAAAAGGCTATCACCTGTGGACTTTCATGGACAACTGGTCTTGGACAAATGCTTATAAAAACCGCTACGGCTTTGTATCTGTCAATCTGGAAAACGGGGGCGAACGGACCGTCAAAAAAAGCGGCCGCTGGTTCAAAGCCGTTTCCGATCAAAACGGATTTTAACAGATGAGGAGGTACAGCCATGCTTGGAGGTATTGAAGCCGGCGGCACGAAATTTGTCTGTGCCGCCGGACAAAAAGACGGCACCATTCTGGACAGGGCGGAGTTTCCGACGGGAGAACCGGATGACACACTCAGACAAGTCATCCGTTACTTTAAAGATTTCCCGATAGAAGCCATCGGCATCGGGTCGTTCGGACCGATTGACATCCGCCCCGACAGTCAAACATACGGGTGCATCACCGCGACGCCGAAGACAGCCTGGCGGAACTGCCCTATTCTTCAAACGATCAAAAGCGCACTGCATATTCCCGCAGGCTTCACCACCGACGTTAATGCGGCGGCGCTCGGAGAAGCTTCTTTCGGCGCGGCCAAAAACACGGACAGCTGCCTCTATTTGACGGTCGGCACTGGCATCGGAGCGGGCGCCATCATGAACGGCAGATTTGTTCAAGGGCTGTCTCATCCTGAAATGGGCCACATTTATGTCAGAAGACACCCGGACGACGGCTACAAAGGCAATTGCCCTTACCATACAGATTGCCTGGAAGGCCTCGCGGCAGGTCCCGCCATTGAGAAACGCTGGGGGAAAAAAGCATATCTGCTGGCGGATCAGCAGGAAGTGTGGGAGCTTGAAGGCTATTATATTGCCGAAGCGCTTGTGCAGTATATTCTCATACTTTCGCCGGAAAAGATCATTCTCGGCGGGGGCGTCATGAAGCAGCATCAGCTGTTCTCTTATATCCGTCAGCACGTGAAAAAGCGGCTGAATCAATATATTGATCTGCCCGACATTGAACACTTCATCGTTCCCCCTCAATTAGGAATTCACTCCGGCGCGGCCGGTTCGCTCGTATTGGCGGAGCGCGCATTAGAGACGGCAAACCGGGAGGCGGGAAAATGATGAAACTCTTATTTTTGGAACCGGTTTTTAAAGAAAGATTATGGGGCGGGACGAAGCTGCGCGATACATTCGGGTATGAGATTCCTTCTGAGCGGACGGGAGAGTGCTGGGCGATTTCAGCTCATCCGCACGGTACATCCATCGTGCGGAACGGGCCTTTTTCCGGAACATCATTACACCGTCTCTGGAATGAACACCCTGACCTGTTCGGACATCCGAAAGAAGACGCTTTTCCCCTGCTCACAAAAATTCTTGACGCAAATATGGACTTATCCGTGCAGGTTCATCCGGATGACGCATATGCACATCGGCATGAAAACGGAGAACTCGGAAAAACGGAATGCTGGTACGTGTTGGACTGCAAAAAAGACGCGGAGCTCATTTTAGGGCACCGCGCCCAAACAAAAGAAGATTTCGTTCGGCTCATTGAACGAAACGAGTGGGATCACCTGCTCCGCCGCATCCCCATTAAGCCCGGCGACTTTTTCTATGTCCCGAGCGGCACACTGCACGCTTTATGTGAAGGTACGCTCGTCCTTGAAATCCAGCAAAGCTCTGATGCCACCTACCGGCTTTACGACTATGACCGGACGGATGGGAACGGGAATAAACGCGAGCTTCATCTTCAGAAAGTAATTGACGTAACAGACATTCCCCATACCGATGAAAATGTAAAAAGCACTAAGCATCGGATCGGAGATGCTCTTATTACGATACTCGCCGAAACACCTTTCTTTTCAGTTTATCAATGGGATGTGAGCGGGAAAGCATCATTGCCCGCACCCGGCCGGTATTTACTCGCAAGCGTCATTAAAGGACGCGGAGAACTGGATGGATGCCCCGTTCACAAAGGCGATCACTTTATCGTGCCGGCGGATTCCGGAGATTTTGTTATAGAAGGAGATTGTGAGGTTATCGTTTCACATCCTTCATCATCTTAAAAATCAGGAGGTCTTTTATATGCTTAAAAAATTAGCAGTCTGCCTGTCTATCGTTTTATTACTCTTAGGAGCCGCCAGTCCGATATCGGCTCACACCGTTTATCCCGTCAACCCAAATGCCCAGCAGACGACAAAAGATATCATGAACTGGCTGGCCCACCTGCCCAACCGTTCAGAAAACAGGGTCATGTCCGGAGCGTTCGGCGGGTACAGCGATGTCACTTTTTCAATGACAGAGGAAAACCGCTTGAAAAACGCGACGGGACAGTCTCCCGCCATCTACGGCTGTGACTATGGGAGAGGGTGGCTGGAAACAGCGGATATCACCGATACTATCGATTACAGCTGCAACAGCAGCTTAATCTCATACTGGAAAAGCGGCGGCCTCCCTCAGGTCAGCCTGCATCTCGCAAATCCGGCCTTTCCATCCGGAAACTATAAAACGGCCATCTCAAACAGCCAGTACAAAAACATCCTTGACCCTTCAACTGTGGAAGGAAAACGGCTTGAGGCGCTGCTCAGCAAAATTGCCGACGGCCTTACTCAGCTGAAAAATCAAGGCGTCACCGTTCTGTTCAGACCGCTGCATGAAATGAACGGCGAGTGGTTCTGGTGGGGGCTGACAGGCTACAACCAAAAAGACAATGAGAGAATCTCGCTGTACAAAGAGCTTTACAAGAAGATATACCGCTATATGACAGAGACAAGAGGATTGGATAACCTTTTGTGGGTGTATTCGCCGGATGCCAACAGAGACTTTAAAACAGACTTCTACCCAGGCTCATCTTATGTGGATATTACCGGTCTGGACGCTTACTTCACTGATCCGTATGCGATATCAGGCTATGATGAAATGCTGTCTCTGAAAAAACCGTTTGCCTTTGCCGAAACCGGTCCGTCCGGCAATATCGGAAGCTTTGATTATGCTGCTTTTATTAATGCGATCAGGCAAAAATACCCTCAGACCGCGTACTTTTTGACATGGGATGAACAATTAAGTCCGGCGGCCAATCAAGGCGCGCAAAGCCTTTATCAAAACAGCTGGACGCTGAACAAGGGCGAAATATGGAACGGCGGGTCCTTGACGCCGATCGCGGAATAACCGCTTCTTTTGAAAATCGGTTTTAAAAAACGGCTCTGCTGGGCATATTGTTACCGTTCAAAAAGGAGGGTTCAACAATGGCAAATAACAAAAACAGCGAAGAAACGCTTTCCAGTAAGACGACCGGTAAAGGCGAGTCAGAAGACACGCTGACAAACCGGCAGGGCCATCCGGTCACTGACAACCAGAATGTCAGGACAGTCGGCAATAGAGGACCGACGACATTGGAGAATTATGATTTTTTGGAGAAAATCAGCCACTTTGACCGCGAACGGATTCCCGAGCGCGTCGTTCACGCGCGCGGCGCCGGCGCACACGGATACTTTGAGGCGTACGGAAGTTTTGGAGACGAGGAGATTTCTAAATATACAAGAGCGAAAGTGTTTCAAAAGAAAGGAACGAAAACTCCGGCGTTTGTGCGGTTCTCTACCGTCAACCACGGGAAGCATTCCCCGGAAACATTGCGTGATCCCCGGGGTTTTGCCGTTAAGCTTTATACCGAAGACGGCAACTGGGATCTGGTCGGCAACAACCTGAAAATCTTTTTTATCCGTGATCCGCTGAAGTTCCCGGATCTTGTGCACGCATTTCAGCCTGATCCCGTTACGAACATTCAGGACGGCGAGCGTATTTTCGACTTCATTTCCCAATCACCGGAAGCGACTCATATGATCACTTTCTTGTTTTCGCCGTGGGGCATCCCGGCCAACTACCGGCAGATGCAGGGCTCAGGCGTCCATGCCTACAAATGGGTCAATGAAGAAGGAAAAGCCGTGCTCGTCAAATATCACTTTGAACCGAAACAGGGCATCCGCAACCTGACACAGAAGGAAGCGGAAGAGATTCAGGGGAAAAACTTTAACCATGCGACACAGGATTTGTATGAGGCGATTGAAAAAGGCGATTACCCTGAATGGGAAGTGTATGCGCAAATCATGACTGATGACGAGCATCCCGAGCTGGATTTTGATCCGCTTGATCCGACCAAGCTGTGGTATAAAGACGATTTCCCTTGGAAGCCGATCGGCAAATTGGTTCTGAACAAAAACCCGGAAAACTACCATGCCGAGGTGGAACAAGCATCATTCGGAACGGGCGTGCTTGTGGACGGCCTTGATTTTTCAGATGACAAATTACTTCAGGGACGGACATTCGCCTATTCAGATACCCAGCGGTACCGCGTCGGCGCAAATTACCTGCAGCTCCCGATCAACTCGCCGAAAAAGCATGTCGCCACCAACCAGGAAGGCGGGCAAATGCAGTATCGGGTCGATCGGGCAGAAGGACAAAACCCGCACGTCAACTATGAGCCGTCCATTATGGGAGGACTCACCGAAGCAAAGCAGGATGGGAAAGACCATATACCTCATGTCGAAGGCGATGTGAAGCGGGAAGCGATCGACCGGCCGAATAACTTCGGCCAGGCCGGTGAAACATACCGCAGATTTTCGGAATTTGAACGGAACGAATTGATCACAAACCTGGTCAATACGCTTTCTTCCTGCCGGAAAGACATTCAGGATCAAATGATTGAGAATTTCACAAAAGCAGATCCGGACTACGGAAAACGTGTTGCGGAAGGGCTGAAAAAAGCCTCCGAAAGCAGCAGCGGCGGGCCGATCGGCACTACTGATACGGCACAAGCCGCAAAACAGGCTGAACAGGAAAGCCATCCGTCTGATCCGTATTAAATAAAAAAACAGGACAATCGCGTCCTGTTTTTTTTTGAGCTAATTCAGCTCCTGTATATTCTGCTCCGCCGCGGCCGCAAATACTTTCGGCTCCGGACGTTCAAGATCTTCATGGAATAGACTTACTTTGTGAATCTGCCGGTTGTCGTACAGATGAAAGTAGTAGTTCCCGGTGTCACAGCACATGACCGACGTATACTGCGTATAATCAATTTCATTCTCCTCTGTGATCACCGCGCCTTTTGGAATATTCACATTGGACAGCACGTGAAAAGCGGCCGTAACGCCATCCGTTTCATGGGCGGCAGGCTCTAAATGCTCTTTCAGATAAGCGGCTCTGATGAACCGGGATGGCGGCGTGTAATCACCGGGAAGCCCGATCGTTCCAGATCCTTGGCCGAAAGCGGTTAATGTCATTCCGCCCAATGTTTTGCTTTCTGACTGCTGCGGCCTGATTCCGATATAATGGCGCAGATTGGTCACATGCCAAGGAAATTCCGGACTGTTGGTCATCACTCCGGGTTTGTTGTCATATACTTTCATTCCCTCCGGTGTCGGCTCGATGACAATGCAGCTGCCCGTGCGGTCTGATAAAATCCAATGAAGAGGCAGCACCGTATCCAATAACATTAACTTCTTCTCTACAATCGTCAGCATTGAGAGCTTTTCCTTTATGTCTTCAAGAGAGTCACAGTTTGATAAGGCCCAGGTGACAAACTCATGAGGAGCGATGTGACAGGTGCCCTCCCGTTCCGCTTTCTCGTATCCCGCAAAGCCCGGAAAATACAGCGTCGCACACGACAGCCCTTTTTCATTTACGCCGTCGGCAAACAGAACATTGCCGAGATTTCTCCCCATGCCGATAAATGCGTATTTCGTCTTATGCATCCTGCCGTCAGCTTCGCTTTTCCAGCTGTACTGACGAGGGTAAAGCACGACGTCCGTACCGAGCTGAAATGCAAAATCCATCGTTCGCGCCAATAGGTGATTACCGTCTGTCGTTTTCAATGTAAGACTTGTACACATATCATCAATCCCCTTTTCATTAATGAAATTTACACAAAGTAAACTATTCTTTCAGCTTAACGAATAATGGTTCCATTCGTCAAAAGATTGACACATTTCTCCTTCATACATATTAGTCAGTAAGCGTATCCATGCCTTTTAAACCCTGGCAAATCGTTTTGGCGGCAGTGTTTGTACCGTTTTTCAAAAAAAACTTTGAACGGCTGTCAGCGAGGCTTTACAATGTTTTTCCTGCATGCTGGAATTTGTAAACGGAAGGTCAATCTGTTAAGCTATGTCTTTATGTTAAAGAAGAACATACGGAGGAGATTATCTATTGAAAGTAGAAAGGCGAACGATTGAACATATTCCGCATGACGAAAGACACGGAAAGGCTAAAGATTTATTCCCCGTCTGGTTCGGGGCTAATATGCATATTACGACGTTAGTCACAGGCACACTGCCCGTTACAATGGGACTCGATCTCTTTTGGAGTATCGCCGCCATTATAATCGGAACCTTTATCGGCGCAATCTTTATGGCGTCTCATTCCGCACAAGGACCTCAGCTCGGAATTCCGCAAATGATTCAAAGCCGCGCGCAATTCGGCGTGATCGGAGCGATTCTGCCCCTCTTTTTGGTCATGTTTATCTACCTGGGCTTCTTTGCGAGCAGTACGATTCTCGCAGCCGGTACACTGAGCAGCTTTGTCCCGATTCCGGCTTCATGGTGTATTATCGGCTTAAGCGCCATCTGTTTTTTACTCACGATCTACGGTCATGATCTGATTCACAAAATGCAGAAAATCCTCTCTTGGACCTCCTTTGCCGTTTTTTTTGCTGCAACAATTCTTATTTTTCAACTGCCGATTCCTTCAGGAAGCTGGGTGCCCGGCTCATTAGATCTGCCTGTTTTTCTAGTGGCGGTCAGCGCGGTGGCCACATGGCAGCTGGCATACGCGCCATATGTCGCAGATTATTCCCGTTATCTGCCGGTCAAAACACCGGCATCGCATACTTTTTGGTACAGCTATGCAGGTACGTCAGTCAGTTCCATCTGGATGATGCTTCTCGGCGCCATTTTGACGACGGCGCTCCCGGAATTTACCGCTAATGCAGGAAATGAGATTGTCCGATTGTTCGGTCCATTTTCCTTTATTATGCTGATCATCGTCCTGTTCGGGCAAATGGCGATCAACGTCTTTAATTTATACGGAGCCTTTATGTCAACCACGACTACCTTGGAGCCGTTTTTAAAACTGAAGGTGACGCCGAAAACAAGAGTGGTAATGATCCTTTGTGTGACGGCAGCGGGTACTGTATTAAGTCTCTTGGGCCAAAGCAATTTCATGGAACTGTTTTTAAATTTCATCTTTTTCATCAGTTATTTCTTAATTCCATGGACGGCGATCAACCTCGTGGATTACTATTTTATCCGCCGCGGAAAATACCACGTCAAATCGATGTTTGACGTCAACGGGCAATACGGCAGGGTCAATTGGATTACAGCGGCCGCCTTCGTTTTGTCGATTATATTAGAAATCCCGTTCATCAATACATCCTTTTACATCGGGCCGCTCGCTGAAATATTCGGCGGAGGCGACATTGCCTGGGTCATCGGCCTGGCCGTTCCGTCGCTGCTGTATTATGTCCTGATGAAATCAAGGTTAAAACAAAAAGAGGCGCCTTCCCTATGAAGACGCCTTTTCTTTATTCATATTCCTTCCATACACGCGGCAGCAGTTCAGAAAGTTCGTGCGCCAATAAGGTATGGGCGGAGCGCTCTTTCGTCCATAATTCCGCACATTCGCCGTGAAGGCGGACGGCGTTCAATACGGCGTGCTTCGGGTCTTGATGACAGCACAGCATGCCGAGAATCATTCCCGTCAGCGTGTCGCCGGTCCCGCCTTTTGCAAGCGCGCCGTTTCCGGTTGTATTCCTGCGGCATTCCCCGTCGGGAAAAGCGATAATGGTTTCGTTTCCTTTCAGGACAATCGCGACATGAAGCCGCTCCGCCCATTCCGCGGCATATTCCGCTCTGTTCTGCTGAATCTCTTGAATCGGAAGGCCTGTCATTCTGGAAAATTCGCCGGGATGAGGCGTCAAGATCACGGGAGCTTTCCTCTTCGGATAGGTTCTTTTCGTAATGGCGCCCGCATCCAGTAAGACGGGATAATCGCCAGAAAGCAGCTGATCAGCCGCCTGCTGCACTTCGTCTGTTTGGGGAAGGCCCGGCCCGATGGCAGCGGCGCGGATGGTTTCCCCGGGCTGGCCCGCCGCGGCTTTTTTCCACCCGTCCCGCCAGTACGTGGCTTCCGGCAGCACCGGGACGATAAGCGGAATGACGCCTGCCGATGTACCGATGACGAGCTTGCCGACACCGCTTCTCATCGCACCCAATCCGGCCAGAAGGGCGGCTCCCGGCATGTCATCGCTCCCGGCCAGCAATAACGCCGTCCCGAACGTTCCTTTATGGCTGTCCGCCTCCCGTTTCGGCAGCGTATCTTTCACATCCTGTTCCGTCCAATCCATTATATTCATCTCTGTACCTCCTCTTCTGTCTCCTATTTATATTCCAAACAAGAAGAGATTTTAAACCGCACAAAAAAACAGCCGCTCGTTTGCGGCTGTTTATGTTCTGATCGGAACATCAAGACGGTAAAGCTTTCGGTACCGTTCGTTTTCTGCAAGCAGCTCTTGATGGGTTCCTTCCATTTCTGCTTTTCCATTTTCTAAAAAGACGATTTTATCAGCTGTTTCCACACCCGCTAAATGGTGTGTAATCCAGAGGATCGTTTTCTCTTTAAAAACATCAAAAATCGTATCAAGCAATTCACGTTCAGTGACCGCATCAAGGCCGACCGTCGGTTCATCAAGGATAATGACCGGCGTATCTTGGAGCAGAATACGGGCAAGCGCGATCCGCTGCCGTTCTCCTCCTGAGAAACGAATCCCCGTCTCCTGCACGGACGTTTCATATCCGTCAGGCAGTGATTCAATATAATCATGCAGCTTCACTTGCCGAGCCGCACGCTTAACATCTTCATCACTCGCCTTGCCGTTTCCGAGCCGGATATTGTTCATAATGCTCGTGTTAAAGAGATGAGGTTTCTGATTCAAAACGGCCACCGCTGAGGAAATCTGTTCCTGCACGGCCGCAGTTTCCAGCCCGTTCAGCATCACCTTGCCCGAATCGGGAACTAAGGCGCCTTCAATTAAAGCGAGAGAGGTCGACTTACCGGAGCCGCTCCTGCCGAGCAGCGCCATTTTTTCCCCCTGGCGGAGAGTGAAGGAAAAACGGTCAAGCACATGACTGTGCTGATCATAAGAAAACGTCACGTTATCAAATGTAAGTGTCACATCGGATACATCCAGTATCTCATCTGTCTGCTTCACCTCACGACTTCGCAGCTCCGGAGCCGCCTTACTCATTCTTTTGATGGAATCCTGATAAGAAGGCACTTCCGTCAGCGCATCCGAAAGGGGCAGAAACGCCTCCGTCAATGGAAATACGACAAGCACAAAGGCTGCGATCATCGTGTTGGCGATGCTGCCGTCCGCATACTGACCCGCCGTCCAGAACAGCATGATCAATATGAAGCCGCCGACAAGGCATTGCGCGGCGAGATCACGCCATCTCGTAAACCGCTGACGCTTGCTTTCAAGGTCAAACCATGCCTTCTCTTTCTCTTCATAAGAGGAAATAAAGGCCGCCTGTCGTCCCGAGAACATCCAGTCGCTCACGCCGAGCACGGCATCTGTCAGCCGGCTGTAGAGCGTATTCCGGCCGCTTTTCAGCCTCATGTTTTTCGCTCTCGTCACAAGAAGCGACACAACCGGAAACAATACAACCAATATAAACAGGTAAATCGCCGCAAAAGCGGCAAACGGCCAGGAAAAAAAGCCGAGTCCGATAACGGATGCCGCATACAGCAGCAAAGCGGAAACCGCCGGGAAAATCGTTTTTAAAAACGCATCCTGCAAATGCTCAATATCCTCAGCCAAAATGCCGAGCATGTCGCCCGTCCGAAAACGGGATGAAAGCATGAGCGAGGCCGGCTCCAGCATATTGTAAAGCCGCACCCTCATATCGGACACGATTTTCAAAATGATATGGTGCCCCGTCAGGCGCTCGGCGTACCGTGAGACTGAACGGGCAATCCCGAAGGTGCGCACGGCCACAATCGGAACGTACACCAGCAGGATATTCTCAGGCCTTGTCGCCGACTTAGAGATCAAAAAACCGGAAGTGAACATGAGAAAGGCCGCCGAAAAAATCGTCACCGCGCCTAAAAAAATCACAAGAACAAACAAACGGGCATTTTGCTTTATATACGGCAGAATCCATTCTTCTTTTCTCATGTTCTTTCCCCCAGTTGCGCCTTTACAAGTTTGGCATATACGCCTTGTTTCGCCATCAATTCGTCGTGGGTGCCGATTTCCGCCGCCGCGCCGTCATCAAGCACGATAATTTCGTCCATCTCAAGCATCCAGTGAAGACGGTGAGTGGCCAGAAAGACAAGTTTGTTTTCAAACAGGTCTTTCATCGTTTCTTTTATTTCATATTCTGTTTCAATATCAAGGTGAGCGGTCGGCTCATCCAAAAGGAGAATCGGCCGGTTTCCTAAAAAGGCTCTGGCCAGCGCGACACGCTGAGCCTGCCCTCCGCTGAGCGCCCGTCCGCCCTCGCCGATCCGGCCGTCAAGGCCGCCGGGCAGATCGCGGATCAGTCCGGAAAGACCCGCTGAATCAGCAGCGCGCGCCGTTTCCTCACGGGAAGCATCAGGATGATAAAACCGGATATTATTCATAAGCGTGTCATCAAAAATGTACGGATGCTGCGGGATATAAAGCAGCTGCTTCTGCCAGCCGTCTGACTGCAGATGCGAGCGGGATTCACCGTTTACCTTGATCTCACCGGACGCAGGCTCTAAAAAGCCGCCCAGCACATCAATGAGTGTCGATTTTCCCGCACCGCTTTCCCCGATAATTCCGATTTTCTTCTTCCCTTTAAAGGACAGATGAAATTCAGACATCGATTCTCGGACGGACAAACGCGTAAGCTGTAATTCATCCCCGTCAGTCCACGTATCAAGTTCGAGCGGCTTTTCTTCTTTAAAACCGGGCTGCGCCAAAATCGCTTGAATGGTTTTCCCCGCCTCCTGCCCGTTTAACGTCGCGTGGTAATCATTTCCCACTTCGCGGACCGGGAGAAAATATTCAGGCGCGAGAATCAGCGCTGTCAATGCCGGACCGAGCAGAATTTGTCCGTCTATCAGCCGCAGGCCGAGAAACACAGCCACTGTCGCCACCGACAGCATCGTAAAGAAATCCAGGGCGAATGATGATAAAAACGCGACCCGGAGCGTGCTCATCGTCGCCTTGCGGTATCTCTCACTGACATGAAAGATGTTTTTACTGTGTGATTTGCTTAACCCTAAAAACCGCAATGTCTCCAGTCCGCGGAGCGAATCCACGAAATGATTGGAAAGCGTCTGATAGGACTTCCATTGGCGATCGGCTTTTTTCTGTGCGACAAGTCCGAGCAGGATCATAAATACAATCAAAATCGGAAGCGCAAGAATCAGAATCAAAGCCGATGTTTTATCCTGAAAAAACACGTAAATAACAACGGCCGCCGGCACAATCGCCATGCTGACCATTTTCGGCAGAAACAGCTCTAAATAACGGCGGAACTGGCTGATGCCTTCCATCGCCAGCGTCACCATCCGGCCCGTCCCCTCTTTTTTCGCAAAGCGGGGGCCGAGACGGAACAATTGCTCAAGAAATCTTTTTCTTAAGTCTGCGCCGGTTTGCGCGGCATATTGGTACACGATTTTCTGCCGGACCGCGGTTACCGCATGCCGGACCAAAAACGCAAGCAGGAAAAAGCCGATAACCGGATAAAGAGAAGCAATCCGCTTCCCGTTAAATAATCCGGTTACCGCCTGGCTCAGCCATTCCGCCTGCAAGATGATGGCGGCCGTTTGTATAATCGTTAATCCCGTAATGATCGCAAGAATCCGCTTCATTCCTTTATAAAGAAACAGGTCTTTTCCCATTAATAAGTCATAGGCTCCTTATGGCTGACGCGTTTCCGGAAGACATAATAGCTCCAGATCTGACTGCCGATGACAAACGGCAGCAGAGTCAGTGCAACAATTGTCATGACCTTAAGTGAATAATCACCGGAAGACGCGTTAGCTACTGTTAAGTCATACGCGCTTTTCAGCGAGCTGACCATGACGCGAGGGAACAGAGAGATAAAAATCATCGCAACTGTCAAAGCAAGACCCGCGCCGGTCATACCGAATGCCCAGCCGTCTTTTTTCTTGCTCATGAACACAACAGCAAGAACGTTGCAGATGACAATCAGCACGAATACCGGAATCGTGATGTTTGCCCGGCGTGTAAACATATCCGTATCGTATGCAGACATCGCAAAGAAAGCAAGTACAACAAGAAAGATAACACCGATTACGCGTTTTGCCATTTTTCTCGCACGCTCTTGTAAATCACCGATCGTGCGCAGTGTGACAAACATTAAACCGTGCAGGAATGAAAGAAGGGTGACGGCTGCTCCGCCAAGGACGGAATACACGTTCACAATATCTGAGAAACCCGCATGCATATTCATATGGCCGTCAATCGGCATGCCGCGGAACAAGCTTGTGAAGATAAGGCCGAATACAAACGGCGGGATAAGGCTGCCGAAGAAAATCACCCAGTCCCATGTTTTGACCCATTTTAAATGATTCACTTTTCCGCGGAATTCAAACGCCACCCCGCGGCCCATTAAAGCAAGAAGGATGATGATAAACGGAATATAATATCCGCTCAGCATCGTCGCATACCAGTTCGGGAATGCCGCGAAGATCGCTCCCGTACCTGTCAGCAGCCATACCTCATTCGCATCCCAGAACGGGCCGATGGTGTTAATCAGCACTCTGCGTTCTAATTCATTATGGCCAAGAAATCGGGTCGAAATGCCGACACCGAAATCAAAACCTTCTAAAAAGAAAAATCCGACAAACAAAACTGAAACGAGTACAAACCAAAGATCATGAAGTGACCCCATGGTAGACCTCCTGACTGAACGGATCCGTTGATACAGGAACATCCTTGTGATCATCATGGTCCGCACCTTTTTTAATTTCACGAACGAATAGGAAGACAAGCAGCGCGCCTAAAATCAAGTACATGACGCCGAAACCGATAATTGAAAACAGCAGAGATCCCGTCGTTACGTTAGGCGAAACGGATTGTGCGGTTGTCATTTGCCCCATAACCGTCCACGGCTGGCGGCCGATTTCAGTCATAATCCATCCGGCAGAGTTCGCAATGAACGGGAATGCGATCAGTGCGATCATGCCCCGTAAATACCACTTGCTCGTATGAAGCTTTTTGCGGCGGTTCAGAATAAAGCCTGCAATCGCGGCAAAAATCATAAGCGCACCCGCTCCCGCCATAATGCGGAAACTCCAGAACGTCGTTTTAACAGGCGGGATATAGTCGCCTTTTCCGTACGTTTTTTCATATTCTTTTTGAAGTGTTTTCATCCCTTTCACACTGCCGCTGAACTTCTGGTAAGCCAAGTAGCTCAGTGCGTAAGGAATTGAAATTTCTGATGTGTTTTTTTCTTTATTCGTATCAATATTCGCAAAAGCCGTCCACGCGGCAGGATCACCGCTGTCATCCCAAAGCGCTTCACTGGCGGCCATTTTCATCGGCTGCGATTCCATTAAATGCTCAGCCTGCATGTGTCCGCTGAACGCAACGCCGATACCGGCGATCAGACCGACAATCATCGAAAGCTTGAAAGATTTATGGAAGAAAGGCACTTCTTTTTTCTTCAATAATTTAAATGCGCTGACACCGGCGATAAAGAAAGCACCCGTCGCAAGCGCTCCGAAAATGACGTGAGGGAATTCAACCCAAAGCTGAGGGTTTGTCAAAAGCGCTCCGAAGTCATTCATTTCCGCGCGGCCGTTTTTAATCGTAAAGCCGACCGGCTCCTGCATGAATGAGTTTGCCGTCAAAATCCAGAAAGATGACATAATCGTTCCGAAGGATACAAGCCAAATGCAAAGCAAATGCACTTTTTTAGATAAACGGTCCCAGCCGAAAATCCATAATCCGATAAAAATAGACTCCATAAAAAACGCCAAAAGCGCTTCAATCGCAAGCGGAGCCCCAAATACGTCCCCGACAAAACGGGAATAATCAGACCAGTTCAATCCGAACTGGAATTCCTGAAGAATCCCTGTGACGACGCCGACAGCAAAGTTAATTAAAAAGAGATGCCCCCAAAATTTAGCCATTTTGAGATAGGTCTCTTGTTTTTTGACAACGTAAAGCGTCTCCATCAAAGCAACCATAAACACAAGCCCGATAGACATAGGCACAAACAAGAAGTGAAACAATGTTGTAGATGCAAATTGAATGCGGGCTAATACCAACTCACTCATGATGTTTTTCCTCCAATCTGGTAAATTGCTCAACATTTCACAAACATAGTGAAATCATTGCTCGGTATTTCACAAAAAATGATATATTTGCTCAATGTTTCACAAATTCGTCAAAACTATTGAAATATCAGCCTGTACACCCTGGGGGACAGCGGCTGTCATAGAAATGATTCAATATCATTACTTTACAACGATTCAGCCTAAAAAAAAAGATCAATATACCTAAAATAAGGCTGAAATTGTGACTGATTATTGTCGGATTTGTAGAGATTTTATGTCAGCACCTAGGATATTTGTCCCTTTGATATCGTACCTCTTTTTTATTCGTGTGGCGAACAAAATGCTTTTCTCGGTGAAAAAGCCCGCCAAATCACCATTTTGAGAAAGAAAATGTGAAGAAAGCATGTCCTCTAGTAAATTCATAATATATGAACAATTTAAATTTTTTAGTATACTTTAAATGGGGATATTTTTTCACTACATAACGACTGGGGGAACAAGCATGGGAGAACTTCAACCAAAATTGCAAACGGATTCAATCCAAAAACAGGAACGGACTGATAACTGGTTTGCCAGAACAATGAATATAAGAATCGGCATTATTCCTCTTCCTATCTATATCCTGCTTTTCTTGCTTATTACGGTGTTTGTCATGAGCCGTGATGTAAAAAGCGACATTCTGACATCAATTGCCGTCATGAGTTTTTTCGGATTTACCTTCGGCCAGATCGGAAAATCCATTCCGATCGTGCGGTCCATCGGCGGCCCTGCGATTCTCGCAACCTTTATTCCATCCGCTGTCGTCTACTACCACCTGCTTCCGAAAGACATTATTACTTCAACAACAGAATTCACGGAAAGCTCCAACTTTCTCTATCTATTTATTGCCGGTATCGTCGTCGGCAGTATTCTCGGGATGAAAAGAGAGACGCTCGTCAAAGCTTTCGTTAAGATTTTTATTCCGCTGATCGCCGGCTCTATCGCGGCCGCCATCGTCGGCTTATGCGTCGGGACGCTGCTCGGGCTCGGCTTTCAGCACACGCTGCTTTATATCGTCGTTCCGATTATGGCGGGGGGTGTCGGTGAAGGCGCGATTCCTTTATCCATCGGCTACTCCGATATTATGCCGATGTCCCAGGGAGACGCCTTTGCGCTTGTGCTGCCGTCCATCATGCTCGGCAGCCTGTGCGCCATTATGTTATCGGGTTTGCTGAATGTCATCGGGAAACGCAAACCGGAATGGACGGGCAACGGGAAGGTTGATAAGTCTGATCATTCCGCTCCCGCATTGGAACAGCCGGCCGATGATAAAACGTTTGATTTGTCCTTTTTCGCTTCGGGCGGTATTTTAGCGGTTTCCCTTTATTTGGTCGGCATGCTGGCGCATGATTTCTTTCAGCTTCCGGCTCCAGTCGTGATGCTCGTCCTTGCCGTTCTCATTAAGCTGTTCAGGCTGGCGCCGGCTTCGATTGAAAACGGAGCCTTCGGCGTCTCGCGCTTTTTCTCGACAGCCGTGACCTATCCGCTCTTATTTGCGATCGGCGTTTCAATGACACCGTGGGACAAGCTGATTGCGGCGTTTACGATCAGCAACATCATTACCATTTTATCAATCGTCGTCACGATGATGGCCGTCGGTTTTCTGACCGGAAAATGGCTGAATCTGTACCCGATTGAGACGGCGGTTATTAATGCCTGCCATTCCGGCCAGGGCGGCACCGGCGACGTCGCGATCTTGAGCGCCGCTGAACGGCTTGAGCTTATGCCGTTCGCCCAAGTGTCGACCAGAATCGGCGGAGCGATTACCGTGAGCGTCACCCTTCTGCTGCTTCATCAATTCTATTAAACTGAAAAAAAGCCTCCGCATATGCGGAGGCTTTGTTATTTCATCACATTTTGAATATAAGAGCCGAATGCCGCGCCGGACATGCCCGGCGACACACGGACGCGGTGAAGCCCGTAAAGCCCCTGATCTCTAGACGCCGCTCCCGGCTCTGTCGTGACCGCCATACGGTAGCCTGACGAGGCGGCGGCTTTAAATGTTTCTTTATTATATCGTCCGACAGGGTAGCTGATCATAGACGTCCGCTGCCCGAACATTTGATCAAATAAACGCTTAGAGTCCTTCATTTCACGTCGCTGCTGCTGCGGTGTGAGCCCGTTCAATTCGAGATGGTTCATCGTATGGCTCTGAATGGAAATGCCGTGGGCGGCCATCTCCTTCATCTGCTTCTCAGTCAGATGATTCTTATGCCCGATAAAGTTTCCGATCATAAAGATTGTCGCTTTCATCTTGTATTTCTTTAAAATGGGATAGGCCGCTTTCACATTGTCTGTATAGCCGTCATCAAATGTGATCAGAACACATTTTTCACGCGGCTCCTTATCCTCCGTCAGCATCAGATAGGCTTCTTCAGGAGTCATCGTATAATAGCCGTGATCATGAAGCCACTTCATATGCTGCCGGAATTCTTCCTTCGGCACACGCAGGCTGTTTCCCTCTGAAATGCTGTGATACATCAGAATCGGCAGTCTCGCCGTCCCTTTCGTTTGAACCCAGGCGGACGTATCCGGCTCTTTTTTGATTTGCCGCTTTACGGACTTTTTTTCGCTGTGCGCTTCTGCCTTCGGAATGCTTTGTTCGGCGCTTGCCTCATGACCCGAGCAGGCGGCAAGTGTAAACACGGCAGCCAAAAGGCACATGCACATGATCATGCGTTTCATCGTTTTCCTGCTTTCTGTCTTCTATTTACTTTTTATATCGGATATGCGTCATAAATTGTTACATCAAAAAAACCGGACATCCAGCTGTCCGGCTTTGCGTTATGAGCGGATTCTGATTTCTGTTTCACTGTCAAAAAAGTGAGCCTTATTCATGTCGAAAGCGACGGTCAATTCCTCACCGGCACGAATGTCATGGCGGGCGTCAATCCGGGCGATAAAATCCTGATCCCCGATCCGGGAATAAACCATAATTTCTGACCCGAGCAATTCCGCGACATTGATTTTAGCTGTGATGGATGAATTCTTATAAGATTCTACCACAATCAGCTCGTCATGTATGTCTTCCGGGCGGATGCCGAAGATGATATCTTTGCCGGCATACCCTTTTTCCCGGAGCATTTTCATTTTCCCTTCCGGCACGCTGAGAGCGGCTGAACCGATCTGAATGGCGCCGTCCGTCAGCTTTCCTTTGAAAAAGTTCATCGCCGGGGAGCCGATGAACCCGCCGACAAATACGTTTTCAGGATGTTCATACACTTCTTTCGGGGTGCCGATCTGCTGAATTTTTCCGTCCTTCATGACTACGATGCGTGTCGCCATCGTCAGTGCTTCTGTTTGGTCGTGCGTCACATAGATTGTGGTTGTTTGCAGCCTTTGGTGGAGCTTAATAATTTCTGCCCGCATCTGCACCCGAAGCTTTGCGTCCAGATTTGACAGCGGCTCATCCATTAAGAACACTTTGGCGTCCCTGACAATCGCCCGCCCTAATGCAACCCGCTGACGCTGTCCGCCGGAGAGCGCCTTCGGTTTGCGGTGCAGATACTCTGTGAGCCCCAGCATTTTCGCCGCTTCTTCAACCCGTTTTTTAATCTCCGGTTTCGGCATCTTCCTCAGCTTCAGACCGAATGCGATATTATCATAGACCGTCATGTGCGGATATAACGCATAGTTTTGAAACACCATGGCGATATCCCTGTCTTTAGGAGCGATGTCATTCACTCTCGTGTCACCGATATAGAAATCGCCCTTCGTAATGTCTTCCAGCCCGGCTACCATCCGCAAAGTTGTCGACTTGCCGCAACCCGACGGACCGACAAACACGATAAACTCTTTATCTTTAATATGAAGGTTAAAATCATCGACAGCCGCTTCTTTTTGATCGTAATACTTATAAATATGCTCGAGCCGAAGTTCCGCCATGTATATCCCCCTTTATTTGTAAACGCTTTCTTAAATAGGATTGTAACAGCGTCAGACGGCGGCGGATATAGGCAATGTTCATAAAAAAAGTCCGCTGCCTTCGTGCACATTTCCCATTTAATGTGATTTTTCATATTGCAGACAAATGAAATAAGCCAGCAGGGCGCCCCGATATGTCTTAATATCAATACCTGAGCGTTCCGCAAATTTATCAATCCGATATTGAAGACTGTTGCGGTGCAAATGCAGTTTTTTCGATGTGAGCGACATGTTCGAGTTATGTTCAATAAAAGTCTGAATCGTATGCTTCAGCTCCGGTTCTTTCTGAAACAGCAGCGCCGCTTCTTCGTGAAGCAAGGCTGAGAGCTTTTCTCTGCTTTCCTCCGTGAGCATGGCCGGAAATACCGTTTCCGCGGTCAGCGTGCTCAGCTGCGGGAGATGACGCCGGCCGATCTGACAATATTGCTGTTCTCTCTGATAATGAAGGCGCAGACGTTCCCCCTTGCAGTAATACCTTCCGACGAAAAAACGGACACTGAAATAAAAATCGCCTTCGAGAATCTTCACAAAAGATGCGATGTCATCCGAATCTGGCGCTTCCAGCTTTTCTTCCTCCACAATCACGCCATGATCCCTCCCCGTCCGGACAACTGTATATGAAACCGGCCAGAAATGGCGCAGCGCTTCCGTAAATGCCCCCAAGTCCCGTTCTCCCAATAAGTCATAATGGATAAAACGGACACGCGGCTCCTTGACATCAGGCACCGGACCTTCTTCCAGCAGAAAACGCCGCCACCTCTTTGCTGCCGCCGTCTCCGGAAAAAAAACGCCTTTTTCTTCAGCGGGCGTCAAAAATGATTCCAGAAGCAGTTTCTCCTTCGGGGTGATATCCTCCTTCGGAATGGCGACATAGACCCGCCTTTTCTCATCATAAAAGCAAAAGACATCCTCCGCCGTACAGCACGTATCAGACAACACAGCCCTCGGGTAAATTGCCAATAACGGGTTCATATGCGCTCCTTTCTATCGCTCTATCATATTTTCAGTATAAAACGTCCGGCCGATTGTATCCACTTCGTTTTAAGAAACAGCTTTCAGGCTATTTCCCGGGAAACGGATATAACCGCTTCTGCCGGCATAAGAAAAAAACCCTCCGCGCCGGCAGAGGGATCCTTTTTATTTAGAGATATCGACGAAGCCTTCACCAAAGACATCACGCACATCATGAACAATGACAAACGCTTTTGTATCACAGCTTTTAATAATTTTTTTGAGCATGGAAAGCTCTTGTTTCTGGATGACGATATATAAAATTTCCTTCGACTGCCCCGTGTAATTTCCTTTACCCGACAGCAGCGTAACCCCTCTGTCCATCAGCGTGTTGACCTGTTCAGCGATTTCGTGCTTATGCTCAGATATAATTGTCACCGCTTTTTTCGTATTCAGGCCTTCAATGATAAAGTCCATCACCTTCGTTCCGATGTACAGCATAACAATGGTAAACATCATTTTTTCCGCACCGATGATGAAATAAGAACTGAAGACGACAATCAGATCAAAGAACAAAAGCGCATAGCTGATATTCCAATCGAGATATTTGTTCGCAATCCTCGCCAAAATGGCAGAACCCGCAGTCGTGCCACCGACTCGAATAATGATCCCGATTCCGACACCGGCAAACACACCCGCAAAAATAGTATTAATAATGAGTTCATGTGAAGGCGAGTGCCAATCATGCGTCAGATGCAGAAACAGTGAGTTGGCGACAACAGTAATGATCGTATAAAGCGTTGTTTTTCCGTCTAAAAATTTATATCCGATAATCAATAAAATCCCGTTCAAAATGATATTCGTCACCCCGGGCGACCATTCAAACACATAGTACAAGATCAGGGTGATTCCCGTTACCCCGCCCTCTCCAAGATCATTCGGAATGGCGAATAAATTAACGGCCAAAGCAAAGATAAAAGCTCCAATAATCAGCATCAGCACATCCAGCAATCTCTTTTTCATCCCAGACACTCCCTTTTTATAAAATCAAAAAAGCCCGGGAGAGCACTCTTCATTAAAAGAGCAGAAACTCCCGGGCTTTTATCCCAACGTGTCACAGCAGGAACCTGCTGTGTGTTTTCTCTCGGTCCAGACCAATTCAGCATTGCGGAACCCTAGAAAACCACTGTTTTTTATGTTCAGTTTTTATATTATCTTTCAAGATTATACGGGAAATCATGAACATGTTCAACCACTCTTTTTTCAATAAACCTATGGAAAATGCGAACGATCTGCCGATACTAAAAAGGACCTTAAAATACATGACTAAAAAATCATTAAAATACTTTTTTTCTCAAAATATTATTGACTATAGGTTATTTTACAGGCATTATAGTATGTAGTTTTTAAGAAATAGTTTACATAGGAGGAAATATTATGGCAGGCAACCTGGTGTCTTGTAAGGCGTGCGGCAAAGAAATCGCTAAAGGCGTTAAAAAATGCCCAAACTGCGGTAAAGATCAGAGAAACTTTTTCATGAGACATAAAATCATCACATTGCTTCTGGCAGTGGTGGTTATTATCATTCTCGTAAACATCGGCGGCGGAGGCGGTTCTTCATCATCTAAAACTGCGTCTTCAAAAGCTGCGGAATCTAAAGAAAAACTGTATAACATCGGTGACACTGTTAAGACTGAGAAAACTGAAGTTACTGTTACGAAAGTGGAAAAAAGAGATTCAGTAGGCTCTCAATTTGTCGAGAAAAAAGCGTCTGACGGCGGCGTTATCGTAGCTGTTCAATACACGGTTAAAAATGTTTCAAACAAGCCGTTAAGCTCTTTCTCCATTCCAAGAGCGAAATTAGTAGATTCTAAAGGAACATCTTATGATTCAGATATTGATGCTTCTTCAAGCTATGCAACAGAAACAAAAGTAGACAACAGTAAAATTTTAAGTGACTTGAACCCGAACATTAAAGTGACTGACGTAAAAGCTTTTGAAGTGGATAAAAACGCATACTCTAAAGGCACTTGGAAATTAAAGTTCAGCAACGATGTTGAAGTGAAAATTAAATAATCATCATAACAAAAGAGACCCTCATCATTTGAAGGTCTCTTTCTTTTTACACCTTTTGGTACCCGTTCACATTGGAGGACTGCCACTTCCAAGAGTCGGCGCACATTTCTTCAAGCCCGCGCTTTGCTTCCCAGCCTAATTCAGCCTTCGCTTTTGCCGGGTCTGCGAAGCATGCGGCGATGTCTCCCGGGCGCCGGTCGGCAAAACGGTACGGCACTTCTTTTCCTGATACTTTTTCAAACGCCTTGACCATCTCCAGAACGCTGTAGCCTCTTCCTGTGCCGAGATTATAGGCGTCGGCGCCCGTTGTGTTCAGCACCTTTTCGAGCGCTTTGACATGGCCCTCGGCAAGGTCAACGACATGGATGTAATCCCGCACGCCGGTGCCGTCCTTTGTCGGATAATCATTGCCGAACACCTGCAATCGCTCAAGCTTGCCCACAGCGACTTGTGCGACGTACGGCATTAAATTATTCGGGATGCCGTTCGGGTCTTCTCCGATCCGGCCGCTCGGGTGCGCGCCGAACGGATTAAAGTAGCGGAGCAGCGCAATGCTCCATTCAGAGTCCGCATTATGCAGATCGCGTAAAATCTGTTCCAGCATCAGCTTTGTCTGCCCGTAAGGATTGGTGGCGCTTAAAGGAAAATCCTCAGTGATCGGCGTTGTTTCCGGAACGCCGTAAACCGTCGCTGAAGAACTGAAGACGATTTTTTTCACACCGTGTGCCTGCATGGCTTCACATAAAATAAACGTTCCCGTCAGATTATTATGATAATAACGGAGCGGAACAGCCACAGACTCACCGACGGCTTTTAATCCCGCAAAATGAATGACGGCTTCAATCTCATTTTCAGCAAACACCCGGTGAACGGCGGCACGGTCAAGGAGATCCGCTTCATAAAACACAAGCCCTTTTCCGGTAATGTCTTTCACACGCTCCAATGCTTCCGGTGAACTGTTTGACAGATTATCCAGAACCACGATGTCATAGCCGCCGTTTAACAGCTCGACACATGTGTGGCTTCCGATATAACCCGCTCCGCCTGTCACTAAAATCGCCATGAAGAAAGCCTCCCCTATTGAATGAATTGACCATATTATATCGGTTTTTTCTTCCTCAATCATCCATTTCCAAAAAGTTTAATCGTTTAGTCATCGTTTCTTCATAATTTATTTTCATTCGCGTAAAAAACAGAGCCCTCGATTCAAACGGGTTGTGAAATAGAAATCCCTCCCCCGCGCATGGTAAGATAAGACAAAGGAGATGACGGTATGAAAAATGAAATCATTGAACGCTTTACCTCTTACGTAAAAGTCGATACACAGTCTGACGAAAACAATGAAAACTGCCCTTCAACCCCCGGCCAGCTGACATTGGCCAACATGCTGGCAGATGAATTAAAGTCGATCGGCATGACAGAAATTACAGTCGATGACAACGGGTACGTCATGGCGACTCTGCCGGCGAATACGGATAAAGACGTGCCGACTGTCGGTTTTCTGGCTCACGTGGATACCGCGACCGATTTTACCGGAAAAAATGTGAATCCTCAGATTATTGAAAGCTACGACGGGCATGATATCGTTCTGAATGACAAACTCAATGTCGTCCTGTCGCCTGAGCAATTCCCGGAGCTTTCCCGCTATAAAGGCCAGACGCTGATTACAACAGACGGCACGACGCTGCTCGGAGCCGACAACAAAGCGGGCATTGCCGAGATCATGACGGCAATGGCGTACTTGATCAAACATCCGGACATCAAGCACGGAACGATCCGAGTCGCGTTCACGCCTGATGAAGAAATCGGCAGAGGCCCTCACAAATTCGATGTCGGCCGCTTCAACGCCGCGTTCGCCTACACGATAGACGGAGGCCCCCTCGGCGAACTGCAATATGAAAGCTTTAACGCAGCCGCCGCAAAGCTTACTTGTTACGGAAAAAGCGTCCACCCGGGAACGGCGAAAAACAAAATGGTCAACGCTTCAAAAATCGCGATGGAATTTCATCACGCGCTGCCGAAAGAAGAAGCGCCGGAATATACGGAAGGGTATGAAGGCTTCTATCATTTACTTTCCATGGACGGAGACGTTTCTGAAGCCGCCCTGTCGTACATCATCAGAGATTTTGACAGAGACCGCTTCGCAGAACGAAAAGAATATATGCAGAAAACCGCCGATGCGCTGGCGGCCAAATACGGGAAGGAAAGCATCAAGCTTGAACTGCGTGATCAATATTACAACATGAGAGAAAAAATCGAACCGGTCAAAGAGATAGTCGATGTCGCGTATCAAGCCATGAAAAACCTCGACATCGAACCGATTATCGAACCGATCCGGGGCGGAACCGACGGCTCACAGCTCTCTTACATGGGACTGCCGACACCGAACATTTTCACGGGCGGCCAAAACTTCCACGGAAAATATGAATACATTTCCGTCGATCATATGGAAAAGGCGGTAAACGTCATTGTTGAAATCGCCAGGCTCTTTGAAGAGCGCGCTTAAAACCAAAGCCCCCTGCTTTGGTTTTTTTCTTTCACATGAAACCTTTCCTTCTTTCTTTCCGTATATAAGGTATGAAATGGAAAGAAGGAGTGAAGACTATGGCAAGAGGGACTGTAGCGAAAGAATTGAAAAAAACCTTAAAAGACCCGCGTGTACTGGAGACAAAATCAAACCCTTTTAAAAAACTGCGGAAAATGTTCAAACGATTTTTTTAAGATAACATCTCGTTTTCTTCAAAAAAATAAAGAAAGCGCTGTCAACTCGCAGTCATCTGTTAGAAGCAGTTATTTTGCATATCATAAGGTTTTTTAGGGTACTGAATAACACAAGGCAAACGAAAACACCGAAGTAGTTAATTAGACACTTACAAAAAATAGTAATAAAGTTATATAAACGATCATCATTTATCAGCCGATACAATCTATAGAACCACAACAAGAGCAAAATTTCTTCAACCCATAGTTATTTTTACGGAAAATGACGTTATTTTTTAAAAAAGTGACAATTGTTTGAATACTTTTCGTTTGTTTTTTCGTACAATAATAATACCAAAACTTTTTTTGGGAGGTATGTAAAATGATGCTACTTATTTTCGCTGCTTTGACAGGGTATCTTGTTTTCTCTTTCAGTAAGGACAACCGCCGGAAAACGCCAAAGACAAGCCCGCTGGTGACAGCTGCCGACACGAATAACATCATTGATTTAAATGCGATCCGTCAAAAACGCCGGATGCCGCTATCATAAAAACGACAGCTGCCGCAAAATCGGCAGCCTTTTTTTATGCACCCGGCCGATATGAAACCTTCCGCCTCCTTTTTTCGTAAAACATAAAAAAGGAGTTTTTTTATGTACCATTTTTACATCAAAGAGCGAATGTTTACGTTTAAGAATCGTTTTCAAGTGTTTCTTGAAAGCGGAAAAGAAGTCTACAATGTTGAAGGAAAGCTGTTTTCATTCGGTGATGAACTGAAGCTGACTGATTTGGACGGCCGCACGCTCGCCAGCGTCAATCAGAAACTGATGTCGCTCGTTCCCCGTTACGAGATTTCCGTCAGCGGCAAACCCGTCTGCCAAGTCATCAAGAAAGTCACGTTTTTCAAACCGAAATTTGAAATTTCCGGACTCGGCTGGAATCTTACCGGCGATGTGTGGGGCCGGAATTTTCAAGTGACAGACGGAAAATCAAACCGGATGACCGTCACCAAATCATGGATGAGCTGGGGCGATTCCTATCATTTGCAGATTGAAAAGGAAGAGGATATTGCTCTTTGTCTTGCGATCGCCATCGTGATAGATATGATTCTATTTGAGGGTGACAAATAAAAATATTTATCGAAATATATTGACAATATAAGAAAACATACTAAGATTAAGAGTATTACAGTTTATTCTGAAAAATAGCATATTTCCTTATCAAGAGAGGTGGAGGGACTGGCCCTATGATACCCGGCAACCGCTGTTCAGCAGAATGGTGCTAAATCCTGAAGATAAGGTTGAGATTTGCGGACGCAAGCTCTTCCCTATCCGAGGGAAGAGTTTTTTTATATTTCATCAGGAAAGAAGGAATCGTTCATGTCACAGCAAAACACAGAACAACCATCGCATACTCTTCTAAGAAAAAACCCGCCGTTTCGCGCGGATCAGGTCGGAAGCCTGCTGCGGCCGGCGGCTGTGAAGCAAGCCCGCCTGCAAAGAGCGGCGGGTGAGATTTCGGCAGAACAGCTGCGCGAAATCGAAAACAGAGAAATCATCCGCAGCGTGGAAAAGCAGAAAGAAACCGGCCTCAATGTCGTGACTGACGGCGAATTCCGCCGTGCCTGGTGGCATTTTGATTTTCTCGAAAATTTAGACGGGGTTGAGGCATTTACGCCTGAAAGCGGCATTCAGTTTCACAACGTACAGACGAAAGCGCGCGGCATTAAAGTAACGGGAGATATTGATTTTTCTCAGCATCCGATGCTCGAAGATTATAAATTCCTGCACAGCATTGCCGGCAATGCTGTTCCGAAAATGACCATCCCAAGTCCGAATATGCTGTTTTTCCGCGGAAAATTGGAAAAAGCGGCCTACCAGAATGATTACAAACAATTTCAGCACGATGTGTCAAAAGCGTATAAAAAAGCGATTCAGGCTTTCTATGACGCCGGGTGCCGCTACCTTCAGCTTGATGACACCGCATGGGCCGTTTTCTTATCTGAAGCGGGGCTTCGTCAGATTGAAGATTTCGGCACAACGCCGGATGAGCTGCGCAAGCTGTTTGCCGCTTCCATTAATGACGCGATCAAGGACCGCCCTGACGATCTGAAGGTTACGATGCATATCTGCCGCGGCAACTTCCAATCCACATGGACGGCTGAAGGCGGCTATGATGCAGCGGCTGAAACGATTTTTGACGGGCTTGACCTTGACGGATTGTTCCTGGAATATGATGATTCCCGCTCCGGCGGCTTTGAACCGCTCCGCTATGTCAAACGCTCTGATCTTCAGCTTGTGCTTGGATTGATTACATCAAAACATGGCGAACTTGAAGACAAGGACGCGATTAAACGCCGGATTGAAGAAGCTTCACAATATGTCAGCCTGGATCAGCTTTGCCTCAGCCCGCAATGCGGATTCGCCTCCACTGAGGAAGGAAACCTGATCACAGAAGAACAGCAATGGGCGAAACTGCGTCATGTCGTCAGCATTGCCGGTGAAGTCTGGAAATAAAAAAAAGACACGCGATCAGCGTGTCTTTTCTGTTTACAGAGGACCGGTTCCGATTAAAATATCGATATCTATCGTAATATCCGCCGCTTTTCGGCTGATAAACCGCCGGATGCTTTCATCAGTACATTTCCATGTTAAGGGCGTCATTTTCACAAGCCGCTCGAGGTCAGGCTGCGATAAGGTCTTCGTGTAACACAGCCGTTTGCGCTCAAAAGTTTGAAAGCCCGCTTGGAATCGTCCGGCCGCAGAATCGGCGGTGTCATTCCGCCGAGGACTGTCTCCGAAGAAGAATTCCCTTACTTCCTTCAAATAATCACGCCGCGGCACCGCTTTAATGACTGTGCCGCCCTTTCGTAAAAGCCTGCTGCATTCCTTGTAATTCCAAGGTGATAAAACAGACATCACGACATCAAAACAGCTGTCGGCAAACGGCGCATCCGCCACATCAGCGACGGCAAAAACCAAATGATCCCCGAAGGCCTTTGCGGCATGCAGCACACCTTCTTTCGAGAGATCAATACCGATTCCCGTCACGGAAAAAGCGGGCTGAAGCCATTTGCATACGGCGGCTAAATGAGAGCCTTCTCCGCATCCCGCATCCAATATCGCCGCCGTTGTTTGCGGAGATTGAATGCGGCTGATGATTGCGGCGATCTCCTTTTGAACCGGGACAAAAAATTCCCGGCTGTCAAAAAGAGCGCGTCTCGCTTCGAACAGCCGCCTGTCATAGCGGGTTTTGAACGATTTATTGAGGAAATTCACATATCCTTGCTTTGATATATCAAATGTATGCCCGTGTCCGCACATCAAGCTTTTGTATTGTGAGACCGCCATGGCCGAACTGCATAGCGGACACCTGAATACGGACTGGCATGATTGCAGTAATTCCGCGCGTTTTCTTTTTATAGACGTCAATAAAAACACCTCATTCATTCGTTATTCCGATGAAATGAAAAAGGCATAGACAAATAAACCTCGCAAAATTGGAAGTTTAACCTATTTATCTATACCTCTCATTATCTGTAACGAATGAACTGAATGATCATGAAAATGACCCCTTTTCTGCCGTCTTTTGAAGGCGGTGCCCTCAGATCCATTTTATCAGCTGCATCCCGTCTTTACAATGAACCGGAACTGTTTTTCGGGGGCTTTTATACCTTTATTATCCAATTACTTGTGAACATCCTTTATTTTCTTTATTTATAATATAAATTTATTATTTTGAAAATATCTAAAAAGGTTGATTTTCAAAAATTGAAACGATAAAATACTGCTATCTCATGTAATATCGTTATTCTTGTATATGATCAGTAATATGGTCTGATTGTTTCTACCTAGTGCCGTAAAAGACTAGACTACAAGAAAGTTTGCATAAATTTGAACGAGTGAAAAGCATATGATGCTGTCAGTCTATTCTTTTCTTTTGGCTCTTATTTATCACACTTTCTGGCTTTCAGGAATTTGTGACGAATAAGAGCTTTTTTTATTTCCATAATACCCTTATAGGAGTTGCTCACATGTACTTTTTATTGAACATTGTCGGTCTCATTGTTGTCATGGCTGTTGTTTTCTTATGCTCACCCAACAAGAAGAAGATTAAATGGCGTCCGATTGTCATGCTCCTCGTCTTTGAGTTTCTGATTACTTGGTTTATGTTAGGGACAAAAGTCGGCGGCTTTGTCATCGGGAAGATCGGCGCGTTCTTTACATGGCTGATTTCCTGTGCCAGTCAAGGGATTGCCTTCGCCTTTCCGTCTGTCATGGCGAACCCGACGGTTGATTTTTTCTTCAGCGCATTGCTGCCGATTATCTTCGTCGTGACCTTCTTTGATATGCTGTCGTATTTCGGTATTCTGCCGTGGCTCATTGATAAAATCGGCTGGCTGATTTCTAAAATATCCCGTCTGCCGAAGCTGGAGAGCTTTTTCTCCATCCAGATGATGTTTTTAGGAAATACGGAAGCTTTAGCCGTCATCCGCCAGCAGCTTGCCGCCGTCAGCAACAATCGGCTTCTGACATTCGGGCTGATGAGCATGAGCAGCATCAGCGGTTCGATCATCGGATCGTACTTGACGATGGTTCCGTCCACTTATGTGTTTACAGCCATCCCGCTGAATTGCTTAAACGCGCTTTTAATCGCCAATATGCTGAATCCCGCGGACGTTTCTAAAGAGGATGATATTATTTACGTTCCTTCAAAAGCGGAGAAAAAAGACTTCTTCTCCACGATTTCTAACAGTATGCTTGTCGGCATGAACATGGTCATTGTTATTTTAGCGATGGTAATCGGATATGTGGCGTTAACGGCTGCGTTAAACGGCGTACTCGGACTGTTCATGCACGGTTTGACCATTCAAAAGATTTTCTCATACATCTTCAGTCCGTTTGCCTTCCTTCTCGGATTAGGTGTACATGACGCGATGTATGTCGCACAGCTGATGGGCATCAAGCTCGCGACGAATGAATTTGTGGCAATGGCCGATCTGAAAGGGCAGCTGAAATCACTTCCGCCGCACACGATTGCCGTGGCTACGACATTCCTGACATCATTCGCAAACTTCAGCACCATCGGTATGATCTACGGATCTTATCAATCTCTGCTTGATGGTGAAAAATCAGCCATCATCGGGAAAAACGTCTGGAAGCTGCTTGTCAGCGGAATTGCCGTTTCCTTATTGAGCGCGGCGATTGTCGGATTGTTTGTCTGGTAAAAGAAAAAAAGCGATACCGCTCCGTTTTGGAGTGATATCGCTTTTTTTTATTGATAGACGGATGCAGGCACGAAAACGTCCCGGATTCCTGCCGCGTACGGTCCGAGATCATATTGTCCGAACACAACGGCAATGCCGTTTTTCGTAAAGAAGAAAGGTCTTTCGTTATTGAGGATGATCTCTTGTTTTTTGACGTCCTGGTCAAACAGATCGTTATGTTTCTTAATGTAGCCGTAAAGATAGTCTCTCGTTTTGTTGGCTTTCGTTTTTGTATTCAGCACATCATTGAGTGTGACCCGTTTTTTTGCGGCCAGGTCGTAATTAAAGGTCTGAACGGCTGTCAGCCCGTGTGCGCCGCCTGTGTAACTGTAGTTTTCCGTCTGAATGCTGAGCTTGCCGCCTTGATTATACTTCACCTTGAAATCTGCCTGGTATTCCGCTTTGTAGCCTTGTTTTTCACCGTCTTTTTTGTTTTTTACATATTCTTTGTACGAGTTTTCAATATAGCGTTTGAAGTCCTGATTGATTTTCTTTTCAAAAGATGCATTTCCCGTATTTGTGACCTCGGGGTACGTCAGCTGCTTTACATGCTTATACGTCTGGCTTTTGACGACGGGCTTTGCGGTTTGCGCGGCCTCGGCTGAAGGCGCGAAACCTCCGAACGGCGCGGCTGTCAGCACGGTTAAGAGCACGGCCGCCATCATTTTGAATGCTTTTTTCATCACAACTCCTCCTTTTCATTACCGTTCCCTTTTTGAAAACGGTTTACACTCTATAGACAGCGCAGATCAGCAAATTGTTTCTGGGCCTTCTTTCACATTTTCTCCATGAAAAAAGAGACATGGATAATCCACGCCTCTTTTACCGTGAAGGTCTTTGCGCAATGGCTTCATAAACGGCTTCCGCCAAATCGGAGTTGCCGAACATCTCCAAAACGCCGATGACGGTTTGATCAGGAATCGGTTCTGATTCCTCCTTCGGCACGACAAGCTCTTCAGCCGTTTTTCGCAGCTCTTTGTTTAAAGGCTGTCCGGGGTAAGCTTTGCTGTAAATGGCCATCGGATCAAGGTCATGATTGACGCACCATTGGGCAAACACCAAAATCATCATGTTTTCGTCACGCCGGTAATATTCTTCGAGTTGTTTTTCGGTAAACGGCTTCACTATCAATCGCTCCTCCAGAAAATCTACCCCTAAGATACACAAACACAGAGCGGAAGTAAACCAAAGAGGGTGAAACATATTATTTCATCAACCCGCCTGCTTTAAATAATGCAATGCCCTGACTGTCCCGGACAGCGGAAGGTACGGATTTGCACGGTAGCAATTTCGTTTTCTCCCAATATTCTTTCACAAGAAAAAAGCGCCCCTCTCATAAAAAGGCGCTTTTTCATTCTTATATGTTTCTGTCCCAATGCCGATGCTCAGCCACGGCTTTCAGAAATTGTTCATGGTTTCCGTCCGGAACAAGACCGGGGCCGCTTTCTGTTCCGGCGGCGAGGGCGAGAAGTTCTTTTCCTTCACCGGAGGCGCCGATCGCTTTGTAATGGCTGAAAGCTTCGTTGACGAAGTCTCTGGCCGATTTTTGGGCTTTGAGGCTGTCTGTGCTTTGTTTTCCGCCCGGAATGAAAACAGCGTCGTACAGGACGGAATCCGCTGTCAGGAACGTGGCTGACGCTTCGAGCTCCGTGCCGTTTTCTCCCTTGACGGTTCCAAGCACAGGACTGATGATATCGGCTCTGACTCCCGCCTGTTTGCATGCGTCAAGCACTTGTTTGACTTTCTCATCAGAAAACCCGTAGTCGGTTAAAACCGCAACCTGCCTTGTCGCTGCCGTCTTCACCGTGTTTTCCTGGCTTAAGGCCGGGGAAGTGAACGTTTCATCAGATTCACGGTCCTTCGGCGGCGGGTTCACCCCGATTCCTTTCGCAACACGCTCGGCAAGCCCGGCGTCGACGTGACTGAAGACATCAACCACCTGCTGCTGCACATCCTTGCTGTTCACTTTTCCGACTTCAAAACAGAATGCGGAGATGATATGTTCTTTCTCGGCGGGAGACATGCTGTTCCAGAACATCTTGGCCTGAGAAAAATAGTCATTGAAGCTCTCACTGCGCTGGCGGATTTTTCTGCCTTCTACTTTTTCCTGGTAATGAACGTATCCGCCTTCTTCTTCTGAGGCCGGCGACGGATCATTGTTCTGCAGGGAATTTTTATGATAGGCGACAGGACCCTTATTAATCGTCATCCGGTGGTAGCCGTCGTATTGGTTGTTATGGAACGGGCAGACCGGCCGATTGATCGGAATCTCGTGAAAATTCGGCCCGCCAAGACGGATGAGCTGTGTATCTGTATAAGAGAAAAGCCGGCCTTGAAGAAGCGGATCATTGGTGAAATCAATGCCCGGCACGACATTTCCCGGGTGAAAGGCGACCTGTTCCGTTTCCGCAAAGACATTGTCCTGATTGCGGTCGAGGGTCATTTTTCCGATCAGCTTGACGGGAACCAACTCCTCCGGCCACAGCTTCGTCGGATCAAGGATATCGAAATCAAATTTAAATTCATCTTCTTCGTCAATCATCTGAACACCGAGCTCATACTCGACTTTGCCGCCGTTTTCAATCGTTTCCCACAGGTCGCGGCGGTTGAAATCGGGATCTTTCCCGGCAATTTTCTGCGCTTCATCCCATACGAGGGAATGAACGCCGAGCACGGGTTTCCAGTGGAATTTGACAAAGCGCGCTTTTCCTTCCTCGTTGACGAAACGGAACGTATGCACACCGAAGCCCTCCATCATCCGATAGCTTCGCGGGATGCCGCGGTCAGACATCGTCCACATGACCATGTGCGCGGATTCAGGATTGTTTGCGACAAAATCCCAGAACGTATCATGAGCCGTCGCAGCCTGCGGCATTTCATTGTGCGGTTCCGGTTTTATGGCGTGAACGAGATCCGGGAATTTGATCGCGTCCTGAATGAAGAACACCGGAATATTGTTTCCGACGAGGTCATAGTTCCCTTCTTCAGTATAAAACTTCGTCGCAAATCCCCTGGCGTCACGGACGGTGTCGGCTGACCCCTTGGAGCCTGCCACTGTTGAGAAACGGACGAAAACAGGTGTTTTGACAGACGGGTCCTGCAAAAATTTCGCCCGTGTATATTCCGTCATCGGTTCGTACACCTGAAAATGCCCATGAACGCCGTACCCGCGTGCATGAACAACCCGTTCCGGAATCCGCTCGTGGTCAAAGTGCGTCATTTTTTCACGAAAATGAAAATCCTCCATCAGCGTGGGGCCGCGGACGCCCGCTTTTAAAGAATGCTCATCCTCAGACACGCGAAGCCCCTGATTGGTCGTCATTTTTTTGCCGCTGTTATCAGATCGGTACTGCTCAAGCTGTTCGTCCTTTGAGTGTTCATTTACTCGTTTGTTTTGATCATCACTCATGTCAGTTCCCCCTTCTAAAACGAAACATTCTACAGCACATTTACCCGCGGCGTTCTTTAAATAAACTGCTGATCCGCTCATTAGGATTTTAGGTCTGTATTTACATATGCGGTCATACACATTTTGAAATAAGCCATTTTCACAGAAACAAAAAGTGAAAGCGCTTACCAAAACAGCTGTTGAACAGGGGAGGTCATATCATGCTTGCCATACTCGGTTTTGTGATGATGATTGTTTTTATGTACCTTATTATGTCTAACCGGCTTTCCGCACTTATTGCTTTGATTGTCGTTCCTGTTGTGTTTGCCCTGATCAGCGGATTTGGCAAAGATCTTGGCGGGATGATGATTCAGGGTGTTACAGACCTCGCTCCTACCGGGATTATGCTGTTATTCGCCATCCTGTATTTCGGCATTATGATCGACTCAGGCCTGTTTGATCCTCTCATTGCCAAAATCTTATCGTTTGTCAAAGGAGACCCGTTAAAAATCGCCGTAGGCACAGCGGTTCTGACGATGACCATTTCGCTGGACGGAGATGGGACAACAACGTATATGATTACGATTGCGGCAATGCTGCCCCTTTACAAACGGCTCGGCATGAACCGTTTGGTGCTGGCGGGGATTGCGATGCTCGGTTCGGGCGTCATGAATATTATTCCGTGGGGCGGACCGACGGCGAGGGTTTTGGCTTCCTTGAAATTGGACACGTCAGAAGTTTTTACGCCGCTGATTCCCGCTATGATCGCCGGCGTTCTCTGGGTGATCGCCGTTGCTTATCTCCTTGGAAAAAAAGAACGGAAGCGTCTCGGCATCATTTCGATTGAACACGCGCCGTCTTCTGATCCGGAGGCGGCGCCGCTGAAGCGTCCCGCTCTCCAGTGGTTTAACCTGCTGCTGACTGTCGCTCTGATGGCCGCGCTGATCACCAGCCTGCTTCCCATCCCTGTTCTTTTTATGATCGCGTTCGCCATCGCCTTGATGATTAACTATCCAAATGTCAAAGAGCAGCAGAAACGGATTTCGGCGCATGCGGGTAATGCGTTAAACGTTGTCTCAATGGTGTTTGCGGCAGGCATATTTACAGGCATTCTCTCAGGCACAAAAATGGTCGATGCGATGGCGCATTCTCTCGTTTCCCTCATCCCTGATGCCATGGGTCCGCATCTGCCGTTGATCACGGCGATTGCCAGCATGCCTTTCACCTTTTTCATGTCGAATGACGCCTTTTACTTCGGTGTTCTTCCCATCATCGCCGAAGCCGCTTCCGCTTACGGAATAGACGCCGCTGAAATCGGAAGAGCCTCCTTGCTGGGACAGCCTGTGCATCTGCTCAGCCCGCTTGTGCCATCCACCTATCTATTGGTCGGAATGGCAGGCGTCAGCTTTGGCGACCATCAAAAATTCACTATTAAATGGGCCGTGGGGACAACGATTGTGATGACGATTGCGGCGCTTTTGATTGGGATTATTTCGTTTTAATTAAAAAAGGATTTCCGCTGGCGGAAATCCTTTTCTGTACATTATTTTTTTGTATAGCGCACCCAGTCATAATGAGCGTATAGCGGATTTACACCATTGTAGGAACCGAGCCAGTCATCGACACCTATCCCATTCCACAAGTTCATCATGATCTTTCCCGGTGTTGTCGGGATTTGGCTTGTCGCAGTATGTTTTAATTGCCCATCGACATACCATTTTATAGAGTTCGGCTGCCAATCGAACGCATACGTATGATAGGCATTGGCCGCGTCAAATCCGAGATCCGCAACCTTCTCATGGTTTCCCGCGCCATTTGTATAATAATTAAATTGAACCTTTGTCGTGTCTTTTCCTAAAAATTCGATATCAATCTCATCCCAAGGGGTACCATCCGTTGGACCTGTATAAGTGAAGAACGATGAAACGATCCCCGTGTTTTTAGCCGGTTTCATTCTGACTTCATAAAGTCCATAGCCATAGGTTTGAGCGGAGCGGTTCTCCCCGCAGTCAAACTTGTTATAAGACGGGCTTGTCAGCGCCAAACGCATTTCACCTGATGACGTCACGGATACATTATTTGCACGCCAAGTGCAGTTGAACATATCTCCATTGGAGTAACCATTTGCTTTTTGCCAGAAACCGGAGTTATAGCTGTTAAAAGGTTCAAAAAACGATCCGCCTGTTTGAGCTGATGCAGCAGAAGTGATCGCACACAAACTCAAAAACAATCCAGTGACAAGAATGAGCAGCACTCGTTTCATACGATAAAACATGTCGGCATTCCCCTTTCTTTGAGAGCGATTTCTTTATCGATCATACATGATTCTGTTAAAAGGGAACATCGGTCAGAATAATGATAATAACGAATCTTAAAAAAACCTAAATTACCATCAGCACAAACAGAAATGATCCGCGCTCATTGTAATTTAGGTTTTGCATGCTTATCAGCAACAATCCTAACAAGATCATATGTGAATGTAAGAAAAAATGAATCCAAGAACAATAATGCCAACGCTTTCATTATGCTTGTTTGACTACCCTTTCTATGTGAATCGTTAAATACAGCAGCTCGTCACTGGTGAGCTTGTGCTCATACGCCCTCTCAATGCAAGTTTGGATTTTCTTCGTGCATTCATACGCCCGACGGTATTTTTCTCCAGCAAAAAGTCGATGTGTGCCGTTAAAAAGACGCTGCGCGAAAAACTTTAAGTGGGTGACAAGCCGATAATAGTGAAGCGATTCTTCGTTGAATTCAATCTTAAAATGGTATTTTACGATACTCAAAATCTCTTGCATGACTTTTGTAATGCTGATGATATTGGGCATCTCCTCATTTACAATATGCAGCGCAATAAAACCTGCTTCATCCTCCGGCAGAGACACGCCAGTCTTGTTTTTTACCATGATCAGCGATTCTTTTCCGATTGCAAATTCGTCTTTGTAGAGCCGCTTCGTTTCCCACAGCAAGGCGTTTTTGATATCCAGCCCTTTCTTATTGCGCTGAATGGCAAAGTTAATATGGTCGGTCAGCGACACATAGATGCTGTCGTTGAGCTTTTTGCCAAGCTGTAATTTCGCATAGCTGATAATCTCCTCGGATACTTCCATATACTCGATCGGAATATCATACAAAAGGGTTTTGAACTTCGGATACATCTTTGTTATCGAGGGTGAGCACTTTCTCAATGCGGGCTTCATCTGCCGGATCTCCCGTTTTCTTTTGAAAAGCAATGCCCCGGCCCATGATGACCAATTCCTGATTGCCTTCTTTGAGCACACTGACGACATTATTATTAATGACTTTCGCAATCTTCAATTCCGTCTCCCTCCCGCCTGACCATTTACCTGCTACACCTTGATTGTACATCCTTTTTGTACCAGGTCAATATCTCCAGGTCAATCAGAAAACGCCGTTCAGAAATCATTGTCCAACGATGAGGCAGAGGCGCATATAATGCAGAGAACCGGTTTTTGGGAAGGAGCGTGTGTGATGAAACGGTTTTCGAAAGAAGAAAGCAGCTGGATGCTGTATGATTGGGCCAATTCAGCTTATTCGGTCATTATTATGACGGCGGTGTTCCCCTTGTTTTTTAAAGCGGCGGCGGCGGAAAACGGCGTCAGCGCAGCTGATTCCACCGCTTATTTGGGCTATACGATTGCCGCCGCGACTTTTATTTTGGCGATGCTCAGCCCCGTCTTAGGAACGATTGCCGACTACAAAGGATGCAAGAAACGGTTTTTTGCCTTCTTTTTTCTGATCGGTGTGGCGGGCACCGCCGCGCTGGCTTTGATTCCCGGCGAATCTTGGATGCTGTTATTAATTTGTTATACGATTTCCACGATCGGCTTTGCCGGATCTAATGTGTTTTATGATGCGTTTCTCGTTGATGTGGCCGCAAAGGAGCGGATGAATATGGTGTCCGCCAGGGGGTTTGGACTGGGCTATATCGGCAGTACAATCCCTTTTCTCCTCAGCATTGCCGTGATTCTGTCAGCACAAGCGGAGGTGATTCCGCTGTCCGCCAAGACTGCGGGCCGCATTGCCTTTTTGATTACGGCGGCATGGTGGGGACTGTTTTCGATTCCGCTCCTTCTCCGCGTCCGCCAGCGCTATTATATCGAGAGGGAGCCGCGGCTTGTGATCAGCAGTTTTATACGGCTGGCCGGCACGCTGAAGCAGATCAGGAAGCACCGGGCGCTGTTTTTGTTTCTGCTCGCCTATTTCTTCTACATCGACGGGGTCGGCACCATCATTACGATGTCCACGTCATACGGGGCTGACCTCGGTATCAGCGCGGCAAATCTGCTGATTGTTTTATTTGTCACTCAGGTCGTCGCCGCCCCTTTTTCAATTTTGTACGGGCGGCTGGCCGAACGGTTTAAGGGAAAAACGATGCTTTATGCCGGGATCGGCGTGTATATGATTGTCTGCACGTATGCTTATTTTATGGATTCCGCTTTTGATTTCTGGGTTTTGGCTATGCTTGTCGCCACTTCCCAAGGCGGTATTCAGGCGCTGAGCCGTTCTTACTTTGCCAAGCTTGTCCCTAAACAGAACGCCAATGAGTTTTTCGGCTTTTATAATATCTTCGGCAAGTTCGCTTCAATTATCGGCCCGCTTTTGATTGCCGTCACCGCCCAGCTGACCGGAAATTCGTCAGCCGCGGTGTTCAGCCTGATTTTGTTATTTGTGATCGGCATTGCCATCCTTGCGTTTGTGCCTGAGGAAACGGCGTAAAAAAAGCCTGCGCGCGGCAGGCTTTCTATTTTATTTCTTGGCTTTATGGACTTTCAGTTTTTTGCCTTTGACCGTCGTATTTTTCATGATGTCAAGAACGTGCGGGCCTTTTCCGTTCAGAATTTCGACGTATGATGCGTTGTCCAGAATCGTGATAATCCCGATATCATCGGCTGAAACGCCGTCGATTTTCGCGATCGTTCCGACAAAATCGACCGCTCTGAGTTTCTTCTTTTTCCCGCCGTTAAAGTACAGTTTCATGATGTCTTTGTTTAACTGTTCGCTTTTGTCTGTTTTGACATCGGGGCGGGCGTTCAGTTTTTCCGCAAAAGCCGCTTTCCGTTCCGCTGTTTCTTTCTCGGACGGCGCCTCCCGCTTTTGGATGCGGAAACCGATATATGTCTCAATGTCATTCAGAAAACGCGATTCAGAAGGCGTCACAAACGTAACGGCCAGTCCGCGGTGTCCGGCGCGCCCCGTTCTGCCGGTGCGGTGCACATAGCTTTCTTTTTCAAGCGGAATATCATAATTGATGACGAGGCTGATGTTTTCGATATCAATTCCTCTGGCGGCAACGTCGGTCGCAATGAGATAGCGGAACTCGCCGCGCTTGAATTCATTCATGACGTCAAAGCGGTCTTCCTGCACCATTCCGCCGTGAATTTTATCGCAAGGGTAGCCCAGCCTGTCCAGCTCATCGGTTAACTGGATAACTCTTTCTTTTGTCCGGCAGAATATGATGCAGCTGTCCGGGTTTTCGGTGATCAGGACATCACGCAGCAAAGATGATTTATCCTCTTCTTCTGTTCTGGTGACAAAATGCTCAATGTCTTTTGTCGTCAGGCCTTCCGCTTTTACTTCAATCAATTCAGGGTCTTTCATATATGTGCGGCTCAGCTTCTCGACGTCATCCGGCAGCGTCGCTGAAAACAACATGGTGACTCTGTTTTTCGGCAGATGCTGAATGATGGCTTCCACCTGTTCAATAAATCCCATATTCAGCATTTCATCCGCTTCGTCAATCACCACATACGCCAGCCGTTCGAGCGGCAGCGTCCCTTTTTCTATATGATCAAGCACACGTCCCGGCGTTCCGGCAACGACGTGGCTTTTTTGCTTCAGTTCGGTTTTCTGTTTGTCAAAAGAAGCTTTTCCGAAAACCGCCGTGGCTTTTATCCGTTTGAAACGGCCGATATTCGTGATATCTTCTTTAATCTGCGCCGCAAGCTCGCGGGTCGGCGTTAAAATCAGCGCCTGCGGTTTGTTTTCCTCCCATTCCGCAAGCTCGCAGATCGGAATGCCGAAAGCTGCGGTTTTGCCGCTGCCCGTCTGCGATTTGACAACGAGGTCTTTTTTTTGCAGCGCGGCGGGGATGACGCGCCGCTGCACTTCAGTCGGCTCGGTGTATTGCAAGCCATTCAGCGCCCGTCGGATCTCGGGGCTGATCGCATATTCATTAAACTCATTCATGACTAAACTCCTTCTCTGTCCGGCTCCCCTCATTATACGCGAAATGCCGCCGCTTTACCCTGACGTTTTGCCGGGCCGTTCGGGGGACTGCTTTTTCTTCATGTCGAGCACGACCCATTTGGCGCAATAAAAGCTCATGCTTCCTTCCCCGTCATCGACATAGTAGCGGATCGATTCCCAGCCGCCGTCGACCGGGCTGATATCCAGATGGATGTCGGTGATGCTTTCAAGATCATCCAGCCGGGCAGACCTCACATCCTCAAACCGCAGTACGGCATCATACTGTCCGTCAGTCAGCTTCAGCTCAAACACCGGGATTTTATCATAATACTCGTTATACCCGGTATAGAACGTAAACTCCGTCAATTCAAAACAACCCGGCGAACCCGGCCCCGGCAGAACTGCTTTCTCATGTTTGTGCCATTCCATTTTGCGCCTCCTTACTTAACACCTTCTTCTCTGCTGCTTCATATTGACGGCAGTAAAAACGGAACGTTTGGTTCTCCCACTCCTCCACGAGAAAATGCTGTCCATCATCTCCGTCAGCAGGATCAATTGCTACAATGCCTGAGCCAGCCGTTTGACTCTCCATTTCTTTTATTTGAACGGAAGAAACGTCTTTGCATGTGAGCCTTACACGAATGAGCTGATGTTCATACTCAGAGGAAAACGCCAGCTCAATTACAGAAATCTCTCGTCCCCGAAGGAGGCGGAATTCTAAAAGCTCCTGAATCAGCCACTTATTCTTTTTCATTTTCTATAAATTCTCCTATAGAAGCGGCATACAACTCAACATCGGCAGTCTCATGATCCCACAGATAGACAGTCTCCTCCATTACACTGTCCGTCTTTTTCAAGCACAGCTTATCCCCGGTTCCGTTGTCGGCAATTACGATCAAATCGTCGGGCATACTCTCTTCTCTGCACACACTGTTTTGCCTGATCACATCATCCCAGGTTTTCTGCAAACGGCTTTGTTCACGGATAGCGAAAAAAATCCACTCTCCGATCTCCGCAGGGTTCTTTTTATGAAGCAGCCGTTTATACGCTTTCGGAAAAGACGCTCTCAAGCTTTTTTCCGCAGCCCTGAACTCTTCTTCTGTCATCCTGTTATTCCTCCCCCGTAAAAACATGAGATTCATTTGCAAGCGGTCTTCACTTTTGAAATAAGACAGGAGAGTTTCTTTCTATCGCCCTTATTAGCGGTGAGCCAAAAACCGTAATGGTTTGCTGCCGCGGATCCCCCAGCAGCCCCCACTGGAAGTCCTGATGAATAAAGAAACAATAGTCTCCATTTGGAATAACGGAGACCAGCCATTCACCGAATTCATCTTTATCAATTGGCGCATGAGGATTAAATAGATAACATTCATGCTGCCAGTCCAGCGCATATATAAACTCTTGCTTTAAGGTACAAGATTGAAGTGCCTTTAGTATCTGCAGTACGATGAGTTCCACTGCATTCATGGTCAGAATGATTGGGTCGCTTGTGTTTATTTTTGTATTGATTTTTGTAAAGACTAATTCCGACATGAACGCACCCTTTCTTCATGCGTTTTCATATAACCCTGCACCCAATCTTTTAATTCTTCAATCGTATGCAGATACGAATCAGGCGAATCTTTCAGATCAAACCCGCTCAAATACACGAGCATCTCCCAAACGTTTTCATCCTCAACCTCCGGATCATCTGCAGCCACGTACTCGCATGCCCAATCCGACACTTCTTCCCTCGCCGCTTGACCGTTCAGGATCAGATCAGCCTTCTTCAGACATTCTGCTATTGTGGGTTCTTTCACGTCAGAAGCCTGCCTTTCTTGTTTAAAATGCTGACCAACAGCCCTCTTACCCGTTCGTGCCGCCCGATTTCCCGGCTGAGCTCCGGATAATCTGTTAAAGCGTTTTTCAGCTGCGCATATTGCGGATACAGCTCAAAAAAGGATTTATATAAGGCTTTACGCTGGCGCTTAGGCATTTGTTTATTCGCCAAAACAAAATCTAAGCTGCCGCAGACAAGCGCGAAATACTCATAAAAATCCCCCGCGCAGGCAGCCCCCTCAAAGTCTTCTTCGAATCTCCCAGCATCCGAAGGCAGCGGACCCTCTAATTCTTTTTTGTGTAATTTCAGGTTTTGGATGACGTCATCATTTAAAGAATATCTGTTGGATCTTAACATCTCAGAATCACTCGAATATCACCTAATTCATCGATAATCGTAAACGAAAGCCCGTCATTCTGATGCCGTCCGAGATACAGATGCCCGCAGTTATCAAAATGGAAGAAACGTCCTTTTATTGATTCGTCATGTATCTTGTTCATTTTTATTTTCATGTCATTGCCCCTTGTATTTATAATGCGCCGCGAGCTTTTTTTGAAATTCATCCGAAACAATCTGATCCGGGAATACAACAGATACCCAGTCTAAAACACGGTCGTCTAAGGGCCTCCATGACCCTAACGTTTTTCCCGCAATCTCCTGATCAATACCTAGAATACAGATTTCAAAATCTCTCTCTCCGTAAATCGCCCACTTTAAAGTCGGTGAAGCCCATACGACGCGGGATGCAATATTCATTATGCTGTCATTTTTACTGTGCTTTGGATAATCAGTTAAGATTGAAAGATATTCATCTTCGGTTATATTTAAAGGAATCTTTAACCAGTTAAAATATCCGAATTCCTCGTAAAACCGATTCATATCATCCGGTTGTGTCAGAACAGCCATTAAGATAAATTCATCGTGATGATGATGCGCCAAACTTTTGAGCATTTCCCAGCCTTCTTCAGACAAGACCCAGTGGAATTCTTCGAATAGATAATAATGTTTTCGTTGTTTAAAAACTTGTTCGGGCAACGCTTTGTCTTCATGAAATAAAGAATATATTTGAAATTGAAAGACTGCCGATTCCTTTGTGTTCTTTATAAAAAAGGGATGCATCTTGTACCTCTTTTCGGCGGTTTACACACAAGCTCACAGCCGTATTCTGTGTGAAATAAACAGACAGAAAATGAGAAGGACGGCTCCACTAAAATACAGCTGTTAGAAAGCAGCCGGCCTTCAAAATCTATAAAATCCATGAGACAGTGCAGATGACTTGCACAATCCTTCAGCGCACATTTGATAGCACCGACTTCATTACTATACGGATGAAACAGATAAACAATATCATTCATCCGTTCAACCCCCGTATCCGCAATGTTTTCTAAAATAAGCGATATGGCTGTCTCCTTGTCGCTTATATCAACTTCACGCACTGCACTTGGGAAAGAATTCGATAATATAGTCTCAAATATCTGCCTGCTTTGTTCTGCCTCAGCTAATTGATAAACAAACCCTGATTCTTCACAAGATCTTAGCGAGGCACGCACCTGTTTCATTAAAAAATGCCTCTTGTTTTCCTCAAGCTTGTCAATTAACTTTTCTCTCATCACTGAACACTTCCTTACAGGATATTTTCATTCTGCCGGCATGTATGCTGCATAGAAGTAATCAATACTTCACCAGATATAAATCGTTATCACTAAAGATAAACATGCGATCCTGTACGGCTCTGTACGTTGTTTCTCCTTTTCTATCAATACCGTGTATCATGACGTCAGTCTCTTTGTGCTCTTCATGAAATGCAAATAGGGTATCATCGTGACTCTGAATCAGCAGCACCCTTTTTTTCGAAACGGATAGCTGATCACAATAGGAGTATTGATCGCCGTCCAGCACATATTCTGCAACAGTACGAATTCTGTCCCGTCCAATCTGATAATGCCCGATGACACAGCAATCCTCTCCCTCGAAACATACATACAAATCAGATTTGATCGATTGTACGGCATAGCATTCGTGCATCATTTCTTTAAAATCGTCTTCAAAATAAAACGTTCTGTCTTCTGCATGAAAAGCAAATATCGCTTTTCCTTGAGGATTTCTCTCATCATACATACCCTCGTCCGTTAATCCGATCCATAATAATCCATCCTCACCCAGATGAAATACATTGGCGCTTAATAGAAAAGAACAAATCGGATTGATTTTATTACTGTTTACGCAGTATGCAGCCAATTGACACGTATGATTCTCCAGGTAAACGATCACGATAGTGTCATCATACGAATCAATCAGATAGAAATGGGCATCTTCAGAAAATCCGTGTAACTCTTTTTTGATTAAAAGAGAGCTGCCTTTCATAACCTCCAATATTACTTTGTGATCGTGCACCGACACAATAAATACTTGATCATCCCGATCCGCATTGAAATAAATGATATTTTCCCTTTCATATGACCCAACACGCTCCGCGGTAAGTTTTAACATCAGCAACACTCCGTTGAATAGGAACCTGAAATTTATATTAAATTAATCAATGATATATAAATCTGCTGCATCGTATTCAAACCAAATGATTTTTTCATTACTTTCAGTAGTTACATCAACCTTTTGAGTGTTCAGGTTCATGCAGGACTTATTTTTGGCAGGGTTTGCTATTATAACAACAAAATCATTGATCGATGCTAAAAAATATAATTCATCTAATAAGTAATCTGCCATCAATTCTTCTTTGGTTAGGACACATTCAATATGAATGAACTTTTTCGATACAGTATTCATATTTATCATTTTCTTTTCAACCTTCTTCTTCCATTCTTCAATAAAAGAAGGGAATGCCATTACTTCTATTAGAGCTGTTTCGAACTCTAAGTCATTCATTAATTTGAGAAAAAGTATCTTTACTCACTAGATCACATGAATAAATCGAATTGTATTTAAGCGGATTAATCACATCCAGATTCCCTATAGCCCTCAATGATTCTTTTTGTAAATTTAAAGGAGTGTTCATGTTTGCCTCCGCGAACGATTTCGTTATGTAAGAAAAGAGAGGCTGGGAACCTCTCTTATTTGTTTATTTATGATTTCGAATGATACGCATAAAATGATTGGTCGTCAAAGCGAACTGTTTCAGCTTCTATAGCAATCAGCATTCTGTTCATGTCAATGAGAAAATTAGCATTTGATTGATACTCCGGAATTACAGCATTTGATAGATTACCGATTCCTTCCGGGTGGTAACTCATCTCAAATACTTGCCAATTGTATTCTTCGGGATCTATTTTTTCTAATCTCATATCACCAATATCTGCACTAAAATAAACAGATGCTGCATTTTGAAAAAGAATGTTATGCGTATATTCGGCTTTATTTTCAACGACCTGAATCTTAAGTGAAAGTTCTTTTTTAAACACTTGAAAATCAAAATGAAGGACAGCGCACCCCCCATCTATGTAATCTACCCATTCATTAATTGTTTTGTACATCGTTTATCTCCCCAATTACGTTTTGGAGTCTTTGAGATCTGATTTTAAAGTCTTCACGAAAAGTTCTAGCTTCTCTTCATTACAGTTCACTTTATAGAAAGTCGTATTTAAGTGATTTTCCACAAATCTAATGATAAATCTGTAATATTCGTTTTCTTTATCAATACTCAAAATAAAAAATGGTTCAATTGTTTCTAAACGTATCCTGTCTTGATTCCCCGCTAATAATGCTTCAATCCCTGATGTCAGCATTTTATATTCACTTTCTAATAAAACGGCAGAGTAATCGCGGGCGATTACTTTATTAGGTTCCAACAGTTCAAACATTGTTGAGATAAAAGGATCATCCTCCGCCTCGTAATACCTTCTCGGTGTTATTTCAAGTTCCAGACAGCCGTCTCCAATTCTGGCCATGCTGTCTCCTCGTACTCCACTCAAAAGTTCTAATTTATTAGTAATGATTTGAATAGCGCTCTGGAATTCAAGCTAAGTTCTACCGATTGTTCACGTTTTACTGTCTCGGTTCTAATCCCTATCCACTTACTCAACAGGCTCATCTATTTTTTACTTAATGTCGTTATTTAATAATATTTATAATATTTTCTCTATGTCTAGATCCTATTCTGATTGTCTCAGAATCTGTTATTTCTATATGATAAAGAACATAGTCCAGTAAATCTTTAATGATTGTTTTTTCTGCTAAACGGGCTCCTTTAAATATATCTTTTAACTCAACACCTTTTTCCAATAAGATTATAATTTCATGTGCAACTATTGTATTTTTGTAATCTTCTGCTGAAGTTTTCATAAAAGAGACTTTTTTATTAAACAAAGTATTTGTTTTTAAGCTCGCTGAGAAAATACAATCATCAGTATCTTTATTTGAAAGAGAGTAAGAATACATTGCATATTGTTTATTTTCCATATTTTTTAATATAACAAATATTAAATCCTCTATTGTTTTATACTCTTTTTCAACCCAATCATAGTCATTGAGAGTTGATATTTCATAAAAATAGTACATTTAATTCTCTCCTTCTATCTTTTATACACTGTAAACCGCCATTGTGACTGCCCCTTTTCCATTAAATCATCTGTTTATGCAAATAAGTTTCAGGAGAGTATTTAAAATCAGTCCCGTATTGAAGGATTAACATATCCCAGACTCTATCATCTTCTATTCCGGGGTTATCCGCATAAACCAATCTGACACTTCTTATCTTGTTGTTTGATCATTTAAGACACTTTTGATTTTATTTGTGCATTCTATTAGCTTTGGCTCGCTCAATTTGATCACCACATATTCTAATTTGTTTCTAGTATACAAAGCACCCTATAATATTGAAGCTTTTCCACAAAGATTTCCTCCTAGGAAAGCAATCTACCAATATACAAGATCGCACCCATATTCCGTGTGCAATATACATAAACCAAACTGACACTCAGGCTCAACCAAGATAAAACTATGATTGGGAAAACCTTCGTCGAACTCAATACATTCCAATAAGCCCTCAAGGTGCTCGAGACATTTTCCAAAAGCACAAACTTCGCTACAGTGTTGATGAAATAGCAGGACGTCCCGGTCATCACAAGCAACATATTGCTGAGTTGTTTTCAAGATCAGATGTTCGCTTCCATTTTTCCGGGAGCATCAACCTCACGGATGTCGGCTGGTATTGAATTTGATAAAACCAGCTCAAGCAATTGCTTGCTTTGACCAGATCAATAAAGCGATAACTTTTGCACAAGGGACTAGTTATTCTTTGATTTGGCTCTTCAATCGGCGAGTTTTTCGATTAATCTTTTTTGAATGAGCTGCATACCCTCCGCCGGCACTTTCTCAAGTTCTTTTAAATTGATTATCCATTCTCTTGTTTTCTTTGTCATTCACCCTTCAGATTTGATCTAAAAAGAGCTTGTATCGCTTATTGATACAAGCTTTCATATTCTACTATTTAAAAATCACCCAGCGGATTATCCCCAAAACGCTCCCACAGTTTTGGAAACCTATCAGTCAAATCTTCTTCTTCCCAATCCAATTCAATACCGTCCGATTCGGCAAGTCCCTTTTGTTCAAGTGCATCTAAAAGATCGTCGTGTACTTTATCATTCCATTCATCGTCACTAGTCTTCTTATATGTCAACGCCTTGATTGCCACTGACAGCAAGTCTTCATTTTGCGGATGGCCTTCCTCGTCAAGCTTCTCTTCTGTGATGTAGGCTGCCAAATACTCATGATCATCAAGTACTTTTTCAAAAGTTTCTTTTCCCTGAGCAATTAGCCAGCCGCGAAAATAATCAAACGTATCGTCTGAGCAACCGTCCATGAGAATGTATGCAGCTGCCCATAGGGAAGACTGGTAGCTTTTTTGAATCAAAGTCTGAATCATAAACTCAAAATCAAGGATCTCATTGGTATCTTTTTCCGATAATATATTACACAGCCACTCGTTAGGTTCTTCCTGGTTGGCAGCTTGGTCAATAAGCTGCCAAAAAGATGATTCATTCATTTGATTTTCCCCCTCGGATATCCCTCTTATAGATCCCCGAGTCTGATATTGCATAAATAGCATTACTTGTTAGTTTCAGCTGTTGTATCGAGAGCTCTCGCCCGTCTGGATCACAGCACTTCACCTCTTGCATCGGCAGACTGACATCAGCCGGTATGAGGGACAGTGATTGTTCATCTTTGCATATCCAAAACCCGTCATCTGAAATCGCTAGCTGGTCGTAAACCCCGGAATATGCTTTATCAGAAACAATCCAAACTCGTTTCACGTCGGTTTCATCAAACGCAGCAATGATTGTATAAGCGTAATACAGCATGTAGATGAGTCCATCTTTTTCTGCAAGCGCATAGCAGTCATCTACAACGGGCGCATATATTTCTGAAAGCTGTTGATCAATATGCGTTTCCTTTAATTGTCCATCTAAAGTGAAGCACAGCACACTTTGACCATTTGAGTTTTCATCATCATAAATGCCTTCATCACTTAAACCAACCCATAGGTTTTGTTTCTCATCCAGAAGACTGCATGAAGCCCCTGAAGGCAGAGAAAATACACTTTGTTCTTTTCCATTTGCTGAAAACACCTTAACTTTATACTCATGCAGCTTAGAGTAAACAAATACATAACGGTCATCCGAACTCTGTTGAAACAATATAATATCCTCGCACAGGATTTGTTCATTGGTTTCAAATCTCCGGATATCGCCGGACAAATCAAAGATCGAAATTATAATTCCTGTTTTACCCTTTTTCCCGATGTACATGCGTTCATGATTATCCACATGAAAAAAACAACCTTCATTTACTTCTTTTTTTATCTTGTTCATTATTAATTTTTTCATTATATCCCCCTAGTACGTTAAGAACTGCCATTAAAAGCAGTTCTATCACAACTTAATATGGAAAACTTGTTACTATTCTTCCATTCCTATCTCTAATAACTCTAACACGTTTAGTTTTTCTTTTATTACCATTCACTCCAACATATCTTTTAAAAGTCTTTTCGTAAACTGTACGTCCATATTTTCCTTTACGCGCTTTCCCTGACCTTAATGTACTTCTTGTTGTTCTTTTTAAAGCTCTGTTACTCTTAAATTTCCCTTTGTTTCCATACTTTTTATCGGAACGCTTTGGACCGTGTCTATCTTTTATATGATGCCAAGACTCTTTATTAAACCAACCTCTTTTTGCCTTATTAGCAAACCTATAAACCCTTTTAGCACCCTTAAATAACTTCCCAGGACCAAAGTTCGAAGCCGCTGCCCAGGCTGCACCTCTCCATCCTTTACCTGATTTATATGCCTTATATCCGTCATAAGCCGCAAAGCCGGCGTTAATGGCTAGCCACACCCAATGCCCATCTGGATCAACATTCATCACCGGGTTGTTGTTTCCGTATGCATATCCATTCTGATCTAAAGAATCCCCATCGCTGCCCGGGTCTGGGTCTAGTGATAAGAATACACCGTTTCTTGGTTCGTAGTAGCGGGCCATGAGATAGTACAGGCCGGTTTCTTCGTCGTATTGGTAGCCTGCGTAGCGGTAGCGGTTGTCTTTTACTTCGTCGCTTGCTTCGGTTTTTGTCGGATTTCCCCACGCATCGTACTGATATTTGGCAACGGTTTTTCCCGTGCTGTCTGAGATGGCGATGACGTCGCCGTGTGCGTTGTAGTGATAGAAATATTTCTTGCCGTTCTCTGTATAGGATAACAGCTGGCCGCTGTCACCATACGTGTATGATTTTGTGACGTTGTTGTCGGCGTCTGTTTCATACAGAACGTTCAAGCTGTCTCCGTCATAGAAGTAGTTCGTAACGTTTCCGTTGACGGTTTTTTGGATTCTGTTTCCTTTTTCATCGTATTTGTATGTTGCGAACGGCTTGTCTTCGCCTTTTTTTGTAACGGCGGTCAGGTTGTCTTCCGCGTCCCACGTATATGTGTATTTGCCGTCAGATGTGCGGTTGCCGTTTTTATCATAGGACAGGTCTTCGTCATTCACCTTCGTCAGCTGGTTCATGATATTGAATGATGCGTTGACTGATTTGCTTGCGCCGTCCTTTGTGGTGGTGACGTTTGTCCGGTTGCCGAAGCCGTCGTACGTATATTGAATGACAGTGCCGTCTTCATGAGTTTCTTTGACGAGCTGGTTGAGCTTGCCGTATTCGTACTGCACCTTTCCGCCGGCTGAGCTGTCGATGACCGTGCGGTTGCCGTTGGCGTCGTATTCATAGCTTTCCCGGAAGATGCTGCCGCCGTTTTTGGCTCCGATATGAAGAGAACTGACGAGATTCCGCTCATCATACGAGAAGCTCGTGCCGACTTCATTGCCGCTGATGAATGTCTGGACATTGCCGTTTTCATCATAATCAAATGTATAGGCTGAAGTGCCGTCTTTCATTTCAATCATTTGATCAAGTTTGTTGTACGTAAAGCTGTTTGTTCCTTTTTGGCCGCCGTGGCTCCATGAGAAAGTTTTCAGCTTATCTGAATCAGCCGGATACGTCCAGCTTTGGCTGCCGCCGCGGTCGGTTAATTCGGTCAGGCGGTTTTTGTTGTCAAAGGTGCGTTTTTTCGTTGTATTTTGTTCTTTGTTTGTGACTGACGTTTCATTGCCGTTTTTGTCATAGGTAAAGTTGTATTTTTCAGTGCCGTTATACGCTTTTGACTTAACCCGGTCGGTGCCGTCATAGGTCAGCGACACTTCATTGCCGTTGGCGGAAACGGTTTTCGTCAGGTTGCTGTTGGCGTCATATTCACTCTTCAGTACATTGCCGAGCGGGTCGGTTGTTTTGACGAGCTTGCCCATGACGTCATATTCATATTGATAGGTCTGGTCTGCGCCGGCCCGAATCGTTTTTGTCAGCTCATTTCCTTCCTTGTCATAGCTGTGAAGGATGGATGTGCCGTTTGACAGGGTCAGCTTTGTCAGCTGGTCGGCCTGATCGTATTCGTAGGCGGTTGTTTCGCCTTTCGCGTCGGTTTCAGACATTTTCTTGCCAGTCTCGTCATATGAAGCAGTGCTTGCATAACCTAGTTCGTCTTCTTCTTTTGTGACGTAGTTTCCTTTTTCGTCATAGGTGTTTTTCGTCAGGATGCTTCCTTCGATTAATCGGATGTCATCAAACCACGCCGTTCCCGTGGCGCTTTTTTGGAATAGAATGCTGATTTCGATTTTATTGATCGGCTTTGTTTTCGGAATGACTGCCGCCGCCCGGTTCCATTCCTGTGTCCCCTGCGGGAATTTGGCGGTGTAGACGCCTGTCGTGCCGTCCGCATAGGTGACGCCGGCTTGAAGCGCGTAATCATTGTCGTTCGTTAATTTTACGCCGTCAGCCTTGGACATCCCTGTCAGCGTGATATATACCGGCTTATCGTCCGCGCTTTGGCCTAATGTAACGGTTTGTTTTGCGGCCGCATTGGCTTGTGATGCATTTGTGCGGGACGCTTTTAATGAGCTGTCATCATCGAAGCCTTCATCAAGGTCAGCGGCGGCTCCGCTTGTGCTCCAGCCATCTGCTTTAGCCGTGAAACTGCTGTTTTGAACCGGGTTATAGCTTGAAGAGACTTCGCCTTTTTCCAGCTGAACCTGATCAAACCACGCTTTTCCTTTGCCGTCCTTGTCTTTATGATCCACTTCCATATAGACGATGGCTTTTCCTGCATTGGCCGGTGTTGTAAAGGTAATCTGCCGTTTCGTCCAGTCATTCTTTCCGGCTAATGCGCCTGATTCATTGTGAATCCATTGAATGCGTTTTTGGTCTTTGTCACGCAGATCAATGTTGAAATACGCTCTCGCCTTTGTCAGATCCGTTTTGATCTGGCCGCTGAGTGTATACGTCGTATTCGGCTCAAGCTGCACTTCCTGCGTTGCGGACGCATGGCCGTGCTCTGTTCCGGCTGAAGCGGATTGTGAGGTGATCTCCAGTGCTTTTTGTCCGGACAGCGCGCCGCTTCTTGCTTTTACAGACGCGATGCTTCCGCTGTCTCTCGTAGCGGTGAGATTCCAGCCCAGCTTTGTTCCTTCAAAGCTGCCGTCTTTCAGCAGGCTTGCCGAAGCTGCCAGCTCTTTGCTTGATTGAATAAGATTACCGTATTTGTCATACACGGCGGCCGATGAGGATTTTCCGCTTTGATCCGTTTCAGAAACGGCATCCAGTCCGTCGTACGCAATATCAGTGATATTCCCCTCGGTATCCTTCATTTTCGTTACGTCATTGTTTTTGTTGTACTGATACGTTTCGGTGCCGTAGTTGTCTTTTACGGCTGTGACGTTGCCGTCTTTATCATATTGATAGCTTTCTGTCGCTTTGCCCGCATCCGCGTCGTTCGGATCGGTGTCCTGAATGACGTTGTTGCCTTCGTATACAGTGTTGGTCGTAATTTTCAGCCCTTCGGCATCATCGATCAGCTGAATCGGGTTGCCCGCCTCATTATAGCCGTACTGCACTTTGCGGCCGTTCGGCTGCGTCATGAGCAGCGTTTTTTTGTCCGCGTCATAGCTGTAGTCGTACGTTTCTTTTTTCGCATTGACGGCTTTGGTCAGACGGTGGCCGCTGTATTGGTATTCAGTGAACAGCGGTTTGTCCTCCGTGCTGTTTGCGGAATACTGCTTGACGAGGCGCCCTTCGGCATCATAGTCATAGCTTGTGACGCTGCCGTCAGTATCCGTCACCTTTTTGAGAAGGTCTTTGTCATATGAATACGAAATCTTTTTGTTTTTCGGCCCTGTAAGAGATGTGACATGGCCGTTTTCATCATAGGTAAATGTCAGCTTGCGCCCTGATGCGTCTGTTATGGCGGTCAGCTGATTGCTGTCGTTATATTCGTATACGGTTGTGTTGTTGTGTCCGTCAACGACTTTTTGAAGCTTGCCGCCTTTTTTGCTGAAATAAGCGTTCGTCTGATCCTTTGTTTTTAATACAAATTGGTCGCTTGTTTCTGTCAGTTCGAGATAAACACCCGTCGGCGGCTGATACGTGCCGTCAGATTTTTTCGTGAAGACATGTGTTGTCGCGTCCTCATCAATATAAACGGCTCTGCCGTCTTCAGAAAGAATCGACGTTTCCGCATCGGCATACCAGCCTTGGCCGAACATATGGTCAGAGCTGTCAAGGCTGTTAAAGGTCCGGGAGAGTCCGAGCCCCGGTCCGCGTCCGTCGATTGACATATCTTCTTCATTGACGATGACATTTCCCGTCGCGCCGTTCAGCTGTCCGTCCGGAATGTCGATAATAGACCAGAATTCTTCCGTTCCGAGGAATTCCGCACCTTCATGGAAAACAGGGTTAAAAGGTGCCGTCGATATGCTGTCACCGTTTGCGTCATAGGCGGTCAGCGTAAAGGAATAGTTCTTCTTCCCTTTGTAATTGCCGTTTGCGTTTTCGTAAACAGGTGAAGGGTCAAGCGCCAGTTCGCCGCCCTTTCCGTCCGTGTGAAGCTGGAATTTTCCCGCTTTCACTTCATCGGCTGACGGCCAGATGTGTTTGTTTTGGGTCGTCCAATGATCGGTATCCCCGACATCGAATGATTGATAGTCTTTTCCGTTGTAGATGTTGATTTTGTAGCCTTTGGCTTTTTTGACTTTATCCCATATGAGATTGACATAACCCGTTTGGCTCGATTTCGTGTTCGTATAGACGTAGCCTGTCAGGTTTTTCGGCTTTGCGATATCAGGCAGCGCCGGACTTGATTCCGGTGAGGCGATCGCTTCTCCGTCTTTGTTATAAGCAATGACTTTAAATCCGTAGGTTTTCCGGTTCGCATCTCCGCCGGCGTTTTTATAAACGGGGCCCGGGTTGATCGGCAATTCCGCGCCTTTTTTGTCTTTCAGGTGAAGCGCATATTTTCCGGCGCTGATTTCCGCCTTTGTCGGCCAGATGTTTTGATCTTTTGTGGACCAGGATGTTTTATTTCCGAGGTCAAGCGTTTCAAAGCTTTTGCCGTTAAAGACTTGCATTTTATACCCGGCTGCGCCTGATACGGCTTTCCAGGAAAGATCAAACCAGCCTGTGGCGTTGTTGTTATTAAAGCCTTTCGTGCTTGGTTTCTGAACTCTGCCAATATTCGGAATGACGGGCTTGGCGGCCGCAGACATGGCGCCCTCTCCCTGGTCAAACACCGCGCTGACCGCGACCCAGTAATTTTTACTTGCCGGATAGCTGCCGCCGGCGTTTTTATAGACCGGCGAAGGATTAAGCGCTAATTCAGTTCCGCCTTTTCCGTCTGTATGCAGCTTATATTTGCCGGAGTCGATTTCCGCTTTTGTCGGCCAGATGTTTTTTCCTTTTGTGCTCCAAGAGGTTGCATTGCCGACAGAAATGGCCTGATATTCTTTCCCGTTATAAAGCCACACTTTATAGCTTTTGGCGCCTTCAGCTTTTTTCCAGCTGATATTGAAAAATCCTGTCGAATCTCCGTTATGATACGCTTTGACAGACGGCGTGTCCGCCTTCGGAATCGTGTATGTCACTTCAATGTATGGTTTTTTAGCAGAGTTTGCTGATGACATCAGCTTCTTCCAATATTCTTTTCCGTTGCCGTTTGTGTGAAGCTTAAAGCCGTAATTGGCGCCGCCGCTGTTCCACGACTTGACTGCGGATGTGACATCGAAGCTTGCCCATTGGCCTTTATAGACCTCGGCTTTGCCGATGTTTTTGGAGCCCGGCTTGTTTTTCCACGTGATCTTGGCATTGTCGTAATTGCTGTTTACGGTGTCGAGCCAAAGCCCCGTCGCCTTTGATCCGTAATAGGAGTGGGCTGTGTATGCTTTAAGCGTCGCTTTTGTCACCGTCATGTTTTTGATCGGCTTTAGATTATCAAACTTCATAAATGCGTAGTTCGTTCCGGTTGTGCCGTCATAATAACCTGTTTTCAGCACGTACGCTTTCAATCCGGCGTCCCATTTCTGCGACGCGGCAGAGTAGTTTGTCGTCGGGTACGCACTCATGACAAAGGTATCGGATGACACGGATACTGATGTGGAAGGATCAATAGATACCGGATAAACCCGCTTGGGATCTTTCAGCCATTTTTCATCGGCCGTTACATGCAGCAAGTAGCCTTCGCTGTTTTTTTCAAGCTTGAAGCTGACATCTTCTGACCTGCTGACCTCACCTGACTTCTCGTCGAGATCTGAGTCGGTCATAAAAGGCTTCGGCACGGTGTAGACGACATTGTCTTTGTCATCAGAAAACGCGATCGAGCCGTCTTCCTGTTCTTTAGCCTGAAGGTCGGTTTTGATTTGAAAGGTGAAGGAATTGTAGCCTTCATATTTGTGAAGCACAAGGTCTTCTTTTATGTTTTCGTTAAATGTGTAGGTTTGTAAATCAATAGCAGGAAACACTTGCTGATACGTAAGCTCGTTGCTGTCTTCCTTCACTTTTGCTGAGGCATCTGTCGGAGTGATTGCAGCCTGATCGGGGCCTTTTGCGCCGGTTAATGAGTATGTGAGCTTATGATCATCATGTTCAAATGTAGCGTATAATCCGTTTTTCATTTGCTTCAGAAAATCGGAGTTCAGCACTGTATTTTCCGTCCCGACATCCTTTGAGCCGGTTTTCAATTCAGGGGAAACGTCTTCCCAGTCCGCATTGGCGGTTTCTTTCGTGTGAATGGGGTCTGTGTAGATTTCCTGTTTGTATACACCTTCGCCCTCATAATAAAGTTTTGAATTCTCAGTTCTTTCAGACGTGATCTCACCGTCTTGATTGATATCTTTTTGATCAAACGGCATCTGCTCGGATGCTTTTTCCGCCGGAAGATCTTTTTCCGGGTCTGCTGCCGGAATGGCGGCGGTTTTCGCTTGATCTTGTTTTTCACGCGTTTCTGCCGCAAATACATCGGCAGGCGCAATGGAAATCATAAGCGTTGCCGCAAGAGTGCCGGCCAGCCATTTTTTCCACTTGTTCTTTTTTCCTATTTTCATAGGTTCTCCTCCTTCTTTTGTAATATAGGCTTAACAATAGTAATATTATTGAAATTGTTTATCAATATTTTCCTAGGTATTTAAGGTTATTTTAAGGATTATAGGAATTTTGAACCTTTTATTCATATAAAAAAACCGCCGGCTGCCGGCGGTTTTTCGTATTATGGATAGCGGAGATTTGTATTTTGCGCTCCCGCGTAAGATTGGGCGAAGTTTTTGGCGTCCTGGGCTGAAAGGGTGCCATAGCTGTAATTTGATCTCGGATTCCAGCCGGTGCGCGGTGATTTCGGGGCTTTGAGCGACGGGAATGAACCGATGTCGGTGAATTGGGCCGTCCCGTAGTCGTCTATCATTCCGCCTTTTTCATTTCCGTTACCGAAATAGTTGGCTTCTGAGAAGACAGTCGCGTTTGTATGAATGGTGAATCCTAAATTGAAATTGGTCACATAGTTGTTTTTTGCGTGAAAATAGCCGTATCTCATCAGGCCCGGTGAACGCACATAGACGTTATTAAAATAGTTGTTGGTGATCGTCATATGCGGATAGCCGATATAATTGCGTCCTTCGTTATCATCATTCGGATAACCGAGAATCAGGCCGTACAGATGGTCTGTGAATTTAGAGTTAGACAGCGTCACAAAATCCGCTTTGGCGCCGACATACAGAAGCTTTCCCAAATCGCTGTGGCTGTTCGGATTGTAGCTGTGTCCTTCAAACCACACGTGGTCAATCCAGTAATTCTGCCCGTTCGCTATGTACATCGGAATGTCGTTGTTGCCTGTAATGGCGGCATTATGGCTGATAATGAGATTTTTGAAAATCACATTGTTTGATCCGGAGCCGGTGGTCAGATAGATGTTGGTCAGCCTGTGGCTGGTATAAGAGCCGACGATGGTTTTATTGGCGCCGACTGTCACAACGGCTTTCCCCGGGGAAGAAATATCACTTGTGATGACGATGGTTTTGCGGTCCGTTCCGCCCGCATTGTTTTTCAGATCATTGAGATTGCTGACGTAGACGACGGGGCCGCCCTGGCCTCCCGATACGGCGGATTTTGCTTTTCCGTTATGATCCTTCGCATTGCCAGCGAATCCGGTAAGTCCCTGCATCACATCCGGATAAGCCGCTGCCGCTTCTGCCTGCTTGGATGCGGAACATACGATGGCCAGACAAAGCGCAAAGCCGAGTGCAGCCAAGAAAGCGAGATGACGCGTCTTCTTTTTCATGCCCTTCACTCCTTTAATCTCTTAAATTGCAAACACATGAAGTATTATACAATTACTATCCTCTTTTTCCATGATCTGTTTGTCTGCTTTTTCGTTATGGCTGAAAAGCCCCAAAACAAAAAAAGCAGCCGATACGGCCGCCTATATACGGGTGCTGTCTGCCTGAGTTTCCGCCGGCACGGCTTTTTGCTTTCGAATCAGGGACAGTGCCATTCCCGCAAAAATCAATACAATCCCCAAAGATTGATAAAGGTCGGGGCGAAACCCCGTAAATACGGTGTCAAGCACAATCGCCACCGCCGGATCAAGAAATACGATGATTGATATAAACCGGGTGGATAAAAACCGCAAGCTGTCAAAAAAAAGCAAATACACAATTCCCGTATGAATGATACCGGTTGACACAATCATGATCCAGTTCACATGCGACAAATCAGAAAAAGCGCCGAAACGGACGAACGGGAGAAGAATGATAACGCCCAACCCGGTCTGCAAACAGGTGACCGCATATGGGCTGAGACTGTTGATACCTTTCCCGGCCAGTGTCGTAAAGGCGTAAAAAAGGGCGGCCAGCACGGCCCAAATAATACCCGATCCCATCAGCTGAGAAAATGACGTATTTCCGTTGATGCCGGAAATCAGGGCGGTGCCCAGAAAACAAATCACGATGGAAGTGACGGACACAATATGCAGTTTCTCCCGGTATATAAGGCTCCCTAGAAGAAGGACGAGAACCGGAGCCAGATGATAAACGGAAATGGCTATCGTCACTGATGTCTCCTCAAACGATTTAAATAAAAACACCCAGTTCAGCACGAGAAAAAATCCGCAGGCCAATGTCTGCAACACCTCGCGCCGGTTCCATTGTTCGGTGCGGTGCCGTCCGGAACCAAACCAGCAAACGCCCAGAAACAAAGAGGCGCACAGACATCTCACAAAGACCAGTTCAATTGAAGGAACATTCGTATGTTCCGAGAAAAAGCCGATTGATCCGAAAATGACCATGGAAATGACCATTTTGATGACGGCATTTGATGTTTGTTCAGCTTGCATTGATTTGCTTCCCCCATATCATTGACTGTTTATTCAGACAAATACTAACAGCCATTTTACTTGATTCAGAGGAAGATTTCATCCTATTTTTCGAAAGACGGCGGTCTTTTCTCATTAAAAAAAGCCCCGCATCAGCAGGGTCTTCTGTTTAATGAACGATCAGTACAGGACAAGGAGACAATTGTGAGACCTTATGGCTCACGCTTCCGAGCATCATTTCTTTAAATCCGCTGATTCCGCGGCTTCCGACGACAATCAGATTGAAATGCTGTTCTTTCGCTATGTTTAAAATTTGATGCGCAGGTTCGCCTTGGACGTACAGGCTTTCCGCGTTTACCCCGCTTTCAGCCGCTTTCTGCTTGGCATTTTCCAGAATGGCCGCTCCTTTTTGCTCGACTTCATGTTTGATGTCTTCAATGAAGTTTTCCGGAACATAGACAATCCCTGTTAGGGCTGATGTGGAGACAACGGCTTCACGTCCCGCATAGAGAATGGTGAGTTCAGCCTGCTGTTCTTTCGCCAGATGGATCGCTGCGTCCAAAGCTTTGCTGCTCATGTCTGAACCGTCTACTGCTGCAAGAATTTTTTTAAACATATGAATCCCGCCTTTCTGCTTTTATTGTCCTCCTCTCTTTGCTGAATGTCAATTTTGCCGGCTTTCTCCGGAACATTGCGCTTACAGACTTTCTCCGTTTGTGGCGATGACGTCTTTATACCAATAAAAACTTTTCTTTTTCTTTCTTTCAAACGTGCCTTTTCCGTCATTGCCGCGGTCGACATAGATATAGCCGTAGCGTTTTTTCATTCTAAAAGGGTCCGGGTGGCGCTGAGTGAGTCAACTCCTTAATCCTCCCTACGGTCCGGTTACCGTTGACTCACGCCCTATTCGCTTGCTTCCCTAAAATCCTTTAATAACGCAATTCAAAAAAATAATTAACACAACAATCGCAGTAACAACCACTGCTTCTACAGTGTAGGTCACTTTTTTCCTTCGCATTTGCTCTTTATATTTTCTTTGGATTTCCCTCTTCTTATCAACATTCATTTTTTCGGCTCCTTCCCAACCCCTCGAAAACTTCACATCACTTATTTTGAACTACCGGAATAAGACAGCTCTAGCGCTTTTCGTATGTATTCTTCTTCTGTGATTTCTCCATGAAACCGCCTTTCTAAGAGCTTTTCCTCTTCTTCCGTCAGCACTAAGCCCTCAAAGCCAAGGGTTGCTCTTACATATTTCATCCCTGTTTCAAAATGAATCTCTTGCATTACTACCCCCTCCTCTTTATCAAAAGGCCCTGCGGGTCATTTTCGCCAGTACGCCCCAATTTATTTGGTGCGTATAACTGGGCACTCCGTGACCGCTCCTAAATTCCAAAACAAACTCAAACACAAAAGAACCCAGTCAGTCCCCTGTCATGACTGGATTTTTCCTCTCGTTTAGGTATGCAGCGCCTTTTAAAATGCACCCTTTTCAAAACAACTCAAATCATAATAAAGGATGCAACACTTAAAGGTGTCTGACCTCGCCATAGCGAACCTATTTTACGAGGTGATTCGTGATGGATATGGGAGTCAAATTATCGTCCAAGGACGTCGCAAAACACCTCGGTATAGAGCCGGTGACTGTCCGCAAGTATGCCAGTATGCTTGAAGAACAAGGCTACTCGTTCAATAAAGATTCGAAAGGATGGCGACTCTATACCGAAGATGACGTAAAGACTTTAGAGTATCTATGTACAATGACTAAGATCAATGGACACTCACTCGACGAAACGGTAAAGCATATAGCAAGCCTGTATCGTTCAAAACTGACCATATCGGATACCGCTACATCGCTACAGGACAATCCTTTGGTGGAATTCATGAAGCGACAGGAAGAATTCAACCAAAGAATGGCGGAACGGATGGAACAATTCGAAAAAAGACAGCATGAAAGACACGAGACACTCACTGCGGCATTACGGAAGTCGCTAGAGACACAAAGAATGATCGCAGCCACTAAACAAAAAAAGTAGTGGCAATTTTGGAAATAGAACACACGGAAAATGGCGCACTTATACACACCACCCTGTGTACATGCTAAATCTCTCGATTTCCGTCAGGCGTGTTACAAAAAAGGAGACTTTCACCGAGTCCACTTTTTTATTTTTTCACTCATGCATAACAATTTTCTCTCTTTTGCACCGCAATAAAAAAACAGGCCTGAAGGCCTGCTTAATCTATTTTAGCTTTTTTCCATGTACTCCTAACAATTCCCATGATCACTATGTATACAATCGCAATACCAACAGTTACACCCTCAATTTTTGTAAAAAAGCTATTCAAAATTATTAATAAAAACGCTAGTACTGACGCAAACCAGTGTATAGATTCATATTTTTTGTCACTCATTGCTGATCCCCTCACTCTTTCTGTTAAACACTTTATATACCTAAATCCATCATGACACAATTTCCGCTATGGAATCAAGTGGTAAAATGGTTTATAATTTACAAGGTATTTTCAAGTAAAAAAGGGGGATAATATGAAATTTGTTCTAAAGTACAGAAGTAAAATTATTTTGGCAGTTGTTTCAGTGTTTTTATTTTCAATCCTTGGAACGACAGCCGCTGAAGCCGCTGAATCACCGAATAATCAATCATTAGTTCGAGACACTAATCTCGAAAAAGAATTTTCAAGTTTGCTTTCTAGTCAAAAAGCATTATACGCAATTGAAAACATACCTGACTCAGTGGTCAACCAAGGTTCTGATGCAATTTTAGATTGGTTCAGAAATAACATCGATGATCAATCGCTAATCAATGATATGAACGCCGCTGCAACTGAGCTTCATCAATCGGACAAACCATTCAAGACTCAAGGTGTCCTAGGTTGTATAAGTGCTGTCGGTACCGCACTTGCCAGCCTAGCTTTCGCTCCTGCAAAATTGTTAAAGATCAAAAAGGCAATAAAAGCCTTGGGTGGAGTAAAGACATTCGTCACTAAAACATATCAGTACTACAATTATTACAAGAAAAAATACCGCAGTAAAAAAACCGCTTGGAACAAAGCAGTCTCCAAAGCAGCTTCAAAAGCCAGCCCTGAAATAAAAGAGGCGATAATGGACTTCTTTGGCATTACGGCCATCGTTTCTGCTTGTATTGAATAACGGTTCCACAAAGTAAGAGAGCAAGCCACATGGCCTGCTCCCTTTCACTTGATTATGTAATTTTTGATGCCGGGATGCCAATAAGCCATGACCTCAAAAGCGCTGTTTGCCACCTCATCGTCTTCCTCATCAATCTTAACCAGATCGCCGTCTTCCGCATCTTCAAGGTTCAGATCTCAGATCTTTATGTATCTCCTATCTCCTTCAAAATGCCGCCGTACCCGATCAGCCTTCGCGCAGAAAGCGCATCATCCAAGTAAAACACAGTATTTAAGTTATCATCCGTCACCTTGCTGCCACGCACCACATCCGTGTCCTTAACAGGATATTTAGAAATTTCGAGAACTGCTTTTTGCTCCATCATGGCTTCCCGCACATCGCTCTCAATTTGCTCAGCATCAATTTTAGCTCTTCCCTTGACTCTTCGAATGTCAACAATCGGCGTATAGTCCAGTTTCATCGCCCTTTTCCAAAGACTTGTCCATTCTGCCTGCTTGATATAATTTTTGCCAAAATAACTTCTTTTCACAGGCAATAACACATGAAAATGCGGATGATATGTATCTTCTTCATGATTTTTAGTAATCTCTAAAGCTCTAAAATAGCCAAGTACCGCTGTATCGACCCTTTTGTATTTCATGAGACGATTAAACCCTTTCATCATGTCAAAAATCTTAGACTTCAGCTCTTCTCCTGCTACATTTCTGACAGTCAGCGTGAGAAAAATCCACCCGCAACCGTACTGCCGGTTAGCTTCTTCCACAATTAATTTATTATGATAAGCAATTTTTAACGACCGGCGCCACGCACACATAGGGCATAACCTCACTTTGCAAAAATGGGCTTGATACAGCTTCAGTTTGTCCCCTGCTTTACCATATGGAAATCCATCTTGATCTCCTGTCCCATATCGCACCTCATCTCTTCTCTTTTTGTTTTCGGATCTCATTCTCAATAGATCGTATTCTGTGCTGAAGTGTATGCACGTCACCCTCTAATATAGAAATCTTTTCATTAGTGCGTTCAATTATCCCGTTCACCTGGTCCTTTTTGATATCAGCCCAGGCATGTGCCATATCTTCGCGACACTCTTCAAAGGCCTTTGCATGGCTCCCTTTCCACGTATGCGGGGATAAATGAGGCTGACTGATCAAATGGTTGATATCTGCAAACTCATGTTTTAAATTTGTTATTTCATGTCTGACTTGTTTCAAGGCATGAATGTGCTCTTGTTTTATAGCAAAGTCGGCTCTTGCCGAATGTAATGCGTTCATCTCTGCTAGTATAAGTAAACACCTCGCTTGTAAATTTCGGGCATTATAGACTATTTTCATGTTACACTATGGGTTTATTTGGATGAGTAGGAAAAAGGAATTATTTATCATCGGGAAAATTTATAATCAGTTATCTACATATTCGTTTTTATAAAAGTTTCTATCTCATCTATTGTTCTTTCAAAATTCTCTTTAAAAGCATGTTCCCAAACCCTTAATATATGCCAGCCATGTTTTATATAGTAGGAAGTAACCTCTTGATCTCTTTCCTTATTCCGCTTCAGTTTTTTCTCCCAATACGCTTTGTTGCTTTTTGGCTGATTTCCATGAGAGCTGCATCCGTGCCAAAAGCAAGAATCAACAAAGATAACAATTTTGTATTTTTTAATAGCTATATCTGGCTTACCAAAAAGAGATGAAACATTTCTTCTGAATCGCAGCCCCCTGTTCCATAAGGCTGCGGATACTTTATCTTCTAATTTTGATTTTGCTTTAATCGCCTGCATATTCTTTCTTCTTTGTTCTTTTGTATGAGTGTCAGCCATACGATTCCCCTCCCGATTTGTAAAAGTTTTCCCTCAATGAAAACATTTAAATCTTCTATTAAAACAAAAGTTTTCTCCTTTTAAATTCGCGAAACAAACGTTCTCTTTTTAGCGTTAAGATGTGTTATAGTTTATAATGTGTATGAGATCAACAAATGGAGGTTTTTATATGATCTTCCGAAAAGGAGAATTGTTCAGCGGACCAGGAGGACTGTCTTTAGGAATTACAAGCGCCCGTGTCGTTGACAGTTCCGGTAATGAATACAGCATAAAACATGAGTGGTCTAATGATTATGACGAATCTGCATGTAAAACATACAGAAGAAATATCTGCAAAAATATTGATGACCCGTCAGTAATTGAGGGTCCTGTGCAAGAATTGGATATAGAAAGCCTCCCTCCTATAGATGCATTAGCCTTTGGATTCCCTTGCAATGATTACAGTATAGTTGGAGAACATAAAGGAATGAGCGGCGATTACGGCCCTCTCTACTCATATGGTGTAAAGGTGCTCAATTATCATAACCCAAAATTTTTCATTGCTGAAAATGTGGGCGGTCTGCAAAGTGCAAATGAAGGTAAAGCTTTTATTCAGATATTGAGGGAACTGGGAGAAGCGGGGATGGGTTATACAATCACTCCTCACTTATATAAATTTGAGGAATACGGCGTACCGCAAAAAAGACACCGTATTATTATAGTAGGTATCAGAAAAGACCAGAATTTAGAATTTAAAATTCCTGCTCCTACTACTCCAACTCAGTATGTTACTGCATACGACGCACTCAATAATCCGCCTATTCTTGATTTTACTGAAAATCATGAGCCTACGAAACATAATCAAAAAACTATTGAGATGCTGAACTATATTCCTCCCGGAAAGAACGCCTGGTATGAGGGCATTCCGGAAGAATTACGACTTAAAGTGAAAGGTGCCCGAATGAGTCAGATTTATAAACGTCTTCATCCGGATGAACCATCTTATACGGTGACTGGAAGCGGCGGCGGCGGCACTCACGTGTACCATTGGGAAGAGCCCCGCGCCTTAACAAATAGAGAACGGGCACGCCTGCAAACCTTTCCTGATCATTTTGTATTTGAAGGAAAGAAAGAAAAGGTAAGACAGCAAATCGGCATGGCTGTCCCTCCAAAAGCTGCTCAAATTATTGCAGAAGCGATACTAAAAACGTTTGCTGGAATTGAATATGACTCCATTGAGCCAAAATGGACTTTTAAAGAGTTAGTTAAAGAGGAAAAAGTTCCATTTCTCATCTAAAATACATCGTTACTTGCAAATGACAACATTTGCAAGTTTTTCATTTGTTTAAAAATAAAAAAGAGACTGACCCCCTTTTTTAATCAATATTCGATCGTTAAGATCAGTCCCGTCCTTTTATAGTAATTTTAATCGTTCGGTATGTCATTAGTTGAAAACATAAAATAGGTATTTCCATCTGGGAACCTTAAATTAGGCACCCATAAAGGTGTATCATCAGACCACCCTTTATTCGCAGATCCAGTGTACTTATACATAATTAAAGTCGGACCATGCGGATTAAATAATAAATTATCATCCGATGATAGCATTGTTCTGGCATTCTTTTTTATGTCTCTGTTTCTGCGTACGGCAATATAGCCGCGGTTATTATACATCTCTTTCATATTTTTCAAACAAGCTAAAATTGCTTCATCATCCCAGCTGCCGCCCTCAATATTCTTAGACTTAGTTAGATTGACGATTTCTATCAATCTTTGAATCGTTATCATTTCCAGCCCTTGTTCATCTTTATAATCTTCTAATAACTGATCTAACAAACCCACATTACTTACCAATGGATTTCTGGGAAAATAGCGTTTTCCTGACATATAAAATAATACAGAATCCAGATAGATAACATTCGATCTTGTCGGCCTGAGCAAAGAGTGTTTTGTCCTTGACAGAACTAATGCTTGAAGGTCACTAGAATCAGCCTTATTAATTACTGTTCTTAATCTTTTTTCAGAAAGATAGGCTTCTGTAAAAATCTCAGCTATTGAGTACGATGTGAAAAATCTTAACACACCTAAATCTCGTTCTCTATAACCATACATTCTGGCATGTTGAAGAATTGTATCAACTTTGGGCGCTTGGCTGGAACGTCCATAATAAGTAACTAATAACCTTTTAACTGTTACTCCCCTGCCTAATTTATTTCCTCCTATTAGAATATTGAATGGGGAACTGTATCTAGGTTTTTTAAAATGACTCCCCGAAATAATTAATTGTGACTGCGTGCTGGTTATGTTATCAGCTAGCTCCGCTATAACTAATTCAAATGAAGGCGTCCTGCTGTTAGTTTGCAGCAAATCTTGATAAGCTTCATTTAAATAAGTATATACAATATTTTTTTCTGTTTCATGGTTCTCTTCGTGCAAAGCCTTAGATAGACTTGTAATAAAACCATTAACCATCGTCTCTAACCTTCGATGGTCGTCCTGTTTATGACTGACATGACAAAGAAATGTATAATTTGTCCCTTCTCCATTGCAAATTTTAATTGAAGCTCCAATAAAAAAAGTGCATAGAGCTTGTCTTAAACCGGTAGGGATAGCGAGCCCCTTTGTATGGGGAGCAATATCTGATTCTTCGTTCATTATGTCATCAATCTCTGAGTCTGCAAATGTCTTGAGAGCACCAGCACCTTCTTCAAAGAACGCTTCTCCCCCTATATAACCTGCGCCGGGACTGAATTTCACAATAAAATCCGGTCGGAATTCTTGGTTTGCGCCTTGTAATAACAGTGCTTGAGGCGTAGCGGTTACTTGAACGTAGACATGATTGTTAAAAAAATCTCTAAGGTTAACAATAGCAGCACTTACTTCACTTAATTTATCCTGCACTTCAGTATTGGCAAACGTATTTAAGCTTGCTTGATCTGCTTCATCATCAAATATAACTGATCTTGTATTCCGGGGTATATGCTCTTTAATAAACTCCTGCATTTTAGGTAATATTTTTTTATTCTTAGTGGTAACTAAAACAACTCCTCCGTTATGGTTTAACGCTGTTTGAATTCTAGAGGTCATTGATTCAATTCCCCAAGAATCCTTTCCAAGAGTAAGTAACCCGGGGAGCGCTTCTTGAACACGCTCTAAGGTCTGGTCATACAACCACAGGTTGTCAGATGTCAGTATGATAAATAAACGATGGCCATTATCCGAGGCTTGAGCAATTGTCATCAACATATTATTTGTTTTACCGCTTTGTACTTGTCCAAACAGTAAGCCTTGACGGGTTTCATTATTAGGAAACCCTATCTTTTCATTCATTTCTTCAGCTGTTTTTTTTATCTTATTGATTTCCTTTTCTGCTAATTCTCTCTTTAAGACTCTGCTGAACTTCTCAACCTTACTTATTCCAGATCGAATCATTATATTTCTCCCTTAGCTAAAATCCATAAAATAAGTTTCATTATTTATTTTATATATGGTGACATGATGTCTCCCGTACCTATCTAAATCTTCAACCCTAACAAAACTGCCTAATGGTACGTTGAGTCTTTTTCTGAAATATTTTCCCAGTATGCTATTATCCTCTGGTGTCTCAAGAGCTTTATTGTTTTCTTGCGCTACTACACATGTAAAACTCTCTCCGTCATCTGTTATCAAATTGAATTGCATTTTCTTATCTGGAAAAAAGTCAGTTGTATAAACTTCTTTAGGAATAGGGATATAGGCTTGATTCGATTCTCTATCCGGACGCTGTCCCCAATTCAATCCTGATTTTTGATGAATCTTCCTTCTATTACTTTTAATAGTTAACGGAAAATCAAAATGTTTATATTCTTTTTCTTTTACTATTTTCCCTAACCCAGACCCTTCTTGTTCTGAACTTCTCAAATCAGACTGATATGTAAATGTAATATACTCTTCAATATTGGGATGCTTAAAATCTATATACTCCCCAATATCACTGAAAATATTTCCTATTTCTATTGAGTCAGCCTCTGCCATTATTTCGCTATAATTAGCATAGCCATTTCTAGTAAAATTTGCAGATCCAACAAAAGCTAGTTCTGATGCAAATAATCCCTCCTGCTCCCAATAAATAATTTTAGAGTGGACAGGTCTCTCTCCATAAAAATAATTTACACTTAATCTATTAGTTTCACTCGCCATTTTTAAGTATTCTTTGTGATCCCATACTGTTATTGGCTGATATTTAGTCATACCGATGTACATTTCAATTTCAATTTCATTAAGTCCATATAGTACATGATGTAAAAAAGCAGGGGAAGCATAAGCAGTAATCACTTTTAGCTTTCTTCTTCCTTTGTTATATGGATTTAGTATAATATTATTAAATAAACGATCTTTATATACAAGAATAGAACTTCCCTCCTATTTTAAAAAACATTATTCAAGGACTAAAGTTTAAGAATTAGATTTGCGTTAATTGCATATACATACTTATTATATCTCTTTTGGATAAAACTAGTCTAGTACTTGTAAATGCATTACAAAGTTACTTCACTCCCCAAACAGCCTCCCCATCAACACTCAGCACACTAAACGTTACAACTTCTTTCTCTCTCGCTGAGTCCCATTCTTTCAGGAAGACACCGTCATAATGTGTGCCGTTCAGGTTGATTCGGGCTTTGCTGCTGTCGGTTATTGTCCAGGTTCCGGTCATTTCCCCGGAAATGGTGCCGTCGTTGTTAAGCCGGATGGTTTTTGGGGTTTTGATCGTAGCTGTAATGTCTTTTCCGTGCTGGATGAGTTTGTAGGCTCCGGATGCGGCGGCTGCCGATATGTGTGTATCCGGTTCTCCTGCGTAGCGGTACGGCGCTGCAACGGGCCATCCGTCTTTGTTCATGTACAGCCGATGCACTCTGACTTCGTGCTCTTCGCCTCTGTTCGGGAAACGGGTGTGGAAAATGAGGTATGATCGTTTCGTTTTCCCGTCGTAAAACACGGAGTTGTGTCCCGGTGAAACGTAGCCCGTGCCTTTTTCAGATTGTGAGGCGAAGCTGTAGCCGCCCATGAGTTTGACCCCGTACGGTTCAATTGCTTTGTCATCGAAGAAACTGCCGTCTTTTCCTTTGGCGTCAAGCATGTTATGGCCTGCGGCGTCATAGTACGGACCGTCCGGATTTTTAGAGCGCGCCACACGCATATTGTAGCCGCCGGCTGTGTCAAGTCCGCCGAATGACAGATACAGATAGTAATATTTCGTTTCCGGATTGTAGCTGATGTACGGGCCTTCGATTCTGCTGTGATTTCCGCCGAGCAGTTTTTTTCCGTAGCCTTGGTTCGGGAGCGGGAAACCGGTTTTCGGATTCATTTCCAGTATAAAAATCCCCCCGGAGTAAGAGCCGTACACCATCCAGAGCTTGCCTTTATGGTCAAAAAACGTTTGCGGATCTACGACGTTCGGGTGAACGTTTGCATGATACGTCGTGCCGTCTTCGCTTTTTCCTTCCATGCCTGATTTCAAAAAGATGCCTTTGTTTTTGTAGGGTCCTTCGATTTTGTCACTCACGGCGACACCGAGAGCGGATCGCGGCGAGTCTCCTTTACAGGCGTTATAGTACATGTAATATTTCCCGTCAGCCAGCTGAGCCACATCCGGCGCCCACAGCGTATCAGACTGGGCCCAGTCGAATGTCTCTTTTAATTCGGAGTAGACGTTCGGGATCAGGGGATTATTGGGATTGACGCTTGAAGACAGTTGCTGCCACTGCATCAGGTTTTTCGACTTGGCGGAAGCCAAATGCGAGCCGAATACATAGTATGTATCGCCTGTTTTGATGACGGACGGATCATGCACGCTGACCTCTGAAAAAACGGGATGCTGGGCTTTTGCCTGCGGCAGAGTGAACCCGATAATCGCTGCTGAGACCAGGCACACACGAAAGAAACTGGTTTTCATTTTCTGAAATCTCCTCGCTCTCTTCTTTTCTTAAAACGCTTTCAAGACAACGCTCCATTTTATGACGCGGATGGCGGAAATATGTGATCAACAGCGCCGGCTTCCCGATGTACCGCTTTAATACAATAGCAATCTGATTTGTGAAAGACTGGAAAAAAAGTTTTGACTTCTGATTCGCAAACACTTAATATAAAAAACAGTTACTAGTTATCAGAATATTTAAGAATTGAGTGAAGCATATATGACCTTACACAAAGACCGCCGCATCGGGCGATTGTCCGTCCTTCTTCTGCTTCATGAGACTGAAGAAAACCAGCAGATCAGCCGGCTGGAACGGGACGGCTGGAAAGTCTGTCTTGGCAGGGTGGGTTCAATGGATGCGCATAAGGTGGTAGCTGCAATTGAAACCGCTTCCAAAAAGAGCGGCGTCATTCAATCTGAGGGTTATCGCGAATCACATGCGCTGTATCATGCCACAATGGAAGCTTTGCACGGAGTGACGCGGGGCGAAATGCTGCTTGGCTCGCTGCTTCGTACCGTGGGCCTGAAGTTTGCCGTCTTGCGGGGAAATCCGTATGAAAGCGAGGCGGAAGGCGATTGGATCGCCGTTTCCCTTTACGGCACGATCGGAGCTCCGATTAAGGGGCTTGAGCACGAAACATTCGGAGTCGGAATTAATCACATATGAATCAGCCCATAGATTTCAGATGATAGGGGGCTATGCGTGAAATATCATTTTCATGGCATAGCTCCTTTTTGTATGGGCGCTTTACCAAAGTAAAGAAAAAGGGGTTGAAATGATGGTAACGTTAGACGGTTCCTCACTGACAACCGCAGATGCCCAGCGTGTGCTGTTTGATTTTGAAGAGGTTCAAGCATCTGCCGAAAGCATGGAACGTGTAAAAAAAAGCAGGGCGGCGGTTGAACGGATCGTTCAAGAAGAGAAGACCATTTACGGGATTACGACGGGGTTCGGCAAGTTCAGCGATGTGCTGATTCAAAAAGAAGACGCCGCGGATCTGCAGCTGAATCTGATTCTTTCTCACGCGTGCGGCGTCGGTGATCCGTTTCCGGAATCTGTATCGCGGGCCATGCTGCTTTTGCGCGCCAATGCCCTGCTGAAAGGCTTTTCCGGCGTACGGACTAAGCTGATTGATCAACTGCTCGCGTTTCTCAATCATCGCATTCACCCGGTCATCCCGCAGCAAGGGTCACTGGGGGCGAGCGGAGATTTGGCGCCGCTTTCTCATCTCGCACTGGCGCTTATCGGGCAAGGCGAAGTCTTTTACGAAGGGGCCCGGATGCCGGCAGCTCATGCTTTGGAAAAGACAAACCTTCAGCCGGCCGTCCTGACCTCTAAGGAAGGGCTCGCGCTGATCAACGGAACGCAGGCCATGACCGCGATGGGACTGATCGCTTACCTCGAGGCCGAAAAGCTGGCCTATCAGTCGGAACGGATCGCAAGCTTAACGATCGAAGGCCTTCAGGGCATTATCGATGCGTTCGACGAGGACATTCATGCCGCCCGCGGATATCAGGAACAGATGGATGTCGCAGAGCGAATCCGCTATTACTTGTCAGACAGCAAGCTGACGACCGTCCAAGGGGAGCTGCGTGTCCAGGACGCCTATTCGATCCGCTGTATCCCTCAGGTCCACGGCGCATCATGGCAGACATTAGCGTATGTAAAAGAAAAATTAGAAATTGAGATGAATGCCGCGACAGATAACCCGCTCATTTTCGAAGACGGCGCCAAAATCATCTCAGGCGGAAACTTTCACGGACAGCCGATCGCCTTTGCCATGGATTTTCTCAAAGTGGCGGCGGCCGAGCTTGCGAATATTTCTGAACGCCGTATTGAACGGCTTGTGAATCCGCAGCTGAATGACCTGCCGCCCTTTCTGAGCCCTCAGCCCGGCTTACAATCCGGAGCGATGATCATGCAATATGCGGCGGCCTCCCTCGTGTCAGAAAATAAAACCCTGGCCCATCCCGCCAGTGTCGATTCCATTCCTTCATCGGCAAACCAGGAGGATCACGTCAGCATGGGAACCATCGCCTCAAGGCACGCCTACCAGATCATCGCGAATACGAGACGGGTGCTTGCCGTTGAAGCCATTTGCGCGCTGCAGGCCGTGGAATACCGGGGTGCGGAACATTGCGCCTCGTACACAAAACAGCTCTATCTCGAAATGAGAAACATCGTGCCGTCCATACAAGAAGACCGCGTGTTTTCTTATGACATCGAACATCTGAGTGACTGGCTGAAAAAGGAGTCTTTTCTGCCGAATGAGCATCACCAAAAACTGATGACCAATGAAGGGGGACTTACAAGATGACTGATGTAAAGAAATCAATCCGCGCCGGCCGCGGCACCGAACTTGAATGCTTAGGATGGGAGCAGGAAGCCGTGCTCCGCATGCTCCGAAACAACCTTGACCCGGAGGTTGCCGAAAAGCCGGAGGATCTGATCGTATACGGCGGCATAGGCAAGGCCGCGCGAAACTGGGATGCTTTTCACGCGATTGAGCGCTCCCTCAAAACATTAAAAGATGATGAAACACTGCTGATTCAATCCGGAAAACCGGTCGGACTGTTCCGCACGCACAGCCGCGCGCCCCGCGTCCTGCTGGCTAATTCGGTCCTCGTGCCGAAATGGGCGGATTGGGAGCATTTCCATGACCTTGAGAAAAAAGGACTGATGATGTACGGGCAAATGACCGCCGGCAGCTGGATTTATATCGGTTCACAAGGTATTTTGCAAGGCACCTATGAAACCTTTGCGGAGCTTGCGAGACAGCATTTCGGCGGCAGTCTGAAAGGAACCCTTACGCTGACGGCCGGACTTGGCGGAATGGGAGGCGCCCAGCCGCTGTCCGTCACGATGAATGATGGCGTCGTCATCGCCGTTGAAGCGGATGAAACACGGATTGATAAACGGATAGAAACAAACTATTGCGACCGGAAAACCGCATCAATTGACGAAGCGCTGCGCTGGGCCGAAACAGCCAGACAAGCCGGAGAACCTTTATCGATCGGCCTTCTCGGCAATGCGGCAGAGGTGCATCATGAGCTTTTGAACCGCGGCGTCCATATTGACATCGTGACCGATCAGACTTCCGCTCACGACCCGCTGATCGGCTATATTCCGGCAGGATACTCACTTGAGGAGGCCGACCGCCTGCGCCGGGATCAGCCTGATTTATACGTAAGGCTTTCCAAGCAGAGTATGAAAAAGCATGTGGAAGCCATGCTCGCCTTCAAGAAAAAAGGTGCCGTCGTCTTTGATTACGGCAACAATATCCGCCAGGCTGCCAAAGATGAGGGGCTCGCCGATGCTTTTGATTTTCCGGGATTCGTTCCGGCCTACATCCGGCCTTTATTTTGTGAAGGAAAAGGGCCGTTCCGCTGGGCTGCGCTGTCCGGTGACCCTGAAGATATATACCGCACGGACGCTTTATTAAAAGAGCTGTTTCCAGAAAATCAAGCCCTCCACCGCTGGATTGACATGGCGCAGAAAAAAGTCACGTTCCAAGGCCTGCCGTCCCGTATTTGCTGGCTCGGCTACGGTGAACGGGAAAAGATGGGGCTCGCCATCAATGAATTGGTCAGAAACGGCGAGCTGAAAGCCCCGATCGTCATCGGAAGAGACCATTTAGACTGCGGATCTGTCGCCTCTCCGAATCGGGAAACAGAAGCGATGAAAGACGGAAGCGACGCGGTCGGCGATTGGGCGGTGCTGAACGCGCTGATCAACACGGCATCAGGTGCAAGCTGGGTTTCTTTTCACCACGGCGGGGGCGTCGGCATGGGGTATTCCCTTCACGCGGGAATGGTCGCGGTCGCTGACGGCAGCATCCTTGCGGAACAACGGCTTTCCCGCGTTCTGACAAGCGATCCGGGTATGGGCATCATCCGCCATGCGGACGCAGGTTATGAAAAAGCGGTTCAAGTCGCCGAGGAACAAGACATTATGATACCGATGAAAAAGGAGCGGTAACATGCCGAAACAAATAGATACCATACTCACCAACATCGGCCAGCTGCTGACGATGGAATCCGGCGGCCCCCGATCCGGCGGAAGCATGCAGGATCTTCATGTCACGGAAAATGCCGTCATCGGCGTTCACGACGGGCGCATTGTTTTTGCCGGACATCAAGGAGCGGAGAAAGGATACGAGGCAAGAGACATTATTGACTGCGGGGGACGGCTCGTCACCCCCGGCCTCGTCGATCCCCATACCCATCTTGTATTCGGAGGGTCCCGCGAAAAAGAACTGAATTTAAAAATTCAGGGCATGTCTTATTTGGATATTCTGGCGCAAGGCGGCGGTATTTTGTCAACGGTCAAAGACACGAAAGCCGCCTCCGAAGAAGAACTGATTGAAAAAGGGCTTTTTCACCTCGGACGCATGCTGTCATACGGCATCACGACCGCGGAAGTAAAAAGCGGGTACGGACTCGACAAAGACACGGAGCTGAAACAGCTGACCGCGGCGAAAAAACTGGGTGAGCGCCAGCCGGTCGACCTTGTCACGACCTTTATGGGAGCACACGCCATTCCGCCTGAGTACCGGAACAGCCCTGACGAATTTCTGAATCGCATGCTGCAGCTTTTGCCTGACATAAAAGAAAAAGGCCTTGCGCAATTTGCCGATATTTTCACAGAAACAGGCGTCTTTACCGTCAGCCAGTCACGGGACTACCTGAAAAAGGCGGCTGAAGCTGGTTTCGGCCTGAAAATCCATGCTGATGAGATTGACCCGCTCGGCGGCGCGGAATTGGCGGCAGAGCTGCATGCTGTTTCTGCCGATCATTTGGTAGGGGCATCTGACGAAGGCATCGAAAAGCTTGCGGAGTCCGGAACGATCGCCGTCCTGCTGCCGGGCACGACTTTCTATCTCGGAAAACACACTTATGCGAGAGCCCGGGAGATGATTGATGCGGGCGTACGGGTCAGTTTGGCGACTGACTTCAACCCGGGCAGCTCACCGACGGAAAATCTCCAGCTCATTATGTCGATTGCCGCGCTTCATTTAAAAATGACCGTAGAAGAAATCTGGCACGCTGTCACCGTTAACGCTGCGTATGCGATCGGAAAAGGCGAAGAGGCCGGACAAATCAAAGCCGGACGGGCGGCTGACATTGTCATTTGGGAAGCGCCGAATTACATGTATATCCCGTATCATTACGGCGTCAATCATGTCCGCCGTGTCATCAAGAACGGAAAGACGGTCGTTTCAAGGGAGGGAGCCGCTCTTGGATAAGTATCCGTTTCTGCAAAAAGCCGGCTCCCTCTTCAACGACCGCCATGTGACAAGGATCGGCGATGTAACGGAAGCGTGGGCGGGACAAACGATCAAAGGGCCGGCTTTGATCGGCGTTCCGCTTTCTAAGTCGTCAATCAGCCATTCCGGCGCCTGCTTTGCCCCCGGTGCGATCCGCCGGGCGCTCGGCGGCATTTCCGCATATTCCGCGGAGCTGCGGGAGCATGTCATTGACCATCTGTACGATATCGGCGATATTCAGATTCACGTCACAGATGTCGTCAAATCTCACGAACACATTTATCGGACCATTTATGACATTCTGACGGACCAGCCTGACTGGGTGCCCGTCATTCTCGGCGGCGACAACTCCATCAGTTATTCCACCATTAAAGCCATTGCGGAAACGAAAGGAACAACGGCCGTCTTTCAATTCGACGCCCACCACGACGTTCGCAACACAGAAGACGGAGGGCCGACAAACGGCACGCCATTCCGCCGTCTGTTAGATGAAAATATCATAAGCGGACAAAACCTGATTCAGCTTGGAATCAGGGAGTTCAGCAACAGCTTGGCATATGAACAATATGTAAAAGAGCGTCAGGCAGACGTGCATACAATGGAGATGATCCGGGAGAAAGGGCTTCTCCGAACGATACAAGACACTTTGCCGGCCGTTCAAAAAAGAGCCGACGCCATTTTTATTTCGGTTGATATGGATGTGCTGGATCAAGCTCATGCGCCCGGCTGTCCTGCGATCGGCCCCGGAGGCCTGTATACCGAGGAACTGCTTCAGGCGGTCCGGTTTTTAGCCCAGGAGGCTGACATCTCGGGTATTGAGATCGTTGAGGTTGATCCGACACTTGATTTTCGCGATATGACAAGCCGGGCAGCCGCACACGTCATTTTACATGCATTGAAGGGATTTAAATTGTCACGTTAAAGTCAAATCCGGCACGCGTGATCTCGGCTGCCGGAAGATTCTCATGCCACGCAAGAAGGGGGAGATCACGATGGATGTTGATCAAGGCGGCAATCAACTAAAGCGCACGATGAAAAGCAGGCACTTATTTATGATTTCATTGGGAGGGGTCATCGGCACGGGGCTGTTTTTGAGCACAGGGTATACATTGAGCCAGGCCGGGCCGGGCGGGACAATCGCCGCTTACCTGATCGGCGGCTTGATGATGTATCTTGTCATGCAGTGTCTCGGAGAATTGTCAGTAGCCATGCCTGTGACCGGTTCATTTCAAACGTATGCGACAACGTTTATCGGGCCGTCCACGGGTTTTATGGTCGGTATCATGTATTGGGTGAATTGGGTGGTGACGGTAGGATCGGAGTTTACAGCTTCCGGTATCCTCATGCAGCGCTGGTTTCCCCACAGCAGCGTCTGGATGTGGAGCGCGATTTTCGCGGCTCTCCTTTTTGCCGCCAATGCATTCTCCGTTAAATTGTTTGCAGAAACAGAGTTTTGGTTTTCCAGCGTCAAAATCGTCACCATCCTTTTATTTATCATCTTAGGCGGCGCCGCGATGTTCGGTTTGATTTCATTGCACGGTTCGGGAGAAGCTCCGATGCTGTCGAATTTCACCTCACACGGCGGACTGTTTCCGAACGGCTTTCTTGCGGTTTTCATCGCAATGATTTCCGTAAGCTTCGCCTTTTCAGGGACGGAGCTGATCGGAATTACAGCGGGTGAAACCGCCAATCCGGCAAAAGATATTCCACGTTCGATCCGAAATGTCGCCTGGAGAACGGTCATCTTTTTTATCGGCGCCATTTTTGTGCTGTCCGGACTGATCTCCTGGAAGGAAGCCGGTGTGATTGAAAGTCCGTTTGTCGCGGTCTTTTCCCAGATCGGTATCCCATACGCCGCAGATATCATGAACTTCGTGATTTTAACGGCTTTGCTTTCGGTCGCCAACTCCGGACTGTATGCTTCCACCCGGATGCTGTGGTCTCTTGCGAATGAAAACATGATCAGCGCCCGGTTCAAAAAAGTCACGCCGAAAGGCATTCCGCTGAATGCTCTGCTCGCCAGCATGGCCGTTTCCTGCATATCCTTGATCTCAAGCATCGCCGCCCCGGGCACGGTCTACGTGGTGCTCGTGGCAATAGCCGGATTTGCCGGCGTCGTGGTGTGGATGAGCATCGCCCTGTCTCAGCTGTTATTTCGAAAACATTATGTGAAAAACGGCGGACGCGTCGCGGATCTGACCTTCCGCACGCCGTTATACCCTCTCGTTCCGATCGCCGCTGTGATCTTATGTTTCGCTTCATGCGTAGGCCTTGCATTTGATCCCAATCAAAGAATCGCCCTCTTCTGCGGAATTCCTTGTATGATCCTGTGCTATCTCATTCGTTTTTTGAGAAAGAAACAGCCGAAACAATCCGTCCGTGACATTCATTTGGATAAAACCATGCCATAAAAAAAAGGCACATACTGATGAGGTATGTGCCTTTTTTGTCTTATTCCGTAATCAGCGTATGAATCAGTTTCGGCGCTTCCGCTTTTTCTGAGATGCGGATGTTGTCATAGACTTTGGCGGTCACGTCGTCAACGTTTTCGCGGTTGGCGTAAAGGGTGACGAGCGGCTCACCTTTTTCGACGTTGTCACCGACTTTTTTGCGGAGCATAATACCGACGGCAAGGTCGATTTCGTCCTCTTTTGTCGCACGTCCCGCGCCTAACAGCATCGCTGCGACGCCGATTTCGTCAGCGACGATTTCTGAAACGACACCCGCTTCTTTTGCCGGAACGTCAATTTTGTACGCCGCCTGCGGAAGTTTGGACGGATCGTCAACGACAGAAGCGTCTCCTCCCTGATTGCTCAGGAACTCTTTGAACTTTTCAAGCGCTTTGCCGTTTTTCATGACTTCCTGAAGCTTCGTTCTCGCTTCTTCCAATGTCTCAGCTTTTTTCGCCAATACGACCATTTGGCTGCCGAGCGTGAGGACGAGTTCGTTTAAGTCTTCAGGCCCTTCCCCTCTTAACGTATCAATGGCTTCTTGCACTTCCAGAGCATTCCCGATCGCAAAACCGAGCGGCTGCGACATGTCAGAAATCACGGCCATCGTCTGGCGGCCGACGTTGTTTCCGATGCGAACCATTGCTTTGGCGAGGTTCACGGCGTCTTCATCCGTTTTCATAAACGCGCCGGCTCCCGTTTTGACGTCAAGCACGATGGCATCTGCTCCGGCGGCGATTTTTTTACTCATAATTGAGCTTGCGATCAGCGGGATGGAATTCACCGTACCCGTTACATCACGCAGCGCATACAGCTTTTTATCGGCAGGGGTCAAATTGCCGCTTTGTCCGATGACGGCTACCTTGTCGCGGTTCACAAGCTTGATGAATTCATCTTTTGACAATTCCACGTGGAAGCCTTCGATCGCTTCCAGCTTATCAATGGTTCCCCCCGTATGCCCAAGGCCGCGGCCGGACATTTTAGCGACGGGAACGCCGAGCGCCGCGACGAGCGGAGCGAGTACGAGAGTTGTCGTGTCGCCGACCCCGCCCGTAGAGTGCTTGTCGACCTTAATGCCTTCAATGGCGGAGAGATCAATCGTTTCCCCTGAATTGACCATCGCCATTGTCAGATCGGCGCGCTCCTGATCCGTCATATCCTGAAAGTAAATCGCCATAGCCAGCGCGCTTGCCTGGTAATCAGGGATGCTTCCGTCCGTGTATCCTTTTACGAAAAATTGAATTTCTTCTGTTGTCAGTTCTTTTCCATTTTGTTTTTTTACAATAAGATCTACCATTCTCATGATCTATCACCTGTCCTTCATTTATGTTCAGTGAATCAATCCGACGATCGCCGCTGTCAGGAAGCTGACGAGCGTTGCGCCGTACAGCAGCTTCAGCCCGAACCTCGCGACGACGTTTCCTTGTTTTTCATGCAGCCCTTTCACCGCACCGGTAATGATTCCAATAGAGGAGAAATTCGCGAATGAGACAAGGAATACAGATACCACTGCCTGTGTATGCGCGCTGAAATGGAAATCGCCGGATGAGAGCGTCTGCATCGCCACAAATTCATTCGATACCATTTTCGTCGCCATAATGCTTCCGGCGCTCACCGCTTCATTCCACGGAATACCGGTTAAAAACGCAAACGGCGCGAATACATATCCGAGCAGCGCCTGGAATGTAATGCCGAAGACCGCGTTAAAAACGCCGTTGACCAGGGCAATGAGTGCGACAAATCCGATCAGCATCGCCGCTACGACGACGGCGACTCTGAATCCATCCATTATATACTCACCGAGCACTTCAAAAAAGGATTGCTTTTCTTCTTCAGGAACGACGATCAAATCCTCTTCTTTGCTGACGGTGTACGGGTTGATGATAGAAGCGATGATAAATCCGCCGAATAAGTTCAGCACAAGCGCCGTCACGACGTATTCAGGCTTCAGCATCATCATGTAAGAACCGACGATCGACATTGAGACCGTCGACATTGCGGACGCGCAAAGCGTGTATAAGCGCTGTTCAGTAAGATAGCCGAGCTGTTTTTTCAAACTGATAAAGACTTCTGATTGCCCTAAAATCGCGGATGCGACAGCGTTGTAAGATTCGATTTTCCCCATTCCGTTCACCTTGCTTAACGCAAGACCGATATACTTCGTGATGAAGGGAAGGACCTTCCAATGCTGCAGAATTCCGATTAAAGCGGATATAAAGACGATCGGCAGAAGCACGCTCATGAAGAACGTCGTCTGTTTCGCATTCACAAGCCCGCCGAATACAAAGTTAATCCCTTCTGATGCATATTCCAGCAAGTAGTTAAATCCTTTTGCAAAACCGCCGACAAGAAAATTCCCGATACCGGTGTTGAGGAGAATATAACCGAGAATCAGCTGCAGCACGAGCATGACGGCGATCGGCCGGATTCTGATTCTTTTTTTGCCGTTGCTGGCAAGCCAGGCAAGACCTAAAAACACAATGATTCCGATAATTCCGATGAGATACTTCATATGTGTTCTCCTTTTATTTGTATTCGCTTACAATTTTTTATGCATCAACAAAGAAAGAGGATGGCGGAAGCTTTCGGCTTCCGCAATGCTGATTAATAGTCGCTGCTGCCGCTGTCTCCGCCGCTCACGATAGAGACGCCCGCACTTGCGCCGATCCGGCTCGCGCCCGCAGCGATCATGCTGTCAACATCAGCTTTTGTTCTGATGCCGCCTGATGCTTTGACCCCGATGTCCGGTCCGACTGTTTTTCTCATGAGAGCGATATCTTCAGCCGTTGCCCCGCCTGTAGAAAAACCGGTAGACGTTTTGACGAAATCAGCGCCTGCGGATACCGCCAAGCGGCACGCACGCTCTTTTTCTTCATCTGTCAAAAGGCATGTTTCGATGATCACTTTGACGAGCGCTTTTTTATCAGCTGCTTCAACTACCGCGCGGATATCAGCTTCAACCGCTCCATCATCGCCGTCTTTTAATGCGCCGATATTGATGACCATGTCAACCTCAGTGGCTCCTTTTGAGATGGCATCCTTCGTTTCAAATGCTTTTGTTTCCGATGTCGTTGCGCCGAGAGGAAATCCGATAACGGTGCAAACGTCAACTCCCGTGCCTTTCAGTTCCTCCGCTGCGAGTTTGACCCAAGTCGGGTTCACACAAACGGAAGCGAATTTATATTCTTTTGCTTCTTTTATCAGTTGTAAAATATCCGCTTTTTGTGTATGCGGTTTCAAAGCAGTATGGTCTATTTGACTTGCAATTGACATTGTATGCACTTCCTTTTTCCTAGGATACGTTTAGAATAACCGAATTTTGAACATATGTAAATTGGTAATTGAAATTATGTTCATGAATTGTCACAATTCTTGAATGAGTTTTTTGGCCGTATGCTGATCAGTAATCAAAACGTTGGCGTACTTTCCTTTCAGGGCACCGTGAATGGCCTTGCATTTTCTGCTGCCGCCCGCCACCAGAATCGAACGCTCTTTCAATTTCAGGTCGCTAAGCTCAACTCCGATCGTCCTGCCGTTAATGCTGCTGCTGCAAATCCTGCCTTCCTCGTCAAAAAAGCGCGAACAAATATCGCCGACTCCGCGTGCTTTCAGCAATTGTTTCTCTTCTTCCCGGAAATAGCCGAGTCTGAAAAGCAGCGCCTCATCCCGGACGGTTCCGACCGTAAACAGGGCGATATTGGCTTGTCTGCCCATTTCAATGATCCGCTTAATATGTCTGTCCCGCTCGACCATCTGTTTCACATCGGCGCTGTCAAATATAACCGGCAGCGGCAAATACCTCGGCATGGTCTGAAATGCTTCGGCGAACAGCTGAATCGTTTCTGACGAATACGTATTGACATTGGAATGACTGATGCCGCCTTTCAGCTGCACGACTTCAACGCTCTTTACCTGCTTCGGCTCCATGCGGCTTGCGATCTGGTACATCGTCGTCCCCCAGCTTACGCCGAGTATATCGCCGTCCTTTACGGTTTTATGCATATAGTCTGCGCCATAGCGGCTTAAGTAATGTGTAATGGCCTGGTAATCGTCGCTTGGAGAAAAGACGACGTGCGCCTCAAGCAGCCCGTATTTTTCTTCCAGCTTCGCGCCGAGTTCATCCAGATCCTCAAACGGGTCCATGACGCGAATTTGCACATACCCTTTTTCCTTTGCGTACTGAAGCAGCCTTGAAACGGTGGGGCGTGACAGATTAAGCCGTTCGGCGATCTGCTGCTGGCTGTAATCTGATTGATAATATAGTTTTGCCGCTTCTATGCTGAGCTGCTGTTTTTCACGATCCATGTCGCGCCTCCCCTCTCCGCTTATCATATCACCAAAACACGCGGTAAAAAAGCACCCTCTGATGGGGTGCCTATTTTTTCAGCACAAGCTCCTGAATCGCATGCGCCACGCCGTGTTCGTTATTTGATTTCGTTTCATAATCAGCAATCTCCCTTACTTCCGGGATGGCATTGGCCATTGCCACACCGCAGCCGGCCCACTGAATCATGGACATGTCGTTGCCGTTATCGCCGATTGCCATGACGTCTTTCTGTTCAATGCCGAGTTTTTCGGCCAGCAGCTTGACCGCGTTTCCTTTACTGACTTTCGGGTGAAGAATCTCATGGAAGAATGGCGCGCTTTTGACCATTGTGTATGTTTCCCTGAATGATTCCGGAATAGAAGCGATCGCTTTCTCCAGCTTGTCCGGATCGTCAATGAACATGACTTTCGGAATCAGAATATCCTTCGGCACTTCATCGATCGTGCGGAAATGAAGCGGCACTTTCGTAATGTATGATTCGTATACCGTGTATTCACTGATATCCCGGTTCGGCGTGTACAGATTGGCTGTGTCAAAGTAATGCATCGGAGTATCCAGCTGTAAGCTCAGCTCGTAAAGCGACTCCAAATCTTCAAAGCCTAATGACTGCTCGGCCACGACACCGTTTGTATACGTATTTTGGACGAGTGCGCCGTTATAGGCAATCACAAAGTCTCCTTCTTCCTGTAAGTTCAGCTCTTCCAAATACCGACGCACGCCGCCGATCGGCCGGCCCGTGCACAGGACGATATTGACCCCTTCCGCTTTGGCGGCATCAAGCGCCCCGCGGACTTCAGCCGTCACTTCATGATGATCGTTTAATAGTGTTCCGTCCATATCTATTGCGATTAACTTGTACATCCTGCATCTCCTTTGTATCCTTTTCTGCTTATGCTTTCATCATATCGTTTTTTCGTTTCAATGAAAAATCAAACGGACAAGTTTCTCCGCCTTCTCTTCCTATACCGGGCCTGCCTCCGGATGCGGGGCCGTCTTTTCCCCTTGTCAGCTTGTTCGCCGCTGTCATCTGTTTTCTGCTTCAAGAGCATCAGCCCCGCCGCAAAGAAAGGGACGGCCGCTATGTCCAGAAGGGCAAGCTTTATTCCCATCGCTGCGGGAAAGTATGCCCATAATGAACGGCTGTTCCGCCTGATCATGATATAAGAAACGATTTCCAGCAGGATAAACAGAGCGTTCACCCACAAGTAAATGAGCATCGCCGCAAACAGAAACAGCAGGAGCGTATTCCGCAGCGTGCCGGAAAACAGAAGAGCGCGCATCATATCAAAGAATGAAAAAGACTGCATGCTGCCGTTGACGACATTGGGATTATAAATGGTAAAACGCCCGAACTGATCAAAAAGCATAAAAAATAACCATAACAGTGAAAACCATTGAATGATATGTACGATGACACCCGTCAAAACGAGTCTGTCGGCAGCCTTATTTCTCATGTGCATCCTCCCCGCCGGTTTTTATTCTTGTCATTGTTTTTGTTTCTCCGTATATCTTCCAAATGAGCGTATCGTTTTTTCCTCTTTTCAACGTGCTTTTGACGGGGTGCGGATGTCCGAGGTATTCAATCTCGATCGTCCCGTCCGTGTTTTGTGAGACCACCTTGTAAACATCTGAGGGCATGGGAACCTCGCCGCGGCCTTTAATGACCTGCTTTGTCAGCACGCTGTCTTTCGTAAACGTGACGGTTTCAGATCTGACCCCGTCCATCGGGCCCGGTTTCAGCCCCGCATCCCATGTCCCGTAATAAAAAGGGGGTTCGTCTGCTTTCTTTTGCGAGCAGCCTGTTATCATGACGCATCCGATAACAAGAACCGTCATGATGAAAATCCGTATGTTCCGCAACATGATCACCTTCTTTTGAAGCTTTTTTACGCCTGTAAGTTAGGCGGATGCCGTGGCACTGTGCAATTGACTACATAGTGTATAAAGACTTCACTAGATAAGGAGAATGATGAATGAACCCATATCAGTACTACACCCCATCTGCCTATTTCCCTCAGCAGCAGGAATACGAAGTGAGCCCCGTTGAGTATGAGCCGTATCAGCAGCAGGAAAGCTATTATTATGCGCCCCCTCAGTCTGAAGAGCGGCAGCCGACGGCTTTAGAACGGAGAGTCGCCCAGCTTGAAAGACAAAACGCCCAGCAAACGAGAGAGCTCACCCGCCTCTCACAAGAAGACCAGCGCCAAAACCGGGAAATCACGCGTATGAATGAGCAGATCAGACGGCTGAGCCAGTCCATTGAAATCCATACCCGCCGCTTAAACCGTTTGAATCAGCGCCTGCGCGCAGTCGAAAACAGACTCAATATTCCTTTTCACGCTACAGAAGGCGGCTTCTGAGAAAAAGGGCCGGAATACAAAGCTCGACAGGCCATCCCGAGCCTTGTATTCCGCTCTGTACATAACAGGTAAATATTTGAATCCTTTTCTTGCATGAATGCCTCTCCTATTCTTTCACATGATAAATGTGTAAAATCAATCACTTCAGGAGGTCTTCATGATGTATCAAAACCAATACAGCGGAAATCAGCTGCAGCAATGCCGTCAAACAGCACAGCAGCTTATTCAGCAGACACAGCAAAGCAGTCAGCAGTACAAGCAAATGCTCCAGCAGGAACAGCAAAACATTCAAATGCTTCAGCAGATGCTTAACCATGAACAGCATGCCGTTCATACCATTCAGCAAGCGCTGCAGGGGCATGAACTGGCCATTCAGAAATGCCAGCAAATCGTGAATGTGTGCAATCAGCTTCAGCAGGAAGTAAGCGGACACATGCCTGCACCGATGGCAAACGCTAATGTTTCTTCATTCCCGCAAACACAGCATCACACACCGTTTCAGCAGCATTCATACCAGCAATAGGCCGGTCATGCAAATGACAAAGCGCGAGATACCGGCTTTGTCATTTGTTTTTATCTCTGTTTTGTCAGATCAATGCGTTGAGCGGGTTTTCCGCCGAATTTTTCCTCCGCCTCATGCCTTACCGCTTCAAACGCTCTTGCTTCGACGTTTTGTTTAAACACATCAAGCTGTATTAAATAAGCCGCCCGCACTTTCAGCCCGTGGATGATGGAGATGACCCATAAAGGCAGCACGATATACACGCCCGGCCTGCTCGGCAGCACAAAAGCAATTGCTAAAATAATAAAATAGATAAGTCCGTATTTCAGCCATTTTTTGTTCTTGGCCCGGTAGCCGATATAGAAAAAGGCCAAGAAAGCGGTCAGCCCAAACGGCGCGAAAGTCAGCAGCAGCCACCAGCTGTGCAGCACTTCCCACCAAGTCCCTCTTTTCGTAATCAACATTCATTCCTCCTCCTTTACTACTATAACATGGATAATCAAGGAAGGTTTTCTATAAAAAACATAGACGGAATGACGTCTTCCTGCTATATTAATAATGATAATCATTATCACCGAAATAGGGGGATCATTATGAAGAAACAATCATGGCTGATCGGCCTGGCACTTCTGCTTGTTTTCGCATTAAGCGCTTGCAGCGGCGCGAAGGAAAACAACGGATCGGCATCAGGCAAAGGAAAGACAGACATGCGTACATATGAATCAACAAAAGGAAATATTGACATACCCGCACATCCGAAACGGATCGTCACTGACTTTTATGCGGGTGAGCTGCTGTCCATTGACGCAAATGTCGTCGGGGCGGGCTCATGGGCTTTCAAAAATCCGTTTATCAAAAAACAGCTGAAAAACACCACGGACATCGGCAATCCCGTCAATGTGGAGAAAGTGATGCAGCTGAAGCCTGATTTAATCGTGCTGATGAAGGATGACCAATACGAGAAACTATCGAAAATCGCACCGACGATTGTCATTCCTTTTAACACCGCAAAGAATACGAAAGATACGGTCAGCCTATTCGGTGACATTGCCGGGGCGAAGGATAAAGCCAAAAGCTTTATGGCAGACTTCAACAAAAAGGCAGAAGCCGATCAAAAGCGCCTCAAAAACGTGATCGGCAAAGACGAGACAGTCGGCCTTTATGAAACGACGGATAAAGGCGAAATCTGGATTTTCAATGACAATTCCGGCCGCGGCGGCCAAGCCGTTTATAACGCGCTCGGATTGAAAGCGCCGGCCAAAATCGAAAAAGACATCATGAAAACGGGCGCCATGAAACAGGTTTCCCAAGAGGTCATCCCTCAATATGCGGCTGATTATATGTTCATTACCGATTACAATCCGAATGGAGAAAGCAAAACATTTGAGCGTCTGAAAGAGTCATCCGTTTGGAAAAATCTCGATGCCGTAAAGGACAACCGTGTCTTTATCAACGATTTCAACACCTTCTATCCGTATGACCCGATTGCCGTCAGCAAACAGATGGATATCATCACCGACATGCTGATCAAACGGGCTGAAGAAAATAAAAAATAAAAAAAGCGGCACAGTCATGACACTGTGCCGTTTTTCATGTTCACTTTAATTTTGACTGTACGGATCCCGGCATATCTTCAAATCTGACTTCTTCCCAGGTCTCGACATACTTTCCTTTCGCCTTCACCTTCAAATACGCGTTCTTCCGAAGGTCTTTCCCGGCGAAAAAGGTCACTTCTTCTTTTTTCCCGGATGCGTTATATCCGTCTAATGTATACTCAGTACCGCCCGGGCTAAGATGTTTGCCATCTCGATCAATCTGTACATAAACATCTTGCTGGTGAATAAACGGATTAAATCTGTCTGTAACATCATTATGAAAAAAGAGAAGTCCGTATATGACGGCAGCGGCCGCCAAGACGGCCAGGATTGCCAATGCTTTTTTCATCTGTGCACTCCCCTTACTTGTTCATTTTTTTCAAATAGCTTGTCCGCACCGCGAGGAAGAACAGAAGCTGAAAGATGAAAAACCCTCCGATGGTCAGACTGAGCGGCCCCGCTACATCGGAATAGCCTTCCACCGCTAATGTTCTCAAAGCAAACAGCGTATGCATGACGGCAATGACGAAAGGAAAGAAAAAGAGAATCGCCAATTGTATCGTCACGCTTTGTGCCATTTCACGCTCACTCAGACCGATTTTGGCCAATGAGCGGTAGCGCTCCCGGTCCTCATCTAAATCGGTGAACAGCCTGAAATATAAGAAACTCGCTGCCGCGACAAAGAAAACGATCGCGATAAACAGGCCGATGAATAAACTCAGGCTCGGCAGCTGCACCGTATCATAGTACGTCCCGGCTTTTGCCATAAAATCAGAATGCACATCGATATAGTTGCCGTAAATCTCATTTTTCAAGGATTGGCTGATCCCAAGACTGTCTTTCCAATGATCATAGCTGTAGCCGTATAATGACGCTTTCTCACCGAGTGATTTCAGCTGATCAAAGGTTTGATCGTTCACCGCGATGATGGCATTCAATGAAATCAGCGGTTTTTTGACTTCTTTTACCGTCAGTTTTTGGTCAGACGGCTTTGCTTTTTGGTTCAGCAGCTTCAGCTGATCCGGCGCGTCGTTTTTGAAATTGCGGTCATACGTGCCCGGGAAATAGACAGCCTCATTATGTTTCAGCCCGTTCAGCTTGACATGGAAGTATGTTGACACATCCGATTCACTGATCATGTAAACAGGCGGAACAGTATCTCCTTCCTGATAGCGGACATAGGAAACATCTATTTTGTCTTTCTTATACGTAAAGCCGTGTGTTTTCAGTTCATGGTCAATATCTTTCAAATGAGTCTGTTCTTTCGGGTTATTGCTGAAAGATAAATACTCCATCTCATAGGCGGACTCTTCCGCCCCGACGGTCGATTTGTACATCGCGAGCACGCCCGTCGCCGTAAAGGCAACCGCGGAAATAATACTGACGATAAAGAACAGGCGGGCGTTGTCTTTTAAACGATAGACAAGGTCAGAAACCCAAATAACATTTTTCCCGCGCAGATAAAAGGTTTTCCACTTCTTCAGCGCACGCAGAATCCAGATGCTGCTTTGGCTGAAAAAGAAATACGTGCCGATGACGGTAAGCAGTAAAATGATGAACGGCTCGGTCCCGTGGACATTGCCTTTCAGAACCATGCCGTACCCGCCGCACAGGCAGGCGATGCCGAATAAGGACAGAAGCACGGACGGCTTCGGCTCCGGCTTGATCTTGTCAGTGCCCTTTATTAATTTGATCACCGTATTTGATCTGACAAAAAGGATCGTGAACTGCGATAAAAGGAAAAATAAGAGCAGAAATCCGCCGGCCGTAATGCCGAGCGCTTTCCAAGGCATGTACAGAGGCAGCGCGTCCATTTCTAAAATATAAGCGCCGACCGTAAAGAACGTTTTCGAAAAAATGAAGCCTCCGATAATCCCCGCTGCGATCGACATGACGCCGATGATCATGTTTTCCGCCGTAATGAGCTTTCTCAGCTGCACCGGCGTAATACCCTGCATCAGCAGAATACCGAATTCTTTATTTCTCGATTTCAAAAATGCGTTAACCGAATACAGAACAAATAAGAAAGAAAAAACAAAGATCATCCATTCCGCGGCGGTTAAGCCTTTTTTGGCGATGTTATTCAGGTAGCCTTCCTTTAGTGCCGGATGAAACAGGAACATCGCAAAGGTAAAGAAAATCAAAACGGAAAAGGCGCTGCTCAAGAAGAATGCAAGATAGGCCCTTTTGTTTCTCGTGACGTTTTTATAAGCGAACTGAAGAAAGGTCATTTGCGTTTCCCCCCAGCATAGACAGCACATCAAGAATCTGCTCATAAAAGACTTGGCGGTTTTCCCCGCGGTAAATCTCATTAAACAGTTCGCCGTCTTTTATAAAGATGACGCGGCGGCAGTAGCTTGCCGCAACCGGATCGTGGGTCACCATCAAAGCCGTGACATGATCATCCTGATTCAGGCTCTGCATCGTTTCCATGACATCTTTTGACGCTTTGGAATCAAGGTTTCCCGTCGGTTCATCGGCCAGAATAAGTGACGGCTTATGAATGACCGCTCTTGCGATGGCGGCCCGCTGGCGCTGTCCGCCGGATACTTCAAACGTCCGTTTATTGAGCAGATCTTCGATTCCGAGCTTTTTCGCGATGCCGTGCAGTTTTTCTTCCATGACAGACGGCGCTTCTTTTTCAAGCGTTAACGGCAGCATGATATTTTCACCGATTGTCAGCGTGTCCAGAAGGTTGAAATCCTGAAACACAAATCCGAGCTGCTTGCGGCGGAAATGAGCGAGCTTTGTCCGCTTCAGCCGGTGCGGGTTTTCTCCGTGAATCAGGATATCGCCTGAATCCGGCCGGTCGATCGTTGAAATGATATTCAAAAGTGTTGTTTTTCCGGAGCCGGACGGTCCCATCACCGCCGTGAACCCGCCTTCTTCTATTGAAAATGAAATTTGTTTTAAAGCTTGATAGGATACTTGTCCTTTATAGGTTTTATTTATATGTTTGACTTCAAGCATATTCGCCATGAGAATCCTCCTTATGGTTTTATTCTTGTTGATCTGGGCTGCTTTCATGTAGTGCCGGGGCATTCAGCATAAAAAATCCCCTTGACGTAAATCCATGTTATCAAGGGGAAACAGAATGAGCTATGTTGTTTTCTTAACGCAGTCTTACATTTTTGTAAGAAATGAAAATCGGACCGATGTCCCTTCACCGGGGGACGAGCTGATGTCCACCGTATGATTGAGCTTGCCCGTAATTTCTTTGACGAGATGGAGGCCGATTCCCGTAGATTCTTGGAAACGCCGCCCGTTTTCGCCGGTGTAATAAGGGTCAAACACCCGCTTGATATCTTGCGAGGGAATGCCGACACCGTAATCTTTGACTTCAAGCACCGTCCTGTCTTCATCGCAGAAGACATTCAGCTCCAGTCTGTCACTCTTGCCCGCTGAATACTTGACCGCATTTGTGACCACTTGGCCGATCGCAAATTTGAGCCATTTGGCATCGGTGTAAATCTGATGATCATCGCGAATATCCATTTTCGGATAGACGCGGTATTGAATAAAAAATCGTTTATAGCTTTGAATGACCGATTGGAGAAGCTCTGATAAGGAAACCGCTTCGACTTTAAAATCCCGCTCAAACAGGTCAAGCCTTGATGAATAAAGGAGCGTCTCCAGCCCGAATTCAATCTGCCGGACCTCTTTTTTGATTTGTTCAAAAACGGGCTCATCCTCTTCCTGAATGATTAAATTAATGACCGACAGCGGCGTTTTTACTTGGTGCACCCATTGATTCATATACGTCACCCGCGCGTCGAGCTTGGCTTCGGTCTCGTAGAGCTTCTGGTGCTGCAGCCGGGTCAGCTCCATCTGCTTTTCATACAGCTCTGAACAGAACACTGAAGAACCGAGATACGGGATGTCCGTCCCTTCCTGCTCCGAGCTGAGCCAATGATACACACCGCGGTCTTTGTACCAGCGATAGGCAAGATACCCCGCCAAAATAAGAAGCTGCACGCCCAATATGTAAAACAGGTGGGAAAAAGAATGAAGACCCGCAAACCAGTAATAAAAGAAGACAAACAGCCCTTGAAGGAGAAAAAGCAGAATCAGCACGGCATGAGACCGGAGAAACAGCTTCATGACAGCGCCCTCAGCTGGTAGCCTTCGCCCCGCACCGATTCAATGGAAACAGGCGCGTTCAGCTCCCGCAGTTTTTTTCTGAGCCGCGTGATATACACGTTAAGCGTATTATCATCGACGAAAATGTCGGTGTCCCACGTTTTTTCCATGAGCCGGTCTCTTCCCGTCACCTTTTCTCCCCGCTCCAGCAGCACTTCCAAAAGCTTGCTTTCTTTTTTAGAAAGCTCGCTTTTTTCGTCCTGAAAGCGCAGTTCAAACCGTTCCACAAAGAGCTGCACACCGGCATATTCAACCACTTTCTCTCCCTGCTTGGCGGCGTACTCTCCGTATGCCCTGCGGATCTGGCTTTTGATTTTCGCCAGCACAATATCATAAGAAAACGGTTTTTCGATATAATCATCTCCGCCGTTTTCAATCGCCATCACCTGATCCATTTCCCCGCTTCTGGCTGAGATGAAAATGATCGGGCTTGTAGAATGCTGGCGGATCTGGCGGCACCAATAATAGCCGTCATAAGACGGCAGGTTGATATCAAGCAGCACCACATCAGGCTTTTCCCGCAAAAAGACATCAAGAACAGCCGTGAAATCCGCGGCGGCCACGGTTTGATATCCGTATTTTTCAAGGTAATTCTGCAATAGTCCGCGAATGTCTTCACTATCTTCCACAATCATGATTTTATTCAAACTGAACCACTCCCGTTTCTTACACTGCTGCCATCATCATAATCGTTTCGGGCGTACGGACGCAACACCGCACAAAAAAACCGCCATCTTGGCGGTTTCCGTTTTCATCAGCCGACCTGCTGTTTTACGGCTTTACCGGCTGATCCGAACTCTCTCATTTTGCTTCGCACCGTCTCTTCCACGGCTTCAATGCCGGGTGTCATGTAGCCGCGCGGTTCGTACAGATCGCCGTTTTCCTGAAACATGCGGCGTGTTTCGTCTGTCCAGGCTACCATACATTCCGTGTTGATATTGATTTTCGCGTGGCCGAGCGTGATGGCTTTTTTGATCTGATCCTGAGGAATCCCGGATGCTCCGTGGAGAACGAGGGGAATATCAGTCATACGGGAGATAGCCGCCATTTCTTTAAATCCGAGATTCGGCTCGCCCTGATATTTGCCGTGGACGGAGCCGAGGGCGGCCGCCAGCGCGTCGATATTGGTTTCTTTCACGATCCGTTCACATTCCATGATATCGGCATAACAGACCCCGCCGACAAGTCCGTCTTCCATGCCGCCGACCGTGCCGACTTCGGCTTCTACTGAGACGCCGTGCTTTGCGGCATAATCGGTGACTTCTTTTGTCATCGCGATATTCTCGTCAATCGGCTGATGGGAGCCGTCGATCATCACCGAGCTGAATCCGGCGTCAATGGCCTGTCTGCAGCGTTCCGCACTGCTTCCGTGATCAAGATGGAGCACGACGGGAACGGTAATCGCCATTTCTTCCATTAACGCGCCGACCATGGCGGAAATCGTTTTAAATCCGCCTAAATAGCCGACCAGACGATCGGAAGCCGCGGCGATGACCGGCGATTGCTCCTTTTGCGCCGCTTGCAGAATCGCCTTCGTCCATTGGAGGCCGTTGATATTAAATTGGCCGACTGCATAATGCTCCCGTTTCGCTTCTGCAAGAAGATGTTTCATGGTGACAAAAGCCATGTTCACGCCTCCTTCATGAAGTATTTTGATACGACGGCTTCCGTTGTTTCCTTTGCCGTTTTGATCGTTTCCTCCGCAGTCAGCTTATAATATTCAGGTCTGAACAGCTCTACGGAGACAACATCATTGAATCCGATTTCTTTTAACGCTGACAGATGGGCGTCTAAGTCAATCGCACCCTGCCCAGGCCAGACGCGGTCTTCATCCGTTAAAAAGCCGATCGGAAAGTCTTCTGTATCGTCGATATGATAGATGAAAATTTTCTTTCCGTCCGCCTGCTTCAAGCTCTCAATATTGGAGCCCATCGCGTGGAAATGGAAGCTGTCAAACACCAGTCCGACATTATCGCGGCCGACAGCGTTCACGATGTCATACGCCTGTTCAAATGTATTGACCGTGCATTGCGGGTGGCCGACAAATTCAAGGGCAATGTTTACGCCGTACGGCTCCGCGATGTCCGAAAGCTCAGTCAGCACCTCTATGCTGCTCTTTTTGATTTCTTCTTTCAAGATTTTCCGCTCTGTCACAAGCGGCACGGCCACCACATATTTCACGCCGAGCGTCCTGCAGGTTTCCATCATTTTTTTGAATTCCGAAATGATCTCCCTATAACCCTTCTCATCACGATTGTTGAAGAAAACCAGGGCGTTCAGGGCAAGCGGTTTAATGTGATGGGTTTGAAAATATTCCGCCAGATCGGCCAGTGAATGGTCTTTTAAGTATTCCGGCAGCTTATCCATTGTGCGGATTTCGATATAATCATAGCCGTGCTTTTCGCACAGTTCTAAATCCTGTTTCAGGTTTGAATTCTCCAGCGTAGTCGCTTCATTAAAGCAAAGTTTCATGTCAGCCTCTCCCTTCCGCGTTTTCGATATGAAGGGAGTCCGGCTGAAGGGCTTTTTTGCCCCGCTCCGCCGAACTCCATACTCAGCTTATGCCATACCCAGTTCTTCCTTTAATTTCTTAAGCGTGGTCCGGCTTGATTCATCCGCTCTTTCGCCGACCCAAGCAAACACGGCGTTCGTCGCAATTCCGTCGAATTTCATCTCTCTCATCTTTCTGAAAATCGTCTCAAAATCGACCTCGCCTTGCCCGATGTCCAGATGCTGGTGAACCGTTACTTTCGCATCAGGCGGATTGACGATGTAACGCAGGCCGTGCGCCGCTTTATGATTAAAAGTATCTGCAAATAAAACATGTGTGAGGCGGTCGCCGGCTTCATCAAACATGGTTTCGATATCGCCTTTGCCGTCATCATAGAAGAACGTATGCGCAGTCGAGTAGACAAGATTGATCCAATCCTTATCGAGCGCGCGGATCATATCCATCGCACCTTTGTGCGTTTCGATAAAATCGTATGGATGGGCTTGAAGATTGAGTTTAACGCCTTCTTTTTCAAAGACGGGCAGCAGCTCATCCATGGATTTGATGAATTTTTCTTCACTTGTCAACGGATCATACTTTGAACCGCTGAATTCACTGTTCATCAAATCCACTTCAAGTTCAACCGCAATTTCGATCGCCCGTTTCCAGTTGCGCACGGCGGCCTGGCGGCGGTCTTCATCAGGACCCGCCCAGTGGTAAAGCGGAAGAAGGGAGGACAGCTTCACACCTGTATCCTTTAAAAGGCGCTTCAATTGTTTGATTTTTGCTGAATCGACTTTCGGATATTTATAAAAAGGACAAAAATCCTCGCGCGGGGACAGTTCGATATATTCGTATCCGAGTTCCGCCGTTTTATAGACCATTTCCTCTAATGTTAAATCATCGCGGTACATGGATGGATCTAAGGCCAGTTTCATTTTTTCACTCCCGATCTATTATTTGTTCACAGTCGTAAATGATTGATAGAATGCCGGTTTCTCTTGAAGCGCCACTGGCTCTTTCTGTCCGGATTCCTGAGCTTTTACGCACGCGTCTGTTGTCACCGCGGCAATATAACCGTCCCATGCCGTCGGACCGCTGACTTCGCCTTTCTTCCGGATCGAATCAATGAAGTCCTGAATTTCCACATCATACGCAGCCGCAAATCGGCGCTGCCAGTCCATCAGAATATCGGTGCTGAATTTTCCTTCTTTTCTCAAGCTGATGCTTGACGGTTCCGGAAGCTTAATGACGCCGTCTTCCCCGACGATTTCACATTGAATGTCATAGCCGTATTTACAGTTCACATAGATTTCTGCATTGATGACGATGCCGCCTTTTGTTTCGATGATGACCATCTGCGGATCTTTCAGATGCGGCAGCGCATTTTTTGATTTCTTCGGATAGATGACTTGTACGGATTCATAGTCGTCATTGACAAGCCAGTGGAGGACATCAATTTCATGAACGAGCGTATCGACGACGGCCATGTCCGTTGAATAATTCGCTGCGACTGTCGGGTTGCGGTGCGCACAGTGAATCATCAGCGGCTCGCCGACCGCACGGTTGTCAATCGCTTCTTTCAGCTGAACGTAACCGCTGTCATATCTGCGCATGAAACCTACCTGCACCAATCGTTTTCCCGTCTTCATTTCTTCCTCGACAATGCGCATACAGCCTTCTGCCGTTGTCGCAAGCGGCTTTTCACAAAACACGTGCTTGCCGTGCTGAATCGCTTTCAACACGCTGGATTCGTGAGCCGGGCCCCAGCTTGTCACTAAGACGGCATCCACATTTTCAGCAGCGAGAAGGCTGTCGTCATCAGGATAAACCGAGGCGTTCAAATTGAAATGCTGAACGGTCTGCTGCGCGGCCTCCTGATTCACATCTGTGACAGCGGTAATTTCCGCGCCCGACAGCTTATTTGTGATGCGGTTGATGTGCTCTTTTCCGATAGCACCGGTTCCGATAACACCTATACGTAAATTCATTGATCGCCACTCCTTCTGATAATCAAATAATGGTTCTCGTCTTTCTTTTCTCTCTGCCGTCCTGAGGAGCACCGTACAGTTCCTCCTGTATCTGTTCAAGCGACTTGCCGGACGTATTCGGTGCGAAGACAAGCCCGATGATCATACTGGCCGTCACACATATGAGCAGAATACCGGCCATAAAACCGATGCCGAATTGTGACATGATGACCGGCACAAATAAACTCCAAATGCCGATTGAAATACGGACGAGAAAGAACATGAGCCCTTGTGCTGACGCTCTGTGTTCTGTCGGGAACAGCTCGCTTGCCCACAGCTGGTAGTTCGCCTGCTGGCCGGCTCCGTTATTGATGCCGATCGCTAAAACAAACAAAAGCAGCATCGGGAGTCCCTGAAACGGCAGCAAAAACAGCGACCAGCCGACAACAGCCATAAAGGCGCAGATTCCGAACACCGTTTTCCGATATTGATCTGCAAAAGGCATGAAGATACAGGCGACGCCGAGCCCGGTGAAGATAAACAAGGCCATCTGCAGAATGTTGGCCGTATTTGCGGATACGCCGCCGACCTGCTGGTAGATGTACGGCATGAAGAATCCCATGACGCCCGCGGCGAGATTCCATACGAGAAACACACCCATTAAAAACAAAATGTTCTTGAAAAATTTCGGCTGAAGCAAGTCAAAATAAGATGTTTTTTTCACGGCGGCAGGCCGCTCTTCACTGTTTTTCCAGGCATCCGACTCAGGTAAACGCTTTCTTATCACATATGTGATCAGGGCGATCACCAATAGATGCGCAAAGACAATTTTATTTCCTAAAAGCCCGAGGTCACCGACCAAAACGGATAACAGCAGAACCACAACGGCTCCGGCGGCCCACGCCACCTGCGCCACTCCGCAATGCCTCGCCCGGTTTTTCTCGGGGGCGTTTTCCGCAATAATGGTCCATGAAGCCGTAATATCCGCGCCTACAGAAATCCCGATAATCATGTATCCGCATAACAGCATGGGAAAGTTGAATCCAAACAAAACCAAACAAATTCCTAAAGCGTAGACGAGCATACTGTTTGTGTATACAGCTTTTCGGCCGACCTTATCAGCCAAATACCCGCCGAGCAGCGCTCCGACGGCCGCTGATATCGCGTTTGCGCTGAAGGCGCCGAGCAATCCGATCTGACTGTCGGACAGCTTCAAGTAGCTGACCCACATAGATAAACCCGCTGATCCTGCCACGATGGAACCTGCATCAATGTAATTTGCTAATGCTGCGGCGATGGTCCGTTTGCTGAAAGCTGATTCCGCCTTGGCACTATTCATATAAGTCCCCCTCTAATTTGCAGGATCAAGCAATTCACTGTCGATGTACTTTCTCGCAATCAGCGCGTACTCAAGCGGATTGGCGACTGCCGGGTCTTGTTCGGCTTCAATGACGATCCAGCCTGAATAATCATGACGGACGAGCGTTTGGTACACTTCGGTAAAATCGATGCATCCGTCTCCGGGCACCGTAAAAATGCCCTGTAAAAACGACTGCCTGAATGACTTGCCTTCCTGTCTGCACCGCTCCATAATGTCAAACCGCGCGTCCTTGAAATGAACGTGTCTGATCCGATCCATATGCTTGTTGAGAATCGTCATATAGTCTCCGTCTGAGATATAGGCATGGCCGGTATCATAAAGTAAATGGACATACCGCGGGTCCGTTCCATCCATCAGCCGGTCAACTTCTTCCGCCGTCTGGACGACTGTGCCGAGATGATGATGAAACGTGAGCTCCAGCCCGTATTCGTCAGCGATTTTCCCGAGACGGTTCAAGCCTTGGCACAGTGTATCCCATTCTTCATTTGAGAAGTGCGGTTTTTTCTTAAATACATCAATATCCAAGCCCTGGACACTGTACGTCTGTTCAGAAACGATGGCGGCATCCGCTCCGACTTTCTGCAAATAATCACAGTGTTCTGTAAATTGTTCAGCCGTTTTTTCAATACCGTCTTGAATGATAAAGCTGCTGAACCATTTCCCCGCAATCCGCAAGTTCCGGAGAGCCAGCTCCTTATTGAGGACGGAGGGTTCAGGGAAAAACCCTCCCACTTCCGTACCTTGAAAACCGGCGACAACAATATCGCTTAACAAATGCTGCAGCGTATTCCCGGCTCCGATCTCCGGCATATCGTCATTGCGCCACCCAATGGGAGCGATGCCCCACAAAATATTTTGTTTGCCCATCGTGATGCCTCCCCTCTAGTACTGCTTCGCAGACTTCAGCTTCATCTCTTTCGCTTCGTATGCCCGCTGAACGCTTTCCTGCTCAGACACTTCCGCCACGCCGACATGCCACCAGCTGTCATAGCCGTCCGTCATCGTTTTCGGCAGAACCTTCATTTCAATTAAAGTGGATACCTCTTGCGTTTTCGCATCTTCAAGCGCCGCTTTCAGTTCTTCAACCGTATTGGCTCTGTATGTTTTAGCGCCGTAGCCCTCTGCCACCTTCGCGTAATCAACGTTTAAAATCTGATTGTCCTCTGTGCGGAACTCGCAGAAATAACTGCCGCTCCCGTGATCCATCTGCAGGTTGTTGATACAGCCGAACCCGGAGTTGTCAAAGAGCAGGACATTGATTTTTTTGTTATATTGAAGCGCGGTAATCAGCTCTGAGTGCAGCATCAGAAAGCTTCCGTCACCGACGAGTGAATAGACTTCTTTGTCGGGATGAGCCAGCTTGAGGCCGAGCGTGCCCGATACTTCATATCCCATGCAGGAATAGCCGTACTCCAGATGGTACGTATTCGGGACGTTGGAATGCCACAGCCGCTGCAGATCGCCCGGAAGAGATCCCGCCGAACTGATGACGACGCTGTCTTCAGGAATCGTGTCGTTGATGGTCAACAGCGCCGTTGTTTGCGGCAGCTCAGTCTCGAGCGCGTCGGCATACTCGTTTAACACGTCCTGTGAGAAATGGTTTTTAATTTCCGGCTTGAACGCGTCACGTGTAAAAGTGACCTTGCCGAGCCGGTCCCGTTCAGCCAGCCATTCATCTTTCCAGTCTTTAATCGCCGTGCCGAATGCACTTTTATATCCGTCTAATAAGCCGTGCAGCCTGCCGAGCGTCACTTTCGCATCGGCTACGACCTGAAACGCGTCAAGTTTGTATGCCTGCATGCGGCTGACATTGATATTCAAAAATTTTGCTTTGTCAAAATCAAACGCCGTTTTCGAGGATGTCGCAAAGTCCGTGTACCGTGTACCGACACCGATGATCAGATCAGCCTGGCGGGCGGCTTTGTTTGCGGCGAGTGTGCCCGTGATGCCCATGCCGCCCAGATTGTTGGCAAAATCGGCTTCAACTGTTGACTTGCCGGCCTGCGTTTCGACAAGCGGAATGCCGTATGTTTCAGAAAGCGCGATTAATTCCTCACGCGCGCCGGAGTACTTCGCGCCGCCGCCCACTAAAATGACGGGACGGCTGCTCTCCTTAATTCTCTCCGCGGCGCCTTTCAGCTCACGCTCGCTCGGCTGCATCCGATCAATGTAATGAACACGTTTTTCAAAGAAGCTTTCATCAAAATCAAATGCTTCTCCCTCTACATCCTGAGAAATGCAGATGGTCGCCGGGCCCGCTTTTGCCGGATCTGTCATCACTTCAAATGCCCGGATTAAGCTGCTCATCAGCTGCTCGGGGCGGGTGATGCGGTCCCAATAGCGGGACACGGGCTTTAACGCATCGTTTGTCGTGACGGCGGCGCTGTATTCCTGCTCCACCTGCTGAAGCACCGGGTCAGGCTGCCTCGTCGCAAAGGTATCGGCCGGAAGCAGCAGCACCGGGATATGATTGGCCAGCGCCGTACCCGCGGCAGCCGTCAAGTTAGCGGCACCCGGACCGACCGATGTCGATACCGCGTAAATTTTTCTTCTCAGCATCTGCTTGCTGTATGCCATCGCGGCATGCGCCATGCCTTGTTCGTTTTTGCCTTGATAGACTTTCAGGTGCCCGGCGTCCTGCTCAAGCGCCTGCCCGATCCCCAACACATTTCCATGGCCGAAAATCGTGAAGATGCCCTCAACGAACGGCTCTTCTTTTCCGTCAACATGAATGTACTGCCGGTTCAAGAATTGAATCAGCGCTTGTGCTGTCGTTAAGCGAATTGTCTTACCCACAAACGATCCCACCTTTTATACGTTCTATTTACCGTTAAGACTGTGCTGCGCTTCAATCAGTTCGATGATTTCACCGGCAGCCGGCATTGCTTCTGAGGAGCTGTGTTTGCTGACGACGATGGAAGCGGAAGCGCTCCCGTATTTTAAAGACGTTTCAATATCCCGGCCGCTGACCAGTCCGTAGATGAAAGCTGACGCATAGGAATCACCCGCTCCGAAGGTCTTCAGCACCTTTGTTTTATAGGCGTGCGCCCGGAAAACTTCTCCCGATCTGCTGTATGCGTATGATCCGTCAACGCCGTGCTTAATGACGACAAGGTCGGCGGAGTGCGCAAACAAATGGCGGACGGTTTCATCGTTATTTCCGCCGCTGCGGTTTTCCATTACGTCAAATTCGTCACGCGTACCGATGACGATATCGGATTGTTCCGCCGCCAGCGTGTAGTACACGGCTGTTTCTTCTGCCGATTGCCATGTATACGGACGGTAGTCGAGCTCAAACACGACTTTTACGTCATGTTTTTTTGCGATTTGCACCGCTTTTAAGACGGCTTCGCGCGACGGGCTTTTCGCAAGCGCCGTACCTGATACGAGCAGCATTTTCGCGTTTGCGATGTAGCCTTCATTGACTTCGGACGGCTCTAGATACAAATCCGCCACGTCATCCCGGTACATCAGAATGCTGCACTCTTCAGGACTGAGAATTTCCGTAAAAGCGAGCCCGGCTTTGCGTCCTTCTCTGTCAACGGTCATTTGTGACGTATCGACGCCCTTTTCCTGCATATAAGAAACGATAAATCTGCCGTGCTGGTCATCCGGGATTTTGCCGATAAAACCGGCTTTTAATCCGAGCTTAGCGCTGCCGATCGCAATATTTGCCGGGGAGCCGCCGACATATTTAGAAAACGTCATCGTTTCTTCCATCGGCCGGTTGTATTCCGCCGCGTTCAAATCAATACACGCGCGTCCGATCGCGACAATATCAAACTCTTTTTCTTCATTAAACGTATATTTCATCGTTATCTGCCACTCCTCACTTGTCAGCGTTCCAGAATCCATTCATGGGCCGGATCATTATGAAACTTCCATTTTCGTGTCGGTCCCGCCATTACATTCATGTAGTAAGAGGTATACCCGTCCGGAACACCAACCGGGTGATAGCCCGCCGGCACGATGACAACGTTTTCATTTTCTGCGGTCATCGTCTCGTCAATCGAGCGGTCGTCCGTGTACACACGCTGGAAGACAAATCCCTGCGGCGGGTCCGTTTCATGGTAATAGGTTTCTTCTAAAAATGATTCAGCCGGCAGATTGTCTTGGTCATGTTTATGAGGCGGGTAGCTCGACCAGTTGCCGCTGTCCGTGTAAACTTCAACAACGAGAAGGCTGTTTGCCGATGGATCTGAATCGGGGAGAATGTTATGAACGGTTCGTTTGTTTGCCAGCTTGCCGCGATGTTCCACACCGTTGTCTTCCGCTTTAATCAGCTTTGTCGGAAGCTGGTGTTCGGACGGAGAGTAGCACAGCGCGACCCTCGCCCCGCTGACGGCTGTGATTCCAAAAGAGCGGTCATTGGACACATAAACGCTGTCCGTCGGTTTTCTATCAAATACGCTTTCACGGGTGCCGATGCTTTCAAATGTCTGATCATAATCAGTGACGGTAACTTTTCCAGTTACCGCAACGATGCAGCACTCCGTCTTTTTCAAATCTTCTGTATAGGTTGAGCCGGGAGCGAGATCAACGACTTTAAATCCGACGTATTTGAGGTCTGAATTGGCTGAAGTGACGTCATGTATGATGGTCACGCCTTGAGAAATTTCATCGGCCTGCGGTTTGCGCAGCAAATGACTCATGTTTATTCCTCCTTAATGGATGGTAAAAGAAAACCCGGACGGAATCACAAAGCCGTCCGGGCCGGCTGTCTGATCAATTGAAGTCAGGAGACGGGTATCGTGCCGTCACGACTTTTTTACGTGTATAGAAGTCGACGCTGTCTTTTCCGTTTGCGTGCAATGTGCCGAAGAAAGAAGACTTCCAGCCCGAGAACGGGAAGAATGCCATCGGCGCCGGGACGCCAAGGTTGATCCCGAGCATTCCCGCGTCAATATTCTCACGGAAGTAGCGGATCGCGTTCGCATTTGACGTGAATAGGCAGGCGCCGTTCGCAAATTCAGACTGGTTGGCGATGTCAACCGCTTCTTTTAAATTTTTCACACGCATGACCGACAGAACAGGCGCAAAGATTTCATCTTTCCAGATCGTCATATCCGTCGTCACGTTGTCAAAAATCGTCGGTCCGACGAAATAGCCGTCTTCCGTTACATGTTCACGGCCGTCACAAAGCAGTTTCGCTCCTTCTTCGATGCCTTTTTCAATATAGCTGTGCGTACGGTTTTTGTTGTCCTCGCGGATGACCGGGCCCAAGAACACGCCGTCATCCAGTCCGTTTCCGATCTTGATGTCTGCGGCCTTTTCCTGTAATTTTGCCATAAACTCATCGGCGATTCCCTCTTCAACCGTCACGACCGCGCATGCCATGCAGCGCTCTCCTGCCGAACCGAATGCCGCGCCGATAATGTTTGTGACCGTATCTTCAAGGTGGGCGTCATTTAACACGATCGTATGGTTTTTTGCGCCCGTTAACGCCTGAACGCGTTTCAAATGTTCGCTGCCTTTTTTGAAAACATACTCGCCGACAGGTTTTGAACCGACGAATGAGATGGCTTTAATCTCCGGATGCTCAAGAATGCCGTTTACGACGTCATGCGCGCCGTGCACGACATTGAAGACGCCCTTCGGCAGACCGGCCTGTTCAAACAGCTCTGCCAGTTTTTCCGTTAACAGCGGCGTGCGCTCAGACGGCTTCAGAATAAAAGTGTTTCCTAATGAAATCGCCATCGGGAACATCCAGCAGGGAACCATCATCGGGAAGTTGAACGGTGCGATACCGCCGACCACCCCGATCGGATAGCGGTAGTTCGCCGCCTCTACATCTGTGGCGATAGAGGCAAGTGAATCGCCCATCATGAGTGACGGCGCGCCTGCTGCGAATTCGACGTTTTCAATTCCGCGTCCCACTTCACCGAGTGCTTCTGTCGTGTTTTTACCGTTTTCCAAAGTGATCAGACGGGCAAGCTCTTCTTTGTTCTGCTGGAGAAGCTGCTGATAGTTAAATAGAATTCTCGCACGGCGCGGCACTGCCGTCTTCGACCATGTTTTAAACGCTTCTGACGCTGAGCGGACGGCGTATTCCACATCCTCCCGCGTAGAAATCGGAACCTGGCACATCACTTCTTTTGTAGCCGGATTGACAACGTCTTCATATTGATCTGTCTTACTTTCAACCCATTCACCATTGATGTAGTTTTTCAGTTTTCTGATCTCTGCCATTCTCATTGCCTCCTTAAATAGTAAACATCCCTGGGTAATAACGGATGAATATATTCATCTTTTACATATAAAAGACATGAATTAAACGCTTACAAATGCTAAAATGATGGTGGCTCCCAATCTTTTCATGTAAAAGTTGGTCATGTGCCGGATAAAGCAAACGATTACATCTTTCACTTTTGATTTTACAGGTTATATTTTGGTCATTTCTTGGTTACATTGTAAGCCCAACACACCTTCAAGTCAATCTAAAAAATCAAAATTTTTTCATTATTTTTATCATACTTTTTTTAAGCGGGAAAACAGGAACTTGGAGAACCGTGTCGAATCGTACAGTGGGAACCCTCTTTTTTATCATTTGTTAAGTAACTATTGATTAACTCTTGGTGTTTATTATATATTTTAATTACTTTAAGAATTCTAGAAGGAGTTTTTTTATGAAACTGATGCGGATTCAGGAGATGGAAGAATACATTCTCAAACACGGAGCCACTTCGCTGGATGAGCTGTGCGAAGTATTCAACGTCTCTAAAAACACGGTCAGACGCGATATTAATAAGCTTGCGGAAAAAGGGGTGATCAAAAAGGTGTACGGCGGCGTGACGTCAGCAGAAAAATCTGTGCTCGTCCCTTTTGAGAACCGCACCATTCAACATCAGGATGAAAAAATCAAAATCGCCCGCTATGCGTCGCGGTTTATCGAGGATCACGATCTTGTATTTATTGATTCCGGCACGACGACCAAATCGATGCTGGAGACGCTTGATCCCGACAAGAATGTAACGGTGTTGACGAACAGCCTTGATATTATTAACGCCGCTTCATCCATGAAAAATATCGACCTGATCATCATCGGCAATAACTATAAACGGAAGACAAGGTCGTTTGTCGGCATTGATGATCCGAGCACACTCAATAAATACAACATTAACAAGGCGTTCATGTCCGCTACCGGGACAACGATCACCCACGGCCTGACGAATTCCGACTTACTGGAATACGAGGTGAAAAAGAAAATTTCCGAAAAGGCGAACGAAGTGTATCTGCTCGCGGATCATTCCAAATTCGGCAAATCCACGCTTTTGACATACGCGCCTTTCGACCGGCTTCACAGCATCGTCACTTCTCAGCAGCTCGATGAGGAATATACGAAGTATTGCCAAGAGCACCAAATCGACATTCACTTGGCATAGCGTTATAGTTAATAGAGAACGCTGCCGTATTTTCCCGGCAGGCGCTATGATATCCAATTTTTTCAGGGGGCGAAAACATGAGCAAAGTAACAATCGGCAAAACTGACCTAAAGGTATTTCCGATCGGTTTGGGAACAAATGCGGTCGGCGGACACAATCTCTATCCGAATCTGAATGAAGAAACGGGAAAAGAATTGGTCCGGGAAGCGATTAAAAGCGGCGTTACCATGTTAGATACCGCCTATATTTACGGAGTGGGCCGTTCTGAAGAATTGATCGGCGAGGTGCTGAAAGAATATAACCGCGAGGATGTCTTCATCGCCACAAAAGCCGCTCACAGAAAAGAAGGCGATGACTTTGTTTTCGACAACTCACCGGCCTTTTTGAAACAATCGGTCGAAGACAGCCTGAAACGGCTGCAGACGGATTACATCGATTTATTCTACATCCATTTCCCGGATGAGCACACGCCGAAGGACGAAGCCGTTCAAGCATTGAATGAGCTGAAAAAAGAAGGAAAGATCCGTTCCATCGGCGTATCCAATTTCTCTTTGGAGCAGCTGAAAGAAGCTAATAAAGACGGCTTAGTCGACGTGATTCAAGGAGAATACAACCTGCTGAACCGTGAGGCGGAAAAGACTTTCTTCCCTTATACGACAGAACACGGCATCTCATTCATTCCGTACTTCCCGCTCGTATCCGGACTGCTGGCCGGCAAATACGACGAGAACACAACCTTCCCGGAAGGCGACCTGCGCAACGATCAGGCGCATTTCCAAGGGGAGCAGTTTAAAGAAAACATCAAAAAAGTCAACCAGCTCAAACCGATTGCTGAAAAGCACAATGCCGATACGGCGCATATCGTGCTTGCCTGGTACTTGGCGAGACCTGAAATCGATATCCTGATTCCGGGCGCCAAACGCGCGGATCAATTAAAAGACAACATGAAAGCAGCCTCCATTACGCTATCTGCTGAAGAAATCGCGTTTATTGACAAGCTGTTTTCCTAAGAAAAAAAACACGCCTTTTTGAAAGGGCGTGTTTTTTTATGTTTATATTTTTCTCTTCGGGGAATGAAATAGTTATCTAAATAAACTATTATGCGTTCCAAAAGATGAGGAGGATCATCTGTGAAGAAAAACACCAAAAAATACCTGATTTACTTTTTCGGAGCATTGGGCGGGCTGCTTTACGGCTATGACACCGGTGTGATTTCAGGGGCTTTGTTATTTATTAACAATGATATTCCTTTAAACACGCTGACCGAGGGATTGGTCGTCAGCATGCTGCTGCTCGGTGCGATTTTCGGGTCCGCCTTAAGCGGGACATGCTCTGACCGATGGGGCCGGAGAAAAGTGGTTTTCGTCCTTTCACTCATTTTTATTATCGGCGCGCTTGCCTGTGCGGCTTCGCAAACCGTCACCATGCTGATTATCTCCCGTGTCATACTCGGGTTAGCCGTCGGAGGCTCAACGGCGCTGGTTCCCGTTTATCTATCTGAGATGGCGCCGACAAAAATACGCGGAACGCTCGGCACATTGAATAACTTAATGATTGTAACCGGAATTTTACTCGCATATATTGTGAATTACATATTCACCCCGTTTGAAGCTTGGCGCTGGATGGTCGGTCTCGCGGCAGTACCGGCGGCGCTTTTATTAATCGGAATCGCGTTTATGCCGGAATCTCCGAGATGGCTCGTCAAACGCGGCCGTGAGCAGGAAGCCAGACAAGTCATGGAAATGACTCACGACAAAGAGGATATCGCCGTTGAATTGGCGGAAATGAAACAAGGAGAAGCCGAGAAAAAAGAATCTACGCTCGGCTTGCTGAAAGCAAAATGGATCCGTCCTATGCTGCTGATCGGGATCGGCCTCGCCATCTTCCAGCAGGCGGTCGGTATCAACACGGTGATTTACTATGCGCCGACCATCTTTACAAAGGCCGGACTCGGCACTTCGGCGTCCGTTCTCGGCACGATGGGCATCGGTGTCTTAAACGTCATCATGTGTATCACCGCCATGATCTTAATTGACCGGATCGGCCGGAAAAAACTGCTGATGTGGGGAAGTGTCGGCATTACCTTGAGCCTGGCGTCACTATCAGCCATTCTCCTTCTGGCCGGCCTGTCAGCTTCAACAGCTTGGCTGACCGTGCTGTTTCTCGGAATCTATATCGTCTTTTATCAGGCGACATGGGGTCCCGTCGTATGGGTCCTGATGCCGGAATTGTTCCCGTCAAACGCACGCGGAGCCGCAACCGGATTTACGACATTGATTCTGTCGGCAACCAACCTGATCGTTTCACTGGTATTCCCGCTTATGCTGAGCGCAATGGGCATCGGCTGGGTGTTCGGAATATTCTCAGTCATCTGCCTTACATCCTTCTTCTTTGCCGCTTACATCGTTCCTGAAACGAAGGGCAGAAGTTTAGAAGAAATCGAAACGCACCTGAAAAAACGGTTCTCCTTAAAGAAGCGCAGCAAACAAAATCAAATTCTTAAACAGCGCACACTGTAATCAAAAAAGGAATCGCCCCCGCTGGGCGATTCCTTTTTAGCGTCATACCATGACTTTGCAGATATCATTCGTAAACTCGACCGGATCATGGATCGGCAGCCCTTCAATCAGAAGCGCCTGATTGTACAGCAGGTTTGTGTACAATGCAAGCTTTTCCCGATCTTGTCCGTGCGCGTTCTTTAACGTCTCAAACACTTCGTGATTCGGGTTGATTTCCAGCACTTTTTCCGCTTTGACCTGCTGGCTGTCAGGCATGGCGTTTAACACTTTCTCCATTTCGATCGTCACTTCGCCGTCTGTCGCAAAGCAGACCGGATGAGATTTTAAGCGTTTTGAGGCTCTGACATTCTTGACTTTATCCGCAAGAATCTCTTTCATGCTTTCGAACAGGTCTTTATATTCGTTTTCTTCGGCTTCAGTCTGCTTATCATCTTCGTCACTGTCGATGCCTAAGTCGGCGCTTGAGACGGATTTGAACTCTTTTTCCTCGTAGCTTGTCAGCATTTTGATCGCGAATTCATCAATATCTTCCGTGAAATATAAAATTTCGTAGCCTTTGTCCGCCACCATTTCAGTTTGCGGCAGCTTTTCAATCCGCTCATATGAATCGCCGGACGCGTAATAGATATATTTTTGATCCTCAGGCATTCTGGACACATATTCGTCCAGAGTGACGAGCTTTTTCTCCTTAGATGAATAGAAGAGAAGCAGATCTTTTAAGACGTCTTTATTCGCGCCGAAATCATTATAGACGCCGAATTTCAGCTGTCTGCCGAAAGATTCATAGAAAGATTCGTATTTTTCCCTTTTGTTCTTCAGCAGGCTCTTCAGCTCGGCTTTGATTTTTTTATTGATGTTTTTCGCAATCAGCTTCAGCTGGCGGTCGTGCTGCAGCATCTCTCTGGAAATGTTCAGCGACAGATCCTCAGAATCCACCATGCCTTTTACAAAGCTGAAATGATCCGGAAGCAGGTCGGCGCATTTGTTCATGATCAGCACGCCGTTGGAATACAGCTCCAATCCTTTTTCGAATTCCTTCGTATAATAGTCAAACGGCATGTTTTCCGGAATAAACAAAATCGAATTGTAGCGCACCGCTCCATCGACGCTGATATGCACGTGGGTCAGCGGTTTATCAAAACCGTAATGCTTCTCGGCGTAAAAAGCCTCGTAATCCTCATCCGTCAGCTCGCTTTTGTTTTTTCTCCAGATCGGAACCATGCTGTTGACCGTCTGTTCTTCCTGAACTTCTTCAAATTCGTTCTCGCTGCCCTCTTTCGGCTTGTTGACCGTCTCTTCCATTTTGATCGGGTAGCGGATAAAATCAGAGTACTTTTTCACGATCGCTTTGATGCGGTAGTTTTCTAAAAACTCATCATAGCTTTCATCTTCTGTGTTTTCTTTTATTTTCAGGGTGATTTCCGTACCGACGGTTTCCTTGTCACACGGCGCGATCGTGTAGCCGGCAGCCCCTTCCGACTCCCATACATACGCCTCGTCACTGCCGAGCGCCTTACTTTTCACCGTGACTTTATCAGCCACCATAAACGCCGCATAAAATCCGACGCCGAACTGGCCGATAATGTCATGGCCGTCTTTCGAGTCATTTTCTTGCTTGAAAGCGAGTGAACCGCTTTTCGCAATCGTGCCGAGATTCTGTTCAAGCTCGTCTTTTGTCATCCCGATACCGGTATCTGTGACGGTGAGCGTTCTCGCTTCTTTGTCCGCCGTCACTTTTATATAGTAATTGTCTTGATCAAACGTTAATGAATCATCGGTTAACGCCTTGTAATAGATTTTGTCAATCGCATCGCTCGCGTTGGAAATTAACTCGCGGAGAAAAATTTCCTTCTGCGTGTAAATGGAGTTAATCATCATGTCCAGCAATCGCTTGGATTCTGCTTTAAACTTTTTTTTCCGCACTTCAGATCTCTCCTTTAATTATGCTTTGATGTTATGTAAAATCTTTTCAGCATCTATTTATCATATACAGTGACAATTGTCAACTAGGATTAGCAGATGCATATATTGTAAATTTAACATGTTAATGGATTCATTTCACCCATTTTATCAATAAAAAAGAGAGAATGTTGATCATCCTCTCCTCTCTGCTTCTTTCCGGCGGCCGAATTCCTTCTTCATCCATATGTATGACGGGTAGAAAAACAAACTAAATAAGATAAGAGATCCCAAGTTTCGCAAAGACTCATGCAGAACATTTCTTACAGTGAGAGGAAACGTGATGTCCTGAAACAGAATAGAGATAACGGTGTAAATCACAAATCCCATAGGAACAATGGCATAACAATAAAACGCTATCTCCTTCTTATGCTGTATCTTCAAAATATGTAAACCTCCCAATGATGTATATACATAATATTAACATATTTAATAGGTATTTAGAAACAAACCTCCGTATGTTTATCCCCCTATTCAGCGGGAACAGATATAGAAAAAGGAGGAATCGCATTATGGGAAGATTAACAGACAAAACCGCAATCATCACAGGGGCCGCGACAGGCATCGGACAAGCGACGGCACGGGTTTTCGCCGATGAAGGCGCCCGCGTGATCTGCGGTGACATCAATGAAAGCGAACTGAATGAAACCGTCAGCGCCATCAGAAAAAACGGCGGAGAAGCAGAAGCCTTTCACCTTGATGTATCAGATGAAGAAAACGTAAAGTCTTTTGCAGACGGCATTCAGCAAAAGTACGGAACAATTGATATTCTGTTTAACAATGCCGGTGTTGACCAAGAGGGCGGCAAAGTCCATGAATACCCGATCGAGCTTTTTGACCGGATCATCGCCGTCGATCTGCGCGGCACATTTCTGTGCAGCAAATACCTGATTCCGCTCATGCTCGAAAAAGGAGGCTCCATCATCAACACCTCCTCCATGTCCGGCCGGGCCGCAGACCTTGACCGTTCCGGCTATAACGCCGCAAAAGGCGGAATCACGAACCTGACGAGAGCGATGGCCATTGATTACGCCAGAAGCGGAATCCGCGTCAATTCCTTATCGCCGGGCACAATTGAAACGCCGCTCATTGATAAATTGGCAGGCACGAAAGAAGACGAAATGGGCGAGGCGTTCCGTGAAGCCAACAAATGGATCACGCCGCTCGGCCGGCTTGGAAAACCGGAAGAAATGGCGGCTGTCGCGCTCTTCCTCGCTTCAGACGACAGCTCTTACGTCACGGGAGAAGACATCACCGCAGACGGCGGCATCATGGCTTACACTTGGCCGGGGAAAATGCTGATTGATAAGAAGTGGAAGGAAGAGACGGAGTGACGATAGATAATAAAAAAAGCCAGTGTAAAAAAAACACTGGCTGAACAAGCTGAGGGCGGGTTACTTAAACCAGCCCTTTTCCTTTGATCGGGTAATGGCTTCAATTCGATTTTTCACTTCTAGTTTATCCAGAATCATCGAAACGTAATTGCGGACTGTGCCGCTTTTGATGCTGAGGGCGTTTGCGATTTCTTTCGTGTTTTTTCCGTCTGCGACAAGCTCGAGCACCTCTTTTTCCCGTTCGGTCAGCGGGTTTTCTTCACTATAAATGTCCTCCATTAATTCAGGTGCATAGACGCGTCTCCCTTTCATGACGCTGCGGATGGCGCTGACGAGCTCATCGCTCGGGCTGTCCTTGAGCATGTACCCGCTGACGCCTGCTTTTAGCGCCCGCTGAAAATAGCCGGAGCGGGCAAAGGTCGTCAAAATGATGATTTTCACACCGCTGTCCTTGAGTTCTTCTGCCGCTTCAAGACCTGATTTCCCAGGCATTTCGATATCCATCAGACAGATGTCGGGCGCATGTTTTCCCACGAAATCGATGGCATCCTGGCCGCTTGTGCCTTTGCCGACAACCGTCATATCCTCTTCTAAATTCAACAGCGAACCGAGTGCGCCGAGCAGCATTTGCTGATCCTCGGCAATGAAGATGTTGATCATCTGCTACCATCCTTTTCTTTTGATTTTGAATCATTCGGGATTCTCATGGTCAGCTTTGTTCCGGCGGCTGTATCGATGGCTAAACTGCCGTTTGCGAATTCAAGACGTTCCCTCATTCCAAGCAGGCCGTGCCCCTTTGAAAAAAAGCGGTCTTCTCTGCATTGAAAGCTGCCGTCATCTTCTACCGTAATGACAACCTCTTTCCAAAGCTGCTGAATGGTGATGCGGCATACTTTTGCGCCGCTGTGTTTCACGACATTGGTGACGGCTTCTTTAATGCACATGCTGACGATGTTTTCGTTCAGCAAAGAGATATGTTTGGGCGCTTCTTTTTCTTCATACACAAATTCAATTCCTGCCGCTTCAAGAATTTGCCGAACATTGCCGAGCTCATCCTTCAATCGGATGCCTTTCATCGATGAGACGATTTGTCTGACCTCATTTAAGGAAGTGCGGGCCGTCTGCTGCACGCTTTTCAGCTCAGCGCGGGCCTGTTCAGGATCCTTATATATCAGCTTTCGGGCAAGGTCGCTTTTCAGTCCGATTAAGGAGAGCTTTTGTCCAAGTGTATCGTGAAGGTCCCGGGCGATGCGCTGCCTTTCTTCCAGCTTCACAAGATCGGCAATTCGCTCATTTGCATATTCTAATTTCTCCTCAAGGCGCTCCCGTGCCTTTCTGCTTCGAATGCTGAGCGGAAGCAGGATGGCACTGATCAGTGTAATGACGATAAACGGAATTTGTGTCAAAAACCATTCTTTTTTCAGAACAAGGCTGAAGTTGACGGCAACCGCCGCACTGATGATATGAATGTAATATAAGATGTAAAATGGAACTTTGTCTCGGATATGGCCGATGAAGTAGGCGATAAAGAAGGCGAAATAAATATAACTGAACAGCATGGCTGAGCCGGTCGAAATGCCGATCAGAAGAAGCGCCCATAAGTAAAGCGGCCAGCCTTTTGCAACAAATGCAAAGCGGTATGCGCCAAAGAAAACGAGCGTGAAAATGATGCCGGCCACGATGACAAAGGTAGAAGAGCTTTTAAAAATAAAATAAAAAGGCAGGATGAAAAAAATCGTCCATATATAAGGAGAAATCCCGTTCAGTTTTTGAAATTTAAAATACTTCTTCATCTTTGTTCCACCTTCTGCTGCTTGTGTCTACCATCACTTTATCAAAACACCGCCTTCATTGCACCCTCACGCATGAAGAGAAGGCTCTTTCTGATAAGAGAAAGAGCCGTGCGCCGTATCAGGCATTTTTCTTTAAAGGTTCTTTCGGCACCGGATGGGGCGCCGGTGTTTTCCGCGCCTCCCGAAAGGTGACAAATTGCTTTTCGTCCTCATCCCACAGACGGAATTTCATGGATTCAAGACTTGTTTTAAGCGTAATGGTCGGTACGTTTTTTAAAGGCTCGTGTCCCTCATGAGCGGCTTCCAGCTTGTAGTTCGGCACTTTCGGACTTAAGTGGTGGACATGATGATAGCCGATATTGCCCGTCAGCCATTGCAAAAGCTTCGGCAGCTTGTAAAAGGAGCTTCCTTCTACCGCGGCCTGCACATAATCCCAATGCTCATCGGCTTCAAAATAAGAATCCTCAAACGTGTGCTGAACATAAAAGAGCCAGACGCCGATTGACCCCGAAATAAGGAAAATCGGACCCTGAACAAGCAAAAAGTTTTCCCAGCCGAGAAGCAGGCACGTCGCAGCAGCCAATAAGACAATCGCCGCGTTCGTGAAATAGGTGTTCCAGCGCTCCTTGCGGCGGGCGCCTTTTACATTGAAACGGTTTTTAATCAGAAATACGTAAATCGGGCCGAGAATAAACATAATAAACGGATTGCGATAAAGTCTGTAGCGTATTTTTGTCCAGGCTGACGCTTCGTTGTATTCCTTGACGGTCATCATCCAAATATCGCCGGTGCCCCGTTTATCTAAGTTGCTGCTCGTCGCATGATGAATGGAGTGGCTGCGCTGCCATTGAAGGAACGGAAACAGTGTCAGCACACCTGAAATAAACCCGAACAGCCGGTTCAGCTTCTTTTGTTTGAAAAAGGATTGGTGGCAGCAGTCGTGGAAAATAATAAAGATTCTTGTCAAAAATCCCGCTGCTATAACAGTACAGGCGAGGGTCAGAAGATAGGAGACATTGAGGCTGAAGTAAGCAAGAAACCAAAGGGCAAAAAACGGCACAAACGTGTTGAAAAGCTGAATGATACTATGCTTTGTATCGGCGCCGGAAAATGCGGCAACCTGCTTTTTTAAAGACGCTTGTTTTTGAGTTGCGGCGTGATTGATCATGAATGTCATGTCCCTTCTTTTTCATTATGACCTCAAGTATAACGGGGCGCCCGACGCGGTTGTAGTAGCAGCCATCATGCCCCGAATATGACATTTGTCATGTTTGGCGGCAGAATGCTGATCAGGCGTCATATGGAAGGTTTCTTTCATATCTGCACTTCTCAAAGAAAACAGCAAAAAAGAACCCGGCCTGTTTTCGGCCGAGTTCTTTTTCATCATCCTCACAGCAAAATCACCCGATACTTCTTCACATCCAAAAACTGCAGAAACTCCCGGGCCAGCATATCCGGCGCGTGGTCTTTTCCTTCATGAAGACGATATTGAATCAGACCGACGAGCATGGACGCGACATAGTATGCATAGAGCTTTTTGCCCGCCTGAATGTGCAGAGGCTGATGAAGATAAAACGATTGCAGCGCTCTGAACATTTCCGGGATGACGTCAGGCACTCCTGAACCCTCTCTCAGAAAATGAACGAGCGGAAGGCCGTCCGACAGTGCCGAAAAGAGACGGACGAGCGCGGCTTCCGCTTCTTCCACGGAACAGTCGGCAGGATCTCCTTTTACCGTCAATAATCCGATCAGATCCCGGCATGATTGATGGATGATCGTTTTCAGCAATGCTTCTTTGTTGGCGTAATGGTCATAAAAAGTGGCACGGCGGAGGTTGCTTTGACGGGCAATATCGGAAATCGTGATCGCCGCGTACTCTTTTGTTTCCGCCATTAAGCCGATCATGGCTTCTTGCAAGGCCTGCCTCGTCCTTGTCACCCGGCGGTCGGCGGGCTTTTTTTCTTCTTGTTCCGGCACCCGGCGGCCGAACAGCCAGTAAAACCGTTTTTGAGAAATCAAATCCCACACCTGTCCGCTGATTTCTTCCGGGGATGCCCCGGGCTCCTCATTCAGCCAGTACAACACAATGGCATATGTGTATAACGCGCGGTAATGAATGTACATATCCTGTTCAGTCGGTGAGAAATCCGCATTGACCGGTGACAGCAGCACATCATGCCGGAACACATCTTTTAAAAAAGCATGAACGTGAAAATACGGCATTTTATGACGGTCCATCATCGTTTGAAAAAACACCCGGTGCCGGTCAACAAAAGACAGTGTCGGATGCACTTTTTGCCATCCGCCCTGTAAATGAAGCACATCTTTATTCTTCAGCGAATCATACAGCGCTTCGCTCAGCCCGTCTTTCATTTCTTCCTCTATATCCTCTAAAATCGCATATTTATCTTCGTAATAAAGGTACAGTGTCCCCCGGCTCACGTGCGCCCGTTCGGCGATGTCCTTCATGGTCACACGGCGGATATCCCGCTCTCCAAGCATGGCCAAAAGCGCTTGTTTGATGTCATTTGTCATAGAATCCGGCATAAGAGACACTCCTTTCATTAGACAGATCACGGCAATTTGTACGGTAACGTATAGATGCGTTTACGCTGTCTTTGCCGCAAAAACACATCACATTATAATAGGCCCTGAAGAAATAAAAAAGCAACCAGAGGAGGAAAACCGATGGATCAGCATATAAAAGCAGACATCAAACGCGTCTTTGCGCTTCAGAAAAAAAATCAAAAAACGCTGCGTGCTTCAACAGCCGGGCAGCGCAGAGAAAAGCTTCAGCGCTTTTTAGATGCCGTCACCGCACATGAAGAAGAAATCATCGAGGCGATCAGACGGGACGTCCGCAAGCCTTATCATGAGGTGAAAAGAGCGGAAACGCAGGGAACGATCAAGGCGATTAAAGATAATATGAACAATCTCGACACCTGGATGGCGCCGAAACGCGTCGGCTCATCCGTCAGCCCCGACGCTGACGGCGTATTAATGTACGAGCCAAAAGGCCTTACCTTAATTCTCGGCCCATGGAATTATCCGTTTATGCTGACGATGGCTCCGCTTGCGGCTGCCATTGCGGCGGGAAACAGCGCGATTGTGAAGCTGTCCGATTTTACGATGGAGACGAGCCATATCGCCGCGACAGTTATTCGCGAGGCATTTCACGAAGAAGAAGTCGCCATTTTTGAAGGTGAGGTCGATGTCGCGACAGAACTGCTCGACCAGCCGTTTGACCACATTTTCTTCACCGGAAGCACGAATGTCGGTAAAATCGTCATGACGGCAGCGGCGAAGCATTTGTCGTCCGTCACGCTTGAGCTTGGCGGAAAGAGCCCGACGATCATCGACAGCGGCTATGATTTGATGGACGCGGCGAAAAAAATCGCCGTCGGCAAATTTGTCAATGCGGGGCAAACATGTATCGCCCCTGACTATCTCCTTATGAAGGAAGATGTACAGGACACCTTTACAGATCTTCTCCACACCATTGTCAATGCAGGTTTTATGGAGGATGATCATACGGTTGACCGCAACAAATTCACGCAGATTGTCAATGACCGCAACTTTAACCGTGTCAAAGCCCTGTATGATGATGCCATTGAAAAAGGGGCGAAAACGGCGTTCGGCGGCGTATTCGATGCTCATGACCGCACGATTTCTCCGACCGTGCTGACAAACGTCACGCCTGATATGAAGATCATGCAGGAAGAAATCTTCGCACCGATTCTGCCGATTATGAATTACGAAGATATCAGTGAAGCCGTTGATTACATCACTGAACGGGACAAGCCGCTTGCCTTGTATGTATTCAGCCATAATCAGGAGCTGATCGATTATGTTCTGCAGCATACGACGTCCGGCAATGCTTCTGTCAATGATGTCGTCGTTCATTTCACTGACGTCAACCTTCCGTTCGGCGGTGTCAATACGAGCGGGATTGGTTCATATCACGGTGTGTACGGCTTTAAAGAATTCTCTCATGAAAAAGGCGTATTCATTCAAGCCTCTAAATAAAAAAAAGAATCCGCGTGCGCGGATTCTTTTTTATTATTTTTTTGCCCCGAATGCGAGCAGTTTCGTATAAGTGCCGACGTAGAGCGTGCCGTCTTCAGCCAGAACCGGGGAGGAAATGACATTGCTGTCTGTTTGATAGCGCCATTTTTCATTACCGTCAGCGTCAACCGCATAGACGTTTTTATCGTCAGAGCCGAAGTACACATTGCCGTCCGCATCAATCAGCGGCGCCGTTCTCACAGGCCCGTCCGTATAGAAAGACCAGTTCATATTACCGGTTTTGCTGATGGAAAACAGCTCGCCGCTTCCCGAACCGATGTACACATTGCCGTTATGGTCGATCGCTAATGAAGAGCTGGAGAAACCGTTTAACGGGAACGTCCACTTTACAGCACCCGTTGATGTATAGGCGTATAAGTTGCCGTCCTGGTTTCCGGCGTAAACGGTGCCGTCTCTATCAATAACCGGATAACCTTTAAACCCGTTGGACGTCGTTTTTGACCATTTCACTTGGCCCGTTCCGGAATTGATCGCGTAAAAGATATTATTGTACGTTGCCGTATACAAAGTGCCGTTTGATGCTAACACGGGAGCGGAGCCGACCACGCCGTTTGTTTTAAATTTCCACTTCTGCGTCCATGTCGAAGGCGACGTCGGTTTAATCGCATAGATATAGTTATCCAGCGTCGACACATACAGCGTGCCGTCAGAGCCGATAGCCGCATCGGAACTCGGCGCTCCGCTCAGCGGAACCGATGTTAAAATGTTTCCGGTTTCTTTGTCGATGAAATACAGTTTTTTATCGTGAGAAGGAAGATAAATGACACCGTTTGTTCCGAGCACCGGAGTCAGCGTATAGGTCGTCCCGAGGTTTTCCGTCACCCATTTCACAGTACCGTCCGGATGATACGCCGTCAGCTTCCCGTCTTTTGATTGAATAAATACGGTGCCGTCCCCGTCAACCGCGGCTCCCGCACCGTTTTGAGGGGTGGCCGGAACATTCTTTTCCCATTTTAACGCGCCATCGGCAGTGCTTGTAAACCGGCTTTCCCTTGACCAGTTGAACATCGTCGGAGACATCGCCTGCGCGTCATACCGTCCCGCCAAGAAACCGGATGCCGCATGATTTTGTTTAAATACCGTTTCCGCGGCTTGAGCAGCCGCCGGATGCAGCCATTTTGCCCCCGGCAGATCAGAAACCGCCCCCACAGATAAAGCCGCAGCAACCGCAGCGCCGGCCGCCAATGTTTTCATTCGCAATGAAGCTGTCTTTTTTTTCAATGTCAGTTCCTCCCGTTTCTATTAAAAACTGCTATACCGCTTTCATCATACCATAATCATCCTATGAAATATTTGTATTTTCGGTAGATTTATAGAACAAATGTCACATAGCCTGCTGATGCTTCGGGGATGATCGAAACGCGGCAATATACCACACCACATTGACGATGAAAGCCGCGCCTGACCAAACGAAAAGACCGTAATAAAGAGACAGCTCCTGCCCTAAGGAAATTGCGGTCAATAACGCCACCAACAAGACAGCCGCGCAAATGATAAGCCCGATCCCGCAAAAAACAGCCATGATGATTTTCATGCCACGAACACCGAGAATATACATAATGAGCGGGACCGCATATATAACAAGGATCTGACCGACGGCGGCCCACATGCCCGCGGAATTAAAACGATTCGCGTTCGGCCCCGTTTCTGCAAGCGGAGAAAGCGAGACGAGGACCGGCAATAAACAAAACATCAGAGCGGAAAGCAAGGTCACCGCAACCGCACCTTTTTTCTTTTGATTCATGTGAATATCCTCCTGACAATAACCCGGCTTTTTTACCGGTAATCTGATAATATGTTATATTTTAGCACGATATTTACTTAATTTGAGAATGTTTTGTCAAAAACGAATTTACAAATCCAGAAAAATAGATATAATAAACGTTATGGAACCGATATTGATTCATAAAGCGTTATCTAACAAAACACGAAGTGATATTATGACGTGGCTTAAACACCCGGAAGACCATTTTGATGAAAGACCTTATCTTGATCAGGGACTCAGTTTCCGCACCGGAATTTGCGTCGGTGATATTCAGGCAAAGTCAGGGCTTGCGCAGTCCGTCATCTCCAGCTACCTGCTGACGATGCAAAAAGCCGGCCTGCTGGAATCCGAACGAATCGGAAAGTGGACCTATTACAGAAGAAATGAAAAACAAATTAAAGCCTTTGCTGACTATGTCCAGCACCAGCTATAACCATGAAAGGAGGGCTTTTTTTGTTCTAACATATCTATTTTTCTATATATGTAGTTAAATAAAAGGAGGCATACATAACAATGAAAAAAAGCAGCTCCATCTTCATTCTATTTTTGGCACTAGGGGTTTTCGGGATTATCACGACCGAGATGGGCATTATCGGCGTTCTTCCGCAAGTGGCGGACAGATTTCATATTTCTGCTTCAAAAGCGGGGTGGCTTGTCAGTATTTTCGCGTTCATCGTCGCTGTGTCGGGACCGTTTTTGACCTTGCTTGCTTCAGGTATAAACCGGAAATACATTCTGCTTTTAGCGGTGCTGATGTTTGCCGTTTCAAATGCGGTCTACGCGTATACGGCGCATTTCAATGTCATGCTGGCGTTTCGGATCATTCCGGCTTTATGCCACCCGGTGTTCTTTTCTGTAGCGCTTGCGGCCGCGGCCCGGCTTGTCCCCGCCGGCCAATCCGGAAAAGCCGTAACGAAAGTCTTTTCAGGCATCACCGCCGGCTTTGCGTTCGGCGTGCCTTTCACGTCTTATCTGGCGGATCGTCTCTCTCTTGAAGCCGCCTTCTTATTCGGCGCTATCATCAGTCTCATCGCGTTCACGGGCATTCTTCTCTTTTTGCCATCCATGCCGGTCACAGAAAAAATGTCTTTCAGAAGCCAGCTCGGCATTCTTCGCAAACCGGCTTTGTGGCTCAATATCGCTGCCGTCACCTGTCTCTTTGCGGCCATGTTTTCTGTCTACAGCTATTTTGCGGAGTACCTCGGGCGGGTGTCCCATATGATCGGCACATGGGTCAGCTTCATGCTGATGAGTTTCGGGGTGATTATGATAGCCGGGAATTTCGTCTTCGGTGCTTTGTTATATAAAAATATGAAAAAGACCGTCATCCTGTTTCCGCTTCTTTATACAGCCGCCTACTTGCTCATATACGGGTTTGGGACCTCTTTCGCGCCGATGGCCGTCCTCGTCTTCGTATGGGGCGCCGTTCATTCCGGCGGTCTCATTGTCAGCCAGACATGGCTTACTGCGGAAGCAAAGGAGGCGCCCGAATTCGGCAACAGCCTGTTTGTCTCCTTTTCCAACCTCGGCATCACCATCGGAACGGCGGCGGGCGGCTGGTTTATTTCACATTTGGGAATCCATCAGCTGATGTGGTGCGGCATCATGTTTGCCCTTCTGGCTTTCGGGCTGATCATGGGACGCTTGGCATGGGGAAAGAGGCTGCTCGCAGAAGCTTAAGCTCCGTTGCAAAATCCGGAATGATTACGTATAATATTCCAGATTAAAGCAAGGGAGAGAAAAAGATACATGGAAAGACCGGCAGGATTTTGGATTCGGTTTCTGGCTTACGTCATTGATCAAATCATCATAGGAATTCCGATTTTTATCATACAATTTATGGTCTCTTTTTTATTTGCGGCAGGCGTTGCGGCGGCTGACCCCTTCATGACCGAAAATCAGTTTAATATCTCTTTTCTGGTGTTCGGCGTCATCCCGATTCTTGTGAGCTCTTTTGTAATCAGCATCTTATATTTCAGCCTGCTCACAGCCTCAAAGATGCAGGGGACCCTGGGAAAAGCATTGCTCGGCCTTAAGGTCGTCAATGAAGATGGCGGACGCATTTCCATCGGCCAGGCCTTCGGACGCGCTTTCGCCTATATCATATCCAAGCTCATTCTTTATATCGGATTCATCATGGGTGCCTTCGGAGAGAAAAAAACGCTGCACGACATCATGTGCAGCACCCGGGTTGTTTATAAATAATGTCCCCAAGTCCGGGCCTTTTGAGCCCGGGCTTTTTTATGACGGCTGTGCCCGCCTGATGTCAATGCCGCCTTCTCCGTCAGCCTCAATGCGGATCGTCCCGTTCACAATGACAGACAGCGGATGGAACTCCGCATGCTGATCAGAAAAAATCCAGCGGCGGCCGCTCGGCCCTAAAAGCAAAAACGCCCCATCATTGTAATCACCCATAAAATGAAACCCGTTTTCACTAAGAGGCGCATGCTTTCTCACCGGAATGCCGAGACGCTGCAGCTCCTTCCCCGTCGATACCACCTCGGCAGCCGTCAGATTCACCTCGCCGATATTCAGGACGGACTCAATCGAAAAACGTTCCGCGCTTTCCGGCGATGTGTCTCTCGCGATGAATTCCGCCAGATTGTTGGACGGATCTTTGAAATAAAAGGAACGCGCCTGAATATGAGTGAAATACACCTCATCCTCCCCATCTTCCGTTTGAAAAACGACTTTATCCTTTATCCACGCCTTCGCCTCATCAAAACGATTATTCGGAATGTTAAACGCGAAATGATACGTCGGATGAGAGTGAGAATCGGCGCGCCTGAATTCCAACTCACTTTCTCCCGCCTTGATGGTAAACGAATCACCGGACTCATCAATTAAAGGAAAACCTAACACCCGTTCATAGAAGTGTTTCGTCTCCTCCAACGCACAACTGTACAAAGTAATGTGATTTATTTGCATGATCATACCCCCTTTGGTTTATACTGCCATATAGAGGGGTTGATTCCTACTGTTTCGATTCACCAATTGAGAATCCTCCTTTCGCCCGGCGCTACACATGACAAGCAGCGCCAAACCGCTTATACCAGGCGTTATTAAATGTCTAAAGCAAAAAAAGCAGAAAATAATACCCCATATAGCTTGACAAAAAATAAATGTTATTTAATAATCTATATATAATTAGAATTATTATTGAAAGATAAAGTGAATGCTTTGTCTTTTTAATATATTTCAAATCACATTTCAGGAGGAAGATATTATGTCTTTAATCGGAAAAGAAGTACTGCCATTCGAAGCAAAAGCTTTCAAAAACGGTGAATTCATCGATGTAACAAACGAAGATTTGAAAGGTCAATGGAGCGTTTTCTGCTTCTACCCAGCGGATTTCTCTTTCGTTTGCCCGACTGAACTTGAAGATCTTCAAGGACAATACGCTGCACTGAAAGAATTAGGTGTTGAAGTATACTCTGTTTCTACAGATACTCACTTCGTACACAAAGGCTGGCATGACAGCTCTGAAAAAATCGGCAAAATCACTTACGCAATGATCGGTGACCCATCTCAAACGATCTCCCGCAACTTCGACGTTCTTGACGAAGAAACTGGTCTTGCTGACCGCGGAACATTCATCATCGATCCTGATGGCGTTATCCAAACAGTTGAAATCAATGCAGGCGGTATCGGCCGTGACGCAAGCAACCTAGTAAACAAAGTAAAAGCAGCTCAATACGTTCGTCAAAACCCAGGTGAAGTCTGCCCGGCTAAATGGGAAGAAGGCGGCGAAACACTTACACCTAGCCTTGATTTGGTAGGTAAAATCTAAGGAGTGCATTCCATTGGTACTTGATGCAAATATCAAAGCACAATTAAATCAATACATGCAGCTAATTGAGAACGACATTGTTCTCAAAGTAAGCGCCGGTGACGATGACACTTCTAAGGACATGCTGGCTCTCGTTGACGAACTGGCTTCCATGTCATCTAAAATTTCAGTTGAAAAAACTGAATTAAACAGAACACCGAGCTTCAGCGTTAATCGTACCGGAGAAGACACAGGCGTTACATTCGCCGGTGTTCCTCTCGGCCACGAATTTACATCATTAGTGCTGGCATTGCTTCAAGTCAGCGGCAGAGCGCCTAAGGCTGATCAAAAGGTCATTGACCAGATTAAGAACATCAGCGGAGAATACCGCTTTGAGTCTTATATCAGCCTGACGTGCCACAATTGCCCTGATGTCGTCCAAGCATTAAACATGATGAGTGTGCTCAACCCGAATATCACACATACAATGATTGACGGCGCGGCATTCAAAGAAGAAGTAGAAAGCAAAAACATCATGGCTGTTCCGACTGTTTTCTTAAACGGTGAATCTTTCGGAAGCGGCCGTATGACCATCGAAGAGATTCTCGCGAAAATGGGCAGCGGCGCAGATGCGTCTGAGTTTGCCGACAAAGAGCCGTTTGACGTTCTTGTTGTCGGCGGCGGACCTGCCGGCGCAAGCGCGGCGATCTACACGGCGCGTAAAGGCATCCGCACCGGTGTCGTCGCTGAACGCTTCGGCGGCCAGGTACTCGACACCATGAGCATCGAAAACTTCATCAGCGTCAAAGCGACTGAAGGACCAAAGCTCGCTGCAAGCCTTGAAGAGCACGTGAAAGATTATGATATTGACGTCATGAACCTTCAGCGCGCGAAACGCCTTGAGAAAAAAGACCTCTTCGAACTTGAACTTGAAAACGGCGCTGTACTGAAAAGTAAAACAGTGATCCTTTCAACAGGTGCCCGCTGGCGCAATGTCAACGTACCTGGTGAGCAAGAGTTCAAAAACAAAGGTGTTGCATACTGCCCGCACTGTGACGGACCATTATTTGAAGGCAAAGACGTAGCCGTTATCGGCGGCGGAAACTCCGGAATCGAAGCGGCGATTGACCTTGCAGGTATCGTCAATCACGTCACTGTGCTGGAGTTCGCGCCTGAACTGAAAGCAGACGAAGTCCTGCAAAAACGTCTTTACAGCCTGCCGAACGTCACTGTGCACAAAAATGCACAAACGAAAGAAATCACAGGCGACCAAAACGTAAACGGCATTACGTTCGTTGACCGTGAAACAGGCGAAGAAAAACACGTTGAACTCCAAGGTGTATTCGTCCAAATCGGTCTCGTGCCTAATACAGAATGGTTAGACGAAACCGTCGAACGCAACCGCATCGGCGAAATCATCGTCGATAAGAGCGGCGCGACAAGCGTTCCCGGCCTATTTGCCGCAGGGGACTGCACAGACGGCCCGTACAACCAAATCATTATCTCCATGGGATCAGGTGCAACTGCCGCTTTAGGCGCATTTGATTATTTGATCCGGAATTAATGTAAAAAGCGCTACCCTGCTTACACGGCAGGATAGCGCTTTTTTATATTAAAACGGCATACTGCATGGCAGTACACCGCCTGAAGTAATGTCAATCTGTCTTTCTCCCTCTCGCCCGATAGATAAGAAACAATCCAATAAACCACAGCGGCGTCAGCAGCAAAGCCGGGCGCGTCGCATCCGCAAACAGCATAATCACCAGAATGACGGCAAACAGCGCCAGCACGGCGTAATTGATAAACGGCGCAAACGGCGCCTTGAAAGACGAGCTTGCGTGTAAGTCCGGACGGGTTTTCCTGTATCTGATATGACAGACAAGAATCACGCCCCACACCCAAATGAAACAGATCGCGCTGATGGTTGTCACGATGCCAAAGGCCGCTTCCGGTATCAATTTGCTTAAAAGAGCGCCCGCTGACAGCACAATAACCGATATCCATAACGCGCGGCTCGGCACATGATTTTTATTCAGCTTCGCAAAACTTGCCGGCGCCTGTTTCGTTTTGCTTAAGTTATACAGAATCCGGCTTGTTGAAAACATCCCGCTGTTACAAGCAGAAGCGGCAGACGTTAATACGACAAAATTAATGATTCCCGCGGCTAACGGAATGCCGACCAGACTGAAGGTCTTTACAAAAGGACTTTCCGTTGCATTCAGCTGCATCCACGGGTTAATACATAAAAGAATGATCAATGCCCCGACGTAGAAAAATAAAATCCGCAATGGAATTTTATTGATCGCGGACGGAATATTTTTTTTCGGATTTGACGTTTCCGCCGCCGACACACCCACTAATTCCACACCGACATAGGCGAAGATCACCATCTGGAATGAAAGCAAAAAGCCTGAAAATCCGTTCGGGAACAAGCCGCCGTGCTCCCACAGATTCGCCGCTGAAACCGTTCCGGTATGCGTTTTGAACCCAATCACCAGCAGAACCACCCCGATGACAATTAACGCGAGAATCGTGACTACCTTAATTAAGGCGAACCAAAACTCCAATTCTCCAAAAATCTTAACCGTTAACAGATTAAGCCCTAATAAAATGAGCAAACAGATAAGTGCCGGAATCCACTGCGGAATATCAAACCAATATTTCACATACACACCGACCGCGATCACATCCGCCATAGCCGTCATAATCCAGCAAAACCAGTAGGTCCAGCCTGTGACAAACGCTGCACGCGGTCCTAAATACGCCTCGGCTATATCCGTTAATGATTGGTACCCCGCTTTAGATAACAGCAGTTCTCCCAGCGCCCTCATGACGAAAAAAAGCGCAATACCTACAATAAAATACGCAAAGATGATAGAAGGACCCGCCAGCTGAATCGCCTTACCGGACCCTAAAAACAATCCGGTACCGATCGTGCCGCCAATAGCGATCAGCTGCACGTGCCGATTCGATAGATCCCTCTTTAGCTCTCGCTGCTCCACATCTGACTCCTCCTTACCTCTCTAGTGAACGACGAGCAAAAAAAGCCAATAAAAAAAGAGATTGGATGCCCTCCAATCTCATGGTCATAAGAATATCAAATTATATTTGCGCCGCTGACAATCAACAGCATGACAAATACATATTCGGTACTCTTCTGTCCTTTTGCCTGAGATTGTGAACCCTTCGGCGCCGCGGAAAACCCGCGGTCTCTCCAGAAGCCGCTCCTGCTGTAGTGCGACCCACAGCAATCATAGCCTGCTACGTATTGAGTTTCCGATAGAAATAACTATCAGCTAACTTTTTATTTTAATGGAAGTTGAATGCATTGTCAACAGGGGTATACGCTCACAGCGTTATCCCGGTCCAATTTTTGATGCCTGAAGCGCCGTATCTTCCGTTTTCATTGTCTCAAAAAGGCGTTATGCGGTACTATCATATAAGGTCTAATCATTTAAACATTATGTCATACTTTAAATTCACTTTATCATACAATTGCTCGTAAATAAAAAGGGGATGGACGAGATTGGAAACCAAATATTTAGATCTGCTCGCACAAAAATACGATTGTGAAGAAAAAGTGGTCACGGAAATCATTAATCTGAAAGCGATACTGAACCTGCCGAAAGGAACCGAGCATTTCGTCAGTGATCTGCACGGGGAGTATCAAGCATTCCAACACGTGCTGCGGAACGGTTCAGGAAGAGTAAAAGAGAAGATCCGCGATATTTTCAGCGGCGTCATTTACGATAGAGAAATTGATGAATTGGCGGCTTTGGTCTATTACCCGGAAGACAAACTGAAGCTGATCAAACATGGCTTTGATACGAAAGAGGCATTAAACGAGTGGTATAAAGAAACGATTCATCGGATGATTAAGCTCGTTTCTTATTGTTCTTCCAAGTACACCCGATCCAAATTGCGCAAAGCACTGCCCGCCCAATTTGCTTATATTTCCGAAGAGCTGCTGTACAAAACAGAACAAGCCGCCAACAAGGAACAATACTACTCCGAAATCATAGAACAGATCATTGCGCTCGGCCAGGCCGATAAGCTGATCACCGGTCTTGCCTACAGCACGCAGCGATTGGTGGTCGACCATCTGCATGTGGTCGGCGATATTTATGACCGCGGACCGCAGCCGGATAAAATCATGGAAGAACTGATCAACTATCATTCAGTGGATATTCAATGGGGGAATCATGATGTTCTCTGGATAGGCGCTTATTCCGGCTCAAAAGTATGCCTGGCAAATATTATCCGCATCTGTGCCCGCTATGACAATCTGGATATTATTGAAGACGTTTACGGCATCAATCTGAGACCGCTATTGAACCTTGCCGAAAAATATTACGATGATAACCCGTCTTTCCGCCCGAAAGCGGACGAAAACAGACCGGAAGATGAGATTAAACAAATCACAAAAATTCATCAGGCGATCGCGATGATCCAATTCAAGCTTGAGAGCCCGATTATTAAGAGACGGCCGAACTTTAATATGGAAGAACGGCTGTTACTGGAAAAGATCGATTATGACCGCAATGAAATCACGCTGAACGGAAAAACGTATCAACTGGAAAACACCTGCTTTGCGACGGTGAATCCCAAACAGCCTGACGAGCTGCTAGAAGAAGAAACAGAAGTCATGGACAAGCTGCTGTTTTCTGTCCAGCACTCCGAAAAGCTGGGCCGCCATATGAATTTTATGATGAAAAAAGGCAGCCTGTATCTGAAATATAACGGCAACCTGCTGATTCACGGCTGTATTCCCGTCGATGAAAACGGCAGCATGGAAACGATGATGATAGAGGATAAAGCTTATGCGGGCCGTGAGCTGCTCGATGTATTTGAACGGTTCTTACGTGAAGCGTTTGCCCATCCGGAAGAAACCGATGATCTGGCGACAGATATGACGTGGTACTTATGGACAGGCGAATACTCCTCCCTCTTCGGAAAACGGGCCATGACAACCTTTGAGCGGTATTTCATTAAAGAGAAGGAAACGCATAAAGAAAAGAAAAACCCGTATTACTATTTGCGTGAAGACGAGGCAACCTGCCGAAACATCCTGAAGGAATTCGGCCTCAATCCGGATCACGGCCATATCATCAACGGCCATACACCGGTAAAAGAAATCGAAGGCGAAGATCCGATCAAGGCAAACGGAAAAATGATCGTCATCGACGGCGGCTTCTCCAAAGCCTACCAATCCACAACAGGCATCGCCGGCTACACGCTCTTATACAATTCCTACGGCATGCAGCTCGTCGCCCATAAACACTTTAACTCCAAGGCCGAAGTGCTGAGCACCGGAACCGACGTCTTAACGGTGAAACGATTAGTCGACAAAGAGCTTGAGCGGAAGAAAGTGAAAGAAACAAACGTCGGTGAAGAACTGCTGAAAGAAGTGGCGATTTTGGAGAAACTGCGGGAGTATCGTTATATGAAGTGAAGAATATGGAGTTCAGAGATAATTCTCTGGGCTCTTTTTTTACGGTTGCGAACTAAGAAGTCCCTTTCCCTGTATGTAAAACGGATTTAACCGCTTCTTCAATCTCCCTGTAACCCGTACATCTGCAAATATTGGACTCCAGCCAATTTTTTATCGTGTCATCACTTGCATTCGGCTCAGTATTCACTAAAGCATGACAATTCATGAGAAAACCCGGTGTGCAATAACCGCATTGAAACGCGAATTTTTCAATAAAAGCCTTTTGAATCGGCGTATTGATCAGTCCTTCAATTGTCGTAATGTCCTTTCCTTCCCCTTCTGCCGCAAGCATTAAGCAAGATTTCATCGGCACCCCGTCCGTTAATACCGTACAGGCGCCGCAATCCCCATTTAAGCAGCCCGGTTTTGCACCAGTTAATCCGAGACGAAGACGAAGAGCAAATAACAAAGTATCAGCCGGTCTGACCGTCATCTGTCTTTCCTCGCCATTTACTTTCAACGTAATAAGATCAGACATTTGGACCTCCTTCTAATTCCCGTAAGGCATCTAAAATTGTATGTTGCAAGACAAATATTCGGTATTCACTTGAGCCTTCCGCATCATCAAGAACGGGTTTGGGTACATACTGTAAAGACCTGCGCGCTCTATCTTCTAATGAATAGCTTTTATCGTTAAGCACAGCCTCCATTTCAGCAGAACGAAACGGAAATGGACATACGCCGCTGAAGGCCATTCTGATCTCATCATCTTTTTTCAGCGCACAGACTGTCACCAATGGATATCCGACATTCCACTGCTGTCTTCTTTTGATACTGACAAACGGCAAGTCAACATACGCTCGATCGACAACGATATGAAATAAAAAATCACCTTTTTGCAATTGTATTTCCTTGTTAAATACTTTATTTATGGGGCGGTAATGAATCCCCGCTCTCCCTGCAATCCCTAGCAAACTATCAGAAATCAACAACGGCAGCACGGCCTCACGGTAGTAGATGCCCCCGCAAATGTTTCCGCCCAGGCTGATCTTATTTCGAGTCGTCCGATCGGCTATTTCACTTACCGTTTTACTTAATAGCGGAAATGGATTTTCTTCCTCCAGTTTCGTTAATGACACGCCCGCTCCGATCACCAGTTCATGTTCATAAAAGCGGATGGTTTGAAATCCCGGAAGCGCGTTCATGTCTATCACCGCATCCGTATAGATGATATTCAGCCTTCCTAACGTGATAATTTCCGTGCCGCCGGAATAATACATCGGTGTTTTCTTTTCGGCCGCAAGCGAGTGAAATAGATTGATTGTTTCTTGAATGGTCTTCGGTTTAAAATAATCAAAATCAAACGGTATCATCTTTCCACCCCTCTTGCGTTCTCCATAATTGTTCGGGAATGAGAGGAAGTTGATTCAATTGGACACCTAAAGCGGCGGAAAGGCAATTTCCCAATGCGGCCGGCATCCCCAGCAGTCCGTGTTCCCCGCCGCCGCGCGCTCCATAAGGCGCAATCTCATGCGGGGTTTCAACAAATTCAATGATATATTCAGGCTGCTCTCCATAGTGAAGGGGGCGGTATGTTCTAAGCTGAGGATTTAATACTCTGCCATATGAATCAAAGACAAAGGTTTCTCTTCCTCCGAATGCGATTCCCATACTCATTCCGCCCATCACTTGACCCCTTGCAGCTTTTTCATTCAGTACAGTTCCTATATCCACAACAGAATAGGCTTTTGTAATCCGATACGTATAATCCCGCTTATCCAACTCAACTTCAATTCCCTGAGCACCGACAGCCCACTCGGGTCCCGGCTTTCCTCTTCCCGTTTCCCGGTCTAAATTCGTCATCCGGGTTAATGTGTAATTGCCGCTCGCAATGATTTGGCCGCCAATGGTATTTCCATTCGGAAACGTATATCCGTAAGCAATGTCTTTTATGTCAACATGTACAGAAGGATGATCTATAAAATAAACCTTTCCGTCGGCCACTTCCAATTCCTCGACAGGAACCCGCAACACACATGATGCCGCGTCCTTCAGCTTTCGAATGGCTTCTTCCGCTGCATTCAGTACGGCATTTCCGGCCATTAACGTCCCTCTGCTCCCCACGGTTTTCCAATGCTCGGGTGTTGTTTGTGTATCTACAAGCATTTTTACATGAATTTTGCTTATATCCATTTTCATTCGTTCCGCCAGGATTTGGGCTAGCACTGTTTTTGTCCCTGTTCCAATTTCCACTACCCCTGACATCAAATTAATGCTTCCATCGGGATTAAAGGTTAAAATAACCCCGGACGTTGCATTTGTATCAAATGTTGAGGTTTTCCAAATACAGCTGATTCCCTTCGCCCGTATCTTCCGGCCGTCGATTTCAATTCGCTGTCCCTCGTCCCAATTCATTAATTCCTTCAATCTTTCAATACATTTCGGTACATTTCCGACCGTGCTTGAATTGAGAAGAACTTGAGTCGGTGTGGTGTCACCGGGGCGAATGGCATTTTTATAGCGGAGTTCTAACGGGTCCATGTTCAGCTTTTCCGCCAATACATCCATCGTCCGCTCAAAAGCAAATAACACTTCAGCATGGCTGTAGCCTCTGAATGCACTTGGATATGGATGATTCGTATACATACAATATGAATCACACGATATATGGTCGATAGCGTACGGACCCGTACAATCAACCACCGCAGCCCGGCTGATGTCCACTCCTTTATCAGAGTATGCTCCGCCATCAAATAAAAGCTGAATGTCCGCCGCCTTTAAAATTCCATCCTTTGTGGCCCCTAATTTGACAATGGCATCCAATCCTACATGAACGGGAGATGTGATCATATCCTCTTCTCTCGTATTAAACAATTTGACGGGCCGGCCTCCAACCGCTTTTGATGCCAAATAGGCAATCACCTCTAACTGAACGGCTGCTTTTCCCCCGTACGCCCCGCCTACTAAAGGCGTTTTGACGATAACCTTTCCGGGTTCAATTCCAAAATACCACTGCATTAATTTTTTAATGGCAAAAGGAGCTTGAGAGGATGTGGTAATGATAATCTCCTCATCCGCCCGAATTTCAGCGATCGAGCATCTTGTCTCCATCGCAGCGTGATCAGAAGGGTTAAAGGAAATCTGGAAGTCTGCTGTCACATCACTTTCCCTAAATCCGTCTTCAATATTTCCTTTTCTAACCTTATCCACGTTTGCGATATTTGTCTTCGGAACCGGGAATACACCTTTTGTCTTCTCATAGCGGTCCGCATGTTCATGGACGAGCGGCGCATCCTTTTGAAAGGCCTCACGGGGGGAATTGACGACGGGAAGAGGTTTATAGGATACTTTGATGGCATCCGCGGCCTTTTTAGCTGTAATCGGATTTTCCGCAACAACAACAGCAACCGGCTCACCATGGTATCTGACCCTTTTGTAAGCAATCGGCGATCTGTCTTTAATTTCCTCACCTGCAAGCGGAAAAGGTTCATCCCCCAATATCGCTCTCACGCCGGGAATCTTCCAAGCTTCTGAAAAGTCCATCGACACAATATCGGCATGAGCATATGGACTGGTCAGCATTTTTGCGTGCAACGTCCCTGTTTCTTGAAAATCATCCGTATATTTCGCTTTACCCGTCACTTTTTCAAGGGCCTCTTTCCGAATGACACTCTTCCCGATATACTCCAACTCATTCACTCCCCGAATTTATTCAGCAGCAGCCTATAATCTTCAACTGTATCGACGTCATAAAAAAGCAAAGGGTCTTGAAAGCTGATCATTTTTCCCGCCTTGATCATACTTTCACGGATGACATGCCGGGCGCCCCGATCCCCCTTTAACTGATGCAATACCGGAAAACATTGATTGGAGAATAAAATGGGGGGCATAGGAAGATGCTGATTTTCAGCGGCGATAAATGAATAACGGCGCTCTTTTTGATAGGAATCAATTAACGTATTGATGATATCTGCGGTGACAAACGGCTGATCTGCAAGGAGAATGATAACGGCGTCAGCCTCGTACGCTGCCGCTTTTTTTACACCGCATTGTATAGAATGGCCTTGGCCCTTACCCGCCTGCTCACATTCTGCCTGGCTCCACTTATTTGACATGGGATCTAAAAAGAAAAAATCCGAAAGCCAATGCAGTGAATCTCCCTTTCCCGTAATAACGAAAATATGATCTAATTCAGATAACAAGGCATGTTTAAGAGCCATACTTCCAAGGGAAACGCCATTGAGAAATAAACTTCGCTTATCCGTTCCCATGCGTCTGCTTGTACCGGCTGCCAGGTATATGGCTGCTGTTTTCATAAGCGGGACCTTTGTTTTCGCATTTTTTGAATCAGCTCGCCGACAATACTTACAGCAATCTCTTCAGGGCCTTGTGCCCCGATGGGAAGGCCGATAGGGGAATGAATATCTGCCGGAATCTCTGCCCCGCCTAACAGCCGCTCCGTGCGCCTTCTGGGGCCTAAAACGCCTTTATAAAACACATTCTCGTTTTTTATTGTATGTAAAATGATCTGATCTTTTTGAAAGCTGTGCGTCATAATGACAACAAAATCCCTTTTTGTCATGCTCAGTCCTTCCATGACTTCTTCCGGTGCTCCCGTAATCAAATGGCCGGCTTCAGGAAAATGCCCGTGATGACATAAAGCGGGACGCCAGTCAATCACCGTCACATGAAAACCCGTACCAGCTGCCAAAGAAACTAACGGCTTCGCATCTTCCCCTGCTCCGAAGACGTATAAACAAGGTTTTGGCACCATCTGATGGATAAAAAATAAATCAGATGTATGTTCATCCCTTTTGATTCCCTTTTCTATCTGTCTCAGTTTTTGAATACGGCCTTGTTCCATCACATCCCCGGTTCCAAACACGCTGCCGTCTTCAGCGATATACAGATCTTCCTTCGGCTCTAACGTTTCAGTGAATCGTTTCAGTCGGGTCACAGACTTTTTTTCATCTAAGCATGTCTTGACTGTCATCAGATTTCGTTCCAATTCCCCTTTTACAGGCTCAAGCAACACCGTCAAAACACCATTACAGCCAACACCCTGTCCCCAAGATAAATCGTCTTCCGCGCTCATATCAAAGCGGACAATCAACGGCTCTCCTGCAGTCCAGACCTGTTCCGACCGTTCAACGAGATCTTCTTCCAGACAACCGGCGGATAACATTCCGACTCTTGTTTTATCCCCTAAAATCAGCATGGAGGCCCCTTCTTTCTTATAAGCGGACCCCTCTGTTTTAATGATGGTAGCCAGTACCTTAGCTTTCTTAGAATTGGCGATGACATCCAAAATCCGGTGTATATCATCCATCTCATGTCCCCCGCTTTTACCTGATCATATCTGCATCTGTATATCCGTATTCTTTTTTTCCGGAAAACATTACAAACGCTTCAGCAATTTCTTCGTTTCTAAAAAAAAAGAGTCTTTATAGACCTTATGACTGGGCGGCGGGTGCGACAGCATGTCGGAGCGGAGAGATTCCAATAACACGTCCTGTTCCTTCTGTTTCCGATTGTCTGTTTCACCTTGCTGTATGCCTTTAAAACCCGCAAAGTATTCACTTAACACTTGTAAATCATTCCCCAGCTCCCTTTTGTCACTTGAAGATAAAGCTCCTTCTTTTTCCCATTCTTTTAACGTTTTCACTATATTTGATAGATACTCAAATCCGGCGTTCAACTTTTGCATCTCTATTTGATAGCTTGAAATGATGATTTTATGTTTTTTTCTGACGGGGTTGAATTTTAAGCTGTCAGAGGCTGTTTGCAGCATCTCTTTTGTCATATGCAGCTCCTGCAGAAGATGGTTCATTTTATATTCCATAAGGTTCCCTTTTCCTTGTCCCCACTCTGATTGAACCCATTTGGAAAGGTCTGAAAGTGTGCCGGAAAGCTGACGAGCCAATGTTTGAAAAGAGTCCGCTGCCTTTTTTGTGTAATCCGGCGGAAACAGGAACATGTGAACCAGAATCGCGATGATGACGCCGATCACCGTATCGATGATTCGGTCGAATGCATAATCTTTAGAGTTTCGTTCAAACGTAAAGACCAATAAAATGGTGAGCGCTACCTGATGCAGAACCGTTACATGTATTCGCAACCACTTCGCTATGTAAGTACCGCCTAACAGGAACAGCCCCAGCATCCAGCCATTCATTGGCAAGTGACTGACAAGAAAGGACGTTAGCATGATCCCAATCGCAGTTCCCGCAATACGATGAAAAGAAAAACGAATCGACTGATCTATCGTTGGCTGCAAACATAAGATAACAGACAGAGGCGCTAAATAGGGGTGATCAGAGCCCGCCAGTTTTGCCGCTTCCCAAGAAACCGCAGAGGCAATCGCCATCTTCCAAACCAAAGATGTTTTGTTTTGAATTTTTTCACTTTTCATCATACGCCCCCTCCTTTCAGAAACCTTTTCCACTAGGTTTCCGTGACGGAAAGGGATTTATACTGACGTGTGGAAAATGCGGAAGAAGCTGTTGTTCGCAATAAAGGTGCTTCTCTGAGCTCTTCTTTACGGTTTCTATCCTCCTTGATAACTTCGCATCAGATATGAACCCTGCTCTCCTATGACTTTCGAAGGGAAACATACAAACCTTGTTGGTTAATGTGATGAAATTGGGTGAATTTTTTATCATTTTATATGGTAAGGGTTTAACAAGCAGAATGCCTTTGTTAGTATGGCAACCAAAGGAGGAGGATCAATGATGCAAAACAGAATGAAGCTAACCGCAGTGAAACTGGCAGCCTTGGTATTCCTAGTAGGTGCCTTTGCCCTCCCGGTTTTACCCCATGCTGCGGCTGCCGCAGAATCCCAAGCTACATACAAAGTTGAAAACCTCAACGACAGTGAGCTGAAGATGACGTTCAATCATGCAGATGTTCATATTGACGCTAAAGGCAAGGCAACCCTAAAAGACAACATAACGGGCGAGGAGCAGGCTCTTCCGAAAAGCTCCACTGACAAAAATGGTGAACCTGTTACACTGAAATACGAAAAAATCAAAAATGGCGTTTTAGTCAAAGTCGTAAACAAAGACGCTGGAAAAACGAGCGGTTCAATCAGCACCCAATCAGTCGGGAAATGTATTTTAGGTACTGGCGGCGGTGCGGTAACTGGAGGCGGCACACTGGGTCTCGCAGGAGCTGCTGTAGGAACAGTCACAATACCCGGCATCGGAACAGTAGGAGCGGGTGCCGTCGGAGCAATTACGGGCGCTGTTGGCGGTGCAATGACAGGAGCTGCCGCATCTTGCTTTTAACCATGAAGAAAAAGGGGCCCGCGCCCCTTTCTTTTATTAACTATGGAAGGTGGTCGACATGTACAAAATCATCATTCCTTCAATACTAGCCATCTTCATTCTCTGGATACTCTTACAGATTTCACTGGAGATAAGCATCGTTAAGAATCCATTGAATTACTTTATTGTATTCATTGTCTTCTTTCTCTTTATAAAGATGGTGAAAGAGAAGCAACAGTAGATTACTTTCAATAGCTGTGGGAAACCAGATTTGTAGTGGAATCTGGTTTTTGTTTCACCTCATTGACTGCTAACTAGCAATAGTTTTGCATAAAATTCAATCTATCGAACTATTCCACAAAATGCCAGGTGTAATACTAGAGTTAATTTCTCAATATACAGAATGTTACTCACCAAATTCTTGCACTAGCAACTTTATCTCGCTCCTCTTCAACCAAAACAACTAATGATTCTAATGATCGACAGAGTTCTATATGATTGTTCGTTGAATCATAACTTATAATTTCCAAGTTAGCATTCTCTCTTGTAGACCGAACTAAATCTTCAGTCACATTATCTGAGGCCGTTACCATATAATGTGGGCGGCTATTTGGATATACATGAGCATAATTTTCTAAAATTAATCTAATATCAGGGTCATTTAGACCGCACCCTAAAAATATAAATGTGTGGGTTAAGGCTAAGGCATCTAACAACTTGTAAAAAGTGGAATTATTATACCTAGCTTCTGTATACTGCTTTCTGGTGAAAATCATTTGATTAGGGAAATCTATAGTGCCATGAATTTTTATGATTATCCGATCCTCGGATCTAAGCTTATCTGCTAAATCGTCATCATAATAGTTTTTCACACTAATAGTTCCATTTGATTCTTGGTTGGCAAATGTATCATATATTTTATCAACATTTGGAGTGGCTACTATTCTTGAATCTAATTTAAAAATCGCTTCATGAATTCTATGTTTTTCAAATCCAGGTCTCATGAAAGAATCTTTAGCTATTTCATTAAAACCATGGGAACTTAATTTGTAATAAATTATTTCACAAGCAGTTAAATAATCTTTTTCAGCTATAAAAGTATTAATATGTTCAGTATTTTCAGAGATATTATCTGAAGCTATTCTCAAAAATTCTTCCCAAGTAGGTGGCCTTTTACCTTGTGCATTTATGGAATTTCTAGATATTCCTGAACCTAAAAATAAAACAGACTTTCTTCTCGCTATATCTTTCACGAGAGGAAGTGGCCAGCTAATCATCCAATTACCTCCAAACTCTCAATCAGTTTCCGAGAAATACCTTCCATAATATATTTAAATTCTTTTACTTTAGTAAAATGAGCACCTACTACTCCATCTTTTGCTTCTAATCTGTATACTGGTTTATGGGCAACTTGTGACATTGGTATTACACTATGGAAGTTAGGAATACTTCCCAAATCATAATCATTCTCTCCAACCTCTTTGTTCAAGACTTCAATTAATTCCCTTTTCATCGTAGCTGGAATTGGTTCAAGTATACGTTCAAATGCTTTGACTGGTCTCTTTACTCCATCCTTTGTTTTTGCAGTATATTGTTGAGTAACATACCCAGCAAACTTCAGGTTACTCTCTGTTTTTAATCCATCTAAAGCTTCTGGATCTTCATTGTTTATAACTCCATAATTAAACCTTGTTTTCCAAGCTTCTAAAGTTTGGCCAATGTTCTCAACCGCCAATAAACTAAAGATATCGGAAGACATAGGTGTTATAAAATAATCTGATGCTAATAATATAGATCTATTTAATGAGCCTAAAGATGGCCCCATATCAAAAAAAACATAGTCAAATTCTTTACATCTACTTAACAATTCACTGAAAACAAGCGTTGTCCTCAAACCCCTGGGTAAACCTGCAACAGCATCTCTCCAATCATTGGATAGTAAATCCTCCATCAATGCCAACCGTGGATCGCCAGCTAAGAAACTAATATCAAAATTATTTACTTTTATTAGATTTAACTCTTGTGAATAGCCCTGTCCTCTATGTAAGGGCTTTAACATGTCGTATATTGTGAATCCATCTTTTTTATAATAAACTTCTTCAAATTGCTTATCAGATAGTAAATTCACCGTAGAATTACACTGAGGATCCGCATCTATTAGCAGTACCTTTTTATCATACTCAGCAGCTATAAAACTTGCTAAATTGCATACTAATGTAGTTTTACCTACTCCGCCCTTGTTGTTAAACATTGCAATAGATTTCATAAATACCCTCCTGTGACAAATTTTTCTGAAATGGACCTGGTTATATATTATCATGAGTTTCATGTTTTTTTTGAAAAAATCAGTTTAAGAAAATAAAATACTTATGATAAGGCTCCCTTGACTAATCTAAGTATGGTTTTTATTAATTGATTTTTGTTTAAATAGGGTACTCAAGACTTTCGAAACCGTTACGGAACTGCAGTAAATGAACACTGCACGTTCTAAGAAAATCTCGTGGCTACAAGTTGGATTATCATAAAATAATTCCCGATTACTCAAACGAATCATGGCCTTGTTTCTCTGCATGGGTAAATCTTGAAAGCTTTTTCGGATAGGTGGAGTGAACGGTGGACGAACTCACACCACAATGGGGTCAGGAAACTTCATGAAGGTTTGACGATACATGAATCACCACAGCATGGACTGTTAATTCATGAGAATCGTATTCCAAATGCGGTCGAGAAGCCGTATCAATTCATTCATGGTCTCTACTTCTTCTTTTTCTTGTTGAGCCCTGAACATGCCTAGAAAGAATTATCAACTAATTTTGAAAAGAACCTAATTTAACTTGATGCTTACAATTTTTACTCCTGCCACAGGGGCCTGGTTCGTTTCTTCTTAATATTAATCACCCACAACCTTCGCTGTGCAAAGATCATCATTTATCTTTATCATAATCGTTATTAATAATCTGAGAGCATGCAAATAATTTACATAATGCTCATTTTCATTCTCATAGCTAGAAGATGTACCATGTAAATACTTGTTCCTTAAGTCATATCCATTGATAAAATTTTTCTTATTCAAGTAGTAATCTATATAATTGGATTCTTGCCTTGTTAATAATGTATTTTCGGAAACTAAAACTCTTTCATTTAATAACTTATCAACTTCTTGCTTTAGAGCATTAGTTAACTTACTAGTCACAACTACACCGTTTATATGGATATAATAATGTATAAGTGTTCGATTCCTATTGACCAACATTATTTCATTATCGTCGTTTACAGTCACATAATCATGTTCAATAAGCCAATCTAAAGACGATTTTTGATAATCCTCTATGTCATGTAAATACAGCTTATCAGTAGTCAACCTTTCAATAAGCGTATTGTATTGAATATCACCATAATTCGGGAAATAAGTAAGGTTACTTTGGTCAGAGAACATAATATTTCTCAATATTATAGCCTCATCATTATTTGGCGCTATATACACGTATCTGTCTTTTGTCATGCTTGGGCATTCAGAAAATGGCAAAGGCTTGCTTTCCATTTGTACAAGTTCTTCATCAATGTAACCATCCTCTAAATAAAACCTATACTTCTTGATTATGCTTTCAATAGTTGGAAATATAGATTTGCACTTTTCAAAATTCGGATTATCTATAGGTGGTAGCTTAATGGTGAAGTCCTCAATATAGAATTCCTCTTTTAGATAAACATTGAAGAACCATTCAATTATTGCTTCTAAATCTTTGTTTTTACTCTTTAGAAATGAATAATATACATGCATTTGTGCTAAGGATAACGATTCTCTTATTGAGAAAGCTGTACAGGTCTTGTATTCTTTTTCATGAGCAAAACCAAATCTTTCAAAAACACTTGCATATATTTCATTATATGGGAATTTAGAAACCATATCATTATTTACGAACTCGAATATGTATATAAAGTTGTTCAATAATGTAGGATTATCAAGGTTTGATTCTAACCATTCTTTATCAACTTCTGTTCCTACTTTGCTTAAAGTGAAATGTTGCTTTACTGTACCCTCTACATTTTCTTTGAACTCAACTATTATTTCCGTTCCCCGCCCACTACCATCTTTAAAGAGTTCTCTCTCAAGTCTTTCGCTTACTCTTTTTGCTTTCAGTTTAACTCTAGTATCTAAAGCAAACTCTTTTGTATTCTGTACATTACTAAGAAGCCTGGTATAATTTAAATTAGGCTTGTCTAAATCAATATAGGTGCTAATAATCTTTTCTTTATCTTCTGTAGTTAATGATTGTGGCAAATAAGATTCCTCTCGTTCGCTCCTATGCTTTAATAAATATTTATCCAAAAGTAAATTTGTACTTCCTTCTGGATTGATAAGCATGTATTCTCTTAATTCCACGTCATATTTCATCACAAGTTTATATTGCTTAAATATTTGCCATGCAAATACATCAAGTTTATCAAGAAACACCTTAAATCTGCTTTCTGTAATATCACCCAACTTCCTTTTTTCTATTATTTCCCAAAAGCATTCCTTATATTCGAAATCTACTTCTTCATATTCGGCTAATATGTCTGAATGATGATTGATATATTTACCCACTAACGATTTAGCTATACCGTCTTTTTCTTTAAGCCATTCCTCTTTATCTTCACCAAGATATAATAGAAATGTATCGTCCTTCACATACTTGATTATATTATATAATTCTATAGCTTCATTGATATTCTCTATTGTATGACCTATCGTCAACTCCTCATAAACTTCTTTAGCCTTATCTAGCATATATCCTTTTGCCAAATCTGGCCCTTTGTAGTACTCTACACCTCTATATCCTTCCTTTACCACATTCCCCTCTCCTTTCTTTAATATTAATATTCTTTGGCAAACTCCTACGTTGCCTTCTCTTTTGATTTTCAAAGTCGAATTGGAAGGATTTTTTTATGTCATTACTCTGTTACTATTAGCAAATAAATTCTTTACTCTAAAAACCTCACTCACTTATGATAAGGCTCCCCACGATTAATCCGAAACGCCCGATAAATCTGCTCCACTAAAATCAGCCGCATGAGCTGATGAGGAAACGTCATCTTCGAAAATGACAGTTTCTCGTCTGCCCGTTTCATGACGGCGTCGCTTAGGCCGAGTGAGCCGCCGATGACGAAGGTGATTTTGCTTTTTCCATATGTCGCCAGCTTATCTATTGTATCGGCCAGTTCTTCGGATGTTTTCATTTTTCCTTCGATGGCGAGGGCGATGACGTGGGTGTCCGGGCTGATTTTGGCCAGGATGCGTTCGCCTTCTTTGTCTTTAACGATTTTCATGTCTTGGTCGCTCAGGTTTTCCGGCGCTTTTTCGTCCGGGAGTTCAATGATGTCGATTTTTGCGTAGGCTGAGAGTCGTTTTTTGTATTCTTCAATGCCTTGCTTGAGGTATTTTTCTTTTAGTTTTCCGATGGTCACAATATTGATATTCACAGGTCATCCCCACTTTAGAAACAAGTTATTCATATATATTGTCCACAATTGTGGATATCTTTTCTGTATTTTGTGTAGGATCATTCGTTCCCTACTAGATATGTTGCAGTGTCCCCACATAATTCACAGGCTGTGGATAAACTGTTAGTATGTTCGATTTTTCTGATTTCGGGCGGAAGCTCATGATCATCTATGTACATGTCCAGCACGGTTTCGATATGTTCTTCACAAGAATAATAAGCGGTTTTCATCGTTACGTCCTCCGGTTTTCTTTTGCACGCGGCAATTGTTCTCTTTTCAATATAACCTATTTATACACATGTTAGTAGTGCTTCGGGCTGAGTTTTATCCACAATTCGGCAAATCACGCGCAAAAAGAGCCGGTGTTTTCAGCATCCGGCTCTTTACGTGTTTTCTCTTTTTTCTAAGCGAAGGACGAACAGAATTCCTAATAGACACGCCAGCAGCGTACAGCATACATCAATCCAGTCCGGCTTTCCGCCGTTTAGAAAAGAGTTGGTTATCACGGAAACCAGGAGAATGGTTACGGTCACCGCGGCAAGCTTTTTCTTCATCGGCTCCCTCCTTCACCTGACTGTCTTCTGCTTTTACGGTTCAAATTCCTCTATTTCTTTTTCTTGCTATATAGCCTTATCATGAGGGTCACAACGATATATACAATCATAATCAATGCCCCGTTACTCACATCAGGGTATCCAATCAACATATTCATTATGACAAAAACAATGGTTATACAAATGACGGACAACAATAAGAAGATACTGAATGATTTCAAATGAACACCTTCTTTCCCGCAGTAACGTTTCATTATAAAAAGCTTACCAAAAGCGGCAAGCTCTTCCGAAATGTTCATACTCTTTAAAACCCACCCATCACCTGCACATCATACAGCTTGAGATGGCTTTTCGGTGTGACGATGTTTTTTAAGTTTGGGATGGTCAGGTCGTTCAGCTTTTTGCCCGTTTTCAGGTCGAAAGATTCGATTTTGGCGGGCTTTTTGTAGCTGTACGTAAACAGATACAGCTTTCCGTTTTGATGGGTCAGCTCCTTGAAGTCGGCTTTCATTCGTGATGCGGGGAGGGTGAAAGCCTTTTTGCTTTTTCCGGTCTCAGGGTTGATGCGGTAGACGGTTCCGAAGCCGTCAACGAAATAGAAGCTGCGATGCTCCATGAAAAAGCTTTTTTTGAAGCTGAACGGCATGGAGTCATAGATCGTCTGTTCGTCATTTTTATAAGCGGCGATGTCATACGTTTTGATGGCGCCGCTGTTTTTCATGACTTTCACCATTTGATAGATGTAATCGGCTTTTTCCCCTCTGGTAACAAAGCAGACGGCGCTGTCGTCCGCGGCGAGCTGGGATTCGACAGACGTGCCTTCTTTATACGTCCATGTCGCGATTGAGTTTGTATGGAGCTTTTCTTTATCGGCTTGAATGTCTTGGACATGATAGCCTTTTTCGTCATCTGTCGGCGTGAGCGCGAAAAGATGATCTTTAAAAAAGCCTGAAGCACGGATATAGTGCGGGATGACCTCTTGCTTCCACTTGCCGTCCATCTGGCGGTACAGCTCTGAGCGATAGCTGCCGCCGCTCTTGTCGTAGCCCGAATTATACAGCGTGTAAAAACCTTTCACCCGTTCGATATATCCCGCGCTGTCTCCCGTATGCTGATACGCTCTTTTATATGTGTGAAGACCATTTTGAACGGTGTAGATTCCTTTTTTGTCCTCCAGCAGGACGCTTTCGTCATGCACTTTGGCCGATCCGAGCTCAAGCCCTTTCATTTGATAAGAAGAGAGCCGCCCCTTTTTATCGGCGAAGAGGGCATAGCTTTTTCCGCCGCCGAATGTGTCTTGATCAGCCGCAGTGGAGAAATACAACAGCGCTTCTTTATCTTTCAGAAAATCAGGGTCATTTAATGTTTCCCTATCAACCTCCGCAGGCTCTTCCGTGCGGAAATAGAAGAAGCATAAGACCGCTGCGGCAAGGATGATCACTAAGGGTATCCAGATGATTTTTTTCACATTGTTCTCCTTAGTGAATGGTCAGAATCGTGGTCGTGTAAGACGAGCTTGTGATGTCGCGCGGATATACTCCTAAGCCGCCGTTAGAGTCGATATCAATCCCGGCTTTTAAAAGGAATGCCGACCACAGCAGTTTTGAGCAGTTTTTGGCGCCTTCATGGCCCGTATTTCTGTTATTGACGAAGTTGAAGGAGTATTCATCACCCACTCTTGATACAGCCCAGTCAGCGGCGGCTTGTTTTTGGGCATCAGTGACTTTCACGGTCTGGACGATTGAATTGTCTTCGACTTCTCTTCCGTTATAAGCAATCTGGCGGACGCCGTCTCCCGGCACGGATTCGACAATTTTATCAGCGGATGAATACATGCCGACATGCCCGTGGTTGTAATAAGCCGTGTATGAGTTCGTGTAATAAATATTGCCTTTTGTGCTTTTCGGAAGTTTTTTAGTGCCTGATGATCCGCCCATTGCAGAGAGTCCGTCTTTGGAAGCGATTACATTTCCTTGCACCTTATCTGCCGTGATTTCTTGATGAAACTGCTTGAGAATCGCTTCTGTTGAAACGTGCTTCTGTTTGGCAAGCTCTTTGGCGGATTGGAGAACGTCTTGAGGAGTCGTGCCCTGCTGAAGGTCTGCGATTTCTTTTGCGTAGCGTGGTATTTCTGTTTCTTTCGCTTTTACATTCAAACCGGAGAACGACAGAACCATGGTGAATGACAGGGCAAACGGGAGGACGGCTTTGAACAGCTTTTTACACATTGACTTCGCCTCTTTTCTCAAAGGTTAATTTTTCCACGTTTTCATTATATGACGAAATTGTGATAAAAAAATATACAATTTACAGATTCTTAAAAATTTTATAACAATATGTAAATCATATACATAAATCATTTTCAAATATCAGGAAATCTGGTTATCATACAAGAAAGGGGGAGGACATATGAAGGACAGAACGATCGGTTCGATGCGGGTTTCCGCAATGGGATTAGGGTGCATGGGCATGTCGGAATACTATGGCAGCCAGAGTGAGGAAGAGTCGATTTCCACACTGCATCATGCCGTTCATCTCGGCGTGAATTTGTTTGATACGGCTGATCAATATGGATTGGGTGCGAATGAAGAACTTGTCGGCAGAGCGCTTGCCCCATTCAGAAAGGAACTGTGCCTCGCGACGAAATTCGGTTATGTCCGAAGCGAAAAGGGTGAGTTTATCGAAATTAACGGACGGCCCGATTATGTGAAAAAAGCGTGTGATGCCAGTCTGAAACGCCTTGGGACGGATTATATCGACCTTTATTATCTGCACCGGGTTGATCCGCGGGTGCCGATTGAAGAAACTGTCGGCGCCATGAAGGAGCTGATTGACGAAGGAAAAGTGAGGTATATCGGATTGTCAGAGGCTTCCGCAGAAACGATCAGGCGCGCCGTCCGCATTCACCCGATTGCCGCGCTTCAATCGGAATATTCTTTATGGAGCAGGGAAGCAGAGGAGCATGTGCTGCCCGCCTGCCGTGAGCTCGGCATCTCATTTGTGCCTTACAGTCCGCTCGGCAGAGGTTTTCTTTCCGGAAAGATGACGTCGACAGATCAGCTGGATGCCGATGATTACAGAAGAAGAACGCCGAGATTCCAGGGAGACAATTTGGCGGTGAATATAGGGCTCGTCCAAAAATTTACCGCCATTGCCCGGGAAATGAATATCACCGCGCCCCAGCTTGCGCTCGCATGGGTTCTCGCAAACGGCGATGACCTCATTCCGATTCCGGGTACAAAAAAGAAACACTACTTGGAAGAGAACCTCGCCGCTCTCGACATTGTGCTTCCAGAGGATGTGAAGGCGCGGTTGGATGAGATGTTTCCGATCGGCACGGCGGCCGGCGAGCGTTACCCGGAACAAATGATGACATTGTTAGATGAATAACAAAAGAGGCCCATCGTGCGGGCCTCTTTTCATGACAGCTTTTTGCTCATAATGACATCCGTCTCCAGGAATCCCGTCTTCTCATACAGCTTCCGCGCCGTTTCGTTATGAGCGAACACATGGAGAGAAATCTTGCGGACACCCAGGTCTTTGGCTTTGTCCTCCAGCCTTGCGAGCGCCTCTTTTGCATAGCCTTTGCCGCGGAAAGGCGGATGAAGGCCGAAATCATAAATAAATGCGTCCTGCTGCGGGTGATCCGGATCGGCGTGCAGCCACAGCCAGCCGGCATTTTCCTTTCCGTCCAATGTCAGCGTCCATAAATAGTGATCGGCTGTCTTCATGCCGTCTGGAAGCAGGTCTTCAAACGCCAGCTCCGCTAATTCCGGCGCTTCGTCAGGCAGCCACGTTCCCGCTTTTACCTTTTCTTCAGCGTAATGCTTGGTTGAATGAGCGAGATAGGACTGAAACTCTTGTCCTGTCATCGGCTGCAGCGTGATAGCCATTGAATCACTCCTTACACGAAAGCGGTATCATGCAGTATTATCCGAAGGCTCCGTTTTCCGCCGGTTTTATGATTTGTTCGGCTTGTGCCGTTGAACCAGTTTGTGCAAATAATCCAATCGAAATGAGACTTGCCAAGGCTGCTGAGAGTACAATGAATTTACATGTTTTCATTACGAATCCCCTCCGTTAATCTCAAAATTTGGTCATTGGCATCAATTGATTCCTGAAAATACTTCGCCGCCGGTTTGTATTTCTCCTGTTTTTTAAAATGCGCCGCGGCCTGATATGACAAATCGGAAACGTCACTCCACAGCTCTTTCCTTCTTAACTCGGCGAAAGCTGATTCAAGCGCTTCTTCATTGCGGTCAATAAAGACATGCTGTAAAATGCGCAGCTTTTGGGTGTATACAGGCTCGTTTTTTTCTTCAGCGGCATTCAGCGCTTTATGCAGCCAAAACCGGCCCTCATCCGTCTTTTCCTGCTTCAATAACACTCTGGCCAGCATGTACAGACTCCGCACCGAATACGCTGATCGCAAATGCTCCTTTTGATCAAGAGCCGTTTCAAACTCGACCCGCGCCTCTTCCAGTTTTTCCTGTCTTTCATAGCAAATGCCTGCGTTAAAGTGGGCGAGCGCTTCAATATGCGGATCGCCCGCTTTGGCGGCTTGATGAACCGCCGTCTGCAGGAGCTCTTCGGCTTTCTGATAGTGGAACAAGTCCATTCTGTTACAGCCGATCACCATTAAACACTGTGCTTCTCTGACCGCGTACATTTCATTGGCTTTGTAGATCTCCAACGCTTTTTCCGCGTGGTTCATCGCAAAGTAGTTTTGGCGGATTTCATAGTAGGCAATCGCCACTTGATAATTAAACTCGGCTCTTTCAATCTCATTCGGTATGTGCCGGAGCCTGCTTTCAGCAATCCGGTAAAAATTAATGGCGTTCATAAACCGTTTACGGTAAAACTCGTGCATTCCGGAAAAGAAATAATAATAGTATTGAATCATCTGGTCTGTTTTTTCTTTATCGGCGTTCAGCTGGATCGTTTTTAAAATGCCGTCTGTTTTCTCATACTCTTCCATTAAAAGCTTATAGCGGGAATCAATTAAATTAAAATAAAGGAGCACCGTTTGATTTTGTGTCATATTTTGCAGATCCGTAAGCAGTTGTTCTCTTAACGCCTCAGCCGATTCAGTGTTGTGCTTTTTGATTTCCTCATACCAGTCACTGATTTTTTTCGCAACTGTTTCGTGGGCCATCACTTCAGCCATCTGTCAGGACACCTCCCTTTCCCATTTTGTGTAATAAATATATCATATTTACAGGTCCAAAAAGAGGGTGACAGCCCGCTAGTTTCCTCGTGGCAACAAAAAAAACCTCCGCAGGTGCGGAGGCGCATATTTTATAATAGTTTTTTTCCTAACAAAGATTCCACCAGCTCGACCGCTGTTTTGCCGGTTTTGTTTTTGTGATCGAGGATCGGGTTGACTTCGACAAATTCAGCTGAAGTGATGATGTCGGCATCATACAGCATTTCCATTGCCAAATGGCTTTCACGGTAGCTGATGCCGCCGACGACAGGCGTGCCTACGCCGGGTGCGTCGCTCGGATCAAGGCCGTCTAGATCAAGGCTGAGGTGAACGCCGTCACAGTCTGACAGGTAGTCAATGGTTTCTTCAATGACCTTTGTCATGCCGAGGCGGTCAATCTCATGCATCGTATAGACTTTCATGCCTGTTTCCTTAATGTATTCACGCTCGCCTTCATCAAGCGATCTCGCGCCGATGATGACGACGTTCTCCGGCTTGATTTTCGGGGCATACCCGCCCAGATTCACCAGCGTGTCGTGCCCGACGCCGAGGCTGACGGCCAGCGGCATTCCGTGAATATTGCCTGACGGCGATGTTTCCAGGGTGTTTAAGTCGCCGTGCGCGTCGTACCAGATGACGCCGAGCTGTTTATAGTGCTTTGCCGTTCCTGTCAGCGTTCCGATCGCGATGCTGTGATCGCCGCCCAAGACGAGAGGGAACCGCTCATTCTTAATGACGCTGTCCACCTTTTGGGCGAGCTGCTCGTTCCCCGAGAGCACAGAGTTCAAATTTTTCAGCTCTTCATCATGTTTGAGTTTTTCACGATTGACGGGGATGTCGCCTAAGTCTTCCACCGCATACCCCATGTCAGATAACCGTTCAATGAGATGCGCGTAGCGGATGGCGCTCGGGCCCATGTCCACTCCGCGTCGTGCTTGTCCTAAATCCATCGGCATTCCAATAACTGAGATATTCTTGTTCATCCGTTTTTCCACCTCAACATGTTGTATGTTGTCCTGTGCGGGTTTCTCAAAGATGACTTGGACACGAAAAGATTTAAAGCTCTATCTGTTTTTCTGACTGCTTATGCTTTTTTACATACAGATGATAGACGATAACGCACACCGCCATGAACGGGATGCCGCAATAAAGGGCGAGCCGCTGTTCTGAATCAAATGCGAGACTGATCAGAACGACCGTATTTAACGTCAGCCCGATAATAGGCAGCACCGGGTACAGCGGTGTTTTAAACTTCAGGTCTTCCACTTTGCCGCCTTCGCGGATGTATTTCCGTCTGAACATCAGCTGTGACAGGGAAATCGTGATCCAGCCGACCTGCGCGCTTAGTCCGGCTAATGATAAGAGAAACATATAAACGGTTTCCGGCGCTGCCACTTTAGACAGCAGGGACAGGCAGGCGACGGCCAGCGTCACGATCAGAGCGTTCATCGGCACGCCGCGTTTAGTTGTTTTGCCGAGTGATTTAAAGGCTTGTCCTTCGTTCGCCATGGCATATAGGATACGCGTCGATGCAAACAGGCCTGAGTTGGCCACTGAGAGCAGCGCAATTAAGATAACAAAGTTCATAATATCGGCCGCATATGGAATACCGATTTGTTCAAACACCACGACAAACGGGCTTTCCACCACTCCCGCCTGCTTCCACGGAATCATGCCGGCAATGACGATGATGGAGAGAACGAAAAAGACAAGCGTTCTCCATACCGTCTGCCGGATAGAGCGCGGAATCGTTTTCTCGGGATTTTCACTTTCTCCCGCGGCAACCCCGATCAGCTCCGTTCCCTGGAACGCGAAGTTTACGGTAATCATCGTAATAAGCATAGCCTTAATGCCGTTCGGAAACAATCCATCCTCATAAAAATGAGAGAAGAAAGGAGCCTGCTCGCCGTGTTTCATGTCGATCAGGCCGAACATGGCGGCGCCGCCCAAAATAATAAACAGCAGAATGACTAAAATTTTAATGCCGGAAAACCAAAATTCCGACTCAGCGAACGCTTTTGTGGTAATCGCGTTCAAAAGAAACATCAGTCCGACAAACACGAGGCACCACACCCATACGGGAACATGCGGAAACCAGCGGAGCATCAATTGTCCCGCAGATAAAAACTCAATGGCGCATGTCACCGCCCAGCCGAGCCAGTACAGCCAGCCGAATGCGAAACCGAAAGCGGGGCTGATGAATTTGGTTGCGTACGTCTGAAACGACCCTGATACGGGAAGGGCAACCGCAAGCTCGCCTAAGCAGAGCATTGTCAAAAACATAATAAAACCGCCGACCAGATAAGACAGAACCGCGCCCAGCGGTCCCGCCTGGTTAATTGTAAATCCGGTACTCAGGAAAAACCCGGTGCCGATCACTCCGCCTAATGAAATCATAAACAAATGGCGCGATTTCATTGTGCGCTGAAGCTGATTCTCTTTTTGATTTGTATTCACTATTCTGCACCCCTTCAGCAACTTGTATTGGAACCAAGCCGGTGCTTTGAAACCGATTTGCTGTCCAAAGAGCCTCTATTTGTATATGAATGTTATATGAAATTCATTTTCGTACATAAAGATACATTATACTAAAATACTGTCTCCGCGCAAATAGAGTGTGCTGAATTTTTTATTTGTAAATTCCATACAAGCCGAGGGAAAGCATTGCCGCATCAAGGTTTTACGCGTTTTGAAGCACGTTTGTGATCTTTTGGATCGCCCAGTCCAAGTCTTCCTTGGAAATCATTAACGGCGGTGCAAAACGGATCACGGTATCATGTGTTTCTTTGCATAAAAGCCCTTCGCCTTTCAGCTTTTCACAGTACGGACGGGCCGCTTCTGTCAGTTCAACACCGATAAACAGGCCGCGTCCGCGCACGTCTTTTATGATCGGGTTATCAATTTTCTCAAGCTCTTCTTTAAAATACCGGCCAAGCTGAAGGGAACGCTCTGCCAGCCCTTCTTCCTCAAGGACTTCAAGAGATGCGAGCGATACCGCGCAAGCGAGCGGGTTTCCGCCGAATGTCGAGCCGTGGGAACCCGGGTTAAACACGCCGAGAATGTCACGGTTCGCCGCGATGCACGAAATCGGGAAGACGCCCCCGCCGAGCGCTTTGCCTAAGATAAACATATCCGGTACGATATTTTCCCAGTCAACCGCGAATGTTTTCCCTGTGCGGCCGAGTCCCGTCTGAATTTCATCAGCGATCAGAAGCACATTTTCTTCCTTACAAATAGCGGCCGCTTCTTGTAAAAATCCTTCCGGCGGAATGACGATGCCCGCTTCTCCCTGAATCGGTTCGAATAAGAAAGCGGCTGTGTTCGGCGTGATCGCCCGGCGCAGCGCTTCTGCGTCTCCGTATGGAATTAATTTTATACCCGGAAGCATAGGTCCGAAACCGCGTTTATACTCATCTTCTGAAGAAAGGGATACCGCAAGCATCGTTCTGCCGTGGAAGTTGCCGATACACGCAATGATTTCCGCCTGATTATCCGCTACTCCTTTGACCTCATATGCCCAGCGTCTCGCCGCTTTGACAGCGGATTCAACGGCTTCCGCCCCCGTATTCATCGGCAGAATCATATCTTTTCCGGTCAGCTTGGCTGTTTTCTCATAAAACGGGCCGAGCTGATCATTATGGAACGCGCGTGACGTCAGAGTGATTTTATCCGCCTGATCCTTCAGCGCCTGAATGATCTTCGGATGTCTGTGCCCCTGGTTCACCGCGGAATAAGCACTCAGCATATCCATATATTGATTGCCTTCAGGGTCTTTTACCCAAACACCCTGCGCTTCGGAAATAACAATCGGCAGAGGATGATAGTTGTTCGCGCCGTAATGTGAAGTTTGGCTGATAATTTCTTGAGATTTTGTGAAAGCTGACATAATCTGATTCCCCCTTGTTTTGTAATCATTCAACATTAGATCTTGCTTTCCCTTTTTATAAAGCAAGTTCCGTGCCAATCCGAAAAAACGGGATGTTTCGCCAGCATTCTTTCTTTTCCTGCAAAATATTCCGGCAGTTTGCGTGCAAACTTCAGCCAAGCGCAAAATTTTTTTGCGTTTCCTGTTCGATTTATTTTAAAATAATGAATGTTAAGACGATTGAGAGGGGGAATTGACCTGCACACAACCAGCGAATTTTACACACTCGTGTTACAAAGCATTCTGGAAGAGATTGATGTCGGGCTGCATGTGGTGGATGAGAAGGGCAGCACCGTCATTTACAATAAGAAAATGATGCAGATTGAAGATATGGATGAACGGGACGTCCTGCATAAAAACCTGACTGATGTATTTATGTTTTCCAATCAGCAGGACAGCACGCTCGTTCAGGCCCTTCAAGAAGGCAAAACGATTAAAAATGTAAAGCAGAGCTATTTCAATAACAAAGGCCAGGAAATCACGACGATCAACCACACCTTCCCGATTGTGCAAAACGGCGAGATCAAGGGCGCCGTGGAAATCGCCAAGGACGTCACCAAGCTCGAACGGCTGATCAGGGAGAACATGCACAGAAAAGAACAGAACAGCTACACGTTTGACAGCATTCTCGGCAACAGCCCGGTCATTCAGGAAGTCATCGAAAACGCGAAACGGGCAACCCGTACATCATCGTCCGTGCTTTTGGCCGGCGAGACGGGAACAGGCAAGGAGCTGTTCGCCCAAAGCATTCACAACGGCAGCCAGCGCTCAGGCGCCCCGTTCATCTCACAAAACTGCGCCGCCCTGCCGGACAGTCTGGTCGAAAGTATTTTATTCGGCACGAAAAAAGGCGCCTTTACCGGAGCCATCGACCAGCCCGGCTTATTTGAGCAGGCGCAGGGAGGCACCCTGCTCCTCGATGAGATCAACTCTCTCAATCTCAGCCTGCAGGCAAAACTGCTCCGCGCCCTTCAGGAAAAGAAAATCAGGCGCATCGGATCAGCTCAGGACAAACCGATTGACGTCCGTATCATCGCCACGATGAATGAAGACCCGATCACCGCCATTTCAGAAGAGCGGCTGCGCAAAGATTTATACTACCGCTTAAGCGTTGTCACGCTGATCATTCCCCCGCTCCGGGAGCGCAAGGAAGACATTCTGCCTCTGGCCGAAGTGTTTATTCAGAAAAACAACCACCTGTTTCAAATGCATGTCGATTCGATCAGTGACGATGTGCAGCAATTTTTCCTGGAGTATGACTGGCCGGGCAACATCCGCGAGCTTGAACATATGATTGAAGGCGCCATGAACTTTATGACGGATGAAACGACGATTACGGCGGCCCACCTGCCTTACCAATACCGGATGAAAATCAAACCCGCTGACACGGAAAGCAAAGCAGCCGCAAGCACCCAGCCCGGCACAGATTTAAAAGACAAAATGGAAAACTTCGAAAAATACATGATCGAAAAAACCCTGAGAAAACAAGGCAATAACATATCCAAAACGGCAAACGAGCTCGGAATCAGCAGGCAGAGCCTGCAATACCGCCTGAAAAAATTCGGTCTGGACCGGATGAAATGAATCCATACAAAAAAAGGCTGAGGTGCTCCTCAGCCTTTCGTTTATATCTGATTGGCAAGCCGCTCTCCGGTAAACCAAAAGTTCTCACTCACTGCCAATGTATGTTCCGTATTCTCGACTTGATGCCACCAATGGCGCGGCGCGTAAATGATTTCTCCCGCCTTTTGCCTGAAGCGGATCGGAGACGCCTTTTGCGCCAGCGGTTTTTGCTCTATATCTTTTTCATCAAAGACATTGATATTTCCTTCGTACAAATACGGAGAGTCGTCCGGATGATAGAAAATCCATTCCTTCTCCCCGAAAATGACGCCGTTCCACGCGTGCGTGCTGTTAAAATCCTGATGCAGCGGCGTGCCTGTCTGCTTAGAACCGAGAAAGAACCATTTCCAGTCCCGTCCCGTTTCTTCATCCGCTCTCAATGTGTCTTTTGTAAAATACTCGGGTGCGGAATAGACAAGGTCTAAGTCATTTTGGTTCAGCTGCGTAAAATTCCAGTCACAGTACCATTTGTCATCATTCTGATCAATGTACTCGATATAGTTGGAAAGCTTTACTTGTTTAAACGTTTTGACCCCTTCGATATCTGATTTCCGGATGGTGACCATTCTGTCTCCATAGTGTTCGTCAATGTATTCAAGCGTCCACGGCCTGCATTCCCAGTGATCCATTGCCCCCGTCAAAATAAAAGGTTTCTTATCAGCATACTCGCTTACAAAAAGATCGTACGATAACTCATTGATTGTCAGTCTGTCAATGGTCATATCCATTCCCCTTTTATTCGGCAATCTGCCGTTTTTTTTGTTTGGCGTAACTGTATGGACCTGAAAAGATGGTGACGTTTTGATTCTCAAGCCAGAAAATCTTGTTGAACTTCTCCAGCAGGTTTCTGTCGTGAGAAACGCAGATGATGGTGCCTTGAAACTGCATCAGGCTGTTTTCGAGAATTTCCTGAGATTCAATATCCAAGTGGTTGGTCGGCTCATCCAGGATCAGGACATTCAGCTTTTTTTCCATTAAGATGGACAGCTTCAGCCTGATTCTCTCACCGCCCGACAGGACGGAAAGTTTTTTAAAGACCGACGACCCGTAAAATCCGTACTTGGCCAGCATATTCCGGGCCATGCCCTCTTCAGTCAGCAGATTTTCTTTAAAGAATTGCAGAATCGTCTGACTCGAATCTCCGACGTGGCTCTTTTGATCAATGTAGCCTATTTTAAGATTTTCCCCCACTTTAATGGTGCCGTCCGACAGTTCTCTTTCCCCGATGATGCAGCGGATCAGCGTTGTTTTGCCGACGCCGTTTCTGCCGACGATGCCGATTCTGTCTTTATGCTTTATACGCAGATTCACATTTTGATATAAAAGGGAAGATCCGTTGGCCACCTTTCCGTTTTCAATGAACACAATATCTTTTGAACCGGCGCCCGCTTCCTGAAATGCGTTTTTTAATTTTTGCTCCGTCCGGACCGGCTTATTGATCAGCTCGATCCTTTTCAGCGCCTTTTCCATATTATTCGCGCGTCTGTGCAGCCCGACAGACGGCGGATTTGAGCGGTTGGCCCAATCTCTCAGCTGGGCGATGGATTCCTTCATCTTCTGTATTTTTCTCTGCTGTTCTTCATATTTCTCAAACTGGGCGATGATGAATTCTTCCCGCTTTTTCAGGTATTCGCTGAAACCGTAAGGCCAAATCTTCACCTCGGTATCGTCAATCTCGAGCACTTTCATCGCCGTCTGGTCGGCAAACGTTTTATCGTGGGTCGTAAACAGAATGGTTTTGTTCGATTTTTTAATAAACCCTTCAAGCCACTCAATCGCATGAACATCCAAATGGTTGGTCGGCTCGTCCAGCAGTATAATGTCGTCGTTGCGGATTAAAATTTCGGCAAGGCCGGCTTTTGTTTTTTCGCCGCCGCTCAGCTTTGAAAACGGCTGATCCTTTAATTCGCTGAGGCTGAGCCCGTTGCATACCTCGTCAATCATCGCATGCATCTGGTAGCCGTTGTTCCGCTCAAATGTTTCCGTGTATTGACTGTACTTTTCCAATAAAGCAGTCAGCTCGTCATCACCCATCGGTTCCGAAAGCTTCAGCTCAATGGCCTTCATTTCCTTCTGGATCGCCGCGAGAGCTTCAAACGATTTTTCCAGATATTGATACAACGTCAGATCCTCATGGGGATCAGCGATCTGCTTCAGCAAACCGACCTTCGCCCCTTTGTTGATCGCAATCGTTCCTTCATCCGCCTCAAGCTCCCCTGAAAGCACCCTGAACAGCGTGCTTTTGCCGGAACCGTTCGGCCCGGCCACAAGCACTTTTTCGCCTTCATTGATGAAGAAAGAAACTTGTTTGAAAATGGTATCTCCCGCTAAATTTACCGTAAGATTATGAATATTCAGCAACTCACATCATCCCTTTGTCATTCTGGTTCAAAGCTCGACTTTATTCTGGATGGCGACGCTCGCTTTCAGTTTGTAAAAGCTGAGCATCATAAACAGCGACAATAAGATGGATAATACCCCGATTGCGGTCAGCAGCAAAGCTGAATCAAAATAGTCCGTTAAGAATCCGATAAACGGAAAGGCAATGAACATGAAGAGCGAGGTCATCAAACTGATAATGGACAGCAGCGTGGCTCTCGTTCTGGACGGAATCTCATTATTCACCACCTGACTGGATACGGGTTCTATCACATCATAGAGCGCGTTGATGACAACAAAAGCTGCAATCGTCACGTACAGACTGCCCGAAGGTATAAACAGATAGGCCGCCCCGATAATGCAGAATGTCAGCAGAAGCACGCGCCTCGGCGTGAATTTTTCCGCCGGCTTTGAAGAAAAGATGGAGCACAGCGCCTGCAAGATGGACAGCCCCGCAAAAATAATGGATATATTGCGCACGGACAGCCCTTCCTGACTTAACAGATCTTGTCCGTACATATAAAAAACCGATGTAATCGCAAAGAAAACGGAGAGTGACAGCACCAAATATTTAAAGGCTTTGTTCAGCCTGAAGAAATCTTTGACTTCTTTTAAGATGTCCCCGACCGTCTGCGTTTCGTGTTCACTGTTTTCAAATTTGATTTCCGTCAGCTGTGTAATGACCGCCATCGCAATCAGCTGGGTCACAATCCCGGCGATAAACACATACGACCATGATATTTCCTGCAAGTAGCCGCCGATGCCCATGGCGATCGCAAGACCGAGTATGACAAGTCCGTTATAATTTCCGATGGATTTGCCGTACCACTTTTCTTTCCCTTGTTCTTTCAGTGAATCAAACAAAAAGGCGTGATCCGTTCCTGATATAAACGTCAGCCCGATACCGTATATAATATGAGCGATGAAGAGGGCGATGAAGTTATGAAAGCTCAGGAACATCACCAAATAGACAATGACCATAAAATGACCGAGCAAGAGCGATTTTTTTCTCCCGATTCTGTCCGAGATGACGCCGCTCGGCACTTCCGCCAGAAACATCGCCAAATTCAGGACCGATTGCAGGATGCCCACTAGAAACAATGAATAATTCATGCTTGTTAAATATAAAATCCAAATTCCCCGTTCGAAAAAGAAGTTTCCGAAAAAACCGGAGAAGTAAAGCAAATTTCGATTCCGCAAATGAATACCCCTTTCCAGCTATCTGCATTTAACATCATGAACAGAAAGGAGCCCGTCAGTCTTTACACTAAAACCCTCTATACATGGATCTTGCAGATACAGACTTTTCCCAAAACAAATTGGGCAATAATGAGTTGTATTCTCGAATAACCCAAAAAGTTCCTTCTTTTTTTCAGATCCTATGGCATCAATGATCGTTTTTTTCTTCCCCGGATCGCTGATGTCGCGAATGAAATATTTGATATAGCTCAGCTCATGCATGTAAGCCGGCAGGAACAAATGGAGCTCAATATCAAACCCGCTTTTATCCATATGGTAATAATCATTGAAATGACTGACGCGGGAGACGGATACGTCCGCTCCGGCCCTCCGAAACAATTCAGTCAGCCTTTCAATGATCTCTCCGTTGGGATAATAATCGGCATAAACAATTCGGATCGGCTCTCCTTTTGTCAAAAGGGGCGGATCTTTCTGCGGTGTCCGCCCGCTTTCCCATATACCGATCAGTGAATCAGTCGGTGTGATGATATGCCCCAAATCCCCGGCCAGCTTTTGTTTATCAAAATAATGCTGAATGAAAGTTCTCAGCATGCCGTCCTTTACCTTGAAGGTAAATAACATCGGCAAATGATTTTCTTTAAAATCAGCATACTGCCGATACCTCATGTTGGAATGATGAAACTGGGTGTGGCAGGTCACATCGGTCTGATTCGCTTCGTACAGCCAGATGCTTTTTTCCAGATCATCATTCAAAATAAATTGGATGATCTGAACGGTGCGGTGATCCGCGGGCGTCATTTTATATTGCGGATTCCGCTCAAATTCCAGTCCCTTCTCAAACGTACGCTTGAATCGGTACGGGCCATTTTCCGGCACATCGCCCCCGGCGGTCGCCGGAATCAGAAAGCTGCTCTGCAAAACGGCTTCTATTTCATCAGACGGCTCGTCCAAGGTGACTTCAAAGCGTTTTTCGCCCGTTACGTTCACCCCGAGCTGATCGGATGAGACGAGGCCTTTTACATACGGAACGGCCTGTTTTATGTTCAGGAAACTGCCGAGATGGGGACTTTGGTTTTCTTTTGTCAGATGATAGATGATCGTTTGAACCACACCCTCGGCGTCACCTAAATAGTCCGGGTGAATGTCCACCTGACAGGTGCGGCGATCTTTGCGGATGATTCGGCAGTTATAGCCGTCCTGCAGGCTTTCATACATAATGCTGCAAATCATCTTGCTTGTGTAATCCTGCGTATCTAATGGGTTCAAGCGTATCGGGCTTGTGTCGATTTCTATTTTCAGAGGGTCGCCCGGTTTTCTCGCCGTACGATGCATCGTCTTCATAAAGCGCTTTCCTTTTGAGAAAGCTTCGTTTCTGTAATATGAAGTCCGTCAAAGTCCAGGCCGATGCGGGTATTCAGGGATTTCGGGCTTCCGCCTGCAAGGTATGTGATAATGTCATGAGACATAAACGAGGATATAATACCGTTTGTCGCTCCTAACGAACCTTTGATCGGTTCATCGGGGTAACAGTTCAGAAGTCCGGCCGGCTTGTTTTTTTCATAGGTGACGCCGGATTGATAGGATTCAGGCGTGAGCAGAGGCCCCCATTGGCCGCTGAAGCTGCCGACACCCCCGGTCATAAACGCGATATTCCGCTCCTTACAATACTGATAAACCCATTCAGAAATGTTATGGGGTTTGTCAGCGGCATTTATGACGATATCAATTTCGTACGGATCTAACACACGCAGGTCCTGCGGCTGTGTCATTTCCTGATGGTAAAGTGCTGCGTCCGCATGGGGATTGATACCCGCGATATAATCTCTGCATTCTGAGATCTTTAATTTGCCTACAGAAGATTGAGTATAGACGAATTGTCTGTTCAGGTTATGTACTGATACGGCATCGAAATCAATGAGAATAAAATGCTGCATGCCCGCCGCCAAAAGGTTTTGAAGAATGATCGTTCCGACGCCCCCCAGACCCACGATCGCTGCCCTGCTGCCGTCTAATCTGTTTTGGATCAGATTGGGGTTTTGGTTGTATTTCTCAAAATGGTACAGCTGCTTTTCAGTGATGCAGCCTTCACGGCCGTTTTGCCATGGCTCTATTAAAGCATCCAATTTCATTAACGCATCGAAAAACTGGTTTCCCGCTTCCTCTCCCAGAAGATCAGAAAGCTCTTGTTTTTCACAGCCGGTGATCAGCCGTTCAACCGCCTCTTTGATCTCACTCGTATGCGCAAGCTTAATCGCCTTTCGATATTGAATGATAATATGCCCCGTGTAGGTCAGCACCTGCACGCTGTCTTTAAACTTCCAGCGCTTACAGTCCGTTGACATCATGACATACCCCCTGAAAGATAATAACTCCCCAATAAGGGGAGTCACGGCTTTACTAGCAGCGATGCACCAAGCTTGCTGTTTCTGTATCAAGATCAAGTTCTTCAATCTTCATCAGTACACACCCCCTTTACCAATAACTAGATATTATCATCAATATTGGAAAAGGACAAGTTATTTTTTGAAAATTTAGAATTTATATATAAATTGTGATATTTCTTCCGCTATCCCGGTTTACCCCGGCAGCCGGATGATGAACACGGAGCCTTTTCCCTGCTCACTTTTCACTTCAATTGTTCCGTTATGGCTGTCGATAATGGTTTTTGTAATGGCAAGACCCAGCCCCGCGCCGCCGGATTGACGGGATCGGGAGGTTTCCGTCCTGTAAAACCGGTCAAACACATGAGGCACATGCTCCGGAGCGATTCCCGTTCCGTTATCCGCAATCATAAGCATGATTCCTCCGTCTTCCTGCAGGGAGACGGTGATGACACCCGTGTCTTCATCCGTATGCTGCACCGCATTGTAAAAGAGATTGAGAATGGCCTGCTTCATTTTGTCTTTGTCAAAAACAGCTTCTATCTTTTGATCAACAAAGAACTCGAGTTTCCGGTTTCTCGCGAGCAGCTTCAGCTCAGCCTCCATTTCCAAAATGACGCCTCCCAATGCCCCTTTTTTCATTTCAAAGCTCGGCTCCCGGTCAATCTTCGCGAGAAACAAAAGATCCTCTATCAGCTTATTCGCCCTGACGGATTCCGCGTACATGCTTTGAAGCGCTTTTTCTTTCTGCTCCGGCTTTTCCGCCGCTCCGCGCATTAAAATTTCGATAAAGCCGTGAATGGAGGTAAGCGGCGTTCTCAGCTCATGTGATGCGTCTGATACAAACTGCCGGATGCGCTCCTTCGCTTCTTTTTCCGCCTGAAACGCGGTTTCAATCCGTTCCAGCATCTGATTGATGGAGATGCCCAATGACTCAATTTCGGCCTGCTTCCTATCAATCGGCAGCCGTTTATCGAGACTGCCGGCATGAATGTCACCCATCATATGCACAATGCGGGACAGCGGCTTGAGTGTGAGCCGGATCACCGGCAAAAAAACAAACAGTCCGATAACCAAAGCCGCAAAGGAAAGTATCGCGAAAATGCTGATCTGGCGGAAAAGCGAATCATTCAGAGGCTGGGTCAGCGTGCTCATCTGTACAACTCCCGCCTGCCTTCCGTCAACGGAAATCGCCTGAAACACGACGATGATTTCCTCACCCGCCTTATTGTGAGCCACCTGATAGTGAAGCGCCATTGTATCTGTCAGCGCATCCCGATACACGTTTTTCGGGAAAGAAGGAGCGGCTCCCGCGTGCGGGTCTTCTGATAAAACTGACATCTTGTATGATTGATTGATAAAAGCAACCGTCACCCCGGGATAAATCACATTCGGATGAGCCGGTGTTTCGGAACGGGCAGGGGTTTTGATTGACCTCCATACGCTTTGATCCATTGAATTGATATCACTCTGAATGCTGATCGCCTGATTTTCATACATCGTCCGTCTCATAAACATGTACTGTGTACCGCCGATGAAACATAACAGCAAGGTCAAAATTGCCAGTGACCTGAACAGGAGCTGGAACCGCAGGGTTCTGTACAGCCGTTTCATGCCAGGTCCACCCTGTACCCGGCGCCCCGAACCGTGCGAATCACCTTGTGTTCTTTGTCCTTCAGCTTTTCTCGCAAAGAACGGATGTATGCCTCGACGATATTGTCTTCCCCGAGAACCGTTCCGTGATGAAGCCCCATCGTTAAAGAATCAATGAGTGCAGACTCGCCGTCTGCACTCAGCAGCTTGATGCCTTTCAACTTATTCATGATGCAGTCTCTCCTTAGATGTATCAGCCTGTGTTTATTTTTTTCGCTTCCCCTTCTATTATTCGCTTTTATCTGAATCAAAACGGAAGCTAAGCTGAATTGGTGAAAGTAAACGCTGAAAACGGAGCCATCTGCAAATAAGCTGCCGGCAGTTTCATCTGCCGCTATTCAGCAGCACCAGTCTGTTTCAATCACAAAGTTCTGTTGTGACCCGCGTTCAGTTCTTTATATGGCTTCTGAAAAAAGGCATAAAAAAAGCGCCCCTGAAAAAGGACGTTTAATATGTCATGTTTCATTTTCTTAAATTCTGCATTCTAAGATAATTCTTCCTTCACATTCACCCTCGATTTCATTCAATACGATGATCACATCAGCCGTTTTCATGTGTTTCACCTCCCTGCTTCACAATAGTATAATATTAACAAATAAATCAATAAAAAACAGCCCGGATGTCCGGGCTGCTTTTTTATTTCTGTAATCGATCCGCTTCTGTCAGTTTGACTTCCGCTGTTTTTTTCTTTCCCGAACGGTAGAACGTGATGTTCACACGGTCGCCGATCTTTTTGCGATACAGGCGCTCACGGAGATCCACAACGTCATTGACCTTATGTCCGTCGAACCCGGTAATCACGTCGAGCTTTTTCAAACCCGCTTTTCCGGCCGGTGAAAACGCGTCGACACCCATAATGACCGCCCCGGTTTTAACGCCTTTCGGAAGTTTCAGCGTCTGGCTCCAATGGTAGCTCGCAATATCCGTTAAGGATTTCATCTCAATACCGAGGAAAGGCCGTCGGACTTCTCCGTATTTTTCTAAATCCTGAATAACGGGAATGACAAGCTTTGACGGGATGGACAGGCCGATTCCTTCAACGGCGGATTCAGCGATCTTCATTGAGTTGATGCCGACCACCTTGCCCGAAATATCCATCAAAGCGCCGCCGCTGTTGCCGGGATTAATCGCAGCGTCGGTCTGCAGCACTTCCGCATTCCAATCCGGATGTCCGTCGCCGTTTGAGTCAACGGGCACCGCTCTTTCCGTGCCTGAAATGATCCCCTGTGTCACTGATCCCGCAAATTCAAGTCCGAGCGGATTTCCGATCGCAATGACCGGTTCTCCGACTTTGACTTGATCAGAATTGCCGAACTGGGCGGCCGATTTGATTTTATCAGACTTCACCTTCAGTACCGCGAGATCCATCAGACGGTCGCTCCCGATCAGCTCAGCAGGCACGCGCGAACCATCCTTCAGGCTGATCTCAATCTCAGTCGCACCTTCAATGACATGGTGATTGGTTACGATATAAGAAGTGTTTCCGTTCTTTTTGTAAATGACGCCCGACCCGCTTCCCGCTTCGCCGCCCTCTCCCCAAATATCAGTCTTTTGGATATTGAGAACGCCGACTACCGAATCCGATACACGGCTGACCATATTCGTGACAGCGTCATTGACATTTACGTTGACTGTTTTCACCTGTTCGCTGCCGAGACGCCGGCTGGTGCTTTTGCTGCTGTCTCCATGGTCTCCGCCTGTCCAGTACGGCATCAGGAAAGCCATGAGCGCGGCCCCGACGATGACGCCGATCAGACTTGATAGAAAGTATCCCCTCTTGCTGCGGCGGGGCTGTTCGGAGGCGTACTGTTCATCATCGCGATTATAATCCACCCTATCTCAAATCCTTTCAAGAGTACTCGATTTGCTTATAGTGTGGGTCAGATCGCGGATTAATAATCATGATTCATTTGGAAAAATTACACGGCGCACAGCGGCGTCGGAATTTTCGGATCGGTATCAAATAACTGAAACGTTTCCCCGGCGACAAATCCTTTCGCAGCCAATGTCTGCTGCACGGACATTCTCGCCAGTTCCTTCATATTGTTGTCTTGGCTCAGATGCGCCAAATAGATGCGCGATGTGCCGTCGCCGATGACATCAGTCATGGCGAGCGCCGCATCTTCATTCGAGACGTGGCCGACATCGCTTAAAATCCGCCGCTTAATGCTCCAAGGGTATCTGCCCATTTGCAGCATGCCGACGTCATGGTTGCTTTCAAACACAAACACATTGGCCGAACGGATGATGCCTTTCATTCTGTCGCTCACATATCCGGTGTCCGTCATCAGCGCGAGCTTTCTGCCTTGGTAGTGGAAAACATAAAACATCGGCTCGGCCGCGTCATGAGAGACGCCGAATGACTCAACATCAAGCCCGCCGAAAGATTTTACGCTTTCCATCGGGAACAAAAACTTTTGTCCGGTATCCAGCTTGCCGATCTGATTCTCCATCGCTTTCCACGTCTTTTCATTGGCGTAGACGGGTAGACCGTACTTTCTCGCAATGACGCCGAGCCCTTTAATATGGTCGCTGTGCTCGTGAGTGACAAAGATGCCGTCGACGTCGTCTATCTTGCGGCCGATTCTCTCCATCAGCCCGTCCATCGCTTTACCGCTCAGGCCGGCATCCACCAGAAAAGAATGCTCCTCTGTCTCCAGATAAAACGCGTTTCCGGTACTCCCGCTCGCAAGCACGCTAAATTGCAAGCCCATTGTGCCTCACTCCATTATTTATTTTGATTGTTATCAATGACTGTGCTTTCCAATGCATTCACAGTGTACGTTTGCTGTGTCTTTTTCTTCGTCCCTTTTGACTTATCTTCAATTGTAATTCTCCATACCGGCGCCAGCACCTGCGTACTTGTCAGCGGGTATTGGGCAATATAGCCGAACTTGACGCTTTTAACGGCGCAATTCGCTTTTAAGTAATTTTGAGAATACAATAATTCGACCGCATCAAGCTCAGGAATCAGGCTCTCGGTCTGGATTCGCTTGAATGACTCCAGCATGGTCTGCTCGTAGGATACGACCTGGTTTTTATCGTTCAGATGCAGAATCACCTGTCCGATCGCATCCGTGGACGAGTCAAAATCCTGATAAATAAACTGTCCGTCATATGTCTGGTAAAAAATGATCTGTTTTTGATCCTTGTCGACTTTCCACAGTTTATATTTTTCACCGCCGGTTACTTTAGAACTGACGAGCGATTCCGCATCCTCCTGCGGTTTTTGCTTCGATAAACCGACCGGATCGGTAAATTTCATTTTCAGCGTTGTGACCTTATGATCATCCGCCGGCATTTCCATTAACGGCTTTTGATCCTTCAAAGCATCAATATCTTCAGCGGTAAATACCTTTTGGCCCGCCGTCAGCCGGTAGCCCGTCGCGGAATCAGAAGACAGGTTGCCGAATGTGATATGGTCCATCTCCATGTCTTTTTCCACGTTTGAATTTTTAATCACTTCGTATTCACTGCTCGAGCGTTTTTCAAAAAACTGATAGCCGAGAAAAATATCGAGGATGAGGAAGGCAATGATGAAGATCGTTTTTGTCTTATTCCACTCCATTATCGTCCTCCTCCTTCCCCAGCAGATCTTTCGTAATCGGGACGATCTTCCCGTTGATTTTCATACTCCAGACGGGTTCCAGTTCAACGAGATCATTCGTTGAAGAAGAGACCATTTGATAGGACAGGAAGATCTGGTCGATTTTGTTCACGTCGTATTTATCCTGCTGCTCCAGCAGAGACACAACCTCATTGCCGTTCATCATTTTTACGTCTTTTGTTTTAATCGGATTCGGCCCGAGAACATAGTTCGGCCGCTTGTAGCTGAGAACCTCGTCATTGGCCCATTGCAGGGTCAAAACAGGTCCGGATCCGAAAGGCTTAGACGTGCTGTTGATCACAGGCATTTGGTCTTTAAACATGTAGAAACTCAGCTGCTGGTTATCACTCACATTGAAAAATTGATAATGATCCGTCCAGCTTCCCGTATCCTCTAAATATTTATAGCTTTTCTTAATCAGCTCACCCGTTTGGTAAGAAGCGCTTTGTGCCAGGTTCCGATGCTGGAATTGAATCTGCCGCTGTGTCGAATTGATTTCCAGACGGCTGATTCCGTCAGTCAGCACATTCCGATTGTAATTCGGGTCCTCTCTGACCGTGCTCGGATCATTAAAAAGCGTCTGCTTAAACAGGTTCGTCTTAATGGTTTCAGTGATAAATTCTTTTTCCTTCATATTAAACCGCGCATTCGGCATGAGAAATTCTTTGCTTTTTCCGACCGAATAGAGGTGGTATAACGGCATACTCGACTTTTTGCTGTACAGCTCATTCATCAGATTGCGGTAATTCGCCGATTCCACAGTCACTTCCAAAATCAGCTGCTTGCTGTACGAGACCATGTAAATCTTCTTATTCGTCTTATTCTCATTAAACGGAATAACAATATGGTCAAATGAGCTGTATTCCATTGACGGATTTGACCATTTAAACATCGATTGGAAGAAATCAATCGGAATGGTGTCATTGAATTGCAGATCGAGCTTTGCCGAATTGCCGTTTCTGCCGTAAAGCCAATTTTTAAAACCGAGCTTGTCGTATTGATCGGAAATATCCTTCATCCCTTTTACTTCCCATTGCGGCAAATCCGCCCACAGGTCATTAAAGAGCGTCTCATCATCCACTTTATAATGAGAGCCGTTTGTATGAATAAACATATCCCGGGGTTTTACCGTTTGCGACACTTTTTGGCTCGTTTTATCAATTTTATGCTTTTCCCGGACAGTCGATTTGGTTGAGGCCGTGCCTTCTGAAAAATTGGGCTGGAATGTCCAAATTCCCCATGTTAAAACAAGACTAATGACGACCAGCACTGACAGTATGACTGTTTTTATATTTTCACGCCTCATCCCAATCATCCTCTTGCTCTTCTTTATATGGAAGAGTAAATGTAATCTTCGTTCCTTTGCCTTCTACACTGTCGGCCCAAATGTCTCCGCCGTGCGCCTGAACCATCTCTTTTGCAATCGCAAGGCCGAGCCCGGTGCCGCCGAGTTTTCTCGTGCGCGCTTTATCCACTCTGTAGAAACGGTCAAAGACTTTTTCCACATCTTTTTTCGGAATGCCGATACCTTCATCTTTTACGCTGATATAAAGCAGCTCTTCTTTCTCGTTCACATCGACTGAGAAAGTGACATGCCCGCCTTCCGGTGAGTATTTCAGTGCGTTAGAAATGATATTATCGAGAACCTGCGTCACTTTATCCTGATCAATCTCCACGTACAGATTTCTGTCCGGAAGCTCGCGGATAAATTCAACATGCTGTTCTTTCGTCATTTCAAAACGATCGATAATCAGTGACATAAAGCGGATCATATGAATCCACTCCCGATTAAACTGATAATCTTTGCTGTCGAATTTAGAAAGCTGAAGCAGGTCGTTCACCAATCTGATCATGCGCTCAGTCTCATTTTGGGTCACCATTAAGAAACGCGGAGCGATATCTTTGTTTTCCCACGCGCCCTCTGCAAGCGCCTCTAAATAGCTTCGCATGGTCGTCAGCGGTGTCCGCAGCTCATGAGACACGTTGGCAACGAACTCTCTGCGTTCCCGATCGAGTTTTTCCTGTTCGGTGACATCATAAAGAACCGCGATTAAACCGTCGATTTTTCCGTGCTCTCTCTGAATAACGGAAAAATTCACCCGCAGTACAGTCGTTTCATCGTCACGTTCGATCTCCAGCAGCATTGAATCCTGCTGTTCTACTAAATCCTCAAATGTAAAGTTCTCTTTTATGCCCAATAAAGACGTAATCGGCATCTCTAAAGCCGTTTCACGTGAAACATTCAGCAGCTCAAGCGCAGGGCTGTTTAAAAGAATAATAGCCCCGTTGCGATTCGTAGCGATGACACCGTCCGTCATATACGCGATAACGGAAGAAAGCTTTCTTCTCTCCCCTTCCGTCATGGCTTGGGCATCTTCAAGCTCTCTCGTCAGATGGTTGAATGTCGTTGCGAGCTGACCGATTTCATCATGCCCGTATTTCCGCACCTTTCTGGAGAAATTCCCTTTTGCCAGTTCCATCGCCTGCTTACGCATATCCGACAGCGGATGGGTGATCGTGCGGGCGAGAAATATACCGAGAAGAGCCGTCAGAACAAGGGCTAAGCCTGTTCCTGAAGCAAGAATCGAGTTGACGGTTTTCATCTGGTTAAAGGTATCTTCCATACTGGCCACGACATAAATTGCGCCGACAACTTCCTGATTCTCTGTGACGACAGGTTTTGCTGAAATCAGCACTCTGTTTTTGCTTTTAGGATCATAATATTTTTTTGAATAGGCCTGTTTTGTTGAGAAAATCCGTTTAAAAATCGGGTCAGTCGTCTGTTTCCCCGCTATTTCCTCGCCATAAGGCCTCGAAGAACCGACGACCTCATAGCTTTTATCAACAAATGTAATCTCCCGTATTTCATTGTTTTTCGTAAAATCATTCAAAATCCGTTTGACGTCATCTTTAATGACGGTGCTGTCATTATCTCCTTTATATTCCTGCTCAATATAATAGGAAAGATTGTCAATCCGCTGATTTAACGATAATTCATAGGACTTGAGAAGAGAATTCTCCACCTGTTTCACAAAGTACACGCCGATAATCTGCATGGCGATGATAATGAGAAGCACATAGATCAGCGTGATCTTAAACTGAATCGACCGAAAAAAACCAACCTTATTCATCGCCGGTTAGTCCTGTTCAGGATTTCTCAAGTAATAACCGACACCCCGTCTTGTGACGATCCAGTTCGGATGGCTCGGATTATCTTCGATTTTCTCACGGAGACGGCGCACTGTTACATCCACCGTTCTCACGTCACCGAAATAGTCATAGCCCCACACAGTCTGCAGCAGATGCTCACGGGTCATGACCTGTCCGATATGTTTGGCTAAGTAATGAAGCAATTCAAACTCACGATGAGTCAGCTCGATCGTTTCTTCTCTTTTTGATACGACATAAGCGTCAGGGAAGATGACGAGAGAACCGATATGAATGTCATTAGAAGCTGATTCTTCCTCAGCCGGCGCAACCGTAAGCTGGCGGCGCAGGTTCGCTTTGACGCGGGCCAGAAGCTCACGCGTGCTGAAAGGCTTCGTGACATAGTCATCCGCTCCGATTTCAAGCCCGATGACCTTGTCAATCTCCGAGTCTTTTGCCGTCAGCATAATAATCGGCATATCATATTTTTTCCGGACTTCCCGGCACACTTCAACTCCGTCTTTATTCGGAAGCATAATATCTAAAAGAATTAAATCAGGCTGAAGCTCCTCCACCATTTCCACGGCTTCGTTTCCATCGTACGCACAATGCACGTCATAGCCTTCTTTTCTTAAATTAAACTCTAATATATCTGCAATCGGTTTTTCATCATCGACTACAAGGATTTTCTTATCCATCATCTTGATTTTCCTCCTGCCAGAATGACTTCATTTCATCTATTGATGTTTCATGATGATCACAATTCGTATCGTGAAAAACGTTCCCCGTCTATTATAACGGTTTCAGGTCAAAAGATAAAAAAATTAAAGAGAACAGCGCAAAAACGTATTGAACTGCCATCCTTTTGTCATGTTTTTTATTTTCTTTTAAAAAATAATATTTTTTTGAAACCTCAAGAAAAAAAACGCCGTCTAGTGTTTGACGTCTTCTTCTGGGCCGGCTGAAAAGCCGGCTCTCCCTTTTTTATAACAAAAGAAAAAACGCACCTACTATTGCAGATGCGTTTGGGTAAGTGGCTCGGGACGGAATCGAACCGCCGACACACGGATTTTCAGTCCGTTGCTCTACCAACTGAGCTACCGAGCCAGATGTTTCTTTTCTATACTATAAAGTAAAGTAAAATGGCGGTCCGGACGGGACTCGAACCCGCGACCTCCTGCGTGACAGGCAGGCATTCTAACCAACTGAACTACCGGACCTTACAGTAATTTGTCCGGAGAACCGTATCGTGGCGGTCCTCCGAGGACAAATAAGGAGTTAGCAATAACGCTAAAGTAAATCAATGACCCGTACGGGATTCGAACCCGTGTTACCGCCGTGAAAGGGCGGTGTCTTAACCGCTTGACCAACGGGCCATAAAAAGTGGTGAGCCATGAAGGACTCGAACCTTCGACCCTCTGATTAAAAGTCAGATGCTCTACCAACTGAGCTAATGGCTCTTGATGTGTCGGATTATGTATCATAGAGCATTGAGACAAAAGCTTTCTTGCAGTACTCTATTGAAGCTGTTCCGTAACAACGAGATTTATAATATCATAGAACATTCGAAAGTGGCAACTACTTTTTTGAAAAAAATCTATTATTTTTTTCCTACATAAAAAAACAAGCCTCCGTGACCGGAGGCTTGTTTGCTGCAAATTCTTAGTTAGCGCGGTATACACTGCGGATGACGTTCGTTTGTGAACGATCGGGACCGACAGAGAAAATAGAAAGCGGAATACCTGTCAGCTGAGATACGCGTTCCAGATAATGGCGCGCATTTTCAGGAAGATCGCTTAATGTTTTTGCGCCTGTGATATCTTCCGTCCAGCCAGGCATTTCTTCATATACCGGTTCACACTCTGCGAGAGCTTTCAGACTTGCCGGGAATTCTTCAATCACTTCACCTTTGTAGCGGTAAGCGACACAGATTTTCAATGTTTCAATGCCAGTCAGCACATCGATTGAGTTCAGAGAAAGATCTGTGATTCCGCTGACACGGCGGGCATGGCGGACAACAACGCTGTCAAACCAGCCGACACGGCGCGGACGGCCTGTTGTTGTGCCGTATTCGCGTCCGACTTCACGGATTTGATCCCCGATTTCATCTTTCAGCTCAGTCGGGAAAGGACCGTCACCGACACGGGTTGTGTACGCTTTAGATACACCGACGACGTGCTGGATTTTTGTCGGACCTACGCCTGAACCGATCGTCACCCCTCCGGCGACCGGGTTGGATGAAGTGACAAACGGGTATGTCCCTTGGTCAATATCAAGCATAACCCCTTGAGCGCCTTCAAATAAAACGCGGCGGCCTTCATCCAGCGCGTCATTCAGAACGACGGATGTATCGCATACATACTTTTTAATCTGCTGGCCGTATTCATAATACTCATCCAGAATATCTTCAATTTTGAAGCCTTCCGTTTCATACATTTTTTCCAGCAGACGGTTTTTCTCTTCAAGGTTCCGTTCAAGCTTTTCTGCAAACACGTCACGATCTAGCAGGTCTGCGATCCGGATGCCGATCCGCGCCGCTTTGTCCATATAAGCAGGTCCGATGCCTTTTTTCGTTGTGCCGATCTTGTTGGCCCCTTTGCGTTCTTCCTCTACTTCATCCAGTTTCAGATGGTATGGAAGAATGACGTGGGCTCTGTTGCTGATTCTCAAGTTATCCGTGCTCACATTGCGTTCATGAAGATACGCAAGCTCCGTTACGAGCGCTTTCGGATCAACAACCATTCCGTTCCCGATGACACACGCTTTTTCTTTATAAAAAATTCCTGATGGGATTAAATGAAGCTTGTACGTGACGCCATCAAACTTGATGGTATGTCCTGCATTGTTTCCGCCTTGATAACGTGCGATCACTTCTGCATTTTCTGATAGGAAATCTGTAATTTTACCTTTTCCTTCATCGCCCCACTGCGTACCTACTACGACTACTGAAGACATATATCCGTGCACCTCCGTTAACCTTTCAAAACGATATCTCATTCAAACAAATTAAGTGTATCAGTGCCGAAACAGAAAGTCAATCGTAAATCCGAACATTAAAATCTTATTATTCTATATTTGTTCGCCTTAAACCTGATTAAAAGCGTTTTCTCTTTCATTTGCTATCTATTACTCCCGAAACTTTCATACTTTAACACGAAAAAGAACCCATATCCCGGGTTCTTCAGACAGTCATTTATATTCCGCTTGTATTCATCAGGACGATCCGCCAGCCGTCAGGATCTTCGATGGTCACGCCTTTTTCTTCCCAGTACGGGTTTTCGGGTTCTTTCTCCTCATATCCCATCTGCTTTAATTTCGTGCTGATGCGAATGACCTCCTGCTGATCAGGGATGTAAAAGACAAGCAGGCTGTCGCCGTGCGGAACGGGCGCCGGCTGAGACGAGCCGGTTTCTTCGGTGAATTCTAAGTGATATTGCGTATGCGGCAGGCCGAACATGACGCCGCTGTAGCCCTCATGTCCGGAAAAACTGCCGCCCCTCTTCAATCCGAGGCCTTCTTCATAAAACCTGATGATTTCTTTGAGCTGTCCGGTCGGCCGGGCAATCCGGATTTGCGCCGCTTGAAATTGCGGAAATTCAATTGTCATCATCATCCCTCCCTTAATGCCATTATATAAAAGCGCTTTCTTTTTATCGACTGCCGAACAGACGGCATTCTCTCATTCTTTCGGATGAAAAAAAGCCTCAAGACATTGCTTGAGGCTTTACGCACCTGCCGGAACACCGCCGTCATCAAAGCGCCTTTCCAGATTTACGAACTTATTGTATTCTTTCACAAAAGCCAGTGAGACGGTGCCCACCGGGCCGTTACGCTGTTTGGCGATAATGATTTCGATGATGTTTTTGTTTTCGGATTCTTTATCATAGTAATCATCACGATACAGGAAGGCGACGATGTCGGCATCCTGCTCAATACTTCCCGACTCACGGATATCTGACATCATCGGACGTTTATCCTGCCGCTGCTCAACACCCCGGGAGAGCTGAGACAGGGCGATGACCGGGACTTCGAGCTCCCGCGCCAGCGCTTTTAGCGCCCGTGAAATTTCCGATACCTCTTGCTGACGGTTGTCGCTCGAACGGCCGCTTCCCTGAATGAGCTGCAGGTAGTCAATTAAAATCATGCCCAATCCGTTCTCCTGCTTCAGTCTTCGGCATTTTGAACGGATTTCGCTGACGCGGATGCCGGGGGTGTCATCTATAAAGATACCGCTGTTTGACAGGCTTCCCATCGCCATCGTCAGCTTGCCCCAATCTTCTTCCGTCAGATTACCCGTTCTGAGATTTTGGGCGTTAATATTCCCTTCGGCGCAGAGCATACGCATGACAAGCTGCTCGGCACCCATCTCAAGACTGAATATCGCGACGCTCTCATCCGTTTTGGTAGCCACGTTTTGCGCAATATTTAAGGCAAACGCCGTTTTCCCCACAGACGGACGGGCTGCGACAATGATCAAATCATTCCGCTGAAAACCCGCCGTCATCCGGTCAAGCTCGATAAAGCCGGTCGGAATCCCGGTAATATCGCCTTTCCGGTTGTGAAGCTGCTCAATGTTGTCGTATGTTTGAACAAGCACGTCTTTAATATTTTGGAAGGCGCCCGAATTTTTTCGCTGCGCGACCTCCATAATCGTTTTTTCCGCATCGCTTAATAAATCTTCAACTTCATCCTCGCGCGTATACCCGTCTTGAGCGATCGAGGTCGCCGTTCTGATTAAACGGCGGAGAATGGATTTTTCCTCAACGATTTTCGCGTAATATTCTATATTAGCCGCTGTCGGAACGGAATTCGCGATGTCCGTCAGGTAAGAGACGCCTCCCACCTCTTCTAACAAATCGGTATTCGCAAGCTCTGACGTTACCGTGACCAAATCAACCGGTTCACCGCGGTCTCCGAGCACGAGCATGGCATTGTAAATTTTTTGATGTGACATTCTGTAGAAATCATCCGGAATCAACACTTCAGAAGCCAGTGTCAACGCAGACGGCTGTAAAAAAACAGCACCTAACACGGCCTGCTCAGCTTCTATGTTTTGCGGCGGCAGCCGATCATTCAGAAGGTCTGTCATGCTAAGCACCGTCCTTTCCTTAAAAAATATCCAAACTTCATTTTACCATTTCTCATGAAAAAGAATAGAAAAATATCACTTTGCCTGTATTTGTCAGGAGAGGGTTATGTGTTTTGCCGTTCCGAATGCCGGGAAACAAATAAATAAATCGAAACCGGGAGGTAAGAAGGATGAAAACATATGCAGTAACACCCAGTGTTGATGCGGACGGATGGTTTGTGAAGGTGGAAAATGTGGCGCCGACGGCTCTTTGTACATCAAAGGACGCGGCGATTGAAAAAGCGGAGCAGATGGCGAAAGAGAACAGCCCGGCTAAGCTTGTCATTTATGATCAGCATAAAAACATTGAAGAGGAACGTTCCTTTTAAGAAAAGCCTTCGCCCGTGCGAGGGCTTTTCTTATTCGATGAAACGGATGTGCAGCACCGTCTGCGCCATGAGATCGGCCGTTTTTTGATACAGCTCCCATTCTTCAAAGGCGGCGAATACTTTCATCATGTCCTGCAATGTCTGTTTCAGTATGATAAATTCGTCAATTGTCCACAGTTCTGCGGCTTTTTTCTGATAATCAGCCAGCTTCAGCTGTAATAACATCAATGGCGATTGCATAAAAAACCTCCCCCATTCTGTTATAAAGCCCCGCTTTTCAAACCTCCATTCCTTTGTCATATCCTCTTACGATAGATTTCTGATTTTAGTACAATAAAGAAACGGAAGGAGTGATCACATGAAACCGCTGCAAATTTCCGCCGAAACGGCGCAAAAGCTCGCAGAATCACTGAATATGCCGCTTGAGAGAATCATGCACATGCCTCAGCACATTCTGCTTGCCAAATTAGCTGAAATCCAAAAAGAGAACGATCACAAATAAAGGCTGCTCTCTCATATATATGTGCGGGAGGCGGAAGCGATGGCTTTCCGCCTCTTTTTTCCATGAAGAAAATTTCGGTAAAACCGTCTCACAGCTGAAAAAACTTGTTGACGAAGGAAAAGTGAACTATTTCTTATAATCAGGAAACAATTCAGGCAACACAAAGCTTGTCTCATGGATTAAAAAGAACGGCACAAAAATCTCACAGCACCGGAAAAACAGGCTCAGCCCGATGAAGAATGACAGGCGGCCCGGGCGGACAAAGTCAGCAGACTCTGTATGAGATGAAAAAACAGCTCGGAAAGAGGCTGGATAGTTAAACACCGGCCTCTTTATTTTGCTCTTGAAGCACCTGCCATGCGGCGCCGGTATCATTCAGAAAAATGATTGATAAATCCTTTCTATTTTTGAAACCATCAGTTCCTGACGCAGATGCCGGCCGGCATAGGAGCGCGCTTCTTTTCCAAGCCGTTCCCTGAAAGACTGATCCGTAATCAGCTTTACGAGGGCATCAGCAAGTTCACGGCTGTTGCCAGGCTGACAGATAAGCCCTGTGTCCTCATGCCGGATCATCTCAGGGATTCCTCCGCAGTCAGTTGCGACAATGGCTTGACCTGAGAACATCGCTTCGATGATCGCTATGGGGAAATTATCATTCAATGTGGGCAGGACAAATATAGATGATTCAGCCAAAAGCGCCGGCACATCATGTCGTTTTCCGAGGAAAAACACGTTTGAGAGGCCCAGTTTCCGTCTCTTCTCTTCCAGAAACCCTCTCATGTTTCCGTCTCCGATGATCCATATATCCACTCCGGATAAATGGTGCCGGATGCGGGCGAGAGCGTCCAGCAGCACATCATGTCCTTTTCGCTCGGTCAGACGGGAAACGCACGCAATCACGACCTTTTCAGCACGTTTTGGCTCGGGTGCAACCCGGATGTCAATGCCGGTATGAACAGTCGTCAGCTGAGCCTCCTTCGCTCCGTACTCCAGCAAGGGCTCGTGAAAGGAGTCGCTGATTGTAATGATTTTATCCGAAGCCCGAATACCCTGCCTTTCTATTTCACTGAAATATGCCTCTTCTATTGAACCCTTTTGGATTTTATGAAACTTCATCCGGCTTTTCGTGAAATGTCCGTGCGGCGTGAAAAAAAGCGGACGCCGATACGTTTGATTAAGGTATCCCAGCAAAAATGCCGCAAATAAATCCTGCGTGTGAAACAGGTCATATTGTTCTAAGTCCTTCTCCTTCAAAAATCTTTGAAAGACATGTAAATAGCTGAGATTCTTCACAAACTTTTCGTTTGCGGCCCCGTATCTGCCAACAAGAAACGCTCTGATCTCGTCAGCGGCCCGCGGGATATCTTCCTGAAAAAAAGTTGGCGGCATTTGGAGCGGCGAGATGACATCCGCCTGGTGACCGATGCGCTCAAAACCCGTCTTAATTGACGTGATATAACTCGCCAGTCCTCCGACATTCGGGTAACGGAGAAAGGTTGCGTACAGAATACGCAATGGCTTTTTTCGTTTGGGGGAGCTTTTTCCTTCCGCACAGAACGAATACAGCATCTCCGGCTCACTTTGATGTTCGATCCCGTAAAATTGATCCATGACGCGCAATAAGGCAAGAGGCACCAGACCGTTCGGCTTGCCGATCTCTCCTTTCAAATCCGCTCCCCCTCTCTTAAACTTATAATCCTAATTCCCGTCCCCATTTTGACACTTTGTCAACATGATACGGCAGCAGTTCTCCTCCCCGATTGTCGAAGATTCTCCGCAATTGGGTATGAAGCCCTTTCTCAAGTGTTCTCTGCAAATAAGCCATTTTATAAAGCGTCATAGGAGGGGTCTGAAAATGAATGCCCCGCTTTTTCATTTCTTTCGTATACACTTTTACGCAATACGTCCGAATATCTTCTGCGTGCCGGCTCCAGTCTTTTCTGAAGCCGAGCAGAATTTCGACCAGCACCGTCATATCAAACCAAACCGGCGCGTACTTTGCGGATTCCCAATCGATGAATTGAATATCCCACGGTTCATGTCCGGACGCATCGTGGGTGCAGATATTCTGCATATGAAGATCACCGTGTGTGATGGCTGAGCCGTTTTGGATCAATTCAGGGAAAAAATCCGGCTCCTCCTGCTCCAGCAAGTTTGTGATTTGCCGATAATGAGGCTTCACGATATCTTTTGTGCGCTCATCTTTAAGAGCTCTATCCAATAATTCCGCTGTCTTTTTGATCTGCTTTTTACGCCCTTTTCTCATGGTTTCCGATTCGTATACCGGCAGCCACGACCGCCATTTACCGTCAGAAACAGCCTTGTTTTCAAAGGTGCGGCTGTGCAGTTCTGCGACAGACGGAATAATATACTTGAAATGCTTCGGATGAAATGTAAGCTGTCCTCTGATCTGGCTGACAAACTCCATAAATATCCACGTTTCATGGTCACTTTCCTCTATAAGATAGATGTCCGGCAGCAAATCCCCTAAAACAGAACGGGCTTTCCCGTATATATTAATCTCGACCTTGTTTTTTTCACGTGAAGATTTATACACCTTCAATATCAGCGGAACAATTCCGGATTTTTTCTTTACAAACAGTTTATAAATGGCGCTTCTGTCTGTTGATTTCAGGCATGTGATGTCATCCGGATTCACCGCGGCCCTTTCACCGAACGAATACGACAGTTTTTCGTCAATTCTCAGTTTTTGAAATGCGTCATACAAAAGATCCTTTTCATACATGCCGATCTTCCTTCCGCTTCCGTTTCCAGCTGTTTTTGAGATGAGACCAAGTGTTTCTGATAAATGGCATCGGGTCATTCCAAGCAAACAGAGCGTACTCTTTTTTTCCTTTAAATCCTTTCCAAAAATCCCGGAACGTCATTTCTCCTCTTTTTCGTTTCTTCAAAAACGTTAAGAAGTAACGCACCTCATAAATCCAGTTGATTCCGTCTTTTTGTTCGAGCTGGGGCTTCACATGTTGTCCGGTCAAATACAGATAGTACATGTAAACGAAATGAATGCCTGCCGGTTCTGTCAGGCTATGGCTGAGCCAAAAGCGCGGATTAATTTCGATAAACTTATAAACATTGTCCCGGGGGTCCTTTTTAAATTCTGCCATGCCTACTCCCTTCAGCTGAATCGCTTCAAAAAACGGCAGGGTCTTCTCGATTAAATCAGGAAGCCGTTTGCTGACGACGTGGGCCCCCGCGCCAAAATCAGCAGGGAATTGATGGTTCTTTTGCAGAGAGAATAAGCCCATTAATTTCATTTGGTCATCATAAAAAGTGGCGACTTTATAAAAACACTGGTTGTCTCCGGGGATGATCTCCTGCACGAGCAGTTCTCCATTTTCTCTGTAGGAGCTGAACTCCTTGCGCAATTGTGCGGCATCCTTCATTACAATTGCTTTTTTGTTTACTTTTTTTCTGTATTCATGGCCGGCCACCGGTTTTAAAATACACGGGAAGTCAATATTGGCGATGGCCTCTTCCAGCTCATCCCGGTTGTTCGGAAAAAAGGTTTTCGGGCAGGGGATGTTATGCTTGACCGCTAATTCATATGCTTTGCTTTTATCTAAGACCGTTTCTAACAGAGAGCGGCTCGGGAGCAAAAATAAAAAAAAACCGGCTAATGTCTCGCGGAATTTAGATATAAATCCCGCATAATCATCAGAACCTGCATACAGAACCGGCTTTGCTTGGAATCGCTTCCCGAAATCAGTCAGGAATGTCAGCAGTTCTTCCTCTTGTGTTAAAGGGCTGGGACATATCCCGCAATCTGCCAATCTTGATTTTCCGATACGATAAGGTCCCTCCGTGTCAAACGCGTAAACATCGATTCCTCTTCGGGCCAGGCTGCGAATGATCCCAATCCCGTTGGCACTGAAATCAAGTACAACGGCTGCATGTTCATGTTTCATGATCTCCCTCCGAGCTGTTGGTATTTTGATAAATCGATTCGATATTTTTTATCATCGTCTCACTGCTTAAATATTTCTCCGCGTAGGCCTTTGCGTTTGAAGCAGCCTTCTCCCGCGCAGATTTGTTAGTGATAAAAAACGCTAAAGCCCGGGCAAGAACCTTTGCATTTCCCGGCTCGACAATAAGTCCCGTTTTGTTATGGCGGATCAGATCCGGAATACCCCCGCAATCGGTCGCGATGATAGCCGAGCCGCTGAACATCGCTTCAATAATCGAGATGGGCAGACTATCATTAATGGTCGGCAGTACGAATATATCCGTCATATTCAAAATAGCGGGAACATCATCTCTTTTTCCTAAAAAGGAGACCATAGATAGATTCAGTTTTCGAGCCTGTTCCTCTAAGGCGCTCCTCATCTCTCCGTCGCCCGCGATCAGCACTTGAACATGTTCAAGCACATCAGACGGAATTCGTGAAAGTGCGTCAAGCAAATGATTATGTCCTTTTCTCGGGCCTAATCTTGCAATACACGAGATGATGATCTTATTTTTCGGCAGCGGGATTTTTCTTTTCCCGCCTGTTTTTGCATCGTAATCGATTCCTGTGATCACCGTTGTCATGTCTTCCTGTTCGGCTCCGAGCTTCATGAGCGGGCTGCGGAACGTATCGCTGATAATAATCAGGCGATCTGCGTATTCAATGGCTTTCATCTCTAGTTTTTTATAATAAAACTCTTCTACCGAGCCTTTTTTAAAGATGTGAAATTTAAGTCTGTTGAAAGTAAACATGCCATGCGGTGTGAAAAATAAAGGTTTCTTATAGATTTGATTGAACCTGCCTAACATATTGGCTGTAAATAAATCTTGAGCGTGGAACACATCATATCTTTCCAAATGAATCTTTTGAAGCATTTGCTCGTATATAAACATCAGCCGATTATTTTTCAAAATATGATCGTTATAATCCCCATATCTGTCTTTAAAGAAATCTTTTAATTTCGGAACAACAGCCGCCCGCAGTTCTTTTACCTGTGCGGACGGAAACAGATTAGGGGAGATGACATCCACCTTATGACCTCTCTTTTTCAGGCCTTCACTAAGCGTTTTAATATAGTTTGATAAACCGCCCGTGTGCGGGTAGTCCCAAAACGTGGCAATCAAAATGGATAACTTCTTTTTTTTCCTGTATAACCGCGGAATATGATGTTCATGTTTCAACTGTGTCTTTACTGCCGCCTTTTTTTGAGGGCGCGTTTTGACCCCATAGTAGCGGTCAAGCGTCTGAACCATATACGGATACGGGACGGAAAATGTCTTGATCATTTCCAGATCCTCCGCACGACTTCAAAAGCTTCAGCGTATTCCACACCCGCCGTCATCCCTCTGACTCTTCCTAAATGTTTAACGCCTTCATATGAACGGGGATGAGGGTAATCCCTCATTTCTACGTCATAGTGGTGAAGCGCCGCGAGTTTGGCATCCATTGTGTCTGTGATGTTAACGAAGTAATTAGGTTTGAAGAGTTTATCAGCCGTATTCCTCTCCCACTCACTTGAAGATAGCGTTTCGAACGTAAGCAGTTCGATAGGCTTTTGATTCGGAAGCGGTCTGGCGGCTGTTAAAACTGCTTGGAATGTTCTCTGGTGGTCCATATTGATATCGCCGTAATGATGTGTAAAGATTTTATCAGGCTGATAGACGCGAATGAGCTGCTCTAATTCTTTGACAAGCTTATGAAGAGGGATACATTCCAGCTCTAAATTCGTATGCTCCAAAAAGATGACTTTCTCAATTCCAAGCTCTTGATTCGCGCGTTCGCCTAATTGTTTAATATGATGAGCTTCTTCTTTTCTTCCTAATGCCGTAATAATGGAAATCACTTTATATCCTTCATTGATCAGCCGTTTTATGGTGCCCGCTGCTCCCAATAGTTCATCATCGGGATGAGCGCCGATAACCATAATGTATTCTGCCATTTTTTCCACACTCCACCAAACAAATGTTACAAATATCATATGACGACCCTAAAAAAAGGAAACTTACATGTGCGGATTTTCAGAAACTTACATGTGCGGCTGCCATTCCAGGTAACGTGACGGATTTAATTTTTTTATAGTATTCAAAAACTCATCCGCCAAGCCGTATTTGTCCAGTCCTTTTAATAGTTTTACGGGAAACCGGGTAATAGCGGAAAAAGCTCTTTTATGGTCGATGACTTTAAGATTTCCGTGTTCATTGATCAGAATGTGCCTGATTTCGGCATCCCATCTGGTAAAACCGATTCTTTTTAATTCATCCAGCATATTTAAAATATCAGCAGTCATTTTGACGGACAGGGATTTTTCTTTTCTGATATGGCGGGCAAGAGAGGTGCCTTGGACGTATTCCATCACAATATAACGATCTCCGTATTCATACAGTCTTGGAATCACCGGGGAACCTTGTCCGGTCTTTAAAGCTGCCAATTCCTTCTTGCATGTCCCTTTTTCAAAGAAGTATTTTATGCATTTGTTGTGTGTTAAGCGGTAGACTTCCCCGTCTTTTCCGTCTCCGATCAGCGGATAATGCTCCAGCGCCTTTTTATTCTCCGGATTATTAAAATATGTTTCAGAAAAAAATCGTTTCATACCGACACATCCTTCGTTATGATGTAATATAATATGCAATCTGGTAACGATCGGAAATGAAACAATCTCATCATTTTCTTGCGCTGCGCCGTCTGCTGCATGAAAAAAACCCGCCGGATCGGCGGGTTTTTCATTGTGTATTACGCTTCTTCTTTTACGTGAACCTTCAGCACAGCCTGAACTTCAGGGTGCAGCTTTACAGGAACGTTTGTATATCCCAGTGTGCGGATACCGTCTTGGAGCTCCAGTTTCCGTTTATCCACTTTAATCTTATGCGTTTTTTGCAGCGCTTCTGCAATCTGCTTGCTTGTGACAGACCCGAACAGGCGGCCGCCTTCACCGGATTTGGCACTCAGCTCAACAGTCAGCTGTTCAAGCGTTTCTTTCAAATCTTTCGCTCTTTCAAGCTCGGCAATCGCTTCTTTTTTCTCTTTTTCTTTCTGTCCTTTCAATGCGCTGATGTTTGTCGCATTTGCTTCGACAGCGAGGCCTTTTTTAATGAGAAAGTTATGTGCATAACCGTCTGCTACGTTTTTCATTTCGCCTTTTTTTCCTTTACCTTTTACATCTTGTAAGAAAATAACCTTCATCTCTGAACGCCTCCCTCAAAATATTCATCAATGGCTTCCTTCAGCCGGACGAGCGCTTCTGATACAGAAATGCCCGATAACTGGGTTGCCGCATTGGTTAAATGCCCTCCGCCATCCAGCGCCTCCATAATAATCTGCACATTGACCTCGCCCAGCGATCTCGCACTGATGCACACCGTATGCTCATCCCGTCTGGCTACCGCAAATGAAGCTTCCACTTCACTCATCGATAAGAGGGAATCAGCCGCCTGCGCAATCAGCACCTGGTCAAAGTACTCCTCTTCGTTCTCAGGAAGAGAAGCAATCGCGATATGTTCTTTATAAAGAGCTGTATGCTGGATCAGTTTCGCCCGCTTGATATAAGAACCGACGGATTCTTTGAGAACTTTCTGCACCAGAACCGTATCTGCGCCTTTCGCTCTCAAATAAGAAGCGGCGTCGAACGTCCGCGAGCCCGTGCGAAGGGAAAAACTCTTCGTATCCACTATTATACCAGCTAACAGGGACGTCGCTTCAATCATATTGATTTTGAGCCGCTTCGGCTGGTATTCAAGCAGCTCCGTCACGAGTTCTGCGGTGGATGAAGCGTATGGCTCCATATAAACGAGCAGCGGGTCTTTAATAAATTCCTCGCCTCTGCGGTGGTGGTCAATCACAACGATGTGCTCGATTTTGTTCATGAGACGCTCTTCCATCACAAGGGACGGTTTATGTGTATCAACGACGACAAGCAGCGTGTCGTCATTTGAAATCTCCATCGCCTCTTCCGGCGTGATGAACCGCGACCACAGCTCTTCATATTTTTTAATTTCTTCAATCAGACGCTGAACGCTTGATCCGATCTGGTTCGGATCAATGACGATGTAGCCTTCTTTGCCGTTGGCCTGCGCCACCTTCAATATTCCGATTGCGGCTCCGACTGCGTCCATATCAGGAAATTTGTGCCCCATGATAATGACATTGCTGCTTTCTGAGACAATCTCCTTGAGCGCGTGAGAAATCACCCGGGCGCGCACCCTTGTGCGTTTCTCCATCGGATTTGTTTTGCCGCCGTAAAATTTCACCTTGCCGTTCGGCATTTTGATCGCCACTTGGTCGCCTCCGCGGCCGAGAGCCAAATCGAGGCTGGACTGCGCCAGATCTCCAAGCTCCTTCAAGGAAGAAACCGATGCGCCGATCCCGATGCTGAGGGTCAAAGATACAGTGTGAACGGATGTTTTTTCACGGATTTCATCCAAAATCGAAAATTTCGCGTTTTCAAGCTCCGTTAAAATGTGTTCATTTAACACCGCGATAAACCGCTCCGAGGACGTCCGTTTCAGGAAAATGCCGTACTCCTGCGCCCACGCATTTAATAATGAGGTGACCTGGCTGTTCATCGTGCTTCTCGTTTGGTCATCCAGCCCCTGTGTGACGTCATCATAGTTATCTAAAAAGATATATGCCAGCACGGTTCTCTCATTTTCGTACTGCTTTTCAATCTGAATCTGTTCTGTCACATCAAAGAAATAGAGCAGGCGCTCATCTCTTTTAATCACTACTTTAAACTTCCGCTCATTCAAGGTGATCGTTTCCGAATCGACCTCCTGCTTGATCAGCGGCACGACGGCCTCGCATGTGTCATACAGCGAGCGCCCGACGAGCGTGCTTTCATTAAAACAGGAAGACAAAAACGGATTCGCCCACTCAATGTAATATTGATCATTAAACAGCATAATCCCGATAGGCATTTCCATTAATGCCTCTTCGCCTACTTTTTTCAATCTATACGATAACGTGGAGATATAATCATCAATTTCTTTTCTGATCAGAGAATCCGCACGCTTAATGAAAAACAGGATCACGGCGAGCAGCACAACGCTGATGGCTCCTATCAGCCAGTTAAAGTAAATGCTGATGAGGATTATGATGATTGACAATGCAATCAATGCATAGATGGGATACCGAAACAACGGTTTTTCATAAAAACTAGGCATTTCTATCAACTCCCCACCTGTAAGTCACACTCAATTTCGCGTCACCTTATTTCTTATGTTAAAGCCTATGTCAATGATGCCTAAGAGGAGATACACGGACAAGATGAGCGGAAAAAGCACACCCAGCACAATTGCTAAAACAGGAACGGCTTTCGGCATCTCCATTTCGCGGCAATAGAAAAAAATAAACGCTAACCCTTGAATACAAATCAGCAAGCTGAGAATAAATCCCCCATTCAATGAAACCGAATACAGCATATGCCCTTTTTCTAAAGGCAGAAACCCTAATATCGTCACAATAAAATACAGAATGACAACGCTTTGCGGGAGTTTGAGCTCTCTAAAAGGCTTCATCTTCGGAAGATCAGGGGAAAATCGCCGTAAAAGCGGCCTTGCCATAGCATAACTGAGGAAAGAAAAAACGATGCCGGTCAATACGAGCACTGTCGGAAAAAGATATTGAACCGTGCTCAGCTGACTTTCCATCAGCTTGATCTGCTTCCCGAACTGATCTCCGTAACCGAGCTGCTTTGACATGGTTTCTGCTAAAGACATCGACTCCCGAAGCTGGGACATGGTGGTATCGATCACATTCATATTAAGAAACACGATGCTGACCACAAAAAAAACGACGCCGCACAGCACATACGCCATAGCGCCGGCAGCAACCGCATAGCCGGGCTGTTTCTTTTTAAAATAATATCCCATGGCGATTCCCGTACAGGCCGCCGTAAAAGCGCCTGTAAGCCCGGTAAACGAACCTACAATAAAGCTGACAGGAAGGCTGGCAAGCCCCATCCATACCCCGGGCTTCAGACCGTGCCGAATGGTGTAAAGAATGATCGGCAGCGGCAAAGCAAAGAGAAGAATTGCCCCCAGTAAAGGGAGGTACACGACCAAAAGGGAAATGATTGCAAAAATACTGATCAAAATGGCGCCTTCTATTAGAGCCCTTGTATTTTTCACTTACTCACCTCAAACCTTGTATCATTCGAACATACGAATAGAAAAGAGCAGCTTAGACGACTGCTCTTTTGACGCCGCAATGTCTCTTTCAAGACCTGAATTTTCCATAAACTCTCCAAAATACACGTATATATTTTAACATAAGTCGAAATCGCAAGTAAAATGAGCGCGGACAGCCGCAATGTTCCATGTGAAACATGAAAACAGACAAACGGACATCCCCGTGAAAGAATGCCCGTTGTATCAGTGATCCTGATCATCCATGAAACCAGAAGTATCTCTGTTTTTCTTTTTGGTTTTTCGTACATATAACAAGACGATAACGATAAGTAAGAGAGTGGTCGCCTGTAAAACCCCGCTGCTGAAAAGGAAGAAGTTCTTTATCATGTCCCACATATAGTTTCACCTCTATTTCGTATTTCCTTTACATTGAGTTTCCCTTTCTGGAAACTTCAAAACATCAGGAACAACATCGGGACCGGGGCATATGCTGAAAGTGAAAATGAAGGATAAAGGAGATTCTTACACTATGACCGAGCGGAGAACATTAGCATGGCATGAAACGTTAGAACTGCATGAGTTAGTGGCTTTCCAGGCAAACGGACTTGTGAAATTAAAAAGAACAGAGCGGGACGTAAGCGATGCCAGATTAAAACAGCTTTACCGATTTTCCATCCATTCGCTGGAACAAAATCTGCGTGAACTGCTTCCTTTCTTCCCTGAAGCTCCCGCTTTTCGTGAGGATGAAACAGAAGAGCGCGCTGATTCCGCGTTTTACAGCGGCGGCCTGCTGAGCATGGCCAAAACGTCTGTGCGCAATTACGCCGGAGCCATTACAGAGACGGCCACCCCCCAATTAAGACACGTTTTCGTCAAGCACTTAAACGCGGCTATCAAGTGGCATCAAATGGTCTTTGAGTATATGGAAGAACGCGGTCAATATCCTGCTTACAACCTGAGCGAATTGCTGAAGAATGATGTGCGCAACGCCAGAAAAGCCATCGCGATGAAATAAAAAAAAGCAGCAAGGAATTTAATCCTTTGCTGCTTCTTATTTTTGAGCGGACTGATCTTGAGGCGACGTTTTTTCCCGGTATGTCTCGAGAAACTCCCGGTTGGCATCTCCCCATTTCTTCATTTGCAAAACGATCGGTTCCAGCGACCTGCCGAATTCGGTAAGAGAATACTCCACCTTTGGAGGCACCTGCTGATATACCTCGCGATGCACGATGCCGTCCGCCTCAAGCTCGCGAAGCTGAAGCGTCAGCATACGCTGCGTAATGCTGGGGCAAATGCGCCGAAACTCATTAAACCGCTTTTTTCCGCCGATCATATGATAAAACAAAATACCCTTCCACTTTCCGCCGATAACAGAAAGCGTCAGTTCAACCGGACAACCTTCTTTATTCGGATATATGTTCATTTTTCATCCTCCATAGTACCTTTTTTGATACTATATGCTGATTAGCATCTGACTTACCCAGTATTTTACTCGCAATCCTCCTCACCGCTCAACAAAAATGCTTCTTTTTCACATCAATTTTTAAGGTTTTGAAGATTACACCCTCCGCAAGACGTGTTAAACTATAAAAAGATTGTTTACACTACAAAAAAGGACAAGGAGTTATTATGGAAAAAATTCTTATTTTCGGACATCAAAACCCAGACACAGATACCATTTGCTCTGCCATTGCCTACGCTGATCTAAAAAATAAACTCGGCTTCAATGCTGAGCCCGTCCGCCTTGGACAAGTCAACGGCGAAACACAATACGCGCTTGATTATTTCAAGCACGAAAGCCCGCGTTTGGTGGAAACAGCCGCAAACGAAGTAAACGGCGTCATCCTTGTTGACCACAATGAACGCCAGCAAAGCATCAAAGATATCGAAGACGTTCAGGTTCTTGAAGTGATCGACCACCACCGTATCGCCAACTTCGAAACAGCGGAACCTCTTTACTACCGTGCTGAGCCGGTCGGCTGTACGGCTACGATCTTAAACAAAATGTACAAAGAAAATAACGTGAAAATCGAGAAAGAAATTGCGGGCCTCATGCTGTCAGCAATCATTTCCGACTCTCTGTTATTTAAATCTCCGACTTGCACGGAGCAAGATATCGCAGCGGCAAAAGAGCTTGCTGAAATTGCCGGCGTAGATGCGGAAGAGTACGGCTTAAACATGCTGAAAGCGGGCGCCGACTTAAGCAAAAAAACTGTGGAAGAACTGATTTCTCTTGATGCGAAAGAGTTCACGCTCGGCAGCAAAAAAGTCGAAATCGCCCAAGTCAACACAGTTGATATTGAAGATGTCAAAAAGCGGCAGCCGGAATTAGAAGCGGCTCTTTCAAAAGTAATTGCCGAGAAGAACCTTGACCTCTTCCTTCTCGTGATTACGGATATTCTGGAAAACGATTCCCTTGCGCTTGCCATCGGTGATCAAGCGTCAAAAGTGGAAAAAGCATTCAACGTGACGTTAGAAAACAACACGGCCCTTTTAAAAGGCGTCGTATCCAGAAAGAAACAAGTCGTTCCTGTTTTAACAGACGCGATTGCAGAATAACCAAAACACCCCGGCAACCAGCCGGGGTGTTTTTTTCTGCTCTTTCATCAGACGTCCGTTTTGTAAGCGCTTACTCTAAAATTATTTTGACGCCTATTAATATACAATATATAATATATCACATGTAAGGCGTTCTTTTTTCTAATTATTGTAAGTTGCTATCACAACATCAGAATCGGGGGTGTCTATCCTGGAAAAACACGCTGCTCTTTCTTATTCACGAACAACAGGCATTTGGCTTGTGCTTACAGGAGCTATCTTATGGGGGGTCTCGGGAACGGTTGCCCAGTATCTGTTCCAGCACCGCCATTTTAATACAGAATGGCTGACTTCGGTGCGCCTTCTGGTGTCAGGGGCGCTTCTGCTCGGAATCGCGTACCTCAAAGAAAAAGGACGGATATGGGCTGTTTGGAAAGACAGACAGGACAGAATTCCCCTTCTTTTATTCGGGATTTTCGGAATGTTAGGTGTTCAATACACCTACTTCGCGGCAATTGAGCATGGCAACGCGGCAACAGCTACCGTTCTTCAGTATTTAGGACCGGCGATCATTACATGCTTTTTAGCGATTCGCGCAAAGAGAATTCCTTCAGGAAAAGAGCTGCTCGCCGTCTTATTGGCGGTTGCCGGCACATTCATTTTGGTCACGCACGGTAATGTCGGAAGCCTGTCCATATCCGGTCTGGCCGTCTTTTGGGGAATCAGTTCGGCGTTTGCACTGGCGTTTTACACCCTTCAGCCGCATCGTCTGCTGAAGAAATGGGGATCCGCCATTGTTGTAGGATGGGGCATGCTGATCGGCGGAGCCGCCCTCAGCTTGATCCGCCCGCCCTGGACATTTGAAGGCGAGTGGTCCTTTCCTGCATATGCCGCGATTGTGTTTATCATCATTTTCGGAACGCTCATCGCTTTTTATTGCTACTTGGAAAGCCTGAAATATCTGAGTGCCTCTGAAACCAGCCTGCTCGCCTGTGCAGAGCCGCTGTCGGCAGCTTTTTTAACTGTTATCTGGCTGCATGTTCCCTTCGGAATATCAGAATGGCTGGGTACTTTGCTGATTTTAACCACCATCGCTTTATTATCTATCAAGAAAAAATAACCTCTCTTTTTTAGAGAGGTTTTTTCCTAGGGCCAGAGCACCCCTTAGGCTCAATTACCCATATATTAAAAGGCCTTTTTTCATTTTACTATCATCCAAAAGAGGAAAATAGACCAGTTGTCAATAGAATCAGAGTCTAATAGAATGATGTCGACAAGTAAATCATGCAGGATTGTTACTGATAAAGCAGGCAAGACCTAAAATGTGTTAAGGGCAAAGTGTATTCTTTGGCGTCACCCCATACATATTTTAGGTCTTTTTTTCTGTAACAAACCTGTCATCCATGAATGCAGGAGGATCGAATCGGCAGATCGCAAAAAAAGGTACATACAAAAGGAGACATGAACATGAACATCAAAAAATTTGCAAAACGAGCCACAGTTCTAACTTTTACGACTGCACTTCTGGCAGGGGGAGCGACTCAAGCCTTCGCGAAAGAAAATACCCAAAAACCTTACAAAGAAACGTACGGCGTCTCTCATATCACACGCCATGATATGCTGCAGATCCCTAAACAGCAGCAAAGTGAAAAATACCAAGTGCCTCAATTCGACCCATCAACAATTAAAAATATCGAGTCCGCGAAAGGACTGGATGTGTGGGACAGCTGGCCGCTCCAAAACGCTGACGGAACAGTAGCTGAATACAACGGCTATCACGTCGTGTTTGCTCTTGCCGGAAGCCCGAAAGACGCTGATGACACATCCATCTACATGTTTTACCAAAAAGTCGGCGACAACTCGATCGACAGCTGGAAAAACGCGGGCCGTGTCTTTAAAGACAGCGATAAGTTCGACGCCAACGATGAAATCCTGAAAGAACAGACACAAGAATGGTCCGGTTCTGCAACCTTTACATCTGACGGAAAAATCCGTTTATTCTACACTGACTTTTCCGGTAAACATTACGGCAAACAAAGCCTGACAACGGCGCAGGTAAATGTGTCAAAATCTGATGACACGCTCAAGATCAACGGAGTGGAAGATCATAAAACGATTTTTGACGGCGACGGAAAAACATATCAAAACGTTCAGCAGTTTATCGATGAAGGGAACTATACATCCGGCGACAACCATACGCTGAGAGACCCTCACTACGTTGAAGACAAAGGACATAAATACCTTGTATTCGAAGCCAACACGGGAACAGAAAACGGATACCAAGGCGAAGAATCTTTATTTAACAAAGCGTACTACGGCGGCAGCACAAACTTCTTCCGTAAAGAAAGTCAGAAGCTTCAGCAAAGCGCTAAAAAACGCGATGCTGAATTAGCGAACGGCGCCCTCGGTATGGTAGAGTTAAACGATGATTACACATTGAAAAAAGTCATGAAGCCGCTGATCACTTCAAACACGGTAACTGATGAAATCGAGCGCGCGAATATTTTCAAAATGAACGGCAAATGGTACCTGTTCACTGATTCACGCGGTTCAAAAATGACGATCGACGGTATTAACTCAAACGATATTTACATGCTTGGTTATGTATCAAACTCTTTAACAGGTCCTTACAAGCCGCTGAACAAAACTGGTCTTGTCCTGCAAATGGGTCTTGATCCTAACGATGTAACGTTCACTTACTCTCACTTCGCAGTGCCGCAAGCCAAAGGCAACAATGTCGTGATCACAAGCTACATGACAAACAGAGGCTTCTTTGAGGATAAAAAGGCGACATTTGCGCCAAGCTTCTTAATGAACATCAAAGGCAAGAAAACATCCGTTGTTAAAAACAGCATCCTTGAACAAGGACAGCTTACGGTTAACAACTAATAACAACAAAAAGAAAATGCCGATACTTCATTGGCATTTTCTTTTATTTCTCAATAAGATGGTGAATTCAATCATGGCACGAAAATGGCCCGTTGTAATATTGATCTTTTTGGGTGCGTTCCTGTTTGTCGGCTTACTGCCGAACAAAAACCACAATTCCTCTGACACAAACAACACGGAGCATAAGAAGGATTACCGGGCGGCGTATCATTTTACGACTCCGGACAAATGGAAAAACGACCCTCAAAAGCCCATTTTTTTCGAGGGGAAATATCATTACTACTATCTTTATAATCGGGATTACCCGAACGGCAACGGCACAGAATGGCGGCACGCCGTATCAGAGGACTTGGTGCACTGGACGGACGAAGGCACGGCTATTCCGAAATACACCAACGAAAACGGCGATATCTGGTCCGGTTCTGTCGTCATTTATAAACACAACACCGCGGGCTTCGGCAAAAACGCGCTGGTCGCCGTCACAACGCAGCCGACAGCCAAAACAAAAGCCCAGGAACAATATTTATGGTACAGCACGGATAAAGGAAAAACGTTTACTTCCTATAGTGATCAGCCCGTTATGAAAAACCCGGGAACTAAGGATTTCCGGGACCCGAAAGTGATCTGGGATGAACAGGATGACAAATGGGTGATGGCCATGGCCGAAGGAGAAAAAATCGGTTTTTATGAATCACCCGATTTAAAAAATTGGAAATACACGGGCGGTTTTATCACTCAGCAGATCGGCCTCATCGAATGCCCCGACCTTTATATGATGCGTGCAGATGACGGCACAGCCAAGTGGGTTCTGGGCGCAAGCGCAAACGGCAAACCCGCAGGCAAACCGAATACGTACGCGTATTGGACCGGAAACTTTGACGGGAAGGAATTTACCGCCGATCAAGAAGAACCGCAATGGCTTGATTACGGCTTTGACTGGTACGGCGGCGTCACATTTGAAGACGGTAATAGCGAAGATCCGCTGACAAAACGCTATGCGCTGGCATGGATGAACAATTGGGATTATCCGAATGAAACACCGACACTAAAAAACGGCTTTAACGGCACGGATTCTATCGTCCGTGAAATCCGTCTTCAGCAGCAGGACGGCGGCACATACAGCCTTGTGTCAGAGCCGATTGAAGCATTGAACCAATTAACTTCTTCAACTGACAGCATAGAACACAAACAGGTGAACGGTTCAGAGACACTGCCGATCAAAGGTGATACATATCAGCTTGATATGGATATCGCTTGGTCAGATATCAAAAATGCAGGCGTCAGACTCAGAGAATCAGCAGACCAAAGCCGGCATATTGATGTCGGTATTTCAGCAGAAGACGGCTGTGCCTATGTGAACAGATCGTTTACAGACCAGCCTGATAAAACCGGCGCATACGTCGAAAGCAAAGCTCCATTTGACGGAAACAAAGGGCGCGTCCATCTGAAAATTCTCGTGGATAAAACCAGTATTGAAGTATTTGCAGACGACGGAAAAACCGTTTTGACAAATGAAGTGTTCCCAAAACACGAAGATCAGGGAATCACGCTCTTTTCTGAAGGCGGCTCCGCTGACTTTCAGCATATTGAGATGAAGCATCTCGGTTCGATTCATTCTTAGACGTCCCTCTTCATTTCTAACCGGCGCCCGGACTGTGGTAAAATGCAAATATGTATACTACGATTCATGAGGTGTTCCATTGGATAATCAAAACAAAGAACCTGTGCTGAAAAGAACCATCATGCGGGACGAAGTGTATCGCACACTCAGAAACTGGATCATAACGGGCAAGCTCAAACCGGAAACAAAGTTAAAGGACAAGGATTTGTCGGAAACATTGGGAATCAGCCGCACCCCGATACGGGAAGCCTTATTGCGGCTGGAAGATGACGGCTTGGTGATAACAAAAGCGAACAGATGGACACTTGTCGCTCCGATTGAGTTAAAAGAAGCGGAAAACTTGTATTCCATCGTCTGGACGCTTGAGAAACTCGCATTGCAGCAAGCCCTCCCGCGTATGGACGATGCCGTGATTCAAGAATTGAAACAGCTGAATGAAAATCTTCTTCAAACGATGAAAGACGGCGATAAAATGGCCGTTCTGGAAGCGGATAATGCATTTCACCATCGCATCATTCTGCTTGCGGACAACGCTGAACTTCACAAATTGCTAGTAAGCCTGAAAGTCAAAATTCAGAGACTGGAAATCCGCTATTTCAGTGAAAATGGCGCTTTAAACAGATCATATAATGAACACTCTGATATCATTCACGCATTAGAACAGCAAGATGCCGCCGCTGCTTTTACAGCGATTGAAGCGAATTGGAAAAACAGTTTAGAACGGCTGCAAAACATGGCATAGCAAACGAAAAAGCCAAATCACTCATATGATTTGGCTCTTTTACGGATATCACAAGACAGCCGCGTTGGCTGTCTTGTTTACTTTTTGTTTATATATAAATAAATACCGTAATCCGTCGGCACAGAAGCATACCCCATCTGTCTGAGCATGGCTGTTATATTCCCGCGGTGATACGTTCCGTGGTTCACAACATGGAGGATCATATCGGCCGCTGCGGTTTTCATGATGTCACCTGACGGATGCTCTATTTCAAGGGGGAGACTGATATTTTCCTCCTTTTGCAAAAATAGTCGATATCGGTCTGATAATTCCAAAAATAGATCTTCCAGCTCTTCTATCTCTTTAGACAAGATGTCCTCTTTTTGCTGTTCAGCTGATTTCAGCGTATCCTCCAGACGCTCTTCGGAGAACACATCAAACCACCCCTTATCCGACAGATACACATGAGTCAATACACCGGCTATCGACGGAAAGACACTTTGAATCTCCTTACGGTACACATCCTCCGGAAGCTCTTTAAGCCGGGTGAATATTTGCTGATTTGCCCAAAGATGATAATCATACAATTGCAGTGCCAGATGTCCCACATTACCCTCTCCTCTCTCGATATAGAACGTACGTTCCTAATTATACTACACTACATGCCGCTCTGTACCATTTTCTTCATTCGCAGCTGAGAAAATCCGATAAAAGCCGAAATTAATAAGAGAAGGCCTGCGCCAATATAAATAAACCGCACGCCGAATACATCCGAGATAATCCCCGTTCCGATAATGGAAAACATAAAAATGAACTGAACTAAAGCTGATCTCGCCGCTAATATATTGACCCGTGTCTTTTCGGTCGTGATATTTTGAAGTAATGTTTCCTGCGTGAGATCTCGTAATACACAAGCCGGCCCCATACACAGCACCAGAAAAAGGGCCGTAACGGCGCTTGTGATCAGCCCGTAAATAAACGTGAACATTCCATATGCCAAGGCTCCCGTCAGCATAAGCGGAATGAGATGATGCTGAAGCTTACCGGATAACTTATAGATGATCAGTCCGCCGATCATCGTCCCTGCATAATAGACTCCGTTGACATACCCCCACCAAGCCTCTCCTTTATGAAGGACGTCATGCACATAAGTTAAGGACACAGACCCGATCCATATCATGCCTGCCCACGATTCGATCACATCCATCACAATGAGAACCTTGAGCTGTTTTTGCTGAAATAAATACACCCAGCCGCTTGCCGCATCTGCAAAAAGGGAACTTTCCCTGACTGCTGCCGGCGCACACATGCGTACTTGAAGAAACAGAATGATGCCCAACACCGAAGAAACCAATAACATGACAGTGACGATCATTGTATCGCTCTCTCCCAGGAACGCTATGATGACGCCGCCCAGAGACCACCCCGCAAACTGAACGGTCTGATCCGCCGCCGATAATAAACTGTTCGCTTTCGCCCTTCGATCAGGAGGAATGATTTCCCCAATCAGCGCGCTTTTTATCGGAGCAAACCATCCGTTGCAAAAAGAAATGCCTCCGATCAGACAAAACAGCAGAAAAAAGAATGCGGATGAACCGGTTTGGATGACAAAAAACAAACAGACTAACAGTGTGATCTGTATCAATTGAGAACTGATTAACAAAGAACGAAGCGTGAACCGACCGGTGACCAGCGGCAAAACGGCGCTGCCCAATACGCGGCATACAATGCTGACGAGCGTCATAAGAGAGGCCATCGCCGTCGAACCGGTTTTTGTAAACAAAAACAAGATGACGGCCATCGTATAAAGTGAAAACCCCAAGTTGATAGCGGTCTGGCTGTATAAAATAGCGTAATACGCTCTCTTCATATTCATCCTCTGCAACCCCACTCCCTGATTATGTAAATCATACCATATTTGCCGATCAGCTTTTTTTAAAAAAACAGATTGACATGGAATCCACTCCATCTATTAGGCTTTATTAGCAGAAAGAAGACTTTCAGCAAATAACAATTAAGAAGGAGTAACAGCTGATTTGACATCCCCAATCTATAGTGATGTATATAAGAAATGATTTTCAAAACAGAATAAAAAAAGAGGGCTTCCTTTCCGGAAGCCCTCACTCACTCCGTCTGCTACGCCAATAAAAGAAAAATAAGCGCTAAAACAGCCGGAAGTCCTTGTTTTACGATAATTGATTTGTTTGAAGTAAAGCCTCCGAAAATGGCCGCGATGACCACACAGATGACGAAAAACATTTGAATCATATGGCCAATCGGATCAGCTCCGAGGATCAGTCCCCAAATGAGGCCGGCAGCCAGAAATCCATTATACAGACCTTGATTTGCAAACATGACCGCCACATTCCGATCACCTTCTAAATGCTTCGGCAATTTGAAAGACCGCTTGGCAGCCTTCGAATTGATAAAAAACATTTCAAGTATCATGATAAATATATGTTCTAAAGCTACAATTCCGACGAAAACAGCCGCAATTATGTCCACTGTCCCTCTCCTCTCAGCTTCACTTCAACCTTATTTCCATTGTGCGATTGTTTCGATAGGAAGACGGTAGGAAGCATATCCTTCGTCTGCCGCTTTTCCGATTGATAACAGCATGACCGGTACATAACGCTCTTTATCCATTCCGAAAACCTCGGCAATCTTTTCTTTATCATAGCCGCCGATCGGGTTTGTATCATAGCCGTGCGCGCGTGCCGTAAGCATCAGCTGCATGGAAACAAGACCTCCGTCGATCAGAATCGTTTCACGGTTCACTTGCTCCGGCAGTTTTTCAAAATGCGCCGTCAACGCAGCGATTTGTCTGTCTTTTACTTCCTGCGGCATGTAGCCCAGCTCGACCGCTTTTGAATAAATTTCTTCTAAATAGTCATCACTGTTCATATCTGCGAAAACCGCGATCACCGCAGATGATGTGCTGACCTGTGTTTGGTTAAAGCTGGCAAGCGGCGCGAGTTTTTCTTTTCCTTCAGGGCTGTCAATGACGAGGAAACGCCATGGCTGCGCGTTAACTGAAGACGGCGCTGTCGTTGCTTCTTCCAATATTTGAGTCATTTCTTCTTTGCTGATTTTTACAGCCGGATCGTAATTCCGAATGGAACGGCGGCCTTTCATAATGTCCATAAAATCGTTTGTTTTCAGTTCTGTTTTCATGTGTAAAACACTCCTATGCTTTCATATTTTCTATATTATTCTGCATCTGTGACAATACGTTTTTTAACATACTGCGTTCTTCCTCGCTGACACCGGCAAGCATTTCCTTTATGAAACGCTCCTTCTCCTTTTTGGAAGCCTCAATTCTCTCCCGCCCCTGATCAGTAAGCCGGACAAGTATAATTCGGTTGTCCTCAGGCTTCCGCCTTCTTGTGACCATTTCTTTGGCTTCAAGCTGTTTCAAGTGTCTTGTCACAGCTGCGCCGTCAATATTCACCTTTTTCTGAAGATCGCTTTGGCTGATCTCATCGACGTAAAAAAGCACGGCGAGAAGCTCAAGGCGGGATTGGCTGATTCCGGTGCACGCTTCAAACTTCGTGCCGATCACTTTGTGCAGTGATTGGAGCTGATACAAAATCTCGCCTTCCTCTGAACAACATGCTGTCAAAACCCATCCCTACTTTCTTTTGCGCAATTAATTGACTAGTCAATGTTTGATATATCAATAATATACATCCGTTATTCTTTTTTTGCAAGTGTTTTCTCCTTTTTAAAAAAAGCTGCCGGTGAACGGCAGCTCCTTCTTAATGATTATGGATTTTTCTGAAATTACTGCCTTTTACTTCAGCGACATCATATACCGTCACAAAGGCTTGATTATCAATGTCATTAATAATTTCCTTCAGTTTGGTTTCTTCCAAACGGTTGATGACACATGTGATTTCTTTGAATTTTTCATGAGAAAAACCGCCGTATGCTTCTTTATACGTAGCGCTCCGGCCCAATTCTTCACGAATGGTCTCTACCATTAATGCAGGCTCGTTGGTGATAATCTGAAATGTTTTAGAACCGCTTAAGCCTTCCTCAACCACATGGATCACCTTGGATGCGATGTAGTAAGCAATGACGGAAAGCAATGCGCCTTGCAGCCCGAATACAAAAGAAACAAAAATAAACACAAACATGTTTAAAAATAAAATGAGATCGCTCGTGCCAAACGGCAATTTCCGTGACAGAAGCACAGCCAGCATATCAATTCCATCTAAGGCGCCGCCGTTGCGCAATGCCAATCCCATTCCCAAGCCGAGAATAATCCCGCCGACAACGGTGATTAACAGGGTATCTCCCTCAATGATAGCCGGCGTGTGGTGGAAAAAACTCGTGCCCGCGGCAAGTGAGACAATACCGATAATTGATAGAAACGCAAAACCTTTCCCGATTTGCTTATATCCTAACCAGACAAACGGTATATTAATCACCGCAATCAAGATCCCAAGAGGCAAATGAAAGAGCTGTGAACCGACAATGCTGAGCCCGGTTACACCGCCGTCAGATACACTATTCGGAATCAGTACGGTTTCCAGTCCATACGCGGCAATAATTCCGCCGATGATGACCATGATGGCCCGTACGATTGATTTGGCTCTGAATTTCTTACGTCTTTGTTTTTCGATTGTACTCATATCATTCCCCGCTTCAATTATTTTGTCTTATTTAAATATACCATAATTGATACTTTTCGTTAAAAATAAGCCTATCGGCTAGTTGAAGCAGGAACCGAGGAAGGAGATTTCACAGATAACGTATCCATTTATGACTTTAATCATTCACAACGCAATCATTCAGTAAAAGGAATTATCATCCATTAATAGTCTCTTTTGTTTCCCTTCTTCACATATTCCCAATCATGCTCTATATTTTTTCTCACCCGCTGAAGAAGGCTGAAAATGGTTTCTTTTTCCTCAGACGTAAAGCCGGACAGGGCTACTTCCGCAGAGTGCTCTCCTTCTCTTTGCAATAACGGATAAACCTTTCTCCCTTTTTCGGTCGGGAAAAGTTTTTTTATTTTTTTATTTTGATCATCAGGACGCTTTTCAACAAATCCTTGTATTTCCAGTTTTTTGATCGCTCTCGCCGCTGTTGTTCGATCAACTTTAATCATTTCCGCCAGTTTTTCCTGTATCACTCCCGGGTTTTCACATATACGCACAAGATAGAGATACTGCCCTTTTGTTAAGTCTAATTCTTTAAATTCAATATTGCTGATGGAATCCAATGCCCGTGCGATCATGCCGATTTCACGCAAAATATCAGTCATATCTTTTCAAACCCTTCATGTTTTTGTTGCACTTGCAATATAAATGTTTTGTCGTTACTTCTATAAGACCACAAGCAAGCGGTGCAGTCCAGACTAATATGTGAAAAGGGTTGGTTGATCATGAGGATACAACAGAAATTGATTTACAAGCAGCGCTTGAGATTAGAAAAGCAGTATTCATTGAGGAACAGCAAGTACCTGAATCCGATGAATTTGATCAGTTCGATGCGCTTGAGGAACAGTGCGGGCATGTCTTGGTTTATCATGAAAATCAGCCTGCCGGCACAGGACGCGTCCGCATCGTAAACCAAACAGGCAAGCTCGAACGAATCTGCATCCTGAAACCTTACCGTAAATACGGGTTGGGCAAAGTAATCATAAGCGAATGAGAAAACATGGTAAAAGAAAAAGGCATCACCCAATGTAAACTGAATGGACAAACACATGCGGAAGGCTTTTATCACATCTTAAATAGTCCGATTAAAATCTATTAATAATTAACAGTTGAAGAGATGGTGAAAAAAGCTGATTCTCTCTATTATGGACTCCTGCCGCGTTACATTTTTTCTATCTTCACATATCTTTACTATTAAGTACGTTTAAATTGATTTCAGGAGGAGATATGAAGTGGAAGAAACGAGTATGGAGCCATCACGACTCTGCAAAGAATTTGCAAGAATTCTCAATTCAACGCCCAGTGTCGTAAATGGCGTATGTACGGCGACAAGATTTCGAAGCAACATTCACCCGGTGGTACTCGGAAGAAGAGCCGAGGCATTTCCTTTTATTCCTCAGGCCTTTTCATTTGAGAGCATGGACTCGGAAGGCAGAGCCTTATGTTTAGGTGAGACTGTTTTACTGCAAGAAGAAGTGAACCCATTAATGAGTGAACTGCGCAAATTCGGTATCATCGTAACTGCCGTTCATAACCATTGGCTGTTTGATAAACCGCGTCTGATGTTTATGCATTTTGAATCAATTGACAAACCTCTCAATTTTGCAAGAAAAGTAAGAGAGGCCCTAAGAGTTCTGACTGCTAAAACTGTGCGTGCGGTACCAAAAACTGACGGGGAAATGATTGAACGGCATGGTCTTTGTGACGAATTCAACGATATTCTGGGCGGAACCATGCATACGTTTGAAAATGGAATTTGTACAGTAATGAGATCACGAACGAATATAAAACCGGTTGTACTGGGACGGCCCGGAAGATCATTTTTGCTCATTCCGCAAATGTTTTCATTTGAATCAATGACAAAAGACGGCCGTGCTCTTTGCAGCGGAGAAACTGTAATTCTGCAAAAAGAAATCAATCCATTTATCAGCGCTCTTCGGAAACATGATCTGATTGTAACGTCTCTACACAATCACTGGCTGTTTGACAAACCGAGACTGATGTATATTCATTTCGAAGCGATTGATAAACCTGTCAACTTCGCCTTAAAAGTAAGAAATGCTTTAAAAGTGCTTACTGATAAAGAGGTCGAAGGTTAGCATGTTTCTAAGTATCAAAAAGCGATTCATATAATCGCTTTTACATATGATCAGCCGAAAACAAAAAAGAGGTCAGACATTTGTGTTAAAAAACAGCCTTATAGGCTGTCGTTTTGTGTATATTCTATTGATGAGTTTATACTACTTCATCCCGCATTCCATACAAGCTCTTTATTTCTCAATGGCTTTCTACATGCCGCTGTGCAAACACCTTCTTAGCCACTGAAAGAGCATTAAGTACACGCGGGAAGCCTGTATAAGGAACCAATTGGGTGATACTCTCTACAATCTCAGTCGGTGTTAATCCGGATGTAAGCCCTGTATTGATATGAAGTTCAAGCTGCGGCTCGGTTCCTTGCGTTACAAGGGATGAAATGGTAACAAGCGCACGTTGTTGATTGGTTAATCCCGGTCGTGAATATATATCTCCGTAAGCAAATTCTATAATGTACTTACTTACATCTGGAGCGATATCTTTCAAGTCTTCAGAAATCTTTAAATGCGTAGAAATTTTATCATCGCTTGTTAAAGTGTACTCCATTAATTTGTCTAAACCTTGCTGGTAACGGCTTTGATCCATTTGAAATTCCTCCTGAAAGGTACTTATTTCCTGACATAAGATAATATATCGCAGCCCTCTCTAACCGTAAAATACATAAAAACTATAAAAACCATTCATTTTTTTCATGAGTGATCTTAGTCTACGTAATTACTCTTACAAAAAGATGAAATATACCGGATAAATTCGCGTACTGCGTGTGAAACGTATTTTCCTTTTTTTAAAATAATCGCCACTTTCCAAGGAATGGATGGGTTAACAATGGAGATTGCCTTAACTAAACTTTGATCAGTCTTTTTCACTATCGACTGAGGGAAAATGGAAATACCTAGTTCTTCTCCAATCATTTCGCTGATAAAATCCCATTGAGAACTTTCATAAACAATATTTGGACGAAAACCGGCTCTAATACACTCCTGAATAATCCGATCGTGAAGAGAAAAGTCTTCACTAAACAGGATGAAAGGTTCATTTTTCAAGTCTTGCATTTCCACAATCTCTTTATGAACAAGCGGGTGAGCGGAATGAACGAAGAGCATCAGTTCTTCATTAAGCAATGGAATGATATCAAACTGCTCTTTGTCCACTGGTTCAATAACCACGCCAAGATCCAGTACTCCATCTTCAACCTCCTTTTTCACCTTGTTTCCTCCATGTTCTATCAGCTTGATGTTCACATCAGGATACAATTGTTTAAACCCTCTAATGATTTTAGGAAAAAACAAGACACCGATCAGCGGCGGTATTCCAATTTTCACTTTTCCTTTTTTTAAATGCAAAAGATCGTATAAGTTCGTCGACAAGTCATCTAATGACTTCATAATCATTTGGCCTTGCTCAAATACAATTTCGCCCGCATCTGTCAAAGCGATTTGTCTAGCGGATCGATCAATGAGCTCAACCTTTAATTCCTCTTCCAAACTTTTAACCATCTTACTTAAGGCAGGCTGTGACAAATGCAGATTTTCTGATGCCTTAGTAAAACTGTTGGATTTAGCAACTTCAAGAAAGTATGTGATTTGGCGTATATCCATCGTATGTTCTCCATTCCATAAGTTTAACGAATACATTATATTCTTTTTATTCATTTTACTTATACAACTGCCGGGTGTAAACTTTTAGGAGACCAAAATGTTTCCTGGAGGGGTTACTATGAGTAAATTATTAGAAAGTAAAGTTGCTCTTGTGACAGGCGCGGCTAGCGGAATTGGTTTAGAAATTGCACGTGAATTCGCTAAAGAAGGCGCAAAAGTGGTAATTTCCGATTTGAACGAAAAAGCCGTGCATCATGCAGCTGAGGAACTTAAGGGACAAGGATATGAAGTCCTGCCTGCGGTTTGTGATGTAACAAACGAAGAACAAGTTGAAAAAAGTTTCTCTAAGACACTTGAAACCTTTGGGCGATTGGATATTCTGGTAAACAATGCGGGGATTCAGCATGTGTCCGATATAGAAAACTTCCCGACTGATAAATTTGAATTTATGCTGAAATTAATGCTTACTGCTCCTTTTAGTGCGACAAAAAGAGCGTTCCCTTTGATGAAAAAACAAAAATTTGGCCGCATCATCAATATGGCTTCCATAAATGGTTTAATTGGTTTTGCAGGGAAAGCAGCTTATTGCAGCGCTAAACACGGTTTGATCGGTTTAACTAAAGTATCAGCATTAGAAGGAGCGGAATACGGAATTACTGTCAATGCCTTGTGTCCGGGATATATCGACACTCCATTGGTACAAAACCAGTTACAAGATATTGCAGAGACTAGAGGCATTTCTATAGAAAAGGTGTTTGAAGAAGTCATTTACCCCTTGGTTCCTCAAAAACGTTTGTTAGCCGTGCAAGAAATCGCTGATTACGCAGTATTCCTCGCCAGTGACAAAGCTAAAGGAGTTACAGGGCAGGCCGTCGTAATGGATGGCGGCTATACAGCCCAATAATCTAAATTTCATCTGCAGGAGTAATAGTGCTTTGGATTAAATGATTTACTCTTCAAGAACCAAGCCGATGGTTTTTTAGGAAAGACATAGCTATACAGATTGAAGTTTGATATATATTTGGTATATTAACTTAAGAAAAGCCGCCCTGTTGGCGGCTTTTTTATCCTGCATCCTGTAATGTGAAAATGTTAAAAAGCAACGGAATAGTTGTTGTCTTGCAGAATGCGAAGAAGCTGTTGGGGCTTTCACAAAGTATGTGGGTGAAGCTGCAGATAAGTGTGTAAGATTCCCCTCTCCCCATAATGCGCCCGCACTTTTCATCTCAGCAGCATGAGCATCCGGCAGAGTAGAATTAATACTATTCTGCTTCAATTTATCTTCAATGGTTGGCTGTTATATCAATCTGCAATTAAAAATCAAAGTTTTTCGGGAAATATTTCATTAATAAATTACGGTTATAAAGTAGTGTAATTCTTAGTTCTTAGTCATCATAAAGAAAATTGACCTTCAAATGCATATTTAAAACAAATCTCAATAAAGACCGGTATATTAACTTAAATAATTTTGAAGACTTCTGCTAGTGACGGTTTTAAAGATAATCTCTCTCTTACAGCTCTTTGAATATCAAGTTCTCCTAAGTATTTTTTAACCAGCACCCCAACCGTAGTCAGCGAACAATCCGCGTGTCATTGGTGTCATGTCTCTTTCTATTAAAGTAATCATGATAAATTTATCTGCTTGCCAATTCCTTAATCATCAAACCCAATTCATAAATTCCCTTTTGAAGGTCTTCAAGAGATGCATAAGCATATGATAAGCGAATATAATTCCCTTTTTCCTCAGCATAGATCCTGCCGAGATTGAGCAGAATCCCTTTTGATAAGGCTTTGGTATAAAGTAATTTCATGGATATGGAAGGCAATATTTTTACCCAGACAAAGAATCCTCCCTTTGGGATATTCCATGTCGCCACATCTTTCAAATGAGTTTCTAAAACACTCAAGGCCAATTCTCTTCTCACCTTTAATTGACTTCTCACCTGTTCTAGATGCTGCTGGTATTCACCGGATATAAACCACTCTGCCGCTACTCTCTGGGATAACGAACTGGAGCCGTAATCTGTTTGCATTTTTATGTCGGATAAACGTTCAATCACTGGTTCCGGCCCGACAATCCAGCCAATCCTCAAGCCCGGACTTAATGTTTTCGATAAACTGCCTATGTAAAGCACATGCCCATTTTTATCTATTGTTTTAATAGGATCTGGGGGAATCTCATCTATCCATAACTCACGATAAATGTCATCTTCAATAATGGGAAGCTGTGTATTCTCACTTGCCGCAAGGATTTCTTCTCGTCTCTTTTTTGACATTAAAATACCTGTCGGATTATGAAAACAAGGATTTGTATATAATATAGCCCTCCCCCGCTCCCCCCTTGCCATGCGGATATGTTCCGGCAAAAGTCCATCATGATCCATAGGAACTCCAGTCAGCTTCATACCGGCTGATTGAAATACGTGTAATGAATAAAGATAGGAAGGCTGATCAAGATAAACGGTCGATCCCCTTTGTAAAAGCCCCATTGATATAAGCTGTAAGGCTTGCAGTGCGCCCGAAACAATAAGAATGGAAGAAGGAGAAGCTTGAATGCCGATTGTTCTTAAATAGCCGCTTAATGCCTCTCTCAAAGGCAAATATCCTTTTGGTTCCTCATATCCGAATGCCTCTATGTTTTGGGATACCTTTCCCATGATCTCTTTCATAACAGCTAAAGGAAAAATCTCATGTGAAAGTTCTCCTTTACTGAGCTGTATAAGATCAGAATTTGATTCTGATTTATTGATCTCTTGAACGATTTTTTGGCTTGGCTGCTGAATTCCGGAGGTTACATACTGATCCCAATCGGGAGCGGAATTCTTAGCCAAAAGTGTCCATGTATTGTTCGTAACAACTGTCCCTTTGCCCATTCTGCCTTCGATTAATCCATCCGCCGTCAATTCCTCTAAAGCTGTAATGACTGTGCTCCTGTTCACCTCAAAGTGTTTGGCAAGCGTGCGCTGGCTTGGAATCTTACTTCCGATCGGCCATTCTCCATTTCCTATTTTCTCTTTTATAAATTGAATGATTTGTATGTACTTAGGAAGCTTTCTCATCTTTTTTTCTTCTGGAGCGCTCATTAAAAGGGTCCTCCTTAAAAACTAAAGTGGTTGGGTCAAAATCTATTTAACTGGTTGAAGTCATCTCATCAAATCTTTATTAATATAGAAAAACATTAAATAACTGGTTGGTTTTTGTAAAGAGGAGTGAGAAAGATGAGAAAGAAAACAGTTCGAATCGGCATATCTTACAGTCTGATGATTGGGTTGTGGGCATCAGCTTTCCCGGGAATTCGCGCGGGTCTTGAGAGTTACACGCCGGAACACCTCGCTTTGTTTCGCTTGTTGATTGGGTCAATGGCATTGTTGGTTTTTGCTGTTTTGACTCATATGCGTTTGCCTGACATGAAGGATATCCCCGCTATTTTATCGTTAGGGTTTTTAGGTTTTGCACTATATCACATTTTGCTGAATATCGGAGAAAAAACCGTCAGCGCAGGGGTAGCAAGCTTACTCGTGACCATGACACCTATTTTTTCTGCAATGTTATCTCGTCTGTTTTTTGGTGAACATTTTGGGCTTTATAAATGGATTGGCTCTATCATAAGTTTATTGGGTGTGTCGATCATTTCTTTCGGGGCAGGAAACTATACAAATTCAGTGAACGGCATTTTGTTAATCCTGCTGGCAGCTTTTTCGGAGAGTATTTATTTCGTTTTTCAAGCCCGCTATATAAAAAAATATGGATTTATCCCATTCGTTACATTCACTATTTGGGGCGGGACAATACCTATGCTTGTATTTCTGCCTGGCTTAGGGGAAGAGTTTTTGAACGCTTCCATGAACTCAACATTGTCTATCGTTTACTTAGGCTTATTGCCAACGGTTGTGCCTTACTTTGCACTTGCGTATGTCACTTCACTCGTCGGTGCTTCAGAAGCAGCCATTTCACTTTATTTAACACCAGCCATAACCTTGGTCATTTCTTGGGTGTGGTTAGGTGAAGTACCCACGTTTATTGCACTGACAGGCGGGATGGTTACAGTCGCCGGGGTGTGTTTCACTTATCTGAAAGCAAATAAAATTAGGCTCAAATGAATTTTTCAGAATTGTGATATGTTAAGTATATCAATATTAAAGGGAAGAAAATCCATGATGCGATAGGTTGCACTTCTTTGCCATGCTTGACTTTCAGTTTCTGCAATTAGCGCATCAAAGGGGTGTAAGGAAAATGAAGATAACAGATAGTATTTATGGCGATGATGAAATAGATGGAATTCTTGAAGAGCTTATTTTCAGTCATCCAGTACAAAGACTAAAAGGGGTTTACAAGGAGGAGCAAGTTATGTTGTGAATCAAAAGTGGAATGTCACGAGGTATGAACATTCCATAGGCGTAATGCTCCTCATAAAAAAGCTTGGCGGTTCTTTAGAAGAACAAATCGCAGGTTTACTTCACGATGTATCTCATACTGCATTTTCATACGTTATTGATTTTGTGTTTAACAATAAAAATGAGGATTATCACGAAAACATTTATCATCAAATCATAACTGATTCAGAAATCCCCCATATTCTCAGTACATATGGATTAAATTACAAGGACATTCTATTAGACACCTCTAATTGGAATTTGCTCGAACAGCCAGCTCCTGAGTTATGCGCTGACAGAATCGATTATACCTTAAGAGATATGTATCAGTACGAAAACATCACAATGGAGGAAGTTGATCATTTCTTAGATCATCTAATAATTAAAGAAGGAAAAATATACTTAAAAAATATAAAAACTGCTGAATGGTTTGTAAGAACTTATTATAAAGAAGTTATTGATTTCTTTATGAACCCTCTTAATATTTACGGTTATGATTATTTGGCTAAGACTTTAAAAACCGCCTTGGATAAAGAAATCATTAACATAAACACACTGCTCGGAACAGATGAAGAAGTAATGAACATCTTGCGTTCTTCCGGGGATATAGATGTGAAAAATCTTGTAAGCCGCTTACATCGAAGAGTCATTGTTAAAGAAGATAAGGCTGATTATCATTTGCATCGTAAGAATAAATTGAGGCTTATTGATCCGTCTGTATTCTATGATGACAAACTTATCGCTTCCTCTGCATTATCAAATGAAATCAAAACGATGAACGAAAATGCTAAGAAAAAAGCTGAGGAAGGGATGTATGTAAAAATAATTTCAAACTGATTTACCTCTTGAGCCTGCTTGATAAAAAAACAATACAGTTTGACAAAGCAATCATTGGGCAGATGTAGGGAATAGTTGATCGTTAATGCAAAAGTAAAACGCGAAAACAAGCCGGCTCTTATCAGCATCGGCTATTCCGTTTTCAAGTTAGACATACCTTACCAAACATAAAACTTTAACCTTGTTTCCTGAAGATTAATCAGTTATACTGATTATATTGTTAAGTGATTATCATTAGAGGTGAATTTATTTGGAGAAATGGAATCAATCCTATGGTTTTTTACTCGGAAAAGTTCTTCAGCGCATGGAAAGTAAATTTGCCGAAGGGCTTATCCCATACGAGATTAATGCAAGACAATACGGAGTTCTTTTATTTATCAAAGAAAATCCTTACTCATCACAAAAAGAGATTTCTGAAAATCTTCAAATCGATCGGACAACGATGGTGAGTCATATCGATCATTTGGAAAATTTGGGATTCGTTGAGAGAACAAAGAATCCTAATGACAGAAGATCCTACAGCCTTAAGATTACCGAAAAAGGTAACGATGTATTGGATTCACGCTGGGAGTTTTTAATGAATACAGAATTAGAAGTATTAGCTCCATTAAACCAGCAAGAAAGACAATTACTTAAAAATTCTCTTATTAAAATCTGGAGATCACTCTAAAAAACAGGAGGTTTTACAATATGCAAGCTCTCGATTATTTTAACGCACGCCTCGACGCAACGATAAGCCCTATGGATTATTTGAAAGCGAAGCAAATGAATCCTGAGAAATACTACTTAATCGATGTGAGAAACGGTCCAATTCATGTAAGAAATGTAACCATTGAAGATGCTCATGTTATTCCTGAACAAGAACTGCAATCTCGTTTAAACGAAATACCGCAAGAAAAAGAAATTATTGTTTACTGTTGGGATGTCTGGTGCAATACAGCTGCCAAAGTTGCAAAGTTTTTATTAGAACATGAATACAAAGTGAAAGAGCTGACCGGGGGTATTGCAGCATGGAAAGAAATGAACTTTCCTGTCACAAACCCAGTTCAAGACAAGAACATACCGGATAATTGCGGGTGTTGAATTTAGTGGGAAATGAAAGATACTGGATTGGGGTTGCTTCTCGAGACCATGTAATGAAAGCAATCCAAGGCGGGTTTGCTCAGCTTTGTCATGGCAAAGAGGCACCTTTAAAAAAGATGAATAAAGGTGATTGGATCATTTATTACTCTCCAAAGGTACATTTTAAGGAAAGTACTCCACATCAAAAATTTACTGCTTTAGGTAAAGTTGTAGATAATAATATTTTTCAGTTTGAAATGGGAAATGACTTCAAACCTTTTAGGAGAAAAATAAGTTTTATTCATTGCACAGAAACACCGATTCGCCCATTAATCCCAAAGCTTTCTTTCATTAAAGACGAGCAGCGTTGGGGGTATTCTTTTCGATTTGGACATTTTGAAATAAGTGAAAAAGATTTTAAGCTAATTGCAAAAAAAATGGTCGATGCTTAAGGAGATTAGAAAATTCTAATCTCCTTAAAACTTTCTTATATATCTTTGACTTGTCACTCTTTGCATTCCGGTTCAACAAGTTTTAAAATTAACCATTTATCACATGGATTGAATTCCTGACATGCACTTGGTGGCATGACTCTTATAATAACCGGACATTAGGACATAAGTAAAATTTTTTATCTATCAGTGACAGGCAGCAGAGGGCGAGAAAGAATAAGCGATGACAGTACGACAGATGTATTTAATTGAATGGGGGATATTACAAGCTTCGTATTGGAGCCGCATATACCCTACGGTACTAGTAAGTGCAAACTTATGGGCATAATTTGATTTTTGCCCTCTTAGCAGGTCTCGTACGCACGGATTCCAGAGTAAGGGATATCATTGTAAATCATAATACTATTCTAATATCTATTAATGATCACAAGGAGATGTTAAATATGCATATTGTCATGATTGTTATGCAAACGTTCTCTATATTTATGTTTCTTATGACAAGTTTCAGAAAATTGACAGGCGATAAACGGCTATCGAAGAATTTAATATACTGAGACTACCACAATGGTTTCGTGTGTTCACAGGTGTCTATGAATTAGCAGCTTTAATTATCGGTTATTGGGATACAAGCTGGATTGCATTCGGTTCACTTCTGATTCTAATTTTTGCTATAGTCGGAACTTTGGCAATGGTGCGCGTTAAAGAACCATTTAAAAACATGATAATGATTATAGTGATAGCTGTTTTTGCCATTATCTTATTTATAAACAATGTCTTGGGTCTTTCAAATTTTCCTGATTTAACTAATTCATTTTTTGTGAAGGCTCTAAGAGAACCTAACATTCAGTGTGGTTAAGACCAAAAATTGGTGCCATTACATATTTTTAAGGCAGAGAACTAATCATAATTTGTGTTACACCTGTTCATATACACTTTATAAATATTCAAACTATGCTTTTAAGTAATCTCTTATTTTCTTCTTAATATATTTCCAATCATGTTCTATACTGTAGTATCATTCGTTAAAATGTGGGGAGGGGAGTGAAGAAATGAATTTGACATGTGAATCTAAAAACTTTGATGATTATTTACTTGAATTAAATGAAGTTGATTATTCTAATCCTATTATTTGTGCACTTGCAAATGAACTTTTCAATCCTTTGCAGACAGAAATAGAAAAAGTAAAAATAGCCTATGAATTTGTTCGAGATGAAATATCCCATACTTGGGATATTCAATCAAAGCGAGTAACTTGTAATGCTTCAGAAGTATTAACCTTTAAAGAGGGAATTTGCTATGCAAAGTCAAACCTATTAGCTGCCCTATTGCGCTCAGAAGGAATACCGACAGGCTTTTGTTATCAGCGTTTAATGTTGTTTAACACGCCAGATAAGGGATATTGTATTCACGCATTAAATGCTGTATTTTTTCATTCACTTAAAAAATGGATTCGATTAGATTCTCGCGGTAATAAAATAGGAATTGACGCTCAATTTTCACTTGATAAAGAGAGATTAGCATTCCCAATTCGACAAGAATTTGATGAAATCGACTATCCTTTGATTTATATAAGACCACATCCAAAAACAATTGCAGTTTTAAAAGAACATAAAAATGCTATCGAGATGTATAAACATCATTTACCCGAAAGGATATAATTGTTTATAAGAATTCCTCTTCTATACTTAATGAAGCCTTTCACGAAATCATAAAAGAATAAAATACATTAAATTATGGAAAAATAAATTCGAAATGATCATTTGTTTTATGAAAGAGGTGAGCCCATGCCAAACAATAGTAAACCCAACAGTTTAATCACGGAGAAGTCCCCCTATCTGCTCCAACACGCCCACAACCCCGTAAACTGGCACCCTTGGGGAGAAGAAGCCTTCGAAAAAGCGAAACGCTTAAACAAGCCGGTTCTTGTCAGCATCGGCTATTCGACGTGTCATTGGTGTCACGTAATGGCTCACGAGTCCTTTGAGGACGAAGAGATTGCCGGTATGTTAAACGATAAATTCATAGCCATCAAGGTTGATCGTGAGGAGCGCCCTGATGTGGATTCCGTGTATATGAGAATCTGCCAGCTGATGACGGGGCAGGGCGGGTGGCCGCTGAACGTGTTCGTCACACCAGATCAGAAGCCATTTTATGCGGGGACGTATTTTCCGAAGACGAGCAAATTTAACCGTCCGGGCTTTATCGATGTGCTTGAACATCTGTCCGAAACGTTTGCGAATGACCGGCAGCATGTCGAGGATATCGCCGAAAACGCCGCCGCTCATCTTGAAGTCAAGATTCACCCGGCTGAGGGCATGCTTGGCGAACAGGCGGTTCATGACACGTATCGCCAGCTGGCCGGCGGGTTTGACACGGTGTACGGCGGATTCGGCCAGGCTCCGAAATTTCCGATGCCGCATATGCTCATGTTTCTGCTTCGCTACTACAGCTATACGGGCAAGGAACAGGCTTTGGCCGGCGTAACCAAGACACTCGACGGCATGGCGAACGGCGGAATTTTTGATCACATCGGGTTCGGATTCGCCCGCTACTCGACTGATAATGAATGGCTCGTGCCGCATTTTGAGAAAATGCTGTATGACAACGCCCTTCTCCTGACTGCCTATACGGAAGCCTATCAAGTCACGGGTAATGAGCGCTACAAACAGATTGCGATGCAGATCGTAACGTTTATTCAGCGAGAAATGATGCATGAAGACGGCAGCTTTTTCTCAGCTTTAGATGCTGATACCGAAGGCCGTGAGGGGAAATATTACATATGGTCCAAAAAAGAAATCATGAATCTTCTCGGTGATGAACTCGGCCCGCTTTATTGCAAGGTGTATAACATCACAGATCAAGGCAATTTTGAAGGCGAAAACATCCCGCACCTCATTTTCACGCGGCGTGAGGCCATCCTCGAAGAGACCGGCCTCACCGGACATGAGCTGGCCGAACGCCTTGAAGAGGCAAGAACAAAATTGCTGGAAGCGCGTGAAAACAGAAGCTATCCGCATACAGATGACAAAGTGCTGACCTCATGGAACGCGCTCATGATTGCCGGGCTGGCAAAAGCCGCAAAGGTATTTCACGAGCCTGACTTTCTCAGCATGGCGGAAACAGCGATCCGCTTTCTCGAACGTCACCTCATGCCGGACGGGCGCGTCATGGTCCGATACCGCGAGGGCGAAGTGAAAAACAAAGGGTTTATCGATGATTACGCTTTTCTCATCTGGGGTTACCTTGAATTGTATGAAGCGGGTTTTCATCCGTCTTATCTGCAGAAAGCGAAAACGTTATGTACAAGCATGCTGGAGCTGTTCTGGGATGAACGGCACGGAGGTTTTTTCTTTACGGGGAATGATGCTGAGACTCTTCTTGTCAGGGAAAAAGAAGTTTATGACGGAGCCGTGCCTTCCGGAAACAGCGCGGCTGCCGTACAGCTGCTTCGTCTCGGCCGCCTGACGGGTGATGTATCACTGATTGAAAAAGCCGAAGCGATGTTTTCCGTGTTCAAACGGGAAATAGAGGCCTATCCGAGCAGCAGCGCTTTCTTCATGCAAAGCGTACTGGCACACACAATGCCCCAAAAAGAAATCGTTTTGTTCGGAAGGAAAGATGACCCGGACAGAAAACGTTTCATTGAGGCGCTTCAGGAGCATTTCACTCCCGCCTATACGATTCTCGCCGCAGAACATCCGGATGAGCTTGCCGGCATTTCTGACTTTGCCGCGGGTTATCAAATGATCGATGGGAAGACAACGGTCTACATTTGTGAGAATTTCGCCTGCCGGAGGCCGACGACGGATATTGATGAAGCGATGAACACCTTACAAATCAGCAGCAGAGCCTAGGCGGCCTGCTGCTTTTCTTTTTTCACAAAACGGAATACGAGCCATGCGAAGATGATGTTGATCACCAGAGTCGATATGCAATCGTATATTTCATAGCCGCCGGCTGCTGTTGTAAATATCGACGGAATGCCGCCGTATACCGAATGATCCTCTGTGAGAAAGATAAATAAAAACATATTATTGGCAGCGTGACCGCCAAGGGACATCTCCAGACTGCCCGTTTTAATCGTGATAAAGGTCCAGATCATGCCGATGGTAACATATCCGATTCCCGCCCAGAGAGCTCCATTTTCCATCTCCGGATTTCCGAAATGAAGTGCGCCGAATAATCCGCCGATAATGACCGTCAGAACCACCGCGTTTGCCGTCAATTTTCCGGCAAACTGAAGCAGAAAACCGCGAAAGAGAAATTCCTCCGCAGAGGTTTGAATCGGCACCAACAAGACGGCCGCCGCTAACAGCAGCAGAAAACGCGAAGCATGGAATTCCTGAAGCGTGAAACGATCCGGATGAATTAAAAAATCAATCAGCCCCGCGACAAACATCAGCACAACATATGTGCCGAATCCAAAGAAAATTCTCTTCCAGTTCAGCGACTGATTCGGTGTAATGATGGATAAAAACCGCCGCTTCATAATGAAACGAACCGCTATCCAAATGCCCGGAATCGCTATGAAATAGACGATATGCTGTAAATAAATATCCGCCAGCGGGTCACTTAATGCCGCCTCATCCCAATTTATCGTCAGTGAAGGATTGAAAGCGGACGTGAGAAACATATAAAACACGGTCAGTATGCTTCCGAAAAAGAACAAACCCACAATGAGCAACAGAGAAAGAAGATATCTCGATACACTATTTCTTCCCTCTGCGGGCCGTACAAACGTATTCATATTTATGCATCAACTTCCTTTCCTTCAACATTTTACAATATAAACAGAAACAGATATAGAAAATGTTATATATTTTAAGAAGAAAGCGCTATGCCGTTTCCTTTGGCTCTGGTTATTTACACTCTGTTTTTGCCAAAAAAAGACCTTTATAATGTATTCGTCAGATGAATTTACAGTATTTTCTGATTACAATTGCTAAGTCAGGGGGTTTTTTATGAAACATCAGACATTCTCAAATGTAGCGAACCGATTAGACCGTCTCCCCATTTCGCGTGTGCACTATCAAGTATTAACCGCTCTCGGAATCATCTATTTTTTCGATCTCGCTGATCTGTTTACGCTCAGCAACGTGGCTCCGGCGCTGATTGAGCATTGGGGCGTGAAGCTGTCCGTCATTGCCGACATCACGGCGGCATCCTTCCTGGGCATGTTTTTAGGCGCCTCCATCGGCGGAAGACTGTCCGATCGGATCGGCAGGAAAAAAGCGCTGAATTGTTTTGTCCTTGTCTTTTCGATCTCATCTTTTCTGAATGCACTGGCATGGGACATTCCGTCCTTAATGATTTTCCGCTTCTTGACCGGGCTCGGCGTCGCGGCCGCCATGATTGTGACGAACAGCTATTTGGCGGAATTTTTTCCATCATCCGTACGGGGAAAATACATCTCCTTTTGCGCCATGATCGGACTGATCGGCGTTCCCGTCACAAACGTTGTTTCCGCTTTTGTCATTCCTTTAGGCTCATGGGGGTGGCGGCTCGTATTCGTATGGGGGGCGGCCGGTCTCATTTATTTCTTTTTTATCCGCCGGCTTGAGGAATCGCCGCGCTGGCACGAAAATCGGGGCGCATATGATCAGGCAAACGCCATTATGAACCGTCTTGAAGCACGTATAGAGAAAGAAAAAGGCCCGCTTCCCGCGCCAAAAGAGGCGGCAGAAGTACATACAGTGAAGCACGCAGGCTACTTAGGGCTGTTTCAGGGCAGGAATTTAAAGATCACCATCATCCTGTCAACGGTATGGATTCTTGAAACCTTTGGCTTTTACGGCTTTGCTTCATGGGTGCCCAGCCTGCTGAAAAGCAACGGCATCACCATGGAAAAAACGCTGTGGTACAATGTGCTTCACTCTGTCGGCGCACCGCTTGGCGCATTGCTCGGTTCCATGATATCCGAGACGTTCCAAAGGAAATGGATTCTGGCCGCAAGCGCTTTTCTGACTGCCATTGCCGGACTGTTATACGGCATGACGTTTATTCCCGTCATGATTATTGTGTTTGGATTTGTCGTCAATGTCACGGAACGGGTTTTCACCTCAAACTTATACGCATATACATCGGAGCCGTATCCTACGGAATATCGCTCGGCCGGGAGCGGGCTGGCGTACGGGCTCGGCCGTTTTTCCAATATATTCGGCTCCCTGCTCGTCGGATTTATTGCCGTTAAGCTCGGCTACATCAGCGTCTTTTTGTTCATCGGCGGCTGCTGGCTTCTATGTTCCGTTTTGTTAATCCTCTTCGGTCCGAAAACTAATGCACAGCAAATTTAATCAATAAAACAGTGCGGGTTCCCCCGCACTGTTACACTGTGATTTCTATCAAATTGCCTTCCCCATCCTCTATCACGCTCTCATAATATCCGTCACCCGTCACGCGCGGGCCGCTTACAACCTGAAATCCGTCATTTTTAAACGTCTCCGTCAATTCATTCACCCGCTCCTTGCTGCCTGTAGAAAATGCGAGATGCGCCCATCCGGTCATATTCTGTGACGGAGCTTCATCAATGCCGCCTTTTTTCATAAGTTCCAGCCTGCATCCGGAGTCAAACGAAAGAAAATACGATTTGAAATCTTTTTTCTCATTATGATAAAGGTCATTGGCCTTGGCGCCGAAGTATTTCTCATAAAATTCTTTCATCCGTTCTAAATCTTTCACCCATATGGCCGCATGTTCAATTCGCATATGTCCGCCTCCTTTTTTTTCTCAATCTAGTTATAAAGCATGAAACCCATTTCAGCTCAAGACTTTTTCCGCTGAAATTGATGCATAATTTGTTTTTTAACCGTTTCTCCGTGCAAAAACAGCAAAAATGCTTCCCTTCCGACCCGTTCCAAATGAAGTTCCAGAGATGGGATATTCAATGCCCGGCTGACGCTCAGGTTTCCCTCGCCGATGATCTCCGCGTCCCATTTCTGTTCTTTCGCAAACTGGTACAAGCCGGCAGCCACATCATCACTGTGCGCATAAATGGCCGTCGGCGCCTTGTCGAAACCCCAGAAGTGTTCACCTGCCCGCTTTCCGTCGTCCATATCATGGCATCCGATCAGAATGCGGGTTTCATCAAGAGAGCCGAAAACCGCCTTATATGCGGTTACCTTGTCGGCCGTACTCGGGCTTTTTTCCGCTTCCCGCACACATGTAAAAGCAACATCTTGATGCCCGCGGTTTTTCAAATACAAAAAGCTTTCTCTGTAAGCTGCCTGCCTGTCATTATAAGCGCAGGGAATCTCTTGATGTTGCGTATATTCACAAGCGACAATGGGACCGTACTCCAGATAAGGCACAGCGGTTTCCCATTCATTCGCGCGGGACGTGACAATCAGTCCGTCAATCTTTTTCATTTTCAGCAGTTCGAAATAGGTCATCTCTATAGCGGGGTCATAGTTGGTGGGGAGAAGGGTTGTCACGTAATCATGGGCAAACGCTTCCTTCGTGATACCGTTTACAATTTTGTCAAAGCAGGGATGGTCGCTGTACGGCAAAATCACGCCGATTGTATTGGTCTTTCCTCGAATCAGATCAATGGCGGTTCGATTAGGGGTATAATCCAGCTCCTTCATCACTTGATTCACAAGACGCCTTTTCTCCTCAGATACGTACGGGTGTCGGTTTAATACGCGTGATACGGTAGCCACCGACACATTCGCCAGTTTCGCAATCTCTTTTATATTTGCCATGTGCTCCTCCATTTTTGGTGATAAAAAAGCAGCAAGAGTGGATTTCTCTTACTGCTATCTCATCATAAATCCACTGTCATTTCAACAGGGCAATGGTCAGAACCCATGATATCGGCGCAAATGGCCGCTTCGCTGATCCGCGGCTTCAGTCTGTCTGAAACAATGACGTAATCAAGCCGCCAGCCGATGTTTTTCTCACGTGCGTTCGTCCTGTAAGACCACCAGGAATAGGCGCCTTCCCGATCAGGATATAAATAGCGGAATGAGTCGGTAAACCCGGTGTTCAGCAGGGCGCTGAACGCTTCCCGCTCCTGATCCGAGAAACCGGCGTTCTTCCGGTTGGCTTTCGGATTTTTTAAATCTATCTCCCTGTGTGCGACATTCAGATCGCCGCATAATATCACGGGCTTCTTCCGGTCAAGCTTCTGCAGATACTCCTTAAAATCGGCTTCCCATTGAAGACGGTAATCAATTCGCTCTAATCCGCGTTTGGCATTCGGCGTATAACAGTTGACGACGAACAGGTTCTCAAATTCAAGTGTGATCACCCGTCCTTCTTGATCATGATCGTCAATTCCCAGTCCATAAAACACGTGAAGCGGCTTTTCTTTCGAAAAAACAGCCGTGCCTGAGTAGCCTTTTTTCACCGCGTAGTTCCAATAGTCATGATACCCTTCAAGCTGTAATGATACTTGTCCGTCCTGTACTTTCGTTTCTAGCAGACATAAAATATCGGCTTTCGTTTCCTGAACGTAAGTATTGATATCTATCTTTTTCATCACGGCACGTAAGCCGTTTACATTCCAAGAAATCAGTTTCATGTGTTCCCCCCTGTCCGGCTCAGCCGGCATTCCAGTGTTTCAATGTTTCCGCCCTCTAATGCCAGCAGCTGCTTTTTCATTTCTAAACCGCCTCTGAATCCGGTCAGTTTTCCGTTTTTTCCGATGACGCGATGGCACGGAACTGTAATCAATACCGGATTTTTCCCGATTGCGGCGCCCACGGCTCTTACGGCTGCCGGTTTCTGAATCATTTTTGCTATATCCGAATAGGAGTATGTCTCGCCGTACGGTATGTCCATAAGCGCTTTCCATACAGCAAGCTGAAATTCTGTCCCGTAAAGATCCACCGGCACTGAAAAAGCTGATCTGCCATTTTCGATGTACTCGGACAGCTCTGCCGTGTAAGACGCCAGCTTCTCATCATCACGTGCCAATCGGTATTGCGGCAGTGATTTTTTTGCCCACTGCTCAAGCTCTTCAAAGCTTCCATGATTTGAACCTATAAAGCAAAGCCCTTTAGATGTGGCGGCTGTATACAGGCTCCAATCATTCCGTGTGAAAAGTGTCCAATAGACCATTGTCTCTTTACTCATATTGAACCTCCCTGTCCCATTCCGGCAGTTTTTCGGTATTCTGTGGGCGAATTCCCGGTTCTCTTTTTAAAAAGAGTGGCAAAATGCGCTGTGTTTGGAATTCCGACCGTCAGAGCAATCTCCATGACTGTCATATCAGTATGCTTTAAAAGGTGTTCCGCCTTCGCCAATCTTATGTTCTGTATATACTCAATCGGGGATATTCCCCTGATTTTTTTAAATGTCCGCTGTAAATGATAAGGGCTGCCGTGACACATTTCGGCCAGTACACTCAGAGTCAGAGATTCGTGATAATGGCGTTCAATGTACTCAATGATTTGAGCAATCCATTCTTCATCAGGAAGACGAAGACCGTTCGGCCGGCACCTTTTACAGGGACGAAAATGTTTATCAAGCGCTGCATCAGCCGTATCAAACACCAGCACGTTTTCTTTATTCGGAACTCTCGATTTACAAGAAGGCCGGCAGAAAATCCCCGTCGTCTTTACTGCATAATAAAATGCCCCGTCATAAGAAGCATCATTGCGTATGATTGCGCTCCACTTTTCATCAGTCAGGATATTTCTGTCTGTCTCCATCTCAGCCACCCCCTGTTCTTCAGTATAAACAAATTCATTGCATAAGTACGCGTATTTGAATAGAGGAGCAAGATAACAAAGGTGTAAGAAGCACTTCCATGTTTCATGTGAAACATTTCGGCAGAATGGAGGGGGGCTGATATAAAAAAAGAGCAGGAGCCCGCAGGCTCTTGCTCTTTTCTTTCGGCTTACTCGCCAGTTACGTATGGAAGTAAAGCCATTTGACGTGCGCGTTTGATCGCGATAGTCAATTTACGTTGGTATTTCGCGTTTGTTCCAGTTACACGGCGAGGTAAGATTTTACCACGCTCAGAAACAAACTTTCTAAGAAGATCTACATCTTTGTAATCGATGTGCGTAATGCCGTTAGAAGTGAAGTAACAAACCTTACGGCGTTTCGCACGACCGCCTCTGCGTCCTCCTGCCATTGTCATTTCCCACCTTTCTCGTTATGAATATAGCGATAATCTATTAGAACGGAAGATCATCATCCGAGATGTCAATCGGCTTGCCGTCGTTGGCAAATGGATCATCATTAAAGCTGTTCCCTTGATTTCGTCTCTGGTTGTTCTGATTTCCGCCGAACGGATTATCATTTTGGCCTCCGCCAAAGTATTGGCCTCCGCCGCTGTTTCCTTCGTTGTATCCGCCTGATCCAGAACCGCCGCTGTTTTTAGGCTCAAGAAATTGAACACTTTCAGCTTGGACTTCTGTCACGAAGACACGCTGTCCCTGCTGATTTTCATAATTTCTTGTCTGGAGTCGGCCGTCTACGCCGGCAAGGCTTCCTTTTTTAAGAAAGTTTGCAACGTTTTCGGCTTGTCTTCTCCAAGTGACACAATTAATGAAATCGGCTTCACGTTCTCCGGACTGGTTCGTGAATGTACGATTCACAGCAAGAGTAAACGTGGCGACAGCCGCACCGCTTGGCGTATAACGAAGCTCTGGGTCTTTTGTCAGTCTTCCGACTAATACAACTCGGTTAAGCATATGAAAGACCACCTTTTAACATTATATATTTCAAATTGCTTATTCTTCTTCTTTAACAACGATGTGGCGAATGATATCGTCACTGATCTTAGCTAAACGGTCGAATTCAGCAACCGCTGCAGCTTCAGACTGAACGTTTAAGATTTGGTAGAAACCGTCACGGAAATCGTTGATTTCGTAAGCAAGACGACGTTTACCCCAATCTTTTGTTCCAGTGATCTCCGCTCCGTTAGAAGTCAATACGTTGTTGAAACGCTCGATAACTGCCTTCTTTGACTCTTCGTCAATGTTCGGACGGATAATGTACATAACTTCGTACTTTTTCATCTGTTTGCACCTCCTTTTGGTCTAAGCGGCCCTATAATGGGCAAGGAGCAATAATTCTATTACTCACAAGTTTATATTATACCAAAGCTCTTGTCCCTTTACAACTGTGTCCTATACATTAAATCGGAAATGAATGACATCTCCGTCTTGGACTACATATTCCTTACCTTCCAGACGCACTTTTCCGGCTTCTTTCGCTCCGGACATTCCGCCGCCTGCCAAAAGGTCTTCATAAGCAACCGTTTCAGCGCGGATAAAGCCGCGTTCAAAGTCAGTGTGGATGATACCCGCACACTCAGGAGCTTTCATGCCTTTTCTGAATGTCCATGCGCGCACTTCCTGTTCGCCCGCCGTAAAGTATGTCGCAAGGCCGAGAAGAGAGTATGACGCTTTAATCAGCTGATCAAGACCTGATTCTTCGATGCCGAGCTCCTCAAGGAACATTTGCTTTTCTTCGCCTTCCAATTCAGCAATTTCAGACTCAATTTTCGCACAGACGACGATAACTTCGGCATTTTCACCCGCGGCGTACTCACGGATTTTCGCAACGTATTCATTGTCTGAAGGATCAGCCACTTCATCTTCGCTTACATTCGCCACATAAAGCACGGGTTTTGACGTAAGCAAATGAAGCTGCTTCACAAGCTTTTGCTGTTCTTCCGTAAATTCAACGGAACGGGCAGGCTTTTCTTGTTCGAAAGCTTCTTTCAATTTAGACAGAATGTCAAATTCAAAAACCGCTTCTTTGTCTTTTTGCTTCGCAAGCTTGCTTACACGCGTGATGCGTTTTTCGACTGTCTCCATGTCGGCAAGAATCAATTCAAGATTGATCGTTTCAATATCGTCAATCGGATCGACTTTCCCTGACACGTGCGTAATATTGTCATCAGCGAATGCACGTACAACGTGGCAGATCGCATCAACCTGACGGATATGAGAAAGAAACTTATTTCCGAGTCCTTCACCTTTAGATGCGCCTTTTACGATCCCCGCGATATCAGTGAATTCAAACGCAGTCGGCACTGTTTTTTTCGGGTTCACCAATTCAGTCAGCTTTTGCAGACGTTCATCCGGCACTTCCACGATTCCCACGTTCGGATCAATTGTACAGAACGGGTAGTTGGCTGATTCGGCACCAGCCTGGGTAATTGCATTAAATAACGTCGATTTTCCGACATTCGGCAAACCGACAATTCCAGCAGTTAAAGCCATTCTTTCATCTCCTCTATATCAAACCATCATCGTATAAACGTATTGTAAACCTAGAGCAATTATAAGGAGGTTCATAGGAAAAGACAAGCTGAGAAAAAAGCATTTCCCGCCCTCTCTCTCCTTAGATTATCCTTTTTTAACCGCTACCAGACAGTCAAAAAGCGTACTTCCCATTCCATTATCGGAATTTGAATCCTTTGTGAGCATGTTGACGGAGCCTCCGAATGCCGCCCACATGCCTTCATCTATATTCACCGTCTTCGGGTGAGCCTGCTTCATGATTTTCACCCTGCCGCGCAGACGGCCGCGGTCATTGTATACCTCTGCCGTATCTCCGTCTTGAAGTGAAAGCTCCTCGGCGATATCCGGCGACAGGTCCACCTGAATCTGCTGGAGCTTTTCAATAAACGGCACGTGCTGTGAATGATTGGAGCGCTGCGGGTGAATGGACAGCAGCGTATACGGATATTTCCCGGCCAGTCCGGCGTCGTGATAAACGGACTCCTCCGGCACTTCCAATTGAGGGAGGCCGCTGTATCCTTTCTCTTCTGCCAGTGACGAGACGAATTCAAATTTTCCGCTCGGGGTTAAAAATTGAAAATCACTCCACGGAACCTGTTTAACCGGAAGCGGCATATGTCCTTTTTCCTTTAATTGCTCAAGGGTGATTCCTTCTTTCTCCAAAGAAGAGAGCCCCATTTTTAAGAAATCTTCCGCACTGTAATCAAACAGCTCCCCGAATCCGAGACGCTTTGCGAGTTCCGTCCAGATCCAGCGGTCTGATTTTGCCTCTCCCTGCGGTTCCGCAAGCTTCTTACCATATTGAACATAGTGATGATACATGCTGGAATAATAAATATCTTCCTCTTCGAAAACAACGGCCGTCGGCAGCACATAGTCACAGAGCTTCGCCGTATCGGTCATGACCGAATCAATGGCCACTGTGACCGGCGTTTTTTCAAACGCTTCCTTCACTTTTTTTGTATTCGGCACCTGTGTCAGCGGATTGCCGCACGTCACGATGATCATCTCAATCGGCGGGTCGGCTGCATTCAGCGCCTCTTCAGCTTGAGTCATCATCGAAAACGTTCTCGAACTTTTCTTCAAATCAGGACGAGTGAGCTCGGCCTTTGCAAAGCTTTCACCGACTTGCACATTTCCGAAGTTGGCGCCGCCGCCTTTGATACCGACATTTCCGCTCGCCGCAGCTAAAGCGTCAATCCACCGTATCGTCCCGCCCCCGTTTTTATATCTCTGCATCCCAAGACCCATAAAAGTGGAGGCGGGACCGTCAGCATATAAATCGGCAAGATATTCAAGCGCTTCTAAAGACGTTTCTGTTTTCTCAATAATCTCCTCAAAAGAAATCGTCTGCAGAAGCTTGTCTATTTCCTCAAAACCGACCGAATGCTTTTGAATAAAATCAGAATCGGTTCTGCCGGTTTGGCATAATATTTTTAAAACACCCGCCGCAAGCCAGCCATCCATGCCGGGTTTGACGGATATATACCGGTCGGCAAGCTTTGCAGTCGGGTTAAAAATAGGGTCAATGACCGTCAGTGTCGCTCCTTTTTTCTTCACCTGCTGCAGATGATGATAGAGGTGCATATTCGTCCGGGACACGTTTCTGCCCCATACGATCACATGCTTGCTGTGATAAATATCAAGCGGTCCATGCCCGTAAGAACGCCCGAAATCCCAGCGCTGCGCTTCAATGCCGGAACCCCAGCAAATGCTGCCCGCAATCTCGGTTACACCGCCGTATCCATTGAAAAAACGCTGGTCGAGCGCCTTCAAAAGACCGTTATTGGCGTAGTCATGACTGTGCAGCACTGCGGCAGTGCCCAACGTCTCCTTAATCACCGCCATTTTTTCAGCAATTTCATCTAACGCCTGCTCCCAGGAAATGCGGACAAATTCGCCGTCTTTCTTTTTTAAAGGAAAACGAAGCCGTTCCGGCGCATTCGTTTTCGTCTCCAGCATTCTGCCCCGGCCGCAAATTTTCCCTTCCGTAATGGGATGATTCGGGTCTCCGTCTACTTTCGTCACCTTTCCATCCTCAACTGTCACCAAAAAGCCGCAGCTGTCCCAGCAATTCAGCGGGCACGCTGACTGATGCACTTTGCTCATCGGGCCTCTTCCTCTCCTCTATATGAAAAAGCATGAGCGCCAGCCCTTATGATGTAGGCTCCTCATGCTTGACGAGTACTTTTTTCAGCTTTCTCTCAAAATCTCTTCTCGGAATCATGACACTGTGGGAACAACCCGTGCATTTGATCCGAATATCCATTCCCATCCGAATGATTTTCCATCTGTTTTCACCGCAAGGATGCGGTTTCTTCATTTCAACAATATCATTCAGGCCAAAGTCTTTATCCGCCAAGACCCTTCACCTCTCTCCATAGACTGCTTTATTTATTGTACAAAAAAAAACAGGATAAGAGCAACGGCCGCACTCAAAATGAGCATTATACTTTTTTCCATCTCCCTAAAATAGGGTAAAGAAGAAGACATACCAGCAAATAAAGACTTAAAAGCCCGTAAATGGGATATAAAATGGCGATCAAATCTGAAAAACCGATTGTCGTAAAAGGCACCATCACAGCTAAAAGAAGAGATACGAGCGTCCATCTCGGCAATTTCACAAATGCAAGCATGCGGCTGGACAGCCCGAAAAGACCGGTCACCGTTGTCGTATAGATGGCTAAAAAAAGCACGGCGGCCATACAAAGAAATAACGGATAAGGAGCGCCTTCAAGGACGGCGAAAAGAGGAATCTCATATTGTGTAAGACTGCCTGAAAGCTGTACAAGCGTTTCATTGTAAACAAATGAAATCATACCGAAAATCAGCCCGCTTGCAACGCTTGCGATTTTGGCTTCTCCCAGTCCCTTCATATCTTTCCCGATTGAAGAAAGAACAGCAACAACAGAAAGAATGTTTAAGGACGTGAAGGTAATGCTTGCCGGCCAATTATACTGGCGGGTCAAGTCTATCGTCCACGTGTAATGATGCGTTGTCTGAAAAAAGACCAATGCATATAACAGCCCCGCTACAAGAATCGGTATCAAAATACTATTCAGAGATAATATCCCTTTTATATCCCAAAAGAATAAACCCACGGTCACAATGCAAAGAAGAAAAATACCGATCCAAAACGGCAGCTTGTACATTTGCAGCGTCACACCGCCGCCGGCAATCATAACCATCGTCATTGAAAACAAATAAAACATAATAAGCATATCATAGACTTTAGCAAGAGCCGGCCCCATCAGATGCTCAAGCACAGGTAAAAAGTGCGTTGATTGAACCCGATAGCTGATCTTCAACACAATATAAGCCGAAATCGTAAACATGACTGTAAACAATACAATAGCCAGTCCGCTTTCGACACCGAAAAACTGCCATATTTCCTGCCCGCTTGCATACCCGGCCCCAATCTGGCTGCTTAATATGAGCAGCATCCACTTCATCCCGGCTCTCCACACCCTCATCACCTCATAAAATTTCTGATCATCTCCGCATATTGCTACTATATTGAGTGACAGCGGCAAACATTCATACAATTGGGACAAATATGGTATGATAACGACGATTGACTATTCAGAAACTTCATTTAAGTTAGGCGCTCAAATCATGGACATCCGGCGTTTAATCGCAAGTGATACCCAGCCTTACTCCGATTCAGGCTCAAAGCTTTAAAAGATCACCCGGACGCAATCGCCGTCAGCTATGAGGCCGTCCGAAAAATTCAAAGCCAGGCTTGAAGCCGGCAATGCCATCTTGCTTGGCGCCTTTGAACAAGACAGACTGATAGGAATCCTCAAGATCTCCAAGCATTCGCTGTTTAAACTAAGACACATTGCGGTTATTGGTTCTATGTATATTTCCCCCAAACACCGAGGGTCAGGCGCGGGAAAAGCTTTAATGACGGAAGCCATCAGCCAAGCAAAAAAGATGAAAGACACAGAACAGCTCCATCTCTCTGTTACTTCAACAAATGAACCCGCAAAAAACTCTGCGCTCAGTTAGGATTTATCCTCTTCTCTGCAGAAAAAAGAGCGCTGAAATTAGATCATCAGCAATATGTTGATGTAGATCAAATGGTCTTACTTCTTTCATGAACTTAGAGAACAACTGCTCTGGGTTCTTTTTTTCTATCCCGCTCTTTTCAAACAACCGGCATGCTGATCATGACATAAGCATAAAAAAAGGCAGCGCTGGATATACTGTAAACAACCATACATCACCAAAAACAACAATGTAATACTCGTATGACATGACAAGGAAGTGAACCTTATGAATCGAAAAGGCGGGCTTTTTTCTCAAGAACGGGCAAAACAATATGTTTCTCATACGGATTCTTCTGCTGCGAATCAAATACAAGCAATCCTTACTTCATCTTTACGTAAAGCAGCCGGCAGACCGTTAGTCACCGTATGTATCGGTACAGATCGGTCGACCGGAGATTCATTAGGTCCGCTCGTAGGAACAAAGTTAGAAAAAATGAATTTAGGCAGATTGCACGTTTACGGCACGCTGTCAGATCCTGTTCACGCCGTCAATATGAAAGACAAGCTGAAAGATATTCAACATCTACATAAAAATCCGTTTATTATAGCGGTTGATGCTTGTTTAGGCCGCGTCAAAAGCGTAGGCTCATTTCAAATCGGCGATGGGCCGCTGAAGCCCGGAGCAGGTGTTCAAAAAGACCTTCCTGAAATCGGTGACGTCCATATCAATGGAATCGTCAATGTCAGCGGGTTTATGGAGTATTTTGTCCTGCAGAATACGAGGCTTCATCTTGTTATGAGCATGGCAAATGTTTTAGCAGAGGGGTTACAGCTGACAGATAAATCAGAAGGCCGGCAGGAACGGCTCAGTCCGTTTCATAAGCTGACAAGACGTATATAAAAAACCATCTTTTTTTAAAAAGATGGTTTTTACGCTTCTCTTTCGGACAATAGTTCCAGGATACGTTCAAGATCTTCATTTGAGAAAAACTCAATCTCAATCTTCCCTTTTTTCTTTTGTCTCTTAATATTGACTGTTGTTCCGAAGTAATTTTGCAAATACGATTCCCGCTCTTTTAACACAACATCTTGAACAGGTTCTTTTTTCTTTGTTTCACGTGGAACATTGTTGTTTAACTGCTGAATCAGCTGCTCAAGCTGGCGGACGTTCAGCTGTTCTTCAACCACTTTCTTCACAAGCGGTTCAAGCTTGTTTTTATTTTTCAAGCCAAGCAAGGTTCTGCCGTGTCCCATGGATAACGTACCTTCTGCAATGAGGTTCTGGATGCTTTCCGGCAGCGTCAGCAGTCTTAAATGGTTGGCAATATGAGGCCTGCTTTTCCCGAGCCGTTTAGCGAGCTGTTCCTGGGTTAAATCCAAATGCTTCAGCAGTGAGTCATATGCCAGAGCTTCTTCAAGCGGTGATAAGTCTTCACGCTGAAGGTTTTCCAAAAGAGCGATTTCCCGCATCAGCGATTCAGATAAATCCCGCACGATAGCCGGCACTGTCTCTTTACCGGCAAGTTTTGCGGCGCGGTAACGGCGTTCGCCGGCTACAATATCATAGCCCTTCAATGATTTTCTCACGATAATGGGCTGAAGAATGCCATGCTGAATGATGGATTCCTTCAGTTCAGCTAATGACTCATCATCAAATTGTTTTCTTGGCTGATAAGGATTGGGGCGTAAATCACTGATTTTAATTTCTTCCACTGTCTCTTCAGACAAATCAACCTGATTAAACAACGCGTTAATCCCTTTTCCGAGCCCGCCTTTAGCCATTCGCTGCCACTTCCTTTGCTAAATCTAAATATACTTCCGCACCTCTCGAACGCGGATCGTATAATATGATCGGCTTGCCGTGACTCGGCGCCTCACTTAAACGGACATTGCGAGGAATAATGGTTTGATACACTTTATCTCTAAAGTATTTCTTTACCTCTTCTATCACTTGAATGCCGAGATTCGTTCTGGCATCAAGCATCGTCAGAAGCACTCCTTCTATCATTAAGTCGGTATTTAAATGTTTTTGCACAAGCCGAACTGTATTTAATAATTGACTCAATCCTTCAAGAGCGTAGTATTCGCACTGAACCGGGATAACGACTGAATCTGAAGCGGTAAGCGCATTAATCGTTAATAACCCGAGAGACGGAGGACAATCAATAATCATGTAATCGTAATTTTGTTTCACAGATTCTAATGCTCTTTTCAGCCTGACCTCCCGTGAGATTGTCGGAACCAATTCGATTTCCGCTCCCGCAAGCTGGATCGTGGCCGGAATGACATCTAAGTTCTCTACTGAAGTCGGTTTAATAATATCTGTAACATCTGCATCATCTACTAAAATGTCGTACACACAATGATCCACATCGGCTTTTTCAATCCCTAATCCGCTCGTTGCATTGCCCTGCGGATCAATATCAACAAGAAGAACCCTTTTACCTATGTAAGCCAAGCAAGCCCCCAGATTAACAGAAGTCGTCGTCTTCCCGACTCCGCCTTTTTGGTTCGTAATTGCTATGATTTTTCCCACGATGTCACCTACCTTCACATGAACATGTACTGTCTTGTTTCTATCTTATCAAAAAAAGAGTAAAGCGTTTTATTTTTTTCATAATTTGTTTATCAGCAAGTGAAAAAAATGTAAACGAAAAAGACACTTTCTAATATAAGTTCTCCGATAAAGTGACTTTTTTGACTGTAAAAAGACAATTCACGACACAAAAAGATAAAATTTTACATATGTAATGTATAGTGCACAATAAATCTATTATTATCTCAAAATAGTTTTTTGATTAAAATAAAAACTCCCCTGCTGATCAGGAGAGTTTTTATTTAGGTATCCGAATGGTAAGCTGGATGTACTCTTCGAATTCTTCTTCTTCAGTGTTCAGCCTGACGCCGCTGTCTTCCACCATGGACAGTGACTGACGAATCGTATTCATCGCAATTCTTGTATCCCTGCTGAACGCTTTGCGTCTCGGCTTTGGTTTCTGCTTATTCTGTTCAAGCATTTTCACCACTCTGTCTTCTGTCTGCTTGACGTTTAAGCTTTTCTCAATGATTTCCGCAAGCAATGTGACCTGAAACTCCGGCTGTTTGAGCGGAATCAGTGCTCTTGCATGACGTTCCGTAATTTTTTTCTCCATAATCGCATCCTGGACGGGTTCCGGGAGCTTTAACAATCGGAGCTTGTTCGCAATCGTTGACTGGCCTTTTCCTAAGCGCTGCGCCAAGGCTTCCTGTGTTAAATCATGAAGTTCTAACAGCCTTGCGTACGCATGAGCTTCCTCAATGGAGGACAATTCTTCCCTTTGCAGGTTTTCAATCAAAGCGACAGATGCTGTTTCCGTATCAGAAAAATCTTTAATAATTGCGGGAATCTTCTCCCATTCAAGCGTCTGTACCGCTCTCCAGCGCCTTTCACCCGCAATGAGCTCATATTGTCCTTCATCTTCTGTATGTCTGACAACAATCGGCTGAATGATGCCGTGTGTATGGATAGTCATTGCTAACTCTTTGATTTTTTCATCTGAGAAAATGGTGCGTGGCTGAAAACGGTTGGGAACGATAGCATGTACCGGTATTTCGAGTATCTCTTCTTTGTTTGTATCATGCTCAGCTATCTCCGGTTCCTCTTCCTTCTCACCAAACCCGAAGAAACGAGAGAATGAATGCTTCATGTACCTACACCACCTTTAAAAACTGCCATTTTTATAATTCTATTTTCTCATGGTTTTTCCTGCTGTATCTTCATCAATTTTGCAGAAAATATGATGGAATTGTCACATCAGGCTGTCTAAATTACCCTTCAATTGGCGATTTATTTGGAGTACCCGGTTTTCTCGGATATTTTTTCGGAGTGCTTTTCGTCTTGCGAATGATCATAATGTTCCGTTCACTTTCTTCAACGGGAAGTGTAAAGGAATGAACTTGTTCAAGCTCTCCTCCCAATACTTTAATCGCCTTTTGCCCCGCTTTCAGCTCTTCATCAGCGGCTGCAGCTTTTAGTGCCGCAAATATACCGTTTTTCTTGGCCAGCGGCAGACAAAGCTCACTCAGGACTGACAGACGCGCCACTGCACGGGCCGTCACGAGATCGAAGCTTTCCCGTACGTCTTTCCGCTGTCCGAATGTCTCCGCTCTGTCATGGACAAATGTCGTATGCTCTAATTGTAAAGCATCAGAGAGAGTTTCCAAAAACGTAATCCGCTTATTCAGTGAATCGACGATGGTGACATGCAGATGCGGGAAGCAGATTTTGACGGGCAGGCTTGGAAAACCGGCGCCGGCGCCGACGTCACAAAGAGTGGTGACCTTTTCAAAATCAATATAAAATGCCGCCGTTATCGAATCATAAAAATGCTTGAGATAAACTTCCTTTTTCTCAGTGATGGATGTCAGATTCATTTTTTCGTTCCATTCCACGAGCATCCGGTAATACAACTCGAATTGCTCCAGCTGGCGGTCAGAAAGGGAAATCCCTTTCTCCGCTAAACTGGATGTAAATTCCTCTATATTCATGCCGTCATCCTTTCTATTCAGCTACCTTGGCAATACGGCCCTGCTCCAGGTATACCAGCAGGATTGAAATGTCTGCCGGATTGACGCCGGAAATACGGGACGCTTGAGCAACTGATAAAGGACGCACTTCTTTCAGCTTTTGACGGGCTTCAGTAGCAATTCCTTTAATGGCGTCATAATCAATCCGATCAGGGATTTTTTTGTTTTCCATTTTCTTCAGCTTTTCCACTTGCTGCAAGGATTTTTCGATATATCCTTCATATTTCACCTGAATTTCCACTTGTTCCGCCACATCTTGCGGAACCGGAGAATCTGCAGGCGCAAGTTTTGTCACTGTTTCATAGTTCATTTCCGGACGTTTCATTAAATCTGTGCCGCGCACTCCGTCTTTCAGCTCGCTTCCGCCGAGTGAACGGATATATTCCTGATTCTCAGGAGACGGCTTGATAATAACAGACCAGAGACGTTTTTTCTCTGCCTCGATCGCCGCTTTTTTCTTCTCAAACGCTTCATAGCGCTCATCAGAAATTAAGCCGATCTCATGGCCGATTTCCGTCAGGCGAAGATCCGCGTTGTCGTGACGGAGCAGCAGTCTGTATTCCGCCCGTGAAGTCAGCAGACGATACGGTTCATTGGTTCCTTTCGTTACCAAATCATCAATCAATACACCGATATAAGCATCGGAACGGCTGAGGATCACTTCTTCTTTTCCAAGCGCTTTGCGGCCTGCGTTGATCCCTGCCATAATTCCTTGCCCGGCTGCTTCCTCATAACCTGATGTACCGTTAATTTGACCGGCTGTGTACAGGTTAGGGATTTTTTTCGTCTCCAGTGTAGGCCAGAGCTGCGTCGGTACAATCGCGTCATACTCAATCGCGTATCCGGCTCTCATCATCTGCACCTTTTCCAGTCCCGGAATGGTCGCCAGCATCCGCTGCTGCACGTCCTCAGGAAGACTCGTGGATAGACCCTGAACGTATACTTCCTGCGTATTTCTGCCTTCCGGCTCAAGGAAAATCTGATGGCGCGGTTTATCATTAAACCGAACGACTTTATCTTCAATCGAAGGGCAGTATCTCGGTCCCGTTCCTTTAATCATACCGGAATACATCGGCGAACGATGCAGGTTGCTGTCGATGATCTCATGAGTCTCAGGACTCGTGTAAGTCAGCCAGCAAGGCAGCTGATCGGTAATGTATTCAACCGTTTCATATGAGAAAGCGCGCGGAACCGGGTCCCCCGGCTGGATTTCTGTTTTGCTGTAATCAATGGAATCGCTTGAGACACGAGGAGGCGTGCCCGTTTTAAAACGGACGAGATCAAAACCGAGCTCCTCTAAGTGCTCAGAAAGTTTAATAGACGGCTGCTGGTTATTCGGACCGCTTGAGTAAGACAGATCCCCGAGAATGATCCGCCCTCTTAAATACGTTCCGGTTGTCAGCACGACCGTTTTTGCCTTGTATTCAGCACCGGTTTGCGTAATGACACCGCGGCACTCTCCGTCTTCAATGATTAAACGCTCGGCAATCCCTTGAAGAAGTGTCAAATTCGGTGTTTTTTCCAGCGTATGCTTCATTTCGTGCTGATATTGGAATTTATCCGCCTGCGCACGCAGCGCCCGTACGGCCGGACCTTTTCCTGTATTCAGCATTCTCATTTGAATATGAGTTTTATCTATATTTCTAGCCATTTCTCCGCCGAGTGCGTCAATTTCGCGGACGACAATCCCTTTCGCGGGGCCGCCGACAGACGGATTACATGGCATAAACGCAACCATATCAAGATTAATCGTCAAAACAAGCGTTTTGGCTCCCTGGCGCGCGGATGCGAGGGCAGCCTCAACACCGGCATGCCCGGCGCCGATGACAATCACGTCGTATTGGCCTGCTTCATACCCCATGGTTTTTTCCTCCCTTTTATTTACCTAAACAAAATTGTGAAAAGAGCTGATCAATTAAGCTTTCGTGGACGGCATCACCGATGATTTCGCCCAGCAGTTCCCAGCACCTTGTCAAATCAATTTGCACCATATCAATCGGAACATCCTGTTCAATCCCGTTCAGCGCATCATCAATCGCTTGCTTTGCCTGATGCAGAATCGAAATATGACGGGTGTTGCTGACATAGGTGAGATCTCCGCTTTCGATCGCTCCTGTATAAAATAGCGACTGAATCGCTTCCTCTAAATCTTGAATGCCTTCTTCTTTCAGCAATGAGGTCGTGACGACAGGCCGGCCTTTCGCCAGTTCCTTGACGCGCTCAGCGTCAATCTTAGCCTCAAGGTCCGTCTTATTCATAATGACAATGACGTCCATTCCCTCAACCGCTTCAAACAATTTCACATCTTCTTCAGAAAGCGCTTCGCTGTGGTTAAGCACAAGCAAAATGAGATCCGCTTCCTTCAGAACCTGCCGTGACCGTTCCACACCGATTCTTTCGACGATGTCTTCTGTCTCACGGATTCCGGCGGTATCGACAAGCCGAAGCGGCACGCCTCGCACGTTGACATATTCCTCAATCACATCACGCGTCGTTCCCGGAATATCGGTTACGATCGCCTTCGTTTCATGGACAAGGCTGTTAAGCAGAGAGGATTTCCCGACGTTCGGACGGCCGATGATCACGGTAGACAGTCCCTCACGCAAAATTTTCCCCTGCTCAGACGTACGGAGCAGCGCCTCGATTTCTTTCTTCACGCCGCTTGCCTTCTCCACTAAAAGCTGATGCGTCATTTCTTCGACGTCATCATATTCCGGATAATCTATATTCACCTCAACATGGGCAAGTGTTTCTAACAACTCATCACGCAGACGGCGGACAAGCGCGGAAAGCCGTCCTTCCATCTGGTTCATGGCGACATTCATGGCACGGTCCGTTTTGGCCCTGATCAGATCCATCACCGCTTCCGCCTGTGAAAGGTCAATCCGTCCGTTTAAAAATGCGCGCTTCGTAAACTCACCGGGTTCTGCCAGTCTCGCACCTTCTCTTAAAGCAAGCTGGAGCACCTGATTAACCGTCACAATACCCCCGTGACAGTTGATTTCAATGACATCTTCCCTTGTGAATGTTCTGGGCGCTCTTAAAACAGACACCATGACTTCCTCAATAATCCGTCCCGTCGTACTGTCCGCGATATGCCCGTAATGAATGGTATGCGATTCTGCCGAACTGAGCGTTTTGCCTTTCGGACCCTTGTACATTTTGTCGGCGATCTTTACGGCTTCCGGGCCGCTCAGCCGAACGATCGCAATCGCGCCTTCACCCATCGGAGTTGAAATCGCTGCAATTGTATCCATGCTGTTCACCTCTCTTTATCTCTGTTTCCATCTATATAAAAAATTTATTTATGCCAAAATTAAAAGATAACATAGTTTGGTTTGAAGTGGAAGATACGTTATCCACAAAAGCAGAAATTCATCCCTTATTACTTTAACTTATCCACATGTGAATAACAATTAATTTTATTTCCTAAAACCTTTTTTATCAACAGCATAGACCGAAAAAGAAAAAACTTAAACGCAAAAAATGCGATTCTGCTCAGGAATAGAGCCATTTTTACCAATAAAAAAACCGAAGTTCCGATTTTACCCGGACTTCGGTTTTCTGCTATCTTTATGGGAAATAACGAGATGGCGGTACCGGCCTTCACCGGTAGAAAACGTTTTGATATTTGGATGCTTTGACAGCGCGTCATGGATGATTTTTCTTTCACCTGACGGCATCGGTTCTAAATGCACCTCTTTTTTCGTTTTCGACACTTGCTTGGCCAGCCTGTTTGCCAGCTGATCCAGAATTTCTCTTCTTTTCCGCCGATAATTCTCAGCGTCGACAACGGCTTGGCGATACTGGCCGGAGCCGCGGTTCAAAACAAGCTGCGTCAATGTTTCCAAGGCATTGAGTGTTTGTCCTCTTTTGCCAATAAGCAGCGCCGCTTTTTCACCTTTAATGTGAAAACAGACTGTTTTCTTGTTTTCTTCCGTAACAATCTCAGAAGGCCCGGCAATGGAATGGATGATTTCTTCTAAATACGCTTTCGCTTCCTGAACAGGATTTCTTTTCTCTTCCAGTTCTACGATCGCATTCTTTTTTCCGAAAATACCCAAAAACCCTTTATATTCTTCTTGCACCACCGTTATTTCTACTTGATCTTTCGTCAGTTGAAGTTCCTGAAGGCCTGATTGAACTGCTTCTTCGACATTCCGTCCCGCAGCAGTCACCTTCTTCACTTTTTCTTTCCTCCGGCTTTCTGCGTTTCCGGATCGTGTTTAATGTCAGGTCCTTTAATAAGGAATGTCTGAGCAATCATAAACAGGTTTCCGACTACCCAATACAGAGAAAGCGCGCTCGGGAAGTTGATCGCAAATACGATGATCATGATCGGCATAATCCATACCATCATTGCCATTTGAGGATTCTGAGTCGGATTTCCCGCCATCATCAGCTTCTGCTGGACAAAAGTGGCCACACCGGCAACGATAGGAAGAATATAGTAAGGATCCTTCTCTCCTAAATCAAACCATAAAAAGCTGTGCTGTGAAATGGCTTGCGTACGCATAATGGCGTGGTAGAATCCGATCAAAATCGGCATTTGAATCAGGATCGGGAAACATCCCGCCAGCGGGTTTACCCCGTGCTTTGAAAACAGGGCCATTGTTTCCTGCTGAAGCTTCTGCTGCGTTTTTTGATCTTTAGAGCTGTATTTTTCTCTGAGCTTCTGCATTTCAGGCTGCAGCGCCTGCATCGCTTTTGAGCTTCGAAGCTGCTTGATCATCAGCGGCAGAATCAGCAGACGAATTAAAATCGTAACGATGATGATCGACAAACCATAGTTATCGCCCGTCAGTTTCGCTACGTACGTAATGACTTCTGACAATGGATACACAACATATTTGTCCCAGAAATGCGGACTATTCGCCGTAATCGGCTCTTTCACACTCGAGCACCCGGCCAGCAGCACGAGCATACCGACCATACTCAGTAGTAACCATATTCTCCTTTTCAAGAACGTTTCCTCCTATACCAATCTTTATAAACCTTGTATGTATTTTAGCATCTTTCAGTTTCAAATGGCGTTCATTTTTCGCCAAATAAAAGGAAGCGCTTTTAAAAACGTGAAGAAAACAAAATATGAGCTATTTTGACGAAGATTTCTTATATAATGAGGTTTTTCTGAATAAGTGCTGCAGACTCTTTTTCGTTTCTTCAAAACTGAGGTCGCCGGCGGGTTTTCTTGCGATAATAATAAAATCTTTCGGCTTGAGCAGCTCTTTTTCCTCCTGAACCGCCTGCCTGATTAACCGCTTCACCCGATTGCGCACGACGGCATTGCCGATTTTTTTACTGACAGAAAGCCCTACCCGGAGCTCTTCCTGTTTCGGCTGATCAAGCGTATACAGCACGAACTGGCGGTTTGCCATAGACGTTCCGCGTTTAAACACTTTTTGAAAATCTTCATTTTTCTTTAACCGATTTCGCTTCTTCACTTTAATTCACTCCGATATTCACTCGCAGAAACTTTTATTTCTATCTAAAAAAAACGGGCCGCCGGAATACTGAAGAAATTTCTCCAGTACCGGGCGACGCATGACATCTCTTTTCTCTTAATGTGAAAAAAGACCACTGACATTATTCAGTGGCCTAAGCTGATAATACTTTTCTGCCTTTGCGGCGACGGCGTGCTAATACTAGACGACCGTTTTTTGAACTCATACGGCTTCTGAAGCCATGAACTTTACTGCGTTTACGGTTATTCGGTTGGAATGTTCTTTTCATTTATGACACCTCCCTCGAGGAATAGCTGTTAAAGACAGTCTTACTTATTATATTTGTGCTGCCTATTCATTGTCAACTTCAGCAGTGCTTTTATTTCTTACAACCATAATAGGATAACATACCTTAACCAGATTAGAAACCTTATTTTTCATATTCCTTTTTTTAACGCACAAAAAAGCCGCGCTCCCCCGAAAAAACGACATGTGGATAATTTTTTGGTCTTTTTTTAATATCCACAATCGTTATCGACAACATTTTCACATTGCTAACCCCTGTGGACAAAGATTTTTCAACAAGTTGTCAGGTTTGTGGATAAGATTACGAGAACCATTGCAAGTCCTCGCTTAATTTGATATTATATTTGTGTTTTAACTCTTAATTACTTATCCAGTCCATTCTCTTTATCCACAAATTGTGGATAAGTTGTGGATTGTTTTCACACAGCTTGTGTAGATTGTTGTCCACAACTTGTGGAATTTGTCGAAAAGCTATTTTTCTACTATACTATATGTTTTCAACATTTCGTGTGTACGAATGGTCAGAGCCATATGCTCTTTTTTTGTGTTCTATAACAGGGGAAGGGCGCTGATTTTTAAAGAAAAGGAGGGCTGTGCCGGATAATGGAGAATATATTGGATCTTTGGAATCAAGCTCTAGCTCAAATTGAGAAAAAGCTAAGCAAACCGAGTTTCGAAACTTGGATGAAGTCGACGAAAGCCCATTCGCTGCAAGGAGATACCTTAACCATCACCGCTCCCAATGAATTTGCCAGAGACTGGCTGGAGTCCAGGTACTTACATCTCATTGCAGATACCATATATGAATTAACCGGGGAAGAATTGAGCGTCAAATTTGTCATTCCTCAAAATCAGGACGAAGAAGACTTTTTGCCGAAACCGCAAGTGAAAAAAGCGGCAAAAGAGGAACCGTCTGATTTTCCCCAAAGCATGCTCAACCCGAAATATACATTCGACACATTCGTCATCGGATCGGGAAACCGATTCGCCCATGCAGCATCACTGGCTGTGGCGGAAGCACCCGCTAAAGCGTACAACCCTTTATTTATATACGGGGGAGTCGGTTTAGGAAAAACCCACTTAATGCACGCGATCGGCCATTATGTCATTGATCATAATCCTTCAGCCAAAGTGGTGTACCTGTCTTCTGAAAAATTCACAAATGAATTCATCAACTCAATCCGCGATAATAAAGCCGTTGATTTCCGCAACCGCTACCGGAACGTTGATGTACTTTTGATAGATGATATTCAATTTTTAGCCGGAAAAGAACAAACACAGGAAGAGTTTTTCCATACATTCAACACGCTTCATGAAGAAAGCAAACAAATCGTGATTTCCAGTGACAGACCGCCGAAAGAGATCCCGACCCTTGAAGACCGCCTGCGTTCGCGGTTCGAATGGGGATTGATTACAGACATCACACCGCCGGATCTGGAAACGCGGATTGCCATTCTGAGAAAGAAAGCGAAGGCGGAGGGCCTTGATATTCCGAACGAGGTCATGCTTTACATCGCCAATCAGATTGACAGCAACATCCGCGAACTGGAAGGGGCATTAATCCGGGTTGTCGCCTATTCATCCTTAATCAATAAAGACATTAACGCAGACCTGGCTGCAGAAGCATTGAAAGATATTATTCCGTCTTCTAAGCCGAAGGTCATTACGATAAAAGAGATTCAGCGGATTGTCGGACAGCAGTTCAACATTAAGCTTGAAGATTTCAAAGCGAAAAAGCGTACGAAATCTGTGGCTTTCCCAAGACAAATTGCGATGTATCTTTCAAGAGAAATGACGGATTCTTCTTTGCCTAAAATCGGGGAAGAATTTGGCGGGAGAGACCATACAACCGTCATTCACGCCCACGAAAAGATTTCAAAACTGCTGATTGATGACGAGCAGCTTCAGCAGCAGGTGAAAGAAATAAAAGAACTGCTTAAATAATAGTGCCCTCGGATGAATCGGGGAAAGTGTGAATAACTTTTTCATAGCCATGCACAGTCTGTCCACATGTGGATAGGCTGTGTTTCCTGTCTTTTTCACAACTTATCCACAAATCCACAGGCCCTACTATTACTACTGCTATTTTTAAAATATATTAATTATATTATCCGTTAGGAGGATAAACATGAAATTTACGATTCAAAAAGATCGGTTAGTCGAAAGTGTACAAGACGTTCTAAAAGCCGTTTCATCCAGAACCACAATTCCCATTCTCACCGGTATTAAGATCGTCGCCTCAGATGAAGGAGTATCTTTCACAGGAAGTGACTCTGATATTTCAATTGAGTCATTCATTCCGAAAGAAGATGATGATAAAGAAATCGTGACGATCGATCAGCCGGGAAGTATCGTGCTGCAAGCGCGTTTCTTCAGCGAAATCGTTAAAAAACTGCCGATGGCGACTGTTGAAATCGAAGTTCAAAATCAATATTTAACGATTATCCGTTCCGGAAAAGCCGAATTTAATTTAAACGGCCTTGATGCAGATGAATATCCGCATCTACCGCAAATCGAAGAGCATCACGCCATTCAGATTCCGACGGATCTTTTGAAAAACCTGATCCGCCAAACCGTGTTCGCTGTGTCCGCCTCAGAAACACGCCCCATCTTGACAGGTGTAAACTGGAAAGTTGAAAACGGTGAATTATTATGCACTGCCACGGATAGCCACCGACTCGCTTTAAGAAAGGCGAAGCTTGATATTCCGGAAGACAGTACTTATAACGTGGTCATTCCCGGGAAAAGCTTAACCGAGCTGAGCAAAATTCTTGATGACAGCCAAGAGCTGGTGGATATCGTCATTACAGAAACCCAAGTTCTGTTCAAAGCGAAAAACGTATTATTCTTCTCAAGATTGCTTGACGGAAACTATCCGGACACGACCAGCTTAATTCCGCAGGAAAGCAAAACGGAAATCGTCGTGAACACGAAGGAATTTTTACAGGCGATAGACCGTGCTTCTTTATTGGCGAGAGAAGGCCGCAACAACGTTGTAAAACTTTCTGCCAAACCGGCGGATTCGCTTGAGATTTCATCAAATTCTCCGGAAATCGGGAAAGTGGTCGAAGCTGTGCTGGCTGACAAGATTGACGGCGAGGAATTAAATATTTCATTCAGTCCAAAATATATGATGGACGCACTGAAAGTACTTGAAGGAGCGGACATCCGTATCAGCTTTACGGGAGCGATGAGACCGTTTCTTATCCGTACGCCGAATGATGAGACTATCGTTCAGCTCATCCTTCCGGTCAGAACGTATTAATCAAACAGAATGTGCTGCCGGCTTAGTTCGGCAGCTTTTCTATTCATCAGCCGCTCCCTCAAGTTTTCCCTTTCCTTATTTCAGGATTTTTTAGTACAATTAGATATTAGTGATATTTGAAAGAGGTCGATATTATGGCAAATCCGATTTCGATTGATACAGAAATGATTACGCTTGGCCAGTTTTTAAAATTAGCCGATGTGATTCAGTCCGGCGGCATGGCGAAGTGGTTTCTGAGCGAGCATGAGGTGACTGTCAACAATGAACCTGACAATCGCCGCGGCAGAAAGCTTTACGTTGGAGACGTGGTCGCGATTGAAGGATTTGGTTCATTTCAAGTCGTCAATTAAAGCGGGTGACAGCGGTTGTATATCCAAAATTTAGAATTAACATCCTACCGTAATTATGAGCGCGCTGAGCTTCAATTCGAAAACAAGGTGAATGTGATCATCGGGGAAAATGCCCAGGGCAAAACCAATCTGATGGAAGCCATCTATGTCCTTTCGATGGCAAAATCACACCGCACCTCAAATGACAAAGAACTTATACGGTGGGACGAAGACTATGCTAAAATAGAAGGAAGAGTGATGAAGCGCAACGGGGACATCCCGATGCAGCTTGTCATCTCCAAAAAAGGTAAAAAGGGCAAGGTCAATCATATAGAGCAGCAAAAACTCAGTCAGTATGTCGGAGCGCTGAACACCATTATGTTTGCCCCTGAGGATTTAAATCTCGTCAAAGGAAGCCCTCAGGTGAGGAGAAGATTTCTCGATATGGAGATCGGTCAGGTTTCTGCCGTTTATCTGTATGATTTATCTCTTTATCAAAAAATCCTTTCACAGCGGAATCATTTTCTGAAACAGCTGCAAAGCCGGAAACAGACTGACCGGACCATGCTTGACGTTCTCACTGATCAGCTGATCGAGGCAGCCGCAAAAGTTGTCGCCAGACGTCTGCAGTTTACGGCGCAGCTTGAAAAATGGGCACAGCCGATCCATTCCGGCATTTCCCGGGGACTTGAAGAACTGACGCTTAAGTATCACACGGCGCTTGATGTATCAGATCCCAAAGATTTGTCGAAAATAGGTAACAGCTACCAGGAGTCTTTTTCGAAATTAAAAGAAAAAGAAATAGAACGAGGCGTCACATTATTCGGACCGCATCGGGATGATGTCCTTTTTTATGTGAACGGACGCGATGTGCAGACTTACGGTTCGCAGGGACAGCAGCGTACGACGGCTTTGTCTCTGAAGCTGGCTGAAATAGATTTGATTCATGAAGAAATCGGAGAATACCCCATTTTACTTTTGGATGATGTACTAAGCGAGCTGGATGATTACCGACAGTCCCATTTGCTTCATACGATCCAAGGCCGTGTGCAGACATTTGTCACCACGACGAGCGTGGATGGCATTGACCACGATACCTTACATCAAGCAGGAATGTTCCGTGTGGAAAACGGTGCGTTAGTGAAGTGAAGAAATGAGGTGAGCGATTGTATATTCATTTAGGTGACGACTTTGTCGTTTCAACCCGCGATATCGTCGGCATTTTTGACTGCAAGGTCAATGTATCGCCGATCGTTGAAGAATTTCTGGACAGACAGAAAGAAAAAGTAGTGCCGTCCGTAAACGGCACGCCAAAGTCTATCGTAGTCACGACTGAGAATATATATTACTCTCCCTTATCTTCCGGCACACTGAAGAAACGTGCGCAATTTATGTTAGAAATAGATTCTTAGCGGATCTTTACAATGAATATATTATCGTTTAAGAAAAGTGTAGGTGAATGTGCATGGCTATGGAACAGCAGCAAAATAGTTATGATGAGAATCAGATACAGGTATTAGAAGGTTTGGAAGCTGTTCGAAAGAGACCGGGGATGTACATCGGATCAACTAACAGCAAAGGCCTTCACCATTTGGTGTGGGAAATCGTCGACAACAGTATTGACGAAGCCCTGGCCGGTTATTGTACAGATATTAACATCGAGATTGAAAAAGATAACAGCATTACCGTTAAGGACAACGGGCGCGGAATTCCGGTCGGTATCCAGGAGAAGATGGGCCGCCCTGCGGTTGAAGTCATCATGACCGTTCTCCACGCCGGCGGTAAATTTGACGGAAGCGGATATAAAGTATCCGGCGGTCTTCACGGTGTAGGGGCATCCGTCGTAAACGCCTTGTCGACCACTCTTGACGTTACGGTTCATCGTGACGGAAAAATCCATTATCAGGCGTACGAGCGCGGTGTACCTGTGGCCGATCTTGAAGTGATCGGCGAAACTGATAAGACCGGAACGATTACGCACTTCGTTCCGGACCCGGAAATTTTCAAAGAAACAACTGTATATGACTATGATCTGCTTTCAAACCGTGTCCGGGAATTGGCCTTCCTGACAAAAGGCGTAAACATCACGATTGAAGACAAACGTGAAGGACAAGAACGGAAAAACGAGTACCACTACGAAGGCGGAATCAAAAGCTATGTTGAGTACTTAAACCGTTCCAAAGAAGTCGTTCATGAAGAGCCGATTTATATTGAAGGCGAGAAAGACGGCATAACGGTTGAAGTTGCATTGCAATACAACGACAGCTATACAAGCAATATTTATTCTTTCACAAATAATATCAACACATACGAAGGCGGCACGCACGAGGCCGGATTTAAAACCGGTCTGACCCGTGTCATAAACGACTATGCAAGAAGAAAAGGGATTTTCAAAGAAAATGATCCGAATTTAAGCGGGGATGATGTGAGAGAAGGGCTGACTGCCATTATTTCAATTAAGCACCCTGATCCGCAATTCGAAGGGCAGACGAAAACCAAGCTCGGCAACTCCGAAGCGAGAACGATCACTGATACGCTGTTTTCTTCTGCGCTGGAAACATTCCTTCTTGAAAATCCGGACTCAGCCCGCAAAATCGTTGAAAAAGGTTTAATGGCCGCAAGAGCGCGGATGGCGGCGAAAAAAGCCCGGGAATTGACCCGGCGCAAAAGTGCGCTTGAGATTTCCAATCTGCCGGGCAAACTGGCGGACTGTTCTTCTAAAGATCCGAGCATTTCCGAGCTGTATATCGTAGAGGGTGACTCTGCGGGCGGATCAGCGAAACAGGGACGGGACCGTCATTTCCAAGCCATTCTGCCGCTGCGCGGTAAGATTCTGAACGTTGAGAAAGCCAGACTTGATAAGATTCTCTCAAACAATGAGGTCAGATCAATGATCACGGCCCTCGGAACAGGAATCGGAGAAGATTTTAATCTTGAAAAAGCGCGTTATCATAAAGTGGTCATCATGACGGATGCCGATGTTGACGGCGCCCATATCAGAACGCTTTTATTAACGTTCTTCTACAGATACATGCGGGAAATCATCGAAAACGGCTATGTCTACATTGCCCAGCCGCCGCTTTATAAAGTGCAGCAGGGAAAACGGGTGGAATACGCTTATAACGATAAGCAGCTTGATGAGCTGTTAAAAGAGCTTCCGCAATCACCTAAGCCCGGCCTCCAGCGTTATAAAGGTCTTGGAGAAATGAACGCGACTCAGCTTTGGGAAACAACAATGGACCCTGCGACCAGAACGCTTCTGCAAGTCAATCTTGAAGATGCAATGGACGCTGACGAGACTTTTGAAATGCTGATGGGTGACAAAGTAGAACCGCGGAGAAACTTCATAGAAGCGAACGCCAGATACGTGAAAAATCTTGATATTTAACCAAGAAAGCCTTATTTTCGTTAAGAAATAAGGCTTTTTTCTCAAAGCGGCTTCTAAAGCCTCTGAAAACCCGCAAAACCCGTATATTCTACTAAATTAATGTGTATAAACACAAGTTTATTGATATAATGGAGAATAGTGAAATCGTATTGAAGATCATAATGGACAATCTACTCCCACATTATTTCATGTGATACTTCAGGGAGGTTTTTTTAATGAGTGAACAAAACACACCACAAGTACGTGAAGTCAATATCAGTCAGGAAATGCGGACATCTTTCCTGGACTATGCAATGAGCGTTATCGTATCCCGGGCGCTTCCGGATGTGCGTGACGGTCTGAAGCCGGTTCACAGACGGATTTTGTACGCAATGAATGATTTAGGCATGACCAGTGACAAACCATATAAAAAATCTGCCCGTATCGTCGGTGAAGTTATCGGTAAGTACCACCCGCACGGTGACTCAGCGGTTTACGAATCAATGGTCAGAATGGCGCAGGATTTTAACTACCGCTACATGCTTGTTGACGGACACGGCAACTTCGGTTCGGTTGACGGCGACTCAGCGGCCGCGATGCGTTACACAGAAGCGAGAATGTCAAAAATCGCAATGGAAATTCTGCGTGACATTACGAAAGACACGATTGACTATCAAGATAACTATGACGGTTCAGAAAGAGAGCCTGCCGTCATGCCTTCGAGATTTCCGAATCTGCTCGTAAACGGGGCTGCCGGTATTGCGGTCGGAATGGCGACAAACATTCCCCCGCATCAGCTTGGGGAAGTCATTGAAGGCGTGCTTGCCGTAAGTGAGAATCCTGAGATTACAAACCAGGAGCTGATGGAATACATCCCGGGCCCGGATTTTCCGACTGCAGGTCAGATTTTGGGCCGGAGCGGCATCCGCAAGGCATATGAATCCGGACGGGGATCAATCACGATCCGGGCTAAGGCTGAAATCGAAGAGACTTCATCGGGAAAAGAAAGAATTATTGTCACGGAACTTCCTTATCAGGTGAACAAAGCGAGATTAATTGAAAAAATCGCGGATCTTGTCCGGGACAAAAAAATCGAAGGAATTACCGATCTGCGAGACGAATCCGACCGTAACGGAATGAGAATCGTCATTGAGATCCGCCGTGACGCCAATGCTCACGTCATTTTGAATAACCTGTACAAACAAACGGCCCTGCAGACGTCTTTCGGAATCAACCTGCTGGCGCTCGTTGACGGACAGCCGAAGGTACTAAGCCTGAAACAATGTCTGGAGCATTATCTTGATCACCAAAAGGTTGTGATCCGGCGCAGAACGGCTTACGAACTCCGCAAAGCGGAAGCGAGAGCTCACATTCTGGAAGGTTTAAGAATTGCTCTCGATCATTTAGATGCCGTTATTTCTCTTATCCGCAATTCCCAGACGGCTGAAATTGCGAGAACGGGTTTGATCGAACAATTCTCACTGACTGAAAAACAAGCGCAAGCCATTCTGGATATGCGCCTTCAGCGATTAACCGGTCTGGAGCGCGAAAAGATTGAAGAGGAATATCAATCACTTGTTGCGCTTATCGCTGAGCTGAAAGATATTTTAGCCAATGAAGAAAGAGTTCTTGAGATCATCCGTGAAGAACTTAATGAAATCAAAGAGCGTTTCAATGATGAGAGACGCACTGAAATCGTGACGTCCGGTCTTGAAACAATTGAAGATGAAGATCTTATCGAGAGAGAAAATATCGTCATCACACTGACCCATAACGGCTATGTTAAACGTCTCCCGGCGTCCACATACCGCAGCCAAAAACGGGGCGGAAAAGGCGTACAGGGAATGGGAACGAATGAAGATGACTTTGTGGAACACTTAATTTCCACATCAACGCACGATACGATTCTGTTCTTCTCTAATAAAGGGAAGGTATACCGTTCTAAAGGATATGAAATCCCTGAATACGGCCGTACGGCAAAAGGCATTCCGATTATTAACCTTCTGGAAGTTGAAAAAGGCGAATGGATTAATGCCATTATTCCGGTCAGCACGTTTGATGAGGAGCAATACCTCTTCTTTACGACCAAACAAGGGGTGTCGAAACGTACGGCACTGTCCCAGTTTGCGAATATACGGAATAACGGTCTGATCGCCCTAGGTCTCCGGGAAGACGATGAACTGATGGCCGTCCGCCTGACTGACGGCAAGAAACAAATCATCATCGGAACGAAGAACGGTTTGCTGATCCGTTTCCCTGAAGAAGATGTAAGACAAATGGGACGCACAGCTGCGGGTGTTAAAGGTATCACGCTGACAGACGATGATGTCGTTGTAGGCATGGAGATTCTTGAAGAAGACTCCCATGTCCTCATAGTGACAGAAAACGGCTACGGCAAACGCACACCGGCTTCAGAATACAGAGTTCAAAGCCGGGGCGGAAAAGGCCTTAAAACATGTAAAATCACTGACAGCAACGGTCCGTTAGTAACTGTGAAAGCAACAAAAGGCGAAGAGGACTTAATGATTATTACGGCAAGCGGCGTGTTAATCAGAATGGATATTAATGATATCTCCACTACGGGACGCGTAACACAAGGCGTCCGTCTGATCCGCATGTCTGATCAAGAGCATGTAGCCACTGTGGCGCTTGTGGAAAAGAATGAAGAAGAGCCGGAAGAAACGGAAGAAGTATAAACGAAAAAGCGCAGCTGCAACAGGCTGCGCTTTTACTATATAAAGAAATGAAAAAAAGCTTTGACACATGGTGATGATGCTGATATAATTCTTTTTGTTGTCTTTTTAATAGAAAGGCAAGCCTAGCGAAAATATTTTTTAAAAAAGTATTGACCTAGCAAACTGAAAATGTTATGATTAAGAGGTCGCTTCGAGAGGGGCGGAAAAGTTCTTTGAAAACTAAACAAGACAAAACGTACCTGTTAATTCAAAGTTTTAAATAAATCGCACAGCGATGTGCGTAGTC